>JACRLJ010000081.1:18278-108078 GCA_016215105.1 Candidatus Hydrogenedentota bacterium
CGGGCCTTGCTTTTTCGAGCGATTGGGCTGAACGATGTGCAGTAAATGGGCTGAGGAGAGTTGGTTTCCACGCAACTCGACTAGTGGTCGCTGGAAACCGCTCGGGAACTTGTCAACTAATCGAGGAGTCAATGTCATGTGTCGGAAGTTGGAAACATCAGGAATAAGCGTCAAGAAGATCCTCATAGGCGCCGCGCTGATCGCGTGGCTCGCGATGGGATCGGCCCAGGCCGTCATGGTCGACTATACCGTAAGCGGATCGACTCCGCAGTTCTACCCCGGTCCCTACACCGCGCCGGACGGAGCGCCGCACCTCGTGGACGGTCTAGGTTACCCCGGCGACTCCGTGGGACTCGGCGGCTATAGCAGCGGAGCCCTTGACCTAGCGCCCGGCAGCAGCACGGTTCAACAGATCAACACGCTACTCTGGACAGTCAGTTACACATATGCAGGCACCGACAACGACTGGACAAACGATGCGACCGGAGATTGGGTTCAGTTGAATCTCCCCACAAGCTTGACCAGTACGATCTCATTTGCCGGGGGAACTACCGGCGCCCTAAGTCAGACAGGCCTACTCGAGGTCAATTGGGACAATGACTACCTTCAACTCTACGATGGTCCAGTTAGCTCCTTCGTCGTCAATGGTTATCAAATTGACGTGACGCCATTCGCAGTCGCCCGGACCGGAGCAACCAATTTCTCCGGTTTTCCTGGTGGCACTCCTTGGACCCAGCCGAGCCTAACCATGTACGCTCATTTCGACGTGAGCGCTGCGCCGGTGCCTGAGCCAGTAACCATGATCATGCTTGGCTGCATGGGCGCGGGAATGCTTGGCTCCAGGATGATTCGCCGCAAGAAAAGTTAGCGAGTTACCCATTCTCATCAGTTGTCGCCAAAGGGCGGGATTCTTCCCGTCCTTTGGCGTTTCTAGCTGCCGAAGGTGTGCCACAATTCGCGCGTAGGCGAAGCGAGAGAACTGCAGCCATGTGGCTTGGCCTTCCAGGCCAAGGTCCTTGGGCGAGGACGCCCAAGCCACGGGGGGCCATTGCCAAATCCCAAACAAATCGATATTCTGGTGTTCGTGTTTTCCTTTTGCGTTGTGGAGAGCCGGGTAGAGAGGTAGAAAACAGGGGATGACAACACCTATGCGTTACACAGTATCGGCCAAAATGATCAGCGACTTGGAGCCTACGAGAATCCGGTTTCAACAGCATTGGACATTACGACTGGTTTGGCGCGTGATTGCCCCCGCACTTTTTGCGCTGTGTTACCTTGGCTTATTCTTTGCGACAATTTTCGTAGAATGTCTTGTGCCAGGTAACGTGCTGTCATGGCCGCGCGGAACGGTATCCGAGGGTGTGTGCTGGTCTATCGTGGCCATTAGTCTGGCAGGGATAGTTGGCGCGAGCATTCTCTCCGCAGTCGTATTCCGCAGGTTCCTGCGCGTTCGGAGTATTGATATTGACATGATTACGTTTCTATTGGGGTCGGTCGTCTCTATTTGTCTTCTCTCCTTTGTGATTTGGCATCGGGTGGAGAATACCAAAACGTGGGTCGACTACCAGTCTTGGCATTACGAGTCGCCGTAGTTGATCTCGTACACTTCGACCTGTTCCCATCCCGCGTGATTTGGACGCAGAAGGTCGAATGACTTTAGCAGGCGGAAGTTGAGGGGATTTCTCCGCCAAGACGCGAACATGCCCAGCAAGCCGGTATTCGCGTAGAAAGGCGACTCTTCCACGTATGCCTGGGCGTAGAAGACGTACTTGATGTTCTGTGACTTAAGCCAGTTCAGTTGCGCCGTGCGCGGCTCGTTCACGAGCAATCGCAGCGCGTCGTGGTTCTGATACGTTCGGCCCTTGAGGTAATAGCTTCGCACATCGAGTGTCAGGATTGTGCTCGCCGGGGAGATGTTTTCGTTGACCCATTGAAACGCGGGGTAGCGTTCGACACGGCTTTTCAGGTAGTCCTCGCGGGTCTGATAGCCAAACACCGCGGGCAACTTGAAATGGATCAGCGCTACGTCCAGTGCGAGACCGTAGCCAAACGTCACCAGTAATACACACGCGATTATCGTCCGCAGTCCCTTCAACCGGCACGCTGCGACCGCCGCCACCACCATCATGGGGACGAAGAACGGCAGGAGGTACCGCGCGAAGCGTTGAAACGCGAAAAAGCACACGCCTCCGGCAATGCTATACAGGCCCAACCGGCGGGCGCGCCATCCGCACGCGGCCAGCCCCGGGATGCCGAGAATCAACACCAATCCACCCGGCGACTTGGTCCACCCGTCGAACATGCCCGGTCTCATGATGATGTCCCAGGGAAACATCACGAATTGGCGCAGTCCCAGTCCCTTGATGGACTCGTGTGCGCCCAGGGAAGAAATATCCAGATGGGTTAGTCCGCCGTCACCAAACCACGAAGTGAGAAACGGATACACCGGATTGCCGCAGAGTAGATAGGCCCGCAGCAACCACGGAGCGGCCGCCGCCAAAGAGACTCCCGCGAAATAGGCCGCGTCCCTGAACCGCGGACCGCTGCGGCGCAACGCCACGGAGCACCCCAACAGCACGCACACCAGATATCCGGTATGGCGGATTCCACACGAACAGCCCGCCAGATACGCCGCGAGGATCAGCCATCGCGCACTTCTCTCGTCGTGGTAGCTCACCAACGCCGCAAGCGCCGCCGTGGCCACGCAGGTAAAGGCGAGATCGAGCGAAACGGTTCCCGCTTGATCGATGAAGATGGGCGAGGTGGCCAGAATCGCCGCGGCAATGATTCCGCAGCGCCGGCTTTCAATGCGCCGGCCGAGTGAATAGGCCATGACGCACGCATTCGCCGCGAAGAGCCAATTCAGAAGCGCCGCGAACGTCTCTCCGGCTTGGGAGAAGACGAACGTGTACAACGCGTGCATCAGTTGGGGGTACACCGAATACGGATTCCCGTCGAGCCGCGAGATCCGCCCTTCGCGCGCGTAGCTCTGCGGAAGTGAGAGGTGCGCCACGCCCGCATCCCAACTCGTCACGGGCGCCAGCGCCGACACGAGGGCCAACAAGAGAGCCGCGCCCACGGTGAAGAGGGAGGCGTATTCCACGAACCCCAGTGGGGTGCGCGGCGCCGCGGATACGGGAGCGCCACGGCGCCGGCGCGCCAACACAAATACCTCGTACGCTACCCCAACTCCGGCAACGGCCACGACAGCCAGTTGCGCCGCCCCAATTGCGTAACTCCCAAGAACCATGATTAGGGTTCCGCACGCGCACATCCCGGTGACAAAGCGGTACGCCGCCCCCTCGAGGCCATCCCCGATTCGAAGCCACCCCAGCAAGGCCGAGCCTAGCACGAAGGCCGCGGCAATCATGACAAGTAGAGACATGAACTCCCCACAGCTAATGCCGAAGCCGGCCTGGCCGCCTCGTGGCGGAATCCGGCGGCAAATCTATTCTGCATCGATCGCCTTACGCACGGCGGCGGTCAGATCGCCGCTTCCGAAGGGTTTCTGAACGAATCCAGCCAGCCCTTGTCCCGTGAACCGGCTGGTCGCATCCTGTTCCGAATAGCCGCTGATCAAGACGACACGCGCGCCGTCATGGATTCGCCTTATCTCCTCGAACGCTTCGGCTCCGTCCAAATGAGGCATCGTCATATCGAGTAATACCGCGCGAATATCCTCGTATCGAGACCGGTACACCTCGATGGCCTCTCGTCCGTCGGCCGCGGTCAGTACGCTGAACCCCGCGCGTTCCAGCATTGTCTTCGCCAGTGAACGCACGGTTTCGTCGTCATCCACAACCAGAATCAACCCCGTGCCGATCCAGGAGGGCGCGGGGACTGGGGTCTTCGGCGGAGTCGTGCCGACTCCTGTCGCGGCTGGAAACAGCACTCGGAATGCTGATCCCCGCCCAAGCTCCGAATGAACTTTGATGATCCCGCGATGGCTCCGGACAATGCCGAGCACCGCCGCCAGCCCCAGTCCCCGGCCCGTGAACTTCGTCGTGAAAAAAGGATCGAAGAGTTTCGATTGCACCTCCTCCGTCATTCCGCAGCCCGTATCCGCCACCTCCAGATAGACGTACACTCCTTCGGAAAGCGCCTCGTCCAGCGGGCTCTCCGAAAGGTAAGCTCGGTCGCACTCTGTTGCGCCCGTCCGAACCGTGATGACGCCGTCCTTTTCACCGATCGCTTCCGAGGCGTTGATGATCAGATTCATGATCACCTGGCGCAGTTGCGTCGCGTCCGCGTTTACCACGGGAACACTCTTAGCAAAATCATATCGCAACACGCTCTTCTTGGAGATGGAAATTTCCAATAGATGAGCCATCTCCTCCACCACTTCAGACAGTCGAACCGGCTGAATTACAAACGAGCCTCGGCCCGAGTAGGCCAGCATCTGCCGGGTGAGATCCGCCGCTCGATGGGCCGCCATCTCAATCTGCTGGATATTAGTCCGAACGGGCGACGCAGGAGGAAGGTCCGCGAGCGCCAGATCGGCGTTCCCCAAGATTCCGGTGAGCAGGTTATTGAAATCGTGGGCGATCCCCCCCGCGAGAACGCCCAGACTCTCCAGTTTCTGCGCATATAGCACCTGCGCTTCCAGCTTGCTCCGCGCCTCCTCCGCCAGTTTCCGCTCCGTGATATCCTCGACGACGCCCAATCCATACTTGCGCGGTCCGTGCGGCTCGGGCGCCAACGATGCTGTAAGACGCCCCCAAATTACGGCGCCATCTTTCCTGATGTACCGCTTCTCCAATTGATAGCTGGACGTCTCCCCAGCGGTCAGTTTTCGCACAAGTTCCAGGTCCTTCGGATAGTCCTCCGGATGAGTTATGGCGGCGACACCCATCGAAATCAGTTCTGCCTCCGAATACCCCAGCATTCGGCACAGCGCACCGTTCGCTTGCGTAATCTGGTAATCAGCCCCGATGATGACCATGCCGACCGGACCTTCTTCGAATACCTGACGGAACCGCAATTCGCTTTCTCGCAGGGCCTCCTCGGCCTGTTTGCGGCGGGTCATGTCCCGGAATATCGCCTGTATTGCGATCTTGCCGTCCCATACGTAAGGCAACGTCGCCAACTCGGCGTCGAAACTGCTCCCGTCAATCCGCCGTAGCGTCTCTTCAGTGAACGTTGCCGTTGTGGCTTTACGAAAGTCGGCCAAACGATTCCGCACCACCTGATGATAGTCCGGGTGAACGAAGTCGAGCGCCGGGCGTCCAAGGAGTTCGTCCCGGCTCGAAGCTCCCAACACCTGGATTGCCGTTTGGTTCGCGAAAACGATTCGGCCTTCGCAGTGGATTACGATGGCGTCCAGGGACACGTCCATCAGTTTCCAATGGTGCTCCTCGCTGGCGCGTAGCGCCTCCTCCGCGCGCTTGCGCGCGGTCACATCGATTGACACCGCGACCGAACGCGCCACCCCGCCATACAGATCTCGCTCTGCAGTCGCGGAGAGCAGCACGTCCATGATTTCGCCATTTTTCTTGACGAATTGGTACGGGACATCGACGCAGGATCCAGCTGCCAAGAACGCCGGCAGAATGGTCTCTATGGCGTACCGCCGGGAATCTTCCGTGAGAAACTCGACTGACTTCCGTCCCAAGACCTCCCCTCGTTCGTACCCCATTGCGTTTAGCCAGTAGTCGCTTACGCTGATCAGGCGTCCCTCGCGATCTATCGAGTGCATCATCACCGGCATGCTGTCGAACAAGACACGGCGCCATGCCGCTTCATCTCCCGCCGCCGTCACCGTGAGCAGGCGCGTATTCTCCTCGCGCAGGGATCGAAGCTCCTCGAGCAACTCGGTCTTCGATTTCTTGTCATCCGCCGCCATGTACCGCGTCCCTCTCGGAATCCGGCCTCAATATGATCGCGATGTCGTTGAAAAACAGACCTTGAGATTACCGGCATCCCGCGCCGGCAGTTCCCGCGAATCAGTTTCGCAGGCCCTTTTCAAGACGCGTTATAATACACGCGGTCCATTCCAATTGGAATGCGCCAGCGACGCCCCGTCTCGCGCCGGCAAATGAATCAGGCTGGCGCCACCATTCGAAACGCCGACGTTTCCACGCAGAGGCTCAGTGGCAATTCGCCACCCGGATCGCCGTCCACTTGAAACGGAACACGCCTGCCGTCCGAGGACGACAAGACGATTTCACGGCCCTTCGCATACATCACGCCGCGCCGCGTGGAAAAGCCCGGCCGGTGGGTCGCCAGCGCCAGCGCGGCCAGACGCAGCAGACTCAAGTTTCGAACGACACATACGTCCAGGAGCCCATCGTCGATCCGGGCCAATGGTGTGACAGGGAAAACTCCCGCGGAATAGCGGCAGTTACCAACGACGACGTAATTCGCGTCCTCGCACACGGCCGATCCGTCGATCTCAACACGTATTGCCGGGAAACGGTATCCCAGCAGTACCCGTAACGCCGGGCGAACGTAACTAGCGTAACTTAGGCTCCGGCCGCGTGCGCGATGCACCTCCTCAACCACAGCCGCATCCGGCCCCGCGCCAACCCCGAGCAAGAAACGCCGGGATCCGTAGCGGCCGGCGTCAACGACGCGCGTCGAATCACGCACAATCAAATCCGCGACAGCCGGCGGGTCAGACGGAATCCCCAATTCCTTCGCTACCACGTTTGCCGTCCCAAGCGGCAATATCGCCAAACGCGTTTCCTGGCTGCTTAGACCGTTGGCGGCCTCGTTCACGGTTCCGTCGCCGCCCACAACTGCAACGCAGTCAAATCCCGGCAGACCGGCGTGGCCGCGCGCATCGCCGGCCCGGCGCGTGACGAACTTCTCGACCGAAGCGCCCCTCGCGGACAATTCTCCGCACAGGCGTTCGCCCATCGCCGTTCCGCGCCCGCCTCCTGATACTGGATTCACAATGACAAGGACCTTCATGGCCCAGTTGTTCCCAGTTCAATCTCGGCTCCGTCGAGATTAGTCGTCAAGGACTCGCCGTTGGACGTCGTGACGGCCGCCTTCCGAATGCGTACGCGGATCGCGCCCTCTGCGTCGCGAGCATCGGACCGCGTCCACGGTATCACCGCAATCAGGCCGCCGCCTGCCGCCGTGTCCCCGGGGGATATGTCCACCGTTATACCTTCCGGATTTGGCCGGGAACTCACCGACCGGCCGGCCAATTCCGAGGCGGGTCCGGCCGAGGGCGCCCGCCATTGCACCGAACCCGGCGGCGTCACCGCGAGATCTGCCGAAATCCGGCCCACGGTCACGCCCGCCGGTACGTTTAACGCGATTCCTACTTTCCCGGAATCCGTAGTCGAGGAGGCGATCGCCTTGAGGCCTAACTCCGCGGTACTGCGCGCGACATAACGGAAGCCGCCCGGTAATGTGCCCTGGACATCCGGCTCAGGCGCCGCGACGACCACATCCACGTTGCCTTCGTTTTGCGGGGTCGCGGGCGGCGCCTCGACAATCAGCGTTGTCGCGCTCAAGCGGCGCACCGACGCGGCCGCGCGTCCTCCAATCGTCACGCGGCTCGCGGGCGGGAAATTGCGACCTGCAATTAGCAGGCTGTAACCGCCTTCTCCAGGACCCTGCGGAGGCTCGACACGCTCGACAGCGGGCGTTCCCAATGGAGGAAGCGGCTGCTCGTCCGCCCCGTCGAAAACTCCATCGCCGTCTGAATCCGGATTCAGAGGACTTGACTCTCCCGGGTCGAGGCGGCCATTCCGATTCAAGTCTTCGTCGCCGTCATCAATGCCATCCCCATCGGTATCCGGATTCAGGCGATCGGTCTCGCCCGAATCCACCTGGCCATTCCCGTTTCGATCCTCCAGTTTGTCTGGAATGCCATCCCGGTCCGCATCTTCCAATCCCCGTCCCGCTTGGCTGAGCCAGCGGAACAGCGCAGTCGCGAACTGCGCGTTTGCCTCGTTCTTCATCGCTGCGTTTTCCAGCGGCGACGGCGACGCGAGGACCGCAATGCGTCCCGCGCCGTACTGCGCCGCCGCAAACGCGGTCTGGTCGGCGTTTGGTACCGTTGGCGCGAGCGCCAGCGCCGGATCGTCCACGTGTAACGCGCAGCCATTCCGAATCTCGATACGCGGGATCCGCCGGCCGAGATCCGATTTAGCAGCGGTTTCAAACGACCCGTCCACCCGAGCCGCCGTATCAATGTGAATCCCCGCCGGCGCCAGCCAGCGCGCCAGGGCTTCTTGCGCCGTGTCAGGGCTGTACCCGCCTAGAAACAGCAACGCGCCCCCGTGAGCCACATACTCGTCCAGCGCCGCCTGCCGCGTCACGGCCCCGCGCGCCGCCGCCCCCGCCGGCAGCACGGCCACGGAATGCGAACGGAACGGCTCGACATATGCGCTCGATACTTCGTGATGCGAAAAGGACATCGGCGCTTCGGCCAGCAGTTCAGCGAGTGCGTCAAGGCCTTCCTGTCCCCCGGCGTCGCGCAAGTGGCCTACTTGCTCCGGCGTCCCCCATATCCACAGGATGCGGCGAAGTTGCGCGCCCCGCGGCCGCGCCCTAATCCCGACGGTCGCCGGGCTTCCGGTCGCGGATGTTTGGCTGTCCGTACCCGTCAAGTACACCCGTATCTTGCCGTCTAGCGCCGAGGCGGGGTTTCCGTAACGCGCCGGATTGATCCCCAAATAGAACGGGGTGCCCGGACTTCCCGATGTGGGATAGACGACAAGCCAAGGCATCGCCTGACGTTCCCAATACACCTGCCAGGTCGAATGCTCTCCGTGCGTTGGCGCCAGCAGCACGTCGCGTAGTTCTTGGCCAGCCGTGTCTCCTTCTAGCGTGATCCACGCCGGAACCGACAACTGTGGCGAGGGAGTCAACGGCTCCGCATCAACGCCATCGGGGACGCCGTCGCCGTCCGTATCCGGCGAGTCAGCAGAGGTACCCGGTTTCAATTCATCCGAGTCAGCTACGCCGTCCGCGTCTCGATCCGGCTGCGGAAGCGCATTCGACGGAATCACCACAATATCGCGTACGTGGCCACTTTGAAGCCGGACCGTTACAGTCGGCTTGCAGGACGCGGTGTCGACTTGGTGGATGCGTCCCGCCTCGCCCACAAATAGTCCTTCGCCAGTCCACGCAATCGCGCCAATTGCGCCTGCAAAAGCAAATGGAACTCGCTGGGATTGGCCCTTGAGCACGATCTCCAACCGGTTGTCGGCCCCGATTGCCACTGCGGCGCCGTCGGGGCTCGGCGCGATGCACGGGGTTGAAGCGACCTCCGTCAGCGGAATATCCTCGAGCAAGTTTGGCCCTTCGTCTTGAAATTGCACTTTCAAGATGTGCGCAAACCCCGTCCCCGGCGATCGCGTCGCCAACCAGCAAGCGCCCCCTTCCGCCGGATACACTGCCGGTTTCATCACGTCCAGCACACCTGGAACTTCGAGCGCGTCTCCACGCGCCTGGTAATCGTGCGTCTCGATCAGCCGCAGCCACGACACCGCGTCCCCATCTGCGCGAATCATCCCGTGTCCAGCGGTCACCACCAGCGCATATGCCTCGTCCTTGCTAACGGCCAACGCGGCCGCTTCGGCGCCAGTCTCGGCGTCTGTTTTGTCGATCTCCGCCGCGTCCACACGCGCTTTGCCGGACGCCAAGTCGTGAACGTGCAACAATGCCCCTTCCCCGTAGGGGCCGCGGCAGAGTATCGCGAACGTCCGCTGGCTTTCGATCAGCGCCCCCGACACCGGGGGGCCAGGTAAGACGTGCGCGGTGCGCGAGCGCGGCCAAGCGAGCGCGGCGCCCGTTCCGCAGTCCAAAATCTCCAGACGGCCGCGCCATAGACCATAAACATCGAGTCGAAGTCCTAAAGTCGCCACCAGCGTACTTCCGGAAGCCTGGTCAGAGGTTAGAGCGAAAGCGTACTGACGCCAGCCGGGCGCCGATATCATCGGGATGTTTGGCTCAAGCGAAAAAGGAGCAGCCTTGAGTCCGGAGAGAAATGTCTGTTCATCGCGGGCGTCGTAATCCCCGCCAGTCCAGCGGGTTCCCGAACTCGCGATCGCCACGCGGCCGTCCGATCTCAATAGCAACGGTCCAAGCGTGGTCGGCCCGGGAAGTGTAGCGCCCCCCGGCAGCGGTTCGCCGCGCGTCATTTCGACGCTATGCATGTAAACGCGTACCGCCTCTCGCGCCGCGGTGAGAGTCTCGGTGCGCACCAAGAGCCTCTGAGCGCTCGCGTCTAGGCATGCCGTGACTAATACCGAGGCCACCGCCAACACTATCCGGCGGCGGGTTCGTGCGTCGCGCCTCTTTCCGAGTGGTTCCATAGGATACTCGCGTTATAGCCCAAACCGGCGCCGGAAACAATCGGGCCCGCCTGATTCTACCCCCTCGTACGTCCGTATCACTCTCAGCCGTGCTAGGGCGCTTGCGGGACGTTAGAGTTACTGGATTCGTATATGAATTTGGTCTAGAGTGGTGACTGGAGGTAACGCTGCCTGTGAGCGAACTCCGGACAGCTCATCTTCGGGAAATGCACTGAGATTTGATGCGATCTCCATGACGCGCGGGTGACGACTGTGACATACGTCGAGGAATGTGCTTTACATCAGGGGCGCGCTGTACGCGGCATTCCCCGTATGCGGGCCACGACATGAAACGGCTACGGATTGCACTCAGCGGTGTCGGCGGATTTGGACGGGTTCATGCGGAGTCCGCGCAAATCTTGGCTAAGGAGGGTCTGGTCGATCTAGTCGCATTTGCCGAACCGGTTGAAGGCGCGCCCGCCGCCGCCGAATTGTGCGCGGCCGGCGCCCGGCGCTATCACGACTTCTACGAAATGCTCGCGGCGGAATCCGAACTCGACCTCGTTTGTGTCGCCACCCCAATTCATCACCATGTCCCCATGGCGCGCGCCGCGTTGGAACGAGGCCTGCACGTCTTCGTCGAAAAACCGCCGGCGGTTCGTATCCAGGATTTGCGTGAACTCATTGCGCTCCAGCAAAGGTCCGGCTGCTTCTGCGCTGTCGGATTCCACGATGTCGCTCGTCCGCCGGTCATCACGTTGAAACACCGTCTGTGCGAAGGAGCGATCGGGGCGATTCACGCCATCCACGCCGAAGCGCGTTGGTCCAGGCCCGCGAGTTACTACGCCCGCAGCGATTGGGCCGGCCGGACACGGATGAACAACGATTTCATCCTCGATGGCCCGATGAACAACAGTTGCGCTCACGTCATCAATCTGGCGGCCTATCTCGCTGGCCCCGAACCTTACGAATTCGCCAAGCCGCTGTGGGTGCAAGGCGAACTCTACCGCGCGAACGATATCGAAGGCGAAGACACCAACTGCCTCCGCGCGTTGACCGATACCGGCGTCGAGATTTGTGTCCACATCACGCAATGCGCCGCCGAGAACCATCCCCGCACGTGGACCATCATTGGCGACACCGGCGTCGCCCGTCTCCATGATCACGATGGAGTAATCCTCCCTTTGGAGCGCATCGAGATGGACGAGCGCGAGCGCCCTACGCTGACCCTGATGCGCCGCCTCATCGAAGTGATACTCGGCAGCGACGAACCGCTTCTGATGCCCCTGGCCGAATCCGAAGGATTTCTCTTGATCTCCAACGGCGCGTACGAGTCTTCGCGGAAGATCCATCGAATTCCCCCGCAATTCATTCAGGTCATCCCGCACAACGGCTCCAGCACGACCACAATCCTCGATATAGATCATCACCTGCTCGAAGCCGCCGCCACCGGACGCCTCCTCTCGGAATACGAAGTCCCCTGGGCCGTCCCAACCCTCCCTTACGACGTCAGCCGCTATACGGAGTTTCCCACCCACTGGAACGGTTAGCCGCGGATTCACGCGACAAGAGACTCCTGAGGTATCTGCTACGGATTCGTCCCCCACACGTCCATATCGCGAAACAGCGTTCGCCCGGGCAAACGCGCCAGATGCACAATCATCGCCGCCAAATCCGCCGCGTGCAGATGCTCCCCTTCGCCGAACTCCCGGCCGAGATCCGGCGACGTGTTTACGCTGCTCGGATTGAGAACCATCACCCGGATGTTGTGCTTTCGCACTTCGTACAACAGCGCTTGTGAGAAACCCTGAAGACCGAACTTGCTCGCCGCGTACGCTGCTGCTCCCGCGTCGCCTTTCTTGCCGCTCATCGAACTGATCATGAAGATGTCGCCGCGGTTCCGCTGCATCATGCCCGGCAGAAACGCTTGCGTCGTCAGAAACACCCCCGTCAAATTCGTTTCGATTACCTCGTTCCATTCCGCCAGAGGCATGTCCGCTACACGGCCACCCAACATCCGCCCCGCATTGTTCACTAGAATGTCCGGCGCGCCCCAGTCCGCCTGAACCCGCTCCGCCATCGTCCGAACCGCCGCCGGGTCACGCTGGTCGCATACGTACCCGTGACACGCCGCCCCCAATTCCTTCTCCACCGCATTCAACGTCTCCTTGTGCCGGCCCGTAATTGCCACTGTAGCCCCCGCCTTACACAGGGCTTCCGCGATATGTCTTCCTATCCCGCGGCTACCCCCGGTCACCACGGCGACTGTCCCGTTCAAGTCTTCCTCGCGCATACACCGCTCCTCCTTGTATTCGCACTCTGCCGTCCAAGGCGGCGCCAGACGCTACCGAGCTAACATATCAATGATACACCTAAAGGAAGCGATTCGTTGCGTCATGAAAGATTTCGGTGGTCCCCTCCCTTCAATTCCTTGTGACGTGGATTCCCTGTTGTCTTCCTATGCGCTCCAGGTCTTGCGCCGACGCCAAGTCCTCGGGGTCGGTATGGCTACCGGGTAGTCCGGCTTTTCCAACGCCGGATGGGACGCGTGCCGCGTACTTCTTGGAGCATGAGGATTGAAGGGAGGCAGTAGTTTGGGAGGTCCCGGTTTTGGGAAGAACGGACTTTGATACGTCTATTCTTGCGTAAAGCCTTAGTCCATTCCATTTGGCAATCTCTGAGCGATGCGGCGGATGAAGAAGGTCGGGATACCCAATTCACTTCAGCTTCTGATTAGGGTATTGTGGACGTGTAGGTAGACAAGCGCGCGCTGTTGCCGCGGGGGGTGACCGCCCTGACATACTGGGGGCCGTCTTTCCGCCATTACTCTCGAACGAAGTGACCGAGTTCACAGGAGGATTCGATATGGTGTTCGTTGCGCGTAAAAGGGTGGTGTTGGCCACGTGTGTTGTCGCGGCCACGGCAATGACTGCTGCGTTTGCCCAAACGCCGATCCCAATTGAAGGCGGTCGTACGGGTGTGACGTTCTATGTCTCGAAAAATGGCGACAACTCAGATGGCTCCTCGTGGAGCAAGGCCTTCACGACGATCCAACAGGCCTTACTGGCGGTTCCCGATGACAAGGGCGGTCACCGGATCGTCATTCAGCCTGATCGCTATGTGGAGGCCAACTTGTATCCGGCCTACAAGGGCGCGCGCGGGGCCTACAACGTGGTGACGGGGGACTATGACGGATCGTTGGGTTCCGGGGCGAAGGGGTGGGTGATCGTTGATTCGAGTTGTCCGGACCAGCACGTCCGCGCCAATCCGAGTGGAGATGAAGACATTCCCGGATTTGTAGTGACGGCAGGCGGGCCGCCCGAGCCGGGCTTGAAGAGCATTGACTGGTGGAGCGCGTTCCGCTCGGATCGGAAGTTTTCGGCTATCGGGTGGGACCGTTGGGTCTGGCGGCACGCGTACGTCACGGGGTCCGAAGGCGGCATTCTCTTCGACCTGACTTGCGAAGAGGGCAAGGAGTTCACCGTCGTGGTGGAAGACTGTGTGGGGATAGGCCGCTTCGCGGGCGCGATGGCGGCGGCATTCGTGAGTCGGCCCGACGAGCCGATCGTGTTCCGCGACTCGTATTTCTGCAATATGAATTGGTGGAGCGATGACGGGGCGGCCTATGTCCGCGCACACAATACGAGCATGCCCGCAGCGCCGGATGTCACGTTCGAGAACTGCACCCTGGTCAGTCCGGACAACGCGCTGCAGACGGGCAACATTGGCTACGCCGGGTACACGCGGATCGCCCTCAAGAATTGCCGCATGCTCTCGCTCAACTTCTCGCCGCCCCACGGCCCAGGGACAGGCATCATCAATAGCCGCGTCAAGGGCGAGTACCTCCACGTTGATTTCGAGGACTGCGTCATGATGGGGCTGATGGTGTTTGGCACGGGCTTGGAACGAGGCTACGATGGCAAAATCGCGTATACCGTGAAAGGAAAAGTGAAAGCCTACCTACAATTCCGCGAAAAAGTTCCGGAAGGATTCGAAGCGATATCTCTGTTTCCGGTGGAACTCTACGCGGCAATCCGCGTGCCGCAGCCGGGCGAGTTGAAGGCGGCGCTCTCCGCGCCGCCGCCGACATAAACCGGCAATACCCGAACACACGCTGTTCCGCCCGCTCCCCGAGCGTCTCATGGACGCCCGGGGAGGCGGTGTCCTGATATCGCCGGAAGTCTACTTGCGCGACCAAGCGCGGATCTCCGCGACTTCCTTCGGTTCGATTCCGAGCGAGACCAGGAACTCTTCGTGCGACGCGCCCGACATCTTCTCGAACTCTTTGTGCCAACGGCGCATATCGTCGTCGGTTAGTCCTGTCGCGCGCATCAGCGCGACCCATTGATCTTTGTTCAGCATTTCATTTTCCTCTTTCGCGTCGTGCTGGGCCAAGAGCCGCACGAGCACTTGTTGTTGTCGTTTCAGGGAGCCAATATCCTCGGTCAACTGGACAAGGCGGAGGCGCAAAACTCTTGTGTAGCCCTCCGGTTCGGCGCTCTCCAACATCTGCCGGATTCCCGCCAGGGATATCCCCGCGGAACGGTACACCGTGATCTGCCTCAGCCGCGCAACATCCTTGTCTGTGTAGATACGGTACTGCGTGTCACTCCGTTGCGATGGCTTCAACAAGCCGATGGCGTCGTAGTGAAGCAGCGTGCCGCGGCTCATTCCAAACATGCGCGCCAATTGTCCAATGGTCACTCCGATTCTCCCATGGTTCGGTTACCCGGCCGGGTTCACCTCTTGCGTCCGCGCCAAACCGCGTTGCTCGGGCGTCCCCGGCGCCGCGATCCGTGGCGCGGACTGTGTGGCCAAGGGAATGCGTGCGCACCGCAACCCCGGCCACCAGCGCTGTATTCAAAGCCTAGACTATGTAGTAGTGATCAGGTCAAGAGGATTTCTCGTGCTGATATCCGGACGCCGTGCGGAAACGGCGCCTCTAACGCTCCAAAGCGGTATATCAGTCGCGGATTTCCGAGACAGATCCGCGCGGCCCAGCGTTTGCGGCATTCCCGTTCGGCGCGATGCGGCTCGATTCGACACACAATTGTGCGAAAACCTCTTGACAGTTTTGGCATTTCGATCTATGATTCCTGATGTGGCAGTTCGGTGATTTAGGCACGCTCTCCCTTTCCGAGCGCAGAGCGACGCTTCCGCGTCAATTCGAGGTAGTCAATGGTCCTCGGTCTCACAGTATCCTTGACACTTGGCCTAATGGACATTACCGCAGCGGATAAGCCAACCGCGCCAATCACTGTCCAGCTTAGTTTTGAGGACAAGGCGCTCGACTCGAAGACCCCCGCCACTCTCCGCCTCGATCTCACCCCCCTCAAAGCCATCACGCACGCGAAAATCAGACTCGAGGCCATCGGTGTGCCTCGTCTGAGTCCAAGTCGTGTAAGTTGTGTAGAAAAGGATCTCGGGGCTCTGGCGGCAGGCGCCAAGCAAACCGTGCGCGAAAAAGTAACTCTCTCTGCCCCCGGCAAGACCGAGATTAAGGCCTGGGTGCAGTCCGTCGGCGCCGCTGGGGAGGTCCTTTTTGGTCAGTCCACTTCCCTTTTCGTCATCGTTCGAGATGGACAGGTGCTTGCGGGCCGTGGAAGCTTCGAAGGGGTCGAAGCAGCGGAGTTCAAGCGTCAGCGAGACGCCCACGAAATTAGCGAGTCGGAGTATCAGCGGAAGACGGACGCGTTAGTTGGCGGGAAGGCCCAAGAAAGCATTACGGTCACGCCGGGACGCGGCCCCGGCTCACGGCATCGATAGTATCGAACGCTATTGCGGCTCGCGGCGAGCCGAGACGGCGCGGACTAACAGGACTATGGTCATATTGGTCTAGGCGCGGATGAGGTCCTCTTAACATACGAACCTCGGGAAGGATGTGACATGATGACTCATTTCTTTGGGTTCCGGAGTGCGCATCGCAGTATGGGGCTGAGCTTGGCAGGGCGGGCGACTTGTGCGTTGGGATTGATTCTGCTTTGGCCGGCCGTGGGCTTTGCACAGAAGCCTACCCCTCCCATCGATGTATCCATCGCGGCCGGTGACACTGGCCGGGTACTCGGGGAGACAATGACGGTGAGCCTGTCCGTCACCCCCCGGAAGGACATCGCGCGCGCGCGCATACACTTTGAAACCGTCTCGACGGCTATCACGCTGCTCAATCCTCAGGACGGTGAACTCACCGGCCTTGTTCAAGGAAAGACCTATACGGCGGCGACCCAGGTCAGACTAACGGGGGAAGGCAAGAGCGAGCTGCGCGGCTGGGCGTACGCCATTGACACGAATGGAGGTATTCTGTTTGGCCGTTCGCAGGCGCTGGATATCATCGTGTCCAAAACCGATGTGTTGGTGGGCAACACCAGTTTTGAAGATCTCCTGATCAAGGACGCGCGGAAGAAACGCGAGGCGAAGTCACTCACGGACACGCAGTACGATGCCCGGATCGATAGCATCATCGGCGGGAAAGGTTTGGAGAGCCACGTTCCTGTAGGACCGCCGCCATCCGCTCCGGTCGCCGGTAAGTCTTCCGGGGCAAAGGGTTTGGTAAACGTGTATGGACAAATTCTGTGGACGGATTCCGCGGGCGCTACCCATCCGGCCCGGTACGTTGATGTGGAGATCCGTGATGATAACGGGGCAGCCCCATCGGATCTGTTGACGACGGTATCGACGGACTCGTATGGAAGCTACTACGCCTATTCGCTGGACAACACCGATTCCGAGGGACCGGGGGGACGGGACATCCTCATTCGCGCATTCACCAACAACACCCGGACGCGCGTGATGAACGTTCTCACCGGTAAGACCTATTTCATGGAATCGTCGGTGACGGCAAACGTGGCGGACGATTCGTACGTTACCATCAACTTGACGGCTAATAATACGGACACTCCGCAACGGGCTTTTTGCGTGGAAGACGCATTGGTGACCATTACAGATTACGCGAATTACCTAGCCAGCGGGTATCTTGCGAAGATCGATGTGGATTTTCCGACTGCGGATGAGACGTCCAATTTTTTCAACGGTATTCTTCATATTTTGGGCGATGATTGGCCGGACTGGGATGTGATCCATCATGAGTTCGGCCATTACTTCATGACCACCGAAGGAATCGAAAACAATCCTGGGGGCGACCATGCGCTTGACGAAAATCTCGGCGAACGCGTCGGCAAAGACGATGGCATTCGACTTGCCTGGGGCGAAGGCTTTCCGACGTATTTCGGCGCCAGCGGGCAGGCGGTGACCTCCGCGATCTATCTAGGCGTTCCCAATGTGGGAGACACCAGCTACACCGATACCATCGACAGCACGAACAACTATAATCTCGAGAGTTTCGCGGGGGCGCCAAGTGTCGGTGAAGACAACGAGGTCTCCGTGCAACGTATCCTGTGGGATCTGTACGACACTGCGGATGACATGCGAGATACGGTGTCGTTTGGGTATAGCGCGGTATTCGACTACGCGCATTCGGCGGGAGCGAAGACCCTCTCGGCGTATTGGAATTCACTCACGGCGGCCAAAGCCCTGAATATGAAAACCAAGGTGGCGTGCGGGTGCATCTTTGGCGACAACAAGGTCGCGCCGGAACCCACCGCGCCGGACGACAATGCTTCGGTTGGTCCGTCGGACACGCCGGTGACATTCACTTGGGATGCCAACGGCGGCGGGCCGAGTCACCGGAACAAAAAATCGGACTGGGCGTCCATTTTTGGCACGGACACGGTGGCGCGTTGGGTGGTGGTGGGGCGCAACGACGATGCCCCGGCGACTGGCGCGTACATTAGCTGTTCGCGGCGCATCGGCAAAGCGGATATCGCGTTCGTGATTGACGACACGGGGAGCATGACCGAAGAAATCGGAGGTGTTAAGACAGCGCTCACGGACTTGATATCGCTGTTCGCGGCTTTGGACGCCCATGTGACGATACATCTCATGACCTTCAAGGACAACGTCACATCGCGAATTATGACAAACGATCTGCCGGCGGTGCAGGCGGTGGTGAATACGCTATTTGCGGACGGTGGCGGTGATTGCCCGGAATCGTCTGTCGAGGCGCTTCTCGAAGCGGGGACCACATTGAAGGACGGTGGCGTTGCCTTTCTGGCGACGGACGCGGATCCGCACGCCGGGTTGGATATTCCCGCCGCCATTGCGGCATTGCGCGCCAAGGGAATTCGCGTGAACATCCTCCTGTCGGGCAGCTGCAGCGAGTCCTTCAAGTCCGTTACACAGAACGGAACCGTGCTGGAGCCCAGTGTTAACCCGGGCTGGCCGGCGGCTCTTGGCGGACAGGTCGCGAAGGACTTTCCGACCGGCGCCATCTCGGCGTTTTCCGCTCTGGCGGCGGACACGGGTGGCATATTCTCCTTCATACCCGGTGTAAACGGCGGAGATCCGAGCGGTCCGACGCAATACCGCAACACCGCCTTGAACGTAATGAAGGCGTCGGCGCTGCCGTCGATTCCGTCGGTGTTGCCGTCGAACGGTCCCCGAGGAACGGTGCTTGGTCTGACGATTACGGGATCCAACACGAACTTTAGCGGGACGAGCGTGCTCACCGTTAGTGGCACGGGGATCACGGTCAACTCCGGGGCCGCGACATCGCCCATTTCATACAATGCTGTGATTACGATTGCGCCGGACGCCGATCTGGGATTCCGCGACGTAACGGTAACGACGTCACTCGCGAAGTCTACTTCAGAGGTCGCCACCGGAACCGGAGCGTTTGAGGTCCGGGATACCTTGGTGGGTCCTGCGATAGTCGGTGTCAGTCCCGGTCAGGCGTCTGTCGGGTCCACGCTAGATGTGGACATTTACGGCGCGAACACGAACTTCGCTTCGGAATCGGTGGCTGACCTGAGTCATCAAGGCTTCAGCGAACCGGGCGGCATTACAATAAACTCGTTTACGGCGCTCAACCCCACGCATGGCCGGGCGAATATCTCCGTGGCCGCTGTCGCGCAAATCGGATATCGCGATGTCACGGTCACGACCGGAGCCGAGACCGCGGCGGAAACGGTTCCAGGCCCGTTCCTGGTCACGCTGGCGCCGTCGAGCGGTATTCCGCGGCTCGTGTCGCTGGACCCGGCCGTTGGGACACCGGCCACGAGCGCGATAGTTGACGTCGTTGGGGAGAACACGCACTTTGCCAACGGCGTATCGGTTGGAAGTTTGAGCGGAACCGGGATTACAGTTCAGGCCACCACGGTGAGCGACGCGACGCACGCGCAACTGTCGTTGGGCATTGACGCAGGGGCGGCGCTGGGGTTCCGTGACGTGTTCATCACGACCGGCGCCGAAGTCGCATCGATTCTGAACGCGTTCGAGATCGGCGCGCAACCGCCCACAGCCAATGCCGGGCCGGATCAGATCGTGAATACGACCGGCGCCACCGCGGATGTGACGCTCGACGGAACCGGCTCCATCGCGTATGGCGCGACAATTGCCTCGTATGCGTGGACGGGCTCGCCGGACCCGGATGACGTGGCCAGCCCGGCGTTGGCATTGCCGCTGGGTACGTATACGTTCACTCTGGTGGTCACCGACAGCGAGACCAAGTCGAGTGGCGCGGACCCGGTGAATGTGGTCGTCAAGCGTCCTACGGATATCGACGCGGATCAACTGATCAACGCCGTAGACGTGCAATTGGTGATCAACGCGGCGCTGAGTATCGCGATAGCGTTCGATGCGGACGTGAATCACGACACGAACGTGAACGCCGTGGATGTTCAAATGGTCATAAACGGGGCGCTAGGACTTAAGAAATAGTCCGGCGTCCAAACGAGAAATGATTGCTGGCTAAGCGGGACCGCGGCTCTGCGCAGGGCGGCTGTGGTCCCGCGCTTCAGGACCCGTGTCCGTTCAAGTTGCGCCGGATCGTGACCAGACCACGGCTCTCGTCGTTCTTGGACGATTCGCCGTCGAAGAAGTCCGTATAATCGGTGTCTCCTTTGAGGTACACATTGTACCAAGGGATCATGTAGCGCATCGTGATGTTGCGGACCTCCTGGGCGTTGGCTTTTCCCCTCGGGCAGAACAGCTCAGCAAACCAATCTACGCTAACCAGGCTGTCTTCGAAGTCGATGTGGTCGGCGCCGATTATCGTGAGTTCCTCGGCCGGTCCAGGAGTGTAGTCAAACAATTGGTCCCGTGCGCCAGGCGGCTTGGCGCAGAAACGGCCGTCGCCGGACCGAATGTAGAGAATTGCCGCAGTGGTGTTGGCGAGCGTTTCTTTGCGACACAAGTTCGAGTCCCAGGTTACGTCCAGAGGTACCGCCGCCTTTACGCGCTTATCCTGTGCGGCGGCGGAAAGCGATACTCCCGCGCCATACGAATGCCCGACCGTGCCGACGGTCTGGGCGTCGACAAGTCCATACAGCGGTGAATCCGGGCGCAGATTCTGCTCGGCGCACCAGTCGATCAAACGGCTGCACTGCTTAACGTGGAGATTGATCAAGGGCGGATCTTCGGGGTCAGGACCGCGAATGGCGCCGAGAACGTAATAGCTGGGGTACGCGCGAATCACGCCGATGTAGCCCCATTGCGCGAACTGTTTGGCGTAGCCTTCATACGAGCCACGAGGCTGATTCCAACCGGGCGAGAAAATAATGATCGGCAAGTTGGAGAGGCGTGGCGCGGTGTCGGGATAGTACACCGTGACCCGTTGCTCGCCGTCAATGATGGTCTCGAACTTGTTGGTGGGATAGGTCCCAGGAAAACCGAGGGTATACGGTGACGGACAACCGGTCAAGCACACTCCCGTGAGCAGGATAAGGCCCTGGACGTACAGCCGTAACTTGATGGCCGGCTTATCTCTCAGCGCCTTGCGCGAAGGACACATCGAGGCGGCCGGCCTCGAAGTTCCGCTCGTGTCCATGGAAACGCGGCTATGTCGCCTTGCTGAAATTGTCATTGAATACTCGTTGCCTCCTTGTGCCGATCCGTGGCGCACAAATTCGCGACTATAGTCCACACTGTGACCGGCAAATTCAATTCCCCAATGAGCAGGACTGCGTCCGTCCAATTCGCTACGGTGTCCCATTTTCGGGCTTAACCCGAATAGACACCTTTCCGGCGGCAACATCCTGCATCGCGGATTCCCCGTCAAGATAAGTTCTGAAATCGTCTTGTCCCTGAAGATACACGTTGAACCAGGAGATCATGTAACGGGCCGCGATGGCGCGGGCCTCATTTTGGTCGATCGTTCCGCCGCCACAGATAATCTGCCCAAGGTTGTTGAGCCCCACGCTTTGCTCGAGAAAATCGATGTGAGCTGCGCCGTGGACGATGACTTCCTCCGAGGGAGAATTAGCGAGGTCAAACAACGGCAACGCGAACGGCCCGCGCGGTCCGGAGCAGAACGCACCCTTGTCCGTTCCAATCCAAAGGATAGGAGTGAACGTGGCCGCCAATTGCGCGCGCAACAATGCCGCATTGCTGGATCGCGCATCCGCGACAATCGAGTCCAAGTCAACCACCGCGCGGATACGCGGGTCATTCACCGCCGCGGACAAGGCGACAAACGCGCCGAACGAATGGCCTATTGTGCCCACGCGCGCGATGTCCACGGTCCCGAAGAGCGGGGATTCGGCGCGTTCGCCTTCAGCGGCGCACCAATCGATCAAGTCGGTGACTTGCTGGGTTTGTTGTTCCGATGTGTCAATACCGATACCGAGCAGGGATGGGTTAGGGTAGGCGCGGATAATACCGATGTACCCCCATTGCGCCAACTGTTCGCCGTAGCCGAAATACGACCCGCGAGTCTGATTCCAGCCAGCCGAAAAGATTACGACGGGCCGCGGTTGTTTTGCCGGGGTGTCGGGATAGAAAATGGTAATTGGAAGCCCGTTACTAAATGTGGTGTCCCAGCGATGAATCGCCAACGGCCCCGGGAATCCAAGCACCGGCGGCGTCGGTTTCGGGCATGCCGTCAGTGCGGCCAGACAGAGCGCGGCCACCAGCGCGCGCGGGTTCATTTGAATACTCCTCCCACAATTTAGCGTTGGGTATTGCTACCCCCGAGACCCCGTTGCCCCTAGTCGGTGTCAATTTCCAGGTCAGTCGAGTACGCGTGTTCGCCGGCTCGCGGACACTGCGTTAACCATTCGCCTTTGGGCGACACAACCCCGGTAGCGGCGTTCACCGGGCCGTTCGGATCGGCGGCGTTGGCCGTCACGATGTGAAACTTGCTTTCCATCGCCCGGAGCGCCAGATTTGATTCGTGATACGCGGTGTGAACAGCGCTCGATCCCGAGTTGATGGAATGGAAAACCACCTGGGCGCCCTTCTTCCCCAAATGATACGCTAAGCGGGGATCGGGATAGGGACCGCACCCGGGCGTTACCCAAAGGTCATTACAGATCAGGCATCCAAACGTTACATCCATGTGCGTGAACGTGCGCAGCTCCTCGCCCGGACGGCAGAACTCGCGGTCACCCGAGGTCGGCACCAGCTTTTCGTACGTCCCCATGACTTTACCCGTCGGACCGAAAATGCGTGTTTGGATGAACACATGCCCATCTTCCTTGAACCCGGTGCCGACGAGCGCGGTCTTGTACGCGTGGCGGCACGCTTCGCCAATCTGGCGCCATGCGGCGCGGGTGGCTTTGTCGCTAAACTTGCCGTGATATCCTGTGAGACTCATCTCTGGAAACAGAATAAAATCGGCGTCGGTCTTGACGATGTGTTCGAGGATCTTCGGTAAATTGTCCTCCAATTGGGGAGACACCAGCATCTGTACACCGGATACACGGATAGTTTTCATAGGGGACCTCCTTCCTGCTCGCTTCAACGTATATCCTAACACAGCGCGGACATATCGGTAAAAGAATCTGCGCAAGATTGATGTGTCTCCGCTCGATTGGGCCCTCAGGATCTCCAACAAGACCCTGCACGAGTCGAACGGGAGGGCGGCTGTCGGCAGCCGCCGGGGCTGCTCGCGCAACGTATTGTTAGTCGCTCTTAGTGCGTTTCTTTCATGAGATCGGTCAGATCGGTCCGACCACCCTTGAATTCTTGACAGCGCCCAAAGCCCTATGCTGCAATGCCCACGGAGCAACCCGCGAAGGAGACACCATGGATAAATACAAAGCCATCCAATACGTGTTAGACAGGTGCATCGTCGCCATCGTGCGCGCCGACACCGGAGGGGACGACCTGGTCCGCGTGGTAGAGGCCGTCGCGGAAGGCGGCGTACACTGCATTGAGGTCACCATGACCACCCCGGGCGCGCTCGAGTGCATCGCAGCGGCGTCGAAGAAGCTCGCTGGCGCGGATGTGCTGCTGGGGGTCGGGACAGTCTTGGACGCGGAGACGTGCCGCCTGGCGATTCTGTCGGGCGCCGAATTCATCGTGACGCCGGTATTGTCCGTGCCGGCCATCGAAACCGCGCGCCGTTACGGCAAACCGATCATGGCGGGCGCGTTCACGCCGACAGAGATCCTGGCCGCCTGGGAGAAAGGCGCGGACTTCGTGAAGATCTTCCCTTCAAGCATAGGCGGGCCCGAGTATCTCAAGGCCGTGAAGGCCCCGCTGCCCCAGGTAGCGATGGTGCCGACCGGCGGCGTCGAAGTTGGCAACGTCGCCGAGTTCCTTAAGGCCGGGGCCTGCGGGCTGGGCGTCGGAGGCAACCTCGTCAGCAAGAAACTCCTCGAAGCGCGCGACTTCGCGGGCATCACGAAGAACGCACGGGCCTTCGCGGAGGCGGTGAAGGCCGCGAAGAGGAAGAGCTGATCCGCGCTTTCACCGATGGGGTTTCGGTCCGAGTGTCTTGGCGCTCACAAAGCCAGGCGTTCGTCGCGAGAATGAACCTGAAGTAGTCCTGCGATCACCGGACGTAGCCGAAGCTTTGCGGCGGCGCCGTGAAGCGGTTGTGGTCAAGTTTGAGGAGCTTACCGCAGTCCCGGTCGCCGTGGAGGGTGCCTTCGGTCATGGTAGTCCCTTCGGCGCCATCGAATCCTTTGATGGTCACCTCGGCGGTTTCGTTGCCGCGGTTGACCCAGAAGAGGGTCTTGCCGACGAGCGCGGCGGTGACGTGGCCGGGGTGGGACGACGTGCATTCGCGGACGCGGTCGCCGGGTTTGGTGAGGCGGCAGAAGTTGGCCCAGGCGTGGTAGACGGGGCGGGTCTGCCAGTCGCGATCTTTGTAGTTCCACAGGCCGTAGTTCATGAAGCCGTTGCCGGGGTAGTACATTTCGTGCAGGCACCAAATCGAGAAGCCCGCGACGCCGCGGTTTAGCCCTTCGACACAAAACGCGGCGGTCCACACCGCGTACGGGTAGGTCTCCATGAGTGGATTGACGAGGGCGCCGGATCGGGCGTCTTGAAATCCAAATTCGCCGACGACAAACGGTTTGCTCGGGCGTTTCGCCGCTAGGAGTGACAGGCGGTCGTCGTAGAAGAATCGGGCCAGTTCGCGGTCGCCGTAGGGGAAATAGCGGTGAGAACCGAAGACGCCCGCGGTCTTGAAGTAGTCCGGTGTGGTAACGCATTGCTGGAACCACGGGAAGCCGTCGGTGTCGTCGCTGCCGATGACATTGATCTTGAGGCCGCGGCGATTGAATTCGGCGGCGACAGCAAGATGTAGTTTGGTGAAGGTCTCGAATGAGTAGGGTTTCTGGGCGAAGTAGCCGTTGGGCTCGTTGGTAAGTGTCCAGTCGCGAATGCACGTGTAGCCCTTGTCTTCGATGAGGTGCTCGAATAACGCCCCAATCGCCTGGGCGCATTTCGCCGGGTCGCCGCCGTACGGGTCGGCCACGCCCCATTCGACGCCGGTGATGTTGACGCGCGCGCCGAGCCGTTGGTAGAGGTCGAGTGTCCGGTAATGGCTCACCATATTCGAGCTGTCGAACGTGAACGTGGCCCAGTCCCCGCTCGGGTTCCAATCCTTGTACCAGAAGAACATCCGGACCGTCGCGGGATGCAGCCACTCGATGCGCGCTTCGCGCAACGCGATATCCTCGGCGTTGACTCCGTGGCTCGCGTTCTCCTCGTTGTAGAACCATCCGTCGTCCTCGACTCCGAAACCCACGAGCGACTTGCAGACAACGTTCTTGGTGACAGTCAGGGTGACGGGGCCGTCCAGCGGCTTGACCGCGATGGATTCGAGGCGCGCAAGCCGGGCCGCCCGAAACCGCGCTTCGCCGTGGCCGTTCAGAAGTAAGCAAAGCCGTCCCGTGACGGCGCCGTCCGGCGCAGCGGTGCGCACGCGCAGCGAAGCCCACCCGCCATCGCCCGTGACGGGAGCTGATTGGGCGAAGCTCAACCGCTTGCCGTTCGCGTCGTGGAATTCGATGCAGATGTACACGCCATAGCCGTCGCGAACCTCTACCGCGGAGGCCTCGGCTTCGCCTTCAAGCAGATCGCCCGGCACGACGTTCACGGACTGATACAGCGACGGATAGCCGAACGGGGTCCCGGCCGGGACCAGGACGTGCGCTGCTTGCTTCCCGTCGATGGTGACGGGGCCCGCGGTGACCCCCGCAGGCACATTGGGCTTCCATCCGTCAAGACCCTTCGTGAAATCGCCGTTGGTGAGCAAGTCAGTTGGGGCGGCGGCAAACGCGAGGATGAGCAATGGAAGCATATCGCTGAGACTCCTTTGTGAAGGCGTTGACAATTCTTAGATGACAGTCGTCCTGTCGAACTCTCTTGCCGATTCCCATTACGCAGTTTTCACTTAGAGCTTCTAACAAGACCTCCGCTGGAGCGAGCGGGAGGGACGGCGTCCCCGCCGTCCGTGGACCATCGCCGAGGCTCTTGTTAGATGCTCTTAGACGGCTTCTTCTTCGGCGAATACAGATTGAATTCCCAGAAGGTAGGGCCTTCCGAGGCCTTGAGGATGTTCAGCCGCACAACCTGTGCGGTCACCGGCGGGAACGTCTGTTTCCACCGTGGGCCGATCGTTGTCCCGTGAAAGAACGTCTTCCACGCGTCGCCGTCACGGTACTGCAGCTCGAAATCCTGCACGCGCCTGTCGCACGCTTCGTCGATCTCCGCCCGGTCGAACGTCGTGGGTTGTCCGAGATCCACCTCGAGCCAGGCCTCATGCGTCCCTCCGTCGGTGGCCCAACGGGTGCCGACGTTGTCGTCTACGGCCTTGTCCGGCGCGTAGGTCTCATCCTTCTGGTGGAAGTTCGATGCCTTGGCCGGCTTGCCTACCGTCAACGATGGAGACATCGAAATGGGCGTGATGTCCATCGCCGGCCCGTCCAGCTCCAGCGCGACGACGGTGTCGATGTCATCGCGCTTGTCCGGCGGCACGGTGATGACGACGGCCTTATCCGTCTGCGCAACCTTCACTGCGGCTCCGCCCAGCAATCGCGCGGAGACAATCTTCTTGTTGACGGAAGGCAGCGTCACACTCGGCCCTTCCAATGCGAAGACGTGCACGAAGATGGTGTTTCCGGCCCGCGTGCTGGCGCCCCACTCGCCCGGTTTGAACGGGCCGCCCCGCGTGCCGTAGATGCTCGCGCCGTACTTCCCGAGCCATGCGCCGATCTCCTTGAGGCGCGCGACCTGCCGCGGCTCGATTTCGCCCGTCGGCATCGGGCCGACGTTGAGCAACAGGTTACCGTCGCCGCCGGCGCAATTCGCGAGCGTGCGGACGCATTCCTTGAGCGACTTCATGTCGTCATCGGGCTTCCACGCCCACTGCTGGCAGATCGTGATGCACGATTCCCACGGCCGGTCCATCTGGAATCCACCCACGACTTGCTCGGGCGTATCAAAGTCCTCCGGCAGCCCTGCGCGGTTGTTGATGATGACCTGCGGCTGCAATCCGCGAATCATCTTCACCAGATCCGGCGCATTCCAGTCCTGCGAGGTCCCGCCAAGGCCGTCGAACCAAACTATGGATACCGGCGCATAGTTGGTCACCAGCTCGCGCAGTTGACCGTGAAGATACTGAACGTAGCGCGCGTGGTTGGCCGTTCGATAGTCGGGATGATGCCAGTCGGGTGGCGAATAATAGAATCCCAACGGGAAATTGGCGTCGTGGCACGCCTTCGCCAATTCGCCCACGATGTCGCGCTTGAACGGCGAGTTGGTTATCTTGTAGTCCGTCAGCCTGCTATCGAACTCACAGAATCCGTCGTGATGTTTCGTGGTAAAGACCACGTACTTCATTCCGGCCGACCTGGCGATATCCACCCATTCGCGCGCGTCGAACTTCTCCGGATTGAACTGCTTGTAGAGGTCGTCGTACACGTCCACGGGGATGGGACCTTGTTTGCCTTCAGTTCCCCTGCGTTCCCCTCCGCGGGACCAGCCAATCTCTGTTCCCTTCAAGCTAACGGGTCCCCAGTGGACGAAGAGTCCGAATCGGGCCGTGCGCCACCAGTCCATGCGGGCGTCGTTGGCCGGCGCTACGCCCCTGCTCTCCTCCCCGGCGCCGGCCGTCTGGCATAGAACGCAGAATCCGCATGCCACAACAATTGCTGTCCGAAGCCTTGTCATTGGTATCTCCTCCCGTAAACGGCGCCGTCCCCGGCAAGTTTCCGTCGCGTGTTCGCCATTTCCGGGCGTGCGTCGAGTGGCAGAAAGAAGTATATAGCGGTATTGTGTGTCTGGTACAATTTGGATCGCCTTGGGCTTGGTAGCAGGGGATGTTTGCCGTGACGGGTATCTGCGTACGCACCATGAACGATGCGCCACCGGGAGCAGCGTGGCTATGAGCGTCTTCTTTCGGAAACAGGTGTTCCTCGAGCCGCCGCCCATGTCGGACGGAGAGTTGGCGCTGGTTGAACCCAGCGTCGAAGTCCTCGCGTCGCAATATGACGCGATGCGCGCTCGAGGAATCGCGGTAAACCAGCGCGACGAGATGCGCGAGTACACCAATCTCCGCCGGTGGCTAAGATCGTCGCCCCGCGGACGCACTCCGGGCCGGTCCGACCGGTCGGCGCCGCAATACACCTTCTGGATGCAGACCCCGAAATCGCCGAAAGCAGGTTTCATCACGCTGCGCATCGGGCAATCCGAGCATCTGCGGCTGTACATCGGGCATATTGGGTATCAAGTCGAGGAAGAGGCGCGCGGCCATCACTACGCGGCGCGCGCGTGCTTGCTGGTGTATCCCTTGGCGCGCATGCACGGCATGCACGAGTTGTGGATTACCTGCGCGCCGAATAACAAGGCGTCGTGGCGCAGCGCCGAATTGGCGCACGGGGTGTACGTCGAGACCATCGACACGCCGCTTGGCTACTTTGATATTCCGCAGCGCGCGCGATTTCACGTGACCCTGTAGGGAACTCTATCAAGACTCACGCCGGAGCGAATGGGAGGGCGGTTGTCCTCAACCGCCGGTTCATTGGCGTTACCTCTTGCTCGACGCTCGAAGGGGCCGTGCAAATACTGGAACTCACAATCAAGATACGGTTGAAGGAGCGTCATATGCGAACGTGGATTGCAGGACTGCTCATAGCGGTGTGCGGGGTGGCGGCCGCCAAAGAGCGCGTCCACGACACGCGCGACGTCTTTGGAATGGAGCGGATAACGCCCCATGTGGCGTGGGGCGCTCCGCTGCACGGCGGCGCGATTCGTACCCTGTTCATTGCGCCCCGCTACACGATGCGGGACGCCGTTGAGCTAGGGGAGCGGCTGGAACTCGATGTGGAAACGGTCCCGTTGTGGGACTCGGGCCACGCCGGTATCGACACCGCAGGGTCACAGCCGGAATTCGCGCAGTACACCGGGGAAGCCGCGCTCCAAAACCTGCGCGACGCGCTTAACCGGGAACACGACCTAATCGTGATGGGGAATCTCGATCCCACCGTTCTCCCTGATGACGTGGTAGCGGCGCTCGTGGAAAAGGTTAAAGGCGGCGCCGGACTGCTGCTCGCACACGTGGACAACACCGTGGCCTCGCCGTTCAAGGATTTCATCGACTCGTTGCAGGCCGACGCGTCGGGGGCGGAGGTCACAAAAGGCATAGGCGAAGCGTTGACGCCGGAGTGGGGGATGGGGCTGCAGTTTGTGAAAACGCTATCGGCGGGGCCCGGAAGGGTGGCGATTCTCGGCTACGACGGGGCCGTTCCGGCGACACATTTCCTGCTGCCCGCGTTGGGTGATCCCGCCCACGCCGAGCCGGAGTGCGCCGACACGTATTTCTCACTCGTTGCGAAGGCGGCGCGCTGGGCCGCGGGGCGCTCGCCCGATAGCGCAATCGCCAGTGTGACGTTATCCGATCCCGCCGGGCCGAGCGAGAGCGAGATCCCTCCAGGGTTCCCGGAGGAATATGTCGAGCTGATGCGCACTTCGGGCGTGAAGCGTCCCTATCACGTCTACCGCGTTGCGCTGGCGGAGCCCGCGGACCGGAACCTGGACGTCCAGTGGCGAATCCGTGAGCCGGGTTTCAAGACCGTGTTTTCGCGCCTTATCGCGGCGCCCATCAAGAAGGGCGGGCAATCGGCGGATATTCAGGTGTTCGCGGGGCCGGGGAAGCACTACGTGGACGTGTGGCTCGTCGACAAGAAAGGGGTGGTTGACTGGTTTACCGAACCGATCACTCTAGATGGCTGGCCAGACCTGACCGAGATGCGGTATTCGAAAGGCCTCTTACTCGCCAACGACAGCCTGGAAGTAGCCGCCACAATCAAGCCCACCTACTCCCAGCCGCGCGGATGTACGCTCTATGCGCGCGCCAAGGACAGCTTCGGACGCCTCGTGGTGGAAGCGTATCAGGACGTTCCGCAAGAGGGCGGCGCGGCGCGGGTGCGTCTCGATTTCGTTGACCTCATCACGAACTACGTTTCCGTCGAAGTGTTTGCGGTGGACAGCGCCCGGGGGCCATTTTCGGAGTTCGTGTTGTGGCGGTCGGCGCACGATGGCCGCGCGTTTCCCGTGCGTACGCCGTACCAGCGGGGGTCGTTTAGCTTTGTCGCCCAGACTTCCGGGGCGTCGGAGTACAACGAACGGGGCTATAACAGTCTCCTTGCGGAAATGGGCGTGGACACCGCGAGCGTGTCGGGTGACCGCTTCACGGGACTGCATCTCGCGGAGTCGGGGTTACGGCCAGCGCCGCTACTGGCGCCGGAACTAGACGCCAATCACGATCTGTCGATGGATCCGGAAGCGCGCCGGGCAGTTGCAGAACGGCTGCAAGCCGCGGTCAAGCAACTCCCCGGGGCCGGGTCGCCCCTGTACACGTTGGGGGATTGGGACACGCTGCGTCCTGCGGTCGAGCAGCTTGCGAAGTCCCAAGGGCTTCAACGGGCCTTCGGGGAATGGTTGCGAAAGGAATATGGAGATAGTATCCAGCGTCTGAATACGGCCTGGGGCACCGCGTACAATTCGTGGGACGCGATAGTTCCGGTCGAGCCGCCAGCGGGAGATAAACCAGAGCGCTTTGCTCCACGTATTGACGCCCAGCGTTTCCTGGACGCGTTCGCGGCATCGATTCTGGATGAAAAGAAGATCGCGATCCGCGCAATCGACGGTGATGCCATCGCGGGCGTTACGGTTGCCGGTGATGCGGATTGGGGATCGCTTGCGGCGCATGCCGACCTCCTGTGCGTTCCGGCAAGCGAGTGCGCGGCCGAGAAACTCCGCTCGTACGGTGTGCGCGGCTCGTTCACCGGAGAGTGGTTCAATGGCGCGACCGGCGCGGACGCTTCTGCGGCAGGCGCGCGGGCGCCATGGCACGCGGTCATGCACGGCCTTTCGAGTGTCTGGTACGCGAACGGTGTCGGTACGCTGGACAACCCGGAACTTCGAGGCGCGGTGGATCCGTTTGGCCGCCCCACAGTCGCGCTAACCGCGGCGGCAGAGTCAGTCGAGCGCATCAAATCGGGGGTTGGCGCCATGCTGTTGCGGGCCACGCCGGCGCATTCGGGTATTGCTATCTACGACAGCCCCGCCAGCGCCTATCTCGGCGAGATGGAAAAGACCTTCGATTGTGGCGCCGATCAAGCGGAAGCCGCGTTTGCCGGTATCCTCGGAAGCTTGGGGTATTCATTCGATTTCATTTCGGAGGCCGCACTCAAGCGGGGTGACTTAAAGAACTACACGGTCCTGCTCTTGCCGATGACGCGCGCGCTGGACGGCGAAGAGGCGTCGGCGATTCGGAAGTTCTGTGAGGGTGGTGGCCGCGTCGTCGCGGATCTCTTGCCGGGGCGCTACGACACGCACGGCGTTCCCTATGAACAACCGATCCTGGCGGACCTGTTTGGTGTAACCGCGCGTTCGACGGGCGAGGCGGGACCGGCCGCGTCCGCTACCATCACCGTGGATTCAGGTGACGAAGAGGTCAAAGAGACGCTGGCGACAGTGATTCCGGACACGTCCGTGTCGGCCACCGACGCTGTCCCCTCTGGAACCGCCGGAGACGCGCCGGTATGGTTCGTCCGCAAGGTGGGTTCCGGAGAAACTGTGCTCGCTAACCATATACTGGCGGATCACTCGAAGGATGGCGGGGAACGTAGCGATGACGCCGCCCTGCGTGCATTGTTTGGCGCATTGATGCGTGAGTTTGGGGTCTCGCGCGGAGCGGAAGTGACCGGGCCCAAACACGGCGCGTTCTCTGGTGAGTGTTTCGAGTACCGCTACGGCGCCGCCACGATCGTTGGCTTGCTCCGTGACGCGGACGGCGGCCCCGCCACGGAAAGCGTCCGGCTAACAATGAAATCGAAAGGCGTTGTTTACGACGTGCTGCAAGGTCTGCGCCTAACCCGCTCCAAGGGAATTCCTGTTCGCCTTGCGCGGGGTGAAGCCGCGCTCTTCGCGCAATTGCCCTACGACGTCACCGGAATCATTGTGCTTGCGCCCGAGACCGTTCCCGCGGGCCGGCGCGTTACAGTCCGCATGAAGGTGCGAACCCAGGGCGAGTTGGCGGGCGAGCACGTCGTCCATGTCGATATCGCTCCGAGGAATGGCAAACCGCTGCGTTACTACAGCCGCGACGTGGTGTGTCCGAGCGGAGAAGGGGAGACCTACATTCCGCTGGCGCGCAACGAAAGCCCCGGCTTCTACCAAGTCACCGCGCGCGACGTGCTGACCGGCGTCGAAGCGGCGACTACCGTAGAAATCACACCGGTGGGAAGATGAGCCTCACGAGGGTCTAAGCCGCGCTCATCTCGTCGGAATTTGGGTTCAACTGGGGCGAGGGCTTTGACCGGACACGCGCTCCCGCGTCGTATCCAGCCACCGGCCTTCGCTAGACGACGTGCAGGTAATTCAGCGCGGTGTACGCGACGAAAAGCCACGCGGTGAACATGAACCAGAACACGGGCAACGGACGAGCCGAGACTGCCGCGCCACAACGTACGCACGTCTTGTTGTGTCTGAAAACCAGCGTTCCGCATTTTTTGCAAGTGTGTGTGTTCATCGTACGAACTCCTTTTTGTTCACTGTACCGCTCGACTGTGAATAAGAGCACATATCATGCCATCGAGGGGGATATTTCGAGCCGCCGCGTAAGTTTGCTTTGGCAGGGGAGTTACGCGAACGGGGATTTTCCGCGCCTGAGCCCCTGCGCGAAAATGGTCCCGTCGGCGCCAGATTTCCGGCGGTCAACCGGCGCCAAACCAGCTATTTTCGAGAATTCTGGCAGCCATTCCGACGAAAAAACTGCACGCTCCTCGTTCCCAAGTTGCACTACGCCCCTCGTTCCCAAGTTGCACTTGGGAACGCATCTTGAATGCCGCTACGTCGAGTGAAAGGCCACATAGTAGAAGCGGCGGCCCGCCGCTTCCGATCAGCTTCCCCCTGCGCAGCCCCTCCGCCGTCAGGTCGTCCCTCTAACTTCGGAAACGTTCACTCGATTGTCTACTTTCCCCTCGTTCCCAAGTTGCACTCGGCAAGGCGCCTTGAATCGCTCCAAGCTAAGCGCGGGATCCCACAAAGTAGAAGCGGCGGCCCGCCGCTTCCGATCAGCTTCCCCCTGCGCAGCCCCTCCGCCGTCCGGTCATCCCTCCACCCGCGAAGACGTTCACTCGTTTGCCTTCTGCATCTCCGCCGGAATTGTCGCGACACAGATATTCGCGTCAACCAACAAATGCGACGCAAAGATGACCTGCTTTCCCATGCGGTCCCAGCCCACGTGAGGGTGCTCACCCTTGCCGTACGTTCGATGACCGCTGGTTAATAAATGTGGACGCGTCGTCTTGCCTTCGAAAAGCATGATGCCGCCGTGCCAGTTGTCGGCCGCGACCCATTTCCCGTCCGCGCTTCCGGCGGCGTGCCACCAGTTGCGCTTGGCCAGTTCAGAGGCAGTCGCCCCCGGCCACCAGCTCCCTTCGCCAATGATACGTACCTGACCGGTGGTGATATTGAGTATCTTGACGTGCGAGTCCTCCTGCGGTTTGGTGTGGACCCCGCCGCAGAACAACATCTGGTCATCCACCCACCACGACTCGTGCGTGACCAGTTCGTCCTTGCGATGCGCGTACGGATTCTTGGGAACTCCATCGCGCACGTCAACCACCCACAGGCGCTGAACGATACCCGCAAAGCTGAGCAGGTTCGGATTGGTCCGGCTCCATTGAATATGGCCCGCGTACCCTATCTCCTTCGGTACCTCGCACAGGGTGCGCACCGTCCCGCCCGCAATGTCCATCACGTACACACCGGACGACGCGGCCTCACCCCCGCCAAAGCCGCAGGCCAGTTGTTTCCCATCGCAACTCGCGTTCAGCGCTGTCGTGTGAACGCCCTTGGGCAGTTCGCAGATGACACGTTCCGTGGCGGTTACCGTCGAACGCTTGGATGGGTCTTCGGACTTCTTCACCTCCAAAGACAATTCAATCACCTTATCCTTGCGGATGCCGTAGATATGATTGTCCAACGCCGCGGCCGTGGCGCTACCCAACTCGGCCAACCGCACCAATTCACCCGTGGCGGTGATATAGCCCATCAGCCCGCCATCCTTACGGTCCGAGTTGAACAGGATGAGCGACTCATCGGCCAGCCAAGAGCGCTCATGAAAGTAAAGGTTGGTCTCCTTACTCGGCGCCGTGGTGAGAAAGAGCAGCTCCGCCCCCGTCTGGGGATCAGTCATCTTCTTGTCTTCCCGCGGAAAGACCTTCAATTCGGAGGCGGCGCTCGCCGCTGGGACGATGGCCGGACTGAGCACGAGGATAACAATTAGAGTACTGATTGATCGCGTGATGGACATTGGTCTTCTTCTCCCTGGCGGTGGCGCCGTTAACACTCGTAGCAGGAGAAGGTGATGGCGGCAATATTTGACGAAGGGATAAGGCCCCCGTTCCCGAAGAATAACACTCGCGCCTCGCCACGTTGTGGAGCGTTCGCCCGAGTACTGCCGCTCTTGCCAAGAGCGGCACGTTCGCCCCGCGTCCACAACCCATCCATCGCCAATTTCGCTGGAGGCGAAGAGTGGCGCAATAGACCAGCGGTGTGCGCGGGTAGGGCGGTTTTGCCATAACCACTGTCCATCGCATAGACTTGGAGGGGAAATCCTGACACACCGACCGCTATGGGGGCCTCGATCAAACGCCGCCCTGCGAGCAACAAGTTCAGGCCAACGCCGGAGAAACAGTGTGAAACTACCGACAATTGCGATGCTGCTGTGCGTAGCACTGCGGTATCCCCCTGTAGCAGCCCAAATTCAGCAGCCGGTGGACTCGCCCGAAGCCCGGCAACTCTGTGAGCAGATGGGGCATGCGCTGGGGAAATACGTTGTCGACGGATCTAACGAAGAAGGCGTTAAGTGCGATCAACTTATCGACACCATTCTTGCCCGGCAGGATTTGACTTCAGATCACCTGCAGGCGGTCGCCCAAGTAGCGCGCATGCGCAAGCAGCCGCAGAAGGCGATCTCGGCAATCGAGCGCGCTCTGGCCCAGTATCCGGACGCAAAGTTCCCGATGCTGGCAATGCCTGGCCGTATCGTAGGCCAATGCTGGATTGCGTCTATTGCCCGACAAAATGGCGATCTCCAGAGAGCCCGTACGGCGTACGAGGCGGTGATGCAAGATGCCTATACGCGCGGAGAGGGGGAAGAGAACAGGGGCTTCAGAATTCTTGTCTCCCTACTACAGGCGGACTGCTTTGTGGCGTCGGGTGATGCCGACAAAGCGCGCCAAACGCTTCGTACAGTGCCGAGCACGCGGAGTCCCTACGCGTCTCCAGTTGAATGGACAGACTTCTACCAGGAGAACCTGGAAAAGGGATCCGAACAGGCGCGACAGGCGCGTCGGCAAACACCCATCTTGCGGTCACTCAGTTTGCCCATGGCGGAAGCAATTCTCATACAGAACGGCGTTGGCATGGCCCCTATACTACTAACGTACGGCGATGCGAGTCACGACCACGAAGTCCTCTTGTACGCCGTTAGACAGGCCGCTGGGTCCAAACAGAGCGGAATTGAAGGCGAGGCGGCGCGCTATTTCCTGGGGATGGAGTATCTGAACAAAACCAATGACTTCGCGAAGGCCAAGGGGTATTTCGAGGCGCTATCTAAGAGTGATTCGTTCTTCGCGCCGGAAGCCGGCCTAAGATTGCTGGAGTGTACGAAAAAGGAACAGAAAGCCAAGAACGTCGCGGTTGACACGGCCTCGCTGGTCCAGGAACTCAAGGCCCGGTTCCCCGGCTATGCCCCCGCCATTGATGAAGTCAATAAGGCCCCTGTCCATGAGAGGTAGGAGATGCATCGCCGGACAAACTGCGACGAACGCGGCGCCGTGAAGATGTTGGCGTTTTGGGCGTTCGGAGTCGCATTGGCCGGCGGTGTTCTATCGTGTTTGCCTGTGATGGCGCTTGGCGGCGTCCTTATCAGGTTGCTGGGCGACAAAACCAATATCTTGACGTTTCTTCTTCCGGCGCTGCCGCCCATTGCGCTCAGCCCGTTCGTCGCGAAAGCGTGGAGGGAATGGGACTTCTCCGTCAGAAGAGCGATGGTGGTGCAATTCATCGTAGTCTGGTACATCGGCCACTGGCTGCCGCTTCTGCTTCTGATCGCGTGCATACTCATATTCGGCTGGAAAATGTGACGTAGCGCCGCGGGCGAGGTCTCCGTTTCCGACACGATACGCCAGGTCTTTCCGGCTAAAGACGCGTTCGCCCGAGTGCTGCCGCTCTTGCCAAGAGCGGCATGTTCGCCCCACGTCCACAACCCATCCATCGCCAGTTTCGCTGAAGGCGAAGAATGCCGCAATAGACCAGCGGTGCGCGCGGGTAGGGCGGTTCTGCCAAAACCGCCGTCCGTCGTGCAGGCGGCCTCCCCTGGCTAATCTTCCCACGCCTTCCAGTTATCCGAAAAAGACCCGCAACTATCGGCTACCAGAAGTTCATTGCGCGATCACCGTACGGCTTGATACCATGGTAGCTATTCACACCCCAGGATTTTGACCAGAATACACGGAACTCGACGCGGTGTGGCCGGAAAGCGTATGCGCGTTGACTGGTACCTGCGTCCGGAATTGTCGAGTCGCTCAGTTCGACGGACAGAGCGTGAAAGCAGGTAACGTCGGCCTCGCGTGGTCGCGGAAAATCGACGGAGCAATCCTTGATTGTCCCGAAAGCACTGGTATCGAGAGATACCACAATTTAGCGCAACGGAATTCATTTGTCCCTCGAGCGTCCTTGGGTTAGTGTGAATCCGAATCCCTCATTGATCAATTATTGGACATAAATGTCCACTGCTTCCGGGAGGATATGGCTGTGTTCAAACTGTATTCCAAGGGGTGCGAGTACGCCCTTCGCGCTCTCACGTGTGCGGCGGTACTGAACGAGAACGGACGCTTCCAGGCGAAGGATGTGTGTGCGGAAGCGGGTATACCGGAATCCTTTTCCCGGAAGACATTTCAGGCGCTGGCTCAGGCAGGATTCCTCAAGGCGCTTCGCGGCCCTGGCGGTGGATACATGCTGATGCGTCCGATGGACAAGATTACACTGCTCGACGTGATCCACGCGGTCGAAGGGGACGACACGTTCGATAATTGTGTTTTGGGGCTTCCGATGTGCGGTTCCAAACAGCCCTGCCCTCTTCACATCACCTGGAAATCCGTAAAGACCGAACTCTTAACGCAGTTGAAGCAGCAAACTCTCCAGGATTTGGCGGACCTCGCGCCCCGGCCCAAAGGCCCACGCCGCAAGGGTTCGCCCCGGCCTCCGCAAAAACGCCAGTAGGACACCTCTTAAGAGGTTGACAACGCCGCCGTAATTGTGGATGATTATATCCACAATTAGTGGACAGAAACGCACTCGTTGTGAAACAAAAGTATTCCCGATCGTTGGCGTGGGAACTGGGAGAAGCGACGTGAGTAGGCGCTGGGTATCGTCAGCCGCACTTATCAGGGGCGCTCTTGTATCTCTGATGGGGCTTACTGGGACGGCATGGGCACTGGAAGCGCCGGCCCCACCAGCGCCCAAGGAGGCGTCCGCGCCTGCGGCGGCCGTAGCAGACACTACCGCCAAACCGGCGCCCGCGCCCCCGGGCGCGGATCAGGCCGCGTCGGACAGCGCCGCAGCGGGATTCATGATGAAGTGCGCGGCATGCCACACCGTGGGCCGGGGGCCTTTGGTTGGACCCGACCTGAAAACTGCCTGTGGATGGCCCTCCAAGGACCTGTCCGCCGCCATAAAACGGATGGAAAAAAACGTGGGACCTCTTAAGGACGAGGAAACTGCGTCGCTTGTTGAACTCCTTCACGCGCCCGAACTGCAAACTCGCCTGACCGCCGAACTGCAGCGAATGGCGTTGCGCCAGACCGTGAAGATGGAGCCTGCTTCGGCTGCGAAGGGCAAGAACTTGTTCGAAGGGAGCGACCCATTGACCAACGGCGGTGTGGCGTGCATGGCGTGCCACCGCGCGAACGGTATGGGCGGAACGCTCGCAAAAGATCTCACGGGCATCTTCGCGTTGCGCGGCCAGGCGGCGCTGCAATCCGCCTGCGAAAACACAAGCTTTCCGGTGATGAAGGCAGCCTTTCGCCAGCACCCCGTCACCAAGCAGGAGGCCTTTCATCTGGTGAAGTATTTCGAGTCGCTTCAACAAGTGGAATCGGCGCGTTCTGACCCGGCCGTTGCCGGTATTGGCATGGGGGGCGCCGCGCTGGCGTTCGGCCTGATCGGATTGGCCTACCGCGGCCGTAATCGCGGGATACGCGCGCGGCTGATGGCGAAATCGCTTAGGAGAAACGGCTCATGACGTGGATTAAGGACATCTTCTCACCGGATCAACGGAGCTGGGAGGAGTTCTATCGCAATCGCTGGGCATACGACAAGGTGGTGCGCAGCACACACGGCGTCAATTGCACCGGCTCGTGCAGTTGGAACATCTACGTCAAGCAAGGCATCGTGACCTGGGAGATGCAGGCGCTCGACTATCCGATCATTGACAAAGAGATTCCCCCCTATGAGCCACGCGGCTGCCAACGGGGGATCTCCTATTCCTGGTACATCTACAGCCCACTACGGGTGAAGTATCCGTACGTTCGCGGGGCCTTGCTTGATCTGTGGCGGACGGCCAAACAGCAGCACCCCAACGACCCGGTTGCGGCCTGGCGCTCGATCGTCACCAACCCCGAATCGCGGGCGCGGTTCCACCAGGCGCGCGGCAAAGGCGGATTACGGCGCGCGTCGTGGGATGAGGCCAACGAAATCATCGCGGCCGCGAACATCTACACGGTGCAGGACCATGGTCCGGACCGTATCGTCGGTTTTTCGCCTATCCCCGCCATGTCCATGGTGAGTTACGCCAGTGGCGCCCGCTTCCTGCAATTGATGGGCGGGGTATGCCTTTCCTTTTACGACTGGTATTGCGACCTGCCGCCGGCCTCGCCCGAGATCTGGGGTGAACAAACCGACGTGGCGGAGAGCGCGGACTGGTTTAAGTCGAAGTTTATCGCGACGGTCGGCTCCAATGTCTTGATGACCCGTACGCCCGACGCGCACTTTCTGGTTGAAGTGCGCCACCGCGGCGCCAAGGTGGTGGTGTTCTCGCCCGACTTTAGCCAGACCTCCAAGGTCGCCGACGAGTGGATTCCCATTCACCAGGGGCAGGACGGCGCCTTCTGGATGGCGGTGGTCCACGTCATTCTGAAGGAGTTTTATCTCGACCATGAGACGCCCTACTTCACCAAGTACATGAAGAAGTACACCGACTCGGCCTTCTTGGTTACCCTTGAGGAGGGAGCGGACGGCCATTTCCGCGCGGGTAAGCTTCTGCGCGCGGCGCAAGTCGAGGCCTCCAAGCACGTCGAAAACTCCGAATGGAAGTTCTTCGCGTTTGACGAAGCGAGCGGCGACTTGAAGATGCCGCAGGGTACCGTCGGCCACCGTTGGCAAAAGCAAAAGGGCAACTGGAATCTCAAGCTCGAGGACGAATTGAGCGGCCAGGATTTCGATCCGGCGCTATTGCTAAACCAGCGCGCCGAAAAGACCCTCGCCATTGAAGTGTCGGATTTTTCCGAAGGCGCCAACGACACGGTGCTGCTGCGCGGTGTGCCGGCGCGCCGGGTACAGACCGTTGACGGCCCGGTGTGGGTCACGACCGCGTTTGAATTGATGCTGGCGCAGTACGGGGTGAATCGCGGTTTCGACGGCGAATGGCCCAAGAGCTACGACGATGACGCGGCGCCATTCACCCCGGCGTGGCAGGAGAAGTTCACCGGCATCAGCGCGTCGGTGGTAGTCAATTTTGCGCGGCAATGGGCGACAACGGCGGAAAAGACTGAAGGCAAGTGCTCGATCATCATCGGGGCCGGCGCCAACCACTGGTACCACAACAATCTGATTTATCGCGCGTGTATCAACGCGCTGATGGTGTGCGGGTGCGTCGGCAAGAACGGAGGGGGCTGGAACCATTACGTGGGGCAGGAGAAGCTAGCTCCGCAGGCGTCTTGGGCGCCGATCGCGTTTGGCACGGACTGGGCGGGTCCGCCGCGCCTGCAGAATACACCATCGTTCCATTACGTCCACTCCGATCAGTGGCGGTATGACCGTCCGTTCGATGAGGTCTGTCCGGTCGCGAACGCGGAACACCGCATGGCGCACGGACACACCATTGACAAGCAAATCCTGGCGGTGCGCAGCGGCTGGCTGCCGTGTTTCCCGCAGTTCAACAAGAGCAGTTTTGAGGTGGTCAAGGATGCCCAGGCAAAGGGCGCCAAGACTTCTGAAGAAGTGATTGCGCACACCGTCGACCAGTTGAAGAGCCGGGATCTGAGATTTGCCATGGAAGACCCGGATGCGCCGGAGTGTTTTCCCCGTGTGTGGTACATCTGGCGCGGTAACGCGATCCAGGCTTCGGCCAAGGGCCATGAGTACTTCCTGAAGCACTACTTAGGCACGCACAACAACTTGATTGCCCAAGAGGACGCTAAGGGTACGACCGAAGAAGTGACTTGGCACGACAAGGTCGAGTTGGGCAAGATGGACCTGATCGTGGACCTCAATTTCCGCATGGACACGTCGGCCTTGTACTCGGATATTGTGCTGCCGGCGGCGACGTACTACGAGAAGAACGATCTCAACACCACGGACATGCACTCCTTCATTCACCCCTTGCAAGCCGCTGTCCCGCCGTGTTGGGAGTCCCGTAGCGACTGGCAGATCTTCCGTGAGATCGCGAAGCAGACCAGTGAACTGGCGAAGCGCTACCTCCCGCAGCCGATGAAAGATATCGTGCTGACTCCATTGATGCACGATACGGAGGCGGAGATTGCGCAGCCGGACATTCGGGACTGGAGCAAAGGCGAGTGCGAGGCCATGCCGGGCAAGACGATGCCGAACATGAGTGTTGTCGAGCGCGACTACACGACCGTGTACCAGCGGTTCATTTCGCTGGGGCCCAATTTCCGCAAAGGGTTGGGCGTCCACGGGACGACGTACGAGGTCGCCGACCTGTACGACGCCTATGGTCAGACCCACCCCACGGAGCGGTGGAACAACGCGGTATACCCGTCGCTGAAAGAAGACCGCTCCGTATGCGACGTCATACTGCATTTTGCAGCGGAGACCAACGGGGAACTGGCCTACCGGGCGTTTGAAGCAGAGTCGCACAAGACTGGAATCGATCACACCCACCTGGCGGCGGACACCCGTGCGATCCGCATGACCTTTGACGACCTGACCCACGAGCCGCGGCGGCTGTTGACGACGCCCTATTGGACCGGCGTCACCAACGGCGCCCGGACCTATTCCGCCTATTGCCAAAACGTCGAAGAACTCATTCCCTGGCGTACCCTCACCGGCCGGCAGCACTTTTACTTTGACCACGAGGCCTACCGGGCCTTTGGCGAGCACCTGCCGACCTTCAAGCCGCGCGCGGACGTGTATGCCACCCGCGATTTAGTGCATACGGGCGTGGACCAAGGCGGAGTGACACTCAACTACATCACGCCGCACGGCAAATGGCACATTCACTCCACCTTTGGCGATAACCTGCGCATGGAATTGCTCTCGCGCGGTATCGAACCGATCTGGATGAACGACAAGGACGCCGGCCGCATCGGCATTCGCGACAATGACTGGGTCGAGGTGATCAATGACCACGGCGTCGTGGTGACGCGGGCCTGCGTGAGCGCCCGGGTGCCCCGCGGCATGTGCATGATTTATCACGCCACCGAACGCACCGTGGGAACGCCCAAATCGAAAACGCGCGGCAATCGCCGCGCCGGCGCGCACAATAGTCTGACGCGCGCCCGCCTCAAGCCCTTATTCATGATAGGCGGCTACGGTCAGTTTACCTACGCCTTTAATTATTGGGGCCCCCAGGGCGTCAACCGCGACACCTTTGTCGTGGTGAAACGCGTGGAGAAGCCGTCGTGGTAACACGCTACTACCGGAGCTAGCAATGGACGTTCGCGCACATGTCGCCATGGTCTTCCACCTGGACAAATGTATCGGATGCCACACGTGCAGTATCGCCTGCAAGAACGTGTGGACGGATCGCCCCGGCGCCGAGTACATGTGGTGGAATAATGTCGAAACCAAACCCGGCACGGGCTATCCGACGCAGTGGGAAGACCAGACCAATTATCAGGGCGGCTGGAAAGTCACCGACCAGCGTGAACTGGTTTTGCGCGGACAGAACCGTCGAAACACCGTTCTCAAGTTGTTCTACAATCCCAACCAGCCCGGCTTGGACGACTACTACGAGCCGTGGACCTATCGCTACGAAGACCTCTTCAATGCGCCGGAAGGCGATGACCAGCCGACGGCGATCCCGATCTCGCAGATCACCGGCGAGCCGATTGATATCGAGGCCGGCCCGAATTGGGACGACGACCTGTCCGGGTCGCCGGTCTACGCGGAAAACGACCCCAATTTGAGCCGGCTGACCGAGGATGAGCGCAACGCGCTTTTCGAGGTCGAACGCCTGACGATGATGTATCTGCCGCGCATCTGCAACCATTGCGTGAATCCCAGTTGCGTCGCAGCCTGTCCGTCCGGCGCGATCTACAAACGCGGCGAAGACGGCATCGTCTTGATCAATCAGGAAGTGTGCCGCGGCTGGCGCGCCTGCGTGTCCGCGTGCCCGTACAAGAAGATCTATTACAACTGGCAGACAGGCAAGTCGGAAAAATGCATTCTGTGCTATCCGCGCCTCGAAACTGGCCAAGCCCCTGCCTGCTTTCACTCGTGTGTGGGACGTATCCGCTATATGGGCGTTCTGTTTTACGATGCGGACCGGCTGGAAGACGCCATGAAGGCTCCCGAAGAGTCTCTCGTTGAATCACACCGAAGCGTCCTGCTCGATCCCAACGATCCCGCCGTGATCGCCGGGGCCAAGGCCAACGGCATCAGCCCGGAGTTTATCGAGTCCGCGCAGAAATCGCCGATCTGGAAATACGTGATGGAATGGCAGGTGGCGCTTCCGCTTCACGCCGAATTCCGCACGATGCCGATGCTCTATTACGTTCCGCCGCTATTGCCCGTGATGGGCCGTTCCGGCGACGGCATTTACGCGCACGATACCGAAGAGTTCTTTGGACACCTGCAAAAGGCGCGGTTGCCCATTAAGTATCTTGCCTCCTTGTTTGGCGCCGGCAATACGGAGGTGGTGGAAGCCGCGATGAAGCGCCTGATGGCCGTGCGCTACTTCAAACGGGCCGAGGGTGTGGGCGACGTGGACGAAGACAAGGTCAAGCGGGTTCTGCGCGAGGCCCAACTCACCGCCGAACAGGCCGAGGCCATCTACCGGCTAACGTCGCTTTGCACCGTGCATGACCGGTACGTGATGCCGCCGATTCAGCGTGAAGAGGCCATGACCGAATCCTGCAGCGCGGAAATGTGCAAAGGCCAGTGCGGACTGGGCACGACGACGCCGCCGCAACGGGGAGCATGACCGTGACTGCGACTCTTATTGAGCGTTCACTGTTTGCCGCGGTGGGAGTACTGCTCGAATATCCCCGCGCTGGCTATTTCGCACACGTCGCCGCTACACACGACGCGATGGTGGAAAGCTGCCCAGACGCGGCGCTCGGTCTTTCGGAGTTCTTGGACGCCGTCGATGGAAAAGACCTGTCCGAACTCGAAGATCTCTACGCGCGCACGTTTGATTTTGCGCCGCTGTGTAATGCCTACGTCAGTGTGCACCTTTTCGGCGACGAAAGTTTCAAGAGATCCCAATTGATGTCTGGCCTGGTAGAGGCCTACCAGCGGGCGGGGTTCGACCCCGGCGCCGAATTGCCCGATCACTTGGCCGTAATTTTGCGCTTCGCGCCCCAGTTGTCCGGCGCGGAATGGGACGATATGGTCACTTGCTGCCTGCGCTCGGCCGTTACAAAAATGATCGAGCCGCTCGAACGCGCGGCGAATCCTTACCACCATGCGCTCCGCGCGCTGCTCCGGATGCTCGACGCCGATTATCCCCAGGAGGCAAATCATGTTTGATGTGTTCTTTTTTGTTGGGTTGCCCTACATCGCGGTGTTCACGATGGTGGCGGGGACGATCTACCGCTTTCGCAAGGACCGACTCGGTGTCTCCTCGCTGTCGTCGCAGTTTCTTGAGAGTAAGGCGCTGCTTTGGGGATCGGTCCCGTGGCATATCGGCATCGCCGTTGTATTCCTCGGACATCTGATTCCCCTGCTCGCGCCGGGGGTGTGGCAAGCGCTGGTCGCGCGCCGCGCCTTCCTAATCACGATAGAGACACTGGGCTCGTGCGCCGCATCGCTCTGTTTGGTGGGATTGGTGATTCTGGCGATTCGCCGATTTGCGAGCTCCAAACTCCAAACGGTGACTACGGCCATGGACTTGGTGGTGGTGAACTTGCTCATCGCGCAAGTGGTGTTAGGTCTTGGAGTCGCCACGGCGCACCGCTGGGGCGCGGTGTGGTCCACGGGGACCACGACGCCGTATCTGTGGTCCTTGCTCCGGTTCAATCCCGACGTCTCGTACGTCGCCGAACTGCCCGCGTTGGTTCGAGTGCATTTGGTGGGCGCCTTCGTGGTGTTTCTGCTGGTCCCGTTTTCCCGGCTCGTGCATATGTTTTCGCTTCCTCTGGAATATCTATTCCGCCCGCCGCAAAAAGTGGTCTGGGCCAATCCACGGCGCCTGCTTCATGCGCATGCCGCCGTCGCCGCGATGGAAAGCCGCCGTCTGTTCTTGAAGGCGTCGTTTGGCTTGGCCGGGGCGGGAGCATTGTTGTCGGTCGGAGTCTTTGACAAGTTTCTCGGCTTCTTCCGCGGTCCGCGCATGACCCCGGACGAGGAGGCGAAATTGCTCAAGACCCGGCTGGATCGCCTGCAACTCACCGTGGAAGAACGCGAGCTTGAACTGGAACGAATCCGCAGTGAGCAGATCTTCGTGGCCAAGGTTGGCGAACTGTCTCCGAAGGACGGAAAGTACTTCATTGATTACAAAATGCGGCCCGCGCTGGCCTTTCGTGACGAGCAAGGGTTGCCGAGGCTCATTTCCGCCAAATGCACGCATCTGGGCTGTACCGTCGCCAGCTCGGTCGACAGCACGAACCGGCTGCTGTGCCCGTGCCATATGTCCTATTTCGATGTGAAGTCCGGCGCCCCGCTAGAAGGGTCGCCAGCCAAGGCCCCCTTGCCGTTGCTGGGCTGGATCTTGGTCGATCCCAATGGCAAAACGGTGGCGAGCCAAGGTCCTGACGGAAAACTCGAAGGCAAGCCCGACCCCGCGACCCTGGACGTGTGCAGCGTCTATATCGCCAAGCAGTACGAGGAGGCGTAAACATGCCCACTGCGCGGACACAAGACCTGATGCGCTTTTTGGCGGAACGCTTTCCCCTTGAGAAGTTCAGCTTTCGCTCGCTTGTCCAGAAGAAGGAGGTGCCCCTTCACAAGATGGCGTGGGCCTACTACCTTGGTGGATTGGCGCTGTTTTGCTTCTTCATTCAATTATCGACCGGTCTACTGCTACTGTTCTACTACGAGCCGACCGTTAGTGATGCGCATGCCTCGGTGGAGTTTATTACGCATAACGTCAGCGGTGGCGCTCTGATTCGTAACCTCCACACCTGGTCGTCGTCGGCGATGATCCTGTTTGTCCTGGCGCATTTGGTTACGACCTTCGCCATGAAGGCGTTTGAGAAACCCCGGGAGATGACCTGGATCAGCGGCGTGGTTCTGCTCTTGTTGACCTTCGCCTTCGGGTTTACCGGCTATCTACTGCCGTGGCACCAGATCGCGGTAAACGCGACCAAGGTCGGACTGCAATCCATTGAAGAGGCCGGCCGCTATCTTCCCGGCGAGTTGGGCAAGTTGCCCGGACAGATCAAAGAACTCATCCAGGGCGAACAAAGTGTTGGCCAGGCGACGCTGAGCCGCTTCTACGCGCTCCATGTGGTCATCTTGCCGTTTACCTTGTGCGCCCTGCTCGGCTTCCACTTGCTTTCGGTTCAGTTACATGGAATGAGTCAGGGCGTGGATAAGGCGACGAACAAGACGGAGGCGTTCTTCCCGTTCTTCCTCTTGAAGGATTTCTCGCTGTGGGGAATTGGGTTTCTGGTCATGTTTGTGTTGGCCCTATGTCTCCCCTTTGAGTCCTTCTTTTCCTTTCCGCTCTTCCAGCCCTTTGACCCGCTCGGCTCCACGCCCGAAGGTATCAAACCGGAGTGGTACTTCTTCTTCGTCTATTATCCGCTGGAGTTGCTGCCTTTCTGGTTCATCATGTTGGCGTCAACCGTCGCGCTGGGCGGGCTTTTTATGACGCCGTGGCTGTTTCGTCCTGCGAACCGCCGCACCTTGGCCTTCCTGGCGTGCGCGGCCGCGCTGTACCTGATTGTGATGACCGTGTTCGGGCAGAACATTTACGCCTTGTTCAAAGGAAGCCAGTAATGTCTATGCGGAGGAACCAACCCATGGCGCTGCGTGTCGCGATACTCTTCGGCGTGGCGGCGCTGGCCGGGCGGGGCGCACACGCCTATCCCGAGTTTCAGCGCTATAGTCAGCAGGTATCCGGGCGATTCGTGAATTGCGCGATGTGCCATGTCCATCCGGACGGTCCCATAGGCCTAAAGCCCGGCCAAATTGGCAAGCTGACTCCGGCCGAGTTGGGCCAGTTGAATAGCGCGCGCGGCGCGTTTCTGCCCGGGCAGGATGTTATGAATCCCATCTTGAACGAGTTTGGAAACGCGTTGCTCAAGAAGCTTGGAAAGAAGCGCATACTCGAGCTGCGGCTGCAACCCGACCAGTTGGCCGACGCGTACGGGTATGAAAGCGATATCGATGGCGACGGCGTTCCGGACGCGCACGAGTTCCTGCAAGGCACGGACCCCGTCGATCCGCAAAACGGGGCGCCTTGGGCGCTTTTCACGCACAACCTTCGCCGCTATGCGTTCCCACACTTATTCCTACTGGTCACGGCAACGGCGCTGGGGCTGTTCGGGATGAATAACCTGTTGAAGTGGTTTCATCAGACGATGGACAAAGGCTCGCCAGAGCCCGGCGCCACGGGGACAAAGCACTAGTCGCCGCTCGGGGACTAGCGGGAGGAATCGAACCATGGCCGGTAACGGGAAGGCCGTCACTGTGTTAGCGCTCAATACCTTGGCGTTCACGGTGTGTTTTGCGTGTTGGATGCTCAATGGCGTACTCATCACCTTCTTCAGTGAGAACCAACTCTTTCATTTTACTGATTCTCAAATCGGCTGGCTCATAGGTATCCCCGTGCTGAGCGGATCACTCATCCGCCTGCCGGTAGGCATCTTGACGGACAAGTACGGCGGGAAGTGGGTCTATGCGGGCGTGATGCTTATCGCCGCAATCCCCATGTATCTGCTGAGCTACGCCCACACCTTCGCGCATTTCTTCTGGGCCAGCCTCGGGTTCGGACTTGCCGGCACGTCGTTTGCCGTCGGTATCGCCTACACCTCGGTCTGGTTCAAGCGCGAACATCAAGGCGCCGCATTGGGGATCTTTGGCGCGGGAAACGCGGGCGCGGCGCTGACTAGTATGGGCGCGCCGGTGCTCCTGCGCTGGCTGACCAACAACGGCGAAAACCTCGAGGCGTGGCGGCAGATGCCCCGCATTTACGCCGCCAGTTTGGTCATTATGACCGTGGTGTTCGCGCTTCTTGCCTGGCCCAAAAAAGTCGACGATACGCACATCACGAGTTTGCGTCAGCGCCTCGAGCCCTTGCGCTATCCCCGCGTCTGGCGCTTCGGCCTCTACTACTTCTTGGTCTTCGGCGGATTCGTCGCCTTGTCCCAGTGGCTCATTCCCTATTACGTCAGCGTCTACATGATGCCCCTGGCCACGGCCGGTATGGTTGCGTCCATATTCAGCCTGCCGTCCGGAGTCATTCGCGCTCTGGGCGGATTTCTTTCCGATCACTACGGCGCCCGCAGGGTCATGTATTGGGTGCTTAGCAGTTGCCTGGTCTGCTGCGCCTTGCTAATCATTCCGCGCATGGATATCCACTCGCCCGGCAAAGGAATCATGGTCAAGCGCAGCGGCACAGTGACCAAGGTTATCCCAACACAAATCATGGTGGACGACCTGGCCTATGCCGTAAAGGCGGAAGGTGAGGCGATATCCAAGGACCAAACCCTGCTCGTCCTGCCTACGCTTCGGACCTGGCAAGAGCCTGTCGTCAAGGTGGGCGATAAGGTCAAGAAGAAACAACTTCTCGCGAGCGGCATGACGCACATCTACTTCCAAGCCAATGTCTGGGTATTCACCGGACTGGTCTTCGTTGTCGGCATCATGATGGGGATAGGCAAGGCCGCTGTGTATAAACACATTCCTGAATACTTCCCAAAGGAGGTCGGCGTCGTGGGCGGTATCGTGGGTGTGTTGGGCGGTCTCGGCGGATTCTTCTGTCCTATCCTGTTCGGCTACATGCTAGAGTGGACAGGGCTATGGATCACCTGTTGGTTCTTCTTTGCGGGGCTGGCCGCGGTGTGCCTGTGCTGGATGCATGTGGTCATTCAGCAAATGATGAACCGGGAAGCGGCAATTCACGCGGAAAAGATCGAGTACATGGCGCCGGCGGCGGTGGCTGAGAACGCATAGCCGCAAGCTGTGCAGGAGGAATTATCTATGAGTCGTAATACCCAGTGGGACCCGGAAGATAGTGCGTTCTGGGAACGCGAGGGAAAGGGCATTGCGTTCCGTAACTTATGGATCTCGATCCCCAACCTGCTGATGGGGTTTGGCATTTGGATTTACTGGAGCGTTATCGTCAGTGTCATCCAGGGAATTCATGATGGCAACGTGGCGTTGTTTGCATTTCTGGATCCAAACGGCCAACCCCTTACTGGCAACGCCTACAAAGCGCTGCTGTACACGCTTCCGGCGGTGGCCGGCTTGTCGGGCGCGACCTTGCGTATCCCGAACTCGTTCATGATCGCCATCTGCGGCGGGCGCAATGTGAAATTCATGACCTCGCTGCTGCTGATCGTGCCGGCACTGAGCACCGGCTTCGCCTTGAAAGATCCCAGCACGCCCTTCTTCACCTACATTGTTCTGGCTGCGCTGTGCGGCGTCGGCGGGGGGGCGTTTGCGTCGTCCATGTCCAACATCAATTTCTTCTTCCCGAAACGCATGCAAGGCCTGTCACTTGGACTAAACGCGGGACTGGGAAACTTGGGCGTGTCCGTGTTCCAACTTGCCATTCCGTGGGTAATTACCTTCGGTATCTTCGGCGGCCCATCGTTTACCATGAAAGGCGCGCCGGTTTGGCCGCACAATGCAGCCTTGGTGTGGGTTCCCATCCTCGGACTGCTTACCCTGCTCGCGTTCACGCTCATGAACAACCTGCCGCAGCATTTTTCGGGTTCGACGCTGGTGGCCTGCGGCCGCTATCTCTGGCTCGAACTGCTGGGGTACTGCGGCGTCGCCGTGGCGATCACGTTATTGCTGCAATCTAAAACCTGGACCTTCGCGCCTGAGCTGGTCAGGACGCTGGTGATCGTGGTGGTGGCGGTAGCGGTGACGATGGCGCTGATGCGCTTTGCCACCCCGCGTCAGACCCGCGACAGTCTGCAGAAGCAGTTCGTTATCTTCTCGAACAAGCACAATTGGGTCATGACTTACCTCTATGTCATGACCTTCGGAAGCTTCATTGGCTACTCAAGCGCGTTTCCAAAACTCCTCAAGGACGTGTTCGGCTATATTCGCGTTGACGCGCAGGGCGCTCCATTGGCGGACGCCATCGTAAACCCTAACGCTCCCGACATCCTCAAGTATGCGTTTCTGGGCGCCGCCATGGGCGCCGCGATTCGGCCGGTCGGAGGCTGGCTCTCGGATAAGCTCGGCGGCGCACGGGTCACGCAGTGGGACACGCTGATTATGACGATTACCGCCGTGGCGTGCGGGTGGGTGGTGAAACTGGCCATGGCCTCTGCGCATCCCGAAACTTACTTCATGCCTTTCCTGCTCCTGTTTATCCTCCTGTTCGCAACCACCGGGATCGGAAACGGCTCGACGTTTCGCATGATCGCCGTCATTTTCCCGAAGGATCAGGCCGGACCCGTGCTAGGATGGACTTCCGCGGTGGCGGCCTATGGCGCCTTCTTGATCCCCACTATCTTTGCATCGCAAATCACCGCCGGACGGCCTGAATACGCCATGTATGGTTTCGCGATCTATTACGTGACGTGTCTGGCATTGAATTGGTGGTACTACGCCCGAGCAAATGCGGAGGTGAAATGTTAAGTGGAAGGTGGAGTTAAACTAACGTGGGAGGTCAATGGGTCATGAAGGAAAGGATTCTGTTGTTGGCGCTCGCGATGACGCTCGTGTCGTCCGCATTCGCCGAGCTCCAAGATGTCGTGGCGGGTGGGTCTATCAAGATTCGCGGCGGACGGTATATGGACACGTACACGTCTCCAACGAACCGCCAGATCCGCTGGCCGGGATTCTTCCTGCCTACACGCGCCATTGGCGACGTCAACGGCGGACAAACGGTGCTTAGTCCGTATTCGTGGGGCGGTTCGAACGACACGGCGGTCGTGCAGCAATACACCAAGCTCAATGTGCGCGGCGATTTCACCAACGACGTCAGCGCGTTCATCGAACTGGACAGCTACGCGCGATGGGGCCGGGACTTCCGCTCCAACTACATCACCGGCTTCGATTTCCGCAACACGCCCTCGCCCAACGACGTCGATCTCTATCAGGGCTACATCGAAGCGCGCAACATGTTCGGGTATCCTGTGCGCGCGCGCATTGGCCGTCAGGAATTGGCCTTTGGCGGTCAGTGGCTGGTCGGCGCCGGTGGCGGCGGCACGTATCTGTCCAAGCGTTCGTTTGACGGGATCCGCCTGACCTACGACACGGACAAGTTCACCGTGGACGCCTGGTGGTCCAAGCTCGCCGAGAACTCGCCGCTCGAACAGGACGGCGACATAGACTTCTACGGGATCTACGGAACGTACAAGGGTATCGAGAATATTACGCTCGATGCGTACTGGCTCCTGGTTCGCGATGCGCGCCGATTGAACGATACCAACTTCGCATGGTTCCCCGAGTACATCGAGGATGTTCTCAACATTGATGACTACGACGTGACCAATTTGAACACCGTTGGTCTTCGCGGCGCGGGCACGTATGGCGCGTTCGATTTCAACGCGGAAGCTGCCTACCAGTTTGGAAACGCCGATCAGATCGGGTCCCGGTTTAAGCCCTTCACCTACGGCGACGATAGCGCGAGTTTTGACGGGCTGTGGGGCGGTAACGTCGAGTTGGGCTACACCTTCGACATGAACTATACGCCGCGCATCTATATCGGCGGAACGTATTTTGACGGCGAAGACAACCGCTCGATCAGCTTCTGGAACTGGATCAATCCCTTTGATCGTCCGCAGGCCAGTGTCGGCTTCAACCGCCTGTTTTCGGCGAACCAGTACAGCGTGTTTCTGGACGCCCGCGCGTCGGCTAATATGTCGAACGTGGGTATCATTCGCGGCGGCGTGAAGGTCACTCCGACCGAAGCGACGGAAGTGTCGTTGAACTTGTCCTACTTTGAGTCTGTGGGCAATTTTTCCGCGCCTCGCCATTTCTCCATCGGCAAGTTTCGCGTGCCCATTGCCCCCGCGCTCAGTTTCTGGGATCAGAAAAACTCGTCCGATCTCGGGATCGAACTGGATCTGGTCGGCGTCTACAAGTACAGCCAGGACCTGGACTTCAAGGCCGGTTACTCGCACTTGTTCGTGGGTGATGGCTTGGCGCAGGGTAATTACAACGCCTTTAACGGGCTCGGGTTTAACGGGGGACGCGATAACAAAGACGCCGACTACCTGTTCTTCGAGACCGCAATTACATTCTAGTTTGAAAGCGGCCTGAGCCGGATCTCCGAGATACGGTTCAGGTCGAGTAATCTGAAGCTCCGGGTTGGAACGCGCTCGCGTTCCAACCCGGAAACTACCCAAGGGAGATGGGAGATTACACTATGAATACCACAATAAAACAACTTTCTTTGGTTCTATGCGCGCTGATTCTGCCGCGCGCGGCCTGGAGCGAACTTCCGGCGTCGTTGTCCGCGGAATCCGCAGCCTGTATAGCGTGTCATAAACAACAAAACCCGGGGATCTACGAGCAGTGGGGCGCAAGCAAGCATTTTCGCGCCAATGTCGGCTGCTACGAGTGCCACAAAGCCGAAAAAGGCGACCCGGACGCCTTCGAGCACTTCAATACACTCATTTCGCTCATCGTCAGTCCGAAAGACTGTGCCCGGTGCCACGAACACGAAGTCGCGGAGTTTGTGGCATCGCACCACTCCAAGGCGGCGCGAATTCTGGGCTCTTTGGACAATGTGCTGGCCGAAGTGGTCGAAGGAAGTACGGGGCTCGTGACCCCAATGTTCCCAGGCGGGTTGTCCGCGGCTGCGGTCAGCGGCTGCTGGCAGTGTCACGGGGCCGAGGTCAAAGTGCTGTCCGACCGGGGGCTTGATCCCGCCACGTGGCCCAACACCGGAATAGGCCGCATCAATCCGGACGGCTCCGAGGGGTCGTGCAGCGCGTGCCATTCGCGGCACACGTTTTCGGCTGCGCAGGCCCGCGATCCCGAGAATTGCGGCAAGTGTCACATGGGGCCGGACCATCCGCAGCTCGAGATTTACAACGAATCCAAGCACGGAATCGCGTTTCGGGCCAACCGCGACAAAATGAAACTCGACAATGCCAAGTGGATCGTTGGCGAGGACTACAGCGCGGCGCCCACGTGCGCCACTTGTCACATAAGCGCCACCAAGAATCAGCCCGTTACCCACGACGTCGGCCTGCGCATTAGCTGGAACAATCGGCCCGCGGTGTCGATTCGGCCCGAGGTGTCCGACGCGAAAATGGGTCTGCCCGGAAAAGATATTACCTGGGAAACGCGCCGCGGCAACATGACCGATGTGTGCGCAAGTTGCCATACCGCCCAATACGTAACCAATTTTTACACCCAATACGATGGCATTGTGAATGAATACCACACTAAGTTTGCGAAGCCCGGCCTCGAACTGATGGCGGCGGCGAAGCCCTTGCTCAAGCCGGTCGAATTCTCAAATCCGGTAGACTGGACCTGGTTTGAGTTGTGGCATCATCAGGGCCGCAGGGCGCGCCATGGGGCCTCCATGATGGGGCCCGATTACACTCACTGGCATGGTACGTATGAAGTGGCGAAGAGTTTCTACACCGAGTTGATTCCGGAGCTCGAAGGCCTGGTGAAGGAGAACCTCGAATCGAAAGAGCCGGCCAGGTGCAAGGCGGCCGAGGCGCTACAAAAGAAAATCGAGGAGGTGCTGAATCAGGATTCGCACAAGTGGTATCTCAACAAAATGGACCCCAAAGAGGCCAACGAGCGCAAAAAGCGCACCGAGGAGTTTCAACAGCGCTATAAGAAATAGTCCGCCGCAACTTGGATTGCCAGGTATTCGATTCCGTTGTGTGTAACCGGTCCAAGAAATAATCAAACGGGGTTTCGCCGAGAGGTGCCGACCGGACGCCGTGGTGTGCGTGGCGGCTGCGCCTAGGCTGCGGATATGTGGATAACTCGCCCGCTAGGAGTCCGGCCAGAAAGCCGGCTTTCTGACCGCGCCTCTAGTCGCGGCTTACACCCTTGGCGCACTTACTACATGAATTCCCGGCGCCGCAATCCTTCTACCCCGCTCTCCGCCCCAACCCCGCTCTTACCTCCAGAACCCAATACGCCTCAATGACTTATCCCCTCGGACCCCTCGTTTGGAAAACCGGCCCATTCCCGCGCCCACGTCCTGACGTGGGCCTCACTCCCCTTCTTCCCATACTTCACATCATTCCCATTTCCCCGTCAGTGCTCCACCGCAAAAGCCGAAACGAACCACCCATGTATATAGGGGACCTTTTGGGATGCCGCCCCTGTTCCCGGTCCAGCGCGCGCTGCGCTGCCAGAGACAATTCGGAGCCTTCTATCGATCTCCTTGACCGCAACGATTGGTCAAGACGAGTTTGCGAGCGCCATGTGTTCAGCCGTACAGTACGAGCCAACAACCGCCGAACGAGTTTCTGGGAACAACACGGTCGCTGGCGCAGCCAGCATGGAGGACGCAGTAAGCAGATGGACGCTCACGACCGCAGGACATTTCTCAAATGCGCGGGAGCCGCCGCCGTTGGTGTGGGATTGCCGGGGTGCGCCACACCACAAAGCAAGGACGGGGGACCAGGAGGTAAGGTGTCTCGGGCGCCGCGCGTCGGCCACACTTCGGAGCGTGAAATGAACAACACCCACGCAATTACGGTTAGAATCGACGCGCCCGCCGATCCCCTGGTCTCCAGAACCTTTGTGATCCTAAAGGACCGAATTCAGCAGCGGTGTACGGCGAAGGTGCTCGAGGCCCTCGCCGGCGCGCGAATCATCCTGACCGTCGATAAGAACTTGCCCCACGACGCGTTCCGTATCGACCAGGTTCACGCGGCGGTCCGTATTACCGGCGGTTCGCCGCAAGGACTGCTCTACGGCGTCGGCAAGTTCCTTCGGACAAGCCGGTACGACGGGACATTTCAGCCCTCACCCTGGCGGGGAACATCGGCCCCCCACGGCTCGCTGCGCGGCATGTACTTTGCCACACATTTTCACAACTGGTACCACCAGGCCTCGGAGCCGGAGATCTCCCGCTATATGGAGGACCTGGCGCTTTGGGGAGTGAACGCTATCAAGATCAGCTTCCCGATGATCAACCTGCACGATTGGAGCGATCCGCAGACGGACTCAGCCCTCGCCATGATACGCCAGTACGCCAAGACGGCCAGGGAGCTAGAACTTCAGTTTGCGACCGGCCTGAACAACACCATGTTCATCGACGCTCCGAAAAACATTCGGGCGACGCCCCTGCCGGACCCGACCCACCGGCGGGGAAACAGCGGCCACCCCATTTGCCCGAGCAATCCGGAAGGGCACGCCTATCTCATGGCCAATGCCCGGCAGTTCTTTGAGAAGTTGTCGGATGTCGGTTTGGACATCGTGTGCTTCTGGCCCTACGATGAGGGCGGGTGCGCTTGCGAGAAATGCGCGCCATGGGGCAGCAACGGTTTCCTGAAGCTGTCGCGTGACATGACCCAGCTCGGCCGGAGTTACTTCCCGAATTTGAAGACGATCCTGAGCACCTGGATGTTCGACACGCCCCCCGAAGGCGAATGGCAGGGGTTGACCGAAGCCCTGGAGAAGGACGGGACATGGGCGAACTACATCCTCGCCGATTCGCACGAGGACTTCCCTCGCTACCCCCTCGATGTTGGCGTGCCCGGCAAACTGCCCCTGCTCAACTTCCCCGAAATCAGCATGTGGGGCAATTGGCCCTGGGGCGGTCTTGGAGCCCATCCGCTGCCTGCTCGATTCCAGCGCTTGTGGGACCAAGTCAAGCGCGTGGTGGACGGAGGATTCCCCTACAGCGAGGGCATCTACGAGGACATGAACAAAGCCATCGTCGTACAGTTCTATTGGAGCCGCGAGCAATCCGCGCGAACAACCCTGGAAGAATACATTGCGTACGAGTTCGGTCCGGGTGTTTCGGACGACGTGCTGGCCATCATCGACATTCTCGAGGCCGCCGCGGGACGCGCCTTTCGGAAAGAGTCTCCAGACGTTGACGAGGCGCAGCGCGCCTATCGCCTGGCCGAGTCCGTGGACGCGCGTTTGCCCGCGTGGGCCAAGCAGAACTGGCGCTGGGAAATCCTGCGCCTTCGGGCGGCGCTTGACCGCGAACGGTTCTGCGGCGGCGGTTTGGAGACGCCCGCGGCCGAAGCCGCCATGACCCGCCTGATGGAAATCTACCACTGCCAAATGGAGACCGACGACCCCTACCATCATCGCGTTCGCCCCCCGTTGCGGCGAGCCGTAACTCGTTGCAAGGAACTGTAGAGCCACAAAACCAGCGCTTTGGGGTCACGAGGCGGGGTGCCGCGAGTGTCATATAGGGAACCTGCATAACGCGTAGCCCCTTGGCCAATCCGGCGCCTCGATTTTGCGGGCAATCAGAAAACCATTGCGCGATTGGCGTATGGCTTGATACCATGGTGGGTATTCACACCTCAGTATTCTGACCCAAAAGCCCGGTTCTCGACGCGGCGCGGCCAGAAAGCGTATGCGCGTTGACTGGTACTGGCGGCCGGAATTGTCGAGCCATTCTATTCGAGGGATAAAGCATGAAAGTAGGTATCATCGGTTTCGCGCGGTCGGGCAAGACGACCATTTTCAATTCGTTAACCGGCGCGCACGCCGCCGTGGGGACGTTTGGTAGCCGCGAATCCAATATCGCGGTCATCAAGGTTCCCGACGCCCGCGTGGACAAGCTCTCCGAGATCTTCAACCCCAAGAAGAAGACCTACGCCGAGGTGCAGTTCGTGGACATTGCGCCGAACGAGGCCGCGGGCGCCGACAAGGCCCTGGACAGCGCCGCGCTGGCCACGCTGAAGAACGTCGATGCCCTGGTGCATGTGGTTCGCGCTTTCGCCAACGAAGATGTGATGCATCCGATGAACACCGTGGACCCGGCGCGGGACTGCCGGACGCTTGAAGAGGAATTGCAGCTATGCGATCTCATCATCGTGGAGAAGCGCCTCGAGCGGATGCACAAAGAGCATCGCGACAAAGAGCGCGAGTACGATCTCCTGCTGCGATGCAAAGAACACCTCGAATCGGGCAGTCCGCTTCGCACGCTCGCGCTGACTCCCCCCGAAGAGAAGGATATCGCCGGGTTTTGCTTCCTTTCTCAGAAGCCGGTCTTGCTGCTGGGGAACTACGGCGACGAGAGCATCGGCAAGCCCGATCCGGCGGGACTCCAGGAATATGCGCACAAGAACGGGTTCACACTGATCGAGCTGTGCGGCGCGATGGAGATGGAGGTCGCGGGCCTGCCCGAGGCGGATCGGAAGACGTTTCGCGAGGAACTCGGGCTCGGCGAGGAATCCCGCACGCGATTCCTGCAGACGGCCTACGAGATGCTCGGACTGATGAGTTTCCTGACCGCGGGCGAGCCCGAGGTGCGCGCGTGGACCATCAAGAAAGGCACCAAAGCGGTCGATGCGGCGGGCGTGATTCACTCGGACATTCAGCGCGGTTTCATACGCGCGGAAATCGTCGGATACGACGCGTTTATTGCGGCGGGCTCGATGGTCAAGGCGAAAGAGCAAGGACATTCGCGCCTGGAAGGCAAAGAGTACGTGATGCACGACGGCGATATCGTGCTATTTCGATTCAATGTGTAGTTGCTTCGATTAGGCCCCGAACCAAAGTAGGCGCGGCGTCCTCGCCGCGCCACCGGGGCGCCCACGGCGTTAGCGAACGCCATAGTTCAGCCAGGCGGCAACGGCCGGGCCGCGGGAATTAGGATCTCTATCGAGATGATGGAACACTTTGATCTTATACGTTCCGCGGCCAGCGTCGAGCAGATCCTTCGCATCTGCCGCCGGCGGGGCCGTATCCTGATTGTGGTGCAGAACAATCCCGATCCAGACGCGCTGGCGAGTGCGGCGATTCTGCGCGAACTCCTCTCCAGCCATCTGAAGAAACGCGCGGTGATTGGGTATGCGGGCACGTGTGGCCGGGCTGAAAACAAGGCCATGAATCGTGTTCTGCGGATTGGCGCACGCCGCATCGAGCTTGACGACCTCGAGGCGTTCGCGACGATCTGTATGGTGGATACGCAGCCCCGATTCGGCAATAACTCACTCGGCGCGGTGTGCCACGCGTCGGTTGTGATTGACCATCACATCACGCCACATGGCGCGACGCCGGAGGCGGACTTCTGCGACGTGCGGCCCACCTACGGCGCAACGTCCACGATTCTGTACGAGTACTCCCTGGTGTCGAAGCTGAAGTTGACGCCACCGCTGGCCACGGCGCTTTTCTACGGCATTCAATCCGATACGCAGGACCTGGGACGCGAGACAAGCCCCGCGGATATGGACGCGTATCTGGCGCTGTTTGCCGCGGCCGACAAGATGAAGTTGGCGCAGATTCATCGGGCGCCGGTTCCGGTCGACTATTTCCGCGTGTTGCAGGACAGTCTTATCGGCTGCGTGGTTGCTGGGACCACGGTGATAAGTGCGATTCGCGAGGGGTTCAATCCGGACATGATGGCGGGGGTGGCCGACCGGATGCTTCGACTCGCGGGAGTGCGCGCGTCCGTGTGCTACGGCGTCTGTGGCGACACGATCCACTTGTCGGCGCGCACGGTGGACGGGCGAAGCAATGCCGCCCGCAAGATGCGCCGCGTCGTACGCCGTATTGGCGCGGGTGGCGGTCACAACACCGTCGCAGGCGGCCAGATTCCTGTAAATGGGGATCCCGAAAAGCGCATGGCGATCGTACAGGCCCGGATTCTCAAGGCCTTCGCCGCCAACAAGCCCCCGAAGCCGCTTCTGACGCAAAAACGCACGGCGAAGTAGTCAGCGTAACGGGAATGACAGCGCGCGCAGCAAGATTCTACGCTTTGCCCGCCGCTGCAAGGCCCTCGGTGATTTCGCCCAAAATGGACGACGCGAGTATTCCGCGCTTCTTGAGATCGGCCGCGCAGTTGTGCCGCCCCGAATCCACCGGAATAAGTTTGACGCCCGGAATGCCGGTGAACTGGCTCGCCTGAACCGAGTCCGGACGGCACCGCGAACCGTAGAATATGCTTGCCCTCGGCCGCGGGGACGCCGCCAGAAACGCCCGCATCGGCCCCATGAGAATGTCCTCCCCAGGGACCGCTCGTGCAATGCGACTCATGCCGAACGCGGCGCCGAGTGTCACCATGATGAGTTCAAAGTATGCGGACGGATCCGTGAACAATTTCACCACATCAAAATAGGTTCGCAGTTGCGACCGAAGCGAGGTGTAGCACGAGTGCGGAAAGGCGGGGCTGAACGCGATAATCTGGTCCATGTCACAACGCGATCCGTAGTAGAAGGCGGCGGCGCCCCCGGAGGAAGCCCCCAACGCAACATGGTAGGTGGAACCGAGGTCGTTCTGTAATTCTCGGATCAGGTTTTCGTAATAGTGCCGACCGGTGCGCGTGCCGTCCGGCGCGATGCGGTAGCCCATACGGCGCAGATCACGGAAAAAGACGAGATTGTAGTTGTGGTCGCCATCGAGCAAGAGACTTCGGAACTCGTAGGTCGGCATGCCCGCAAAAAGCACCGCGAGTCCGGAAAACGCAAAGATGGTGACATCGGATCCACGATCCTCGACCGTGATGTGCTCCAGTTCATCATTCTTCGCGGGGTTGGCCTCGTGAAGATCGAGCGTCCCTTCGCGCCGCATCTGTTCCGCGAGCCCAGGAACGAATAGGCGCGCTGCGCCTTTGAATATCGCATTGCGTAGTGATGTCATTCGCATGGTAGCGGCGTCAGTCTCATCGGGTATGGATTCAATGTCGAAGCGCTCAAGGCCGCCGCCGGCACGTGACTCAGTGCTCTGACAGCGCCGAAACGTAGATTTGCTCGACCATCTCGGCCTGGCGGTCCAGCGAGAACACCTCCAGCGCTTTCTGCCGCGCGGCCTGGCCAAGTCGGCGCGCCAACGCCCGATCGGAACTCAACCGGTGCAGCGCCTCGTACAGGCCGTCTACAGACCCGTCGAACACAAACCCTGTTTCACCATCATCAACAATTTCGCGAAGCATTCCACGGTCCGCCACGACCGCGGGTTTTGCCATCGCCATGGCCTCGCGCACCGCGCGGCAGGTGCCGTCGCTGCCCGGAACCAAGAAAACTTTCGCGTCAAAGGCCTTCAGCATTCCCACGTAGTTCTCACCATCCACGAAGCCGGGGAAATGCACGTGGTCTCCCAGGCCCAGGTCCTTGACCGGTTCCTTGCCGACCTTGTCCTGGTTGGTGCCTCTACCGACCACGATGATGTGTGTATCGGGCCGCGCGTCAACCAGCATGCGCGCCGCGCGGAAGAAGTCCTCGTAGCGGCGGTGCGTCTGCATTCGCGCCACGATTCCGACCACGAACGCCGTCGGCGGTATGCCCAGCCAACGCCGGGCGTCCGGGACGTCCCGTGACGGATCAAAACGCTCCGTATCTACGGCCCCAGGTACGAGATGCATGTGCTCGCGAGGATAGTGATAGGTGACCGCATCGTAGTCCAACGCGATTTGCGACGGTTCGAGCAGCCGCGCGGTGTTCGGCAGCCACTTGGCGTAAGGCGGCTTACCTTGAAGTCCCTCGCCCTTATAATTCGAGCGGATGATCGGGAGGTGATGCTTTCCAAGTGTATTGAGCGCGATACGGTGATCATTGTCCATATGGCAATGAATCAGGTCATACGGATTGCGCTTGAGGAATTTCGGCAACGCGCGTTGATCGGACCAATTCGTCAGCGGGTTCAAGTATTTCGTGAGGTGAAACTGAAGGATGGGCTCGATACCGCGGTCGCGGGCGGTCTCCACGACCTTGTTGATGTTGCCGCCCGCGTCAGGGGAGCACGCGAAATCGGCCTCGACGCCCCGCTTTCGCAGCGCCACGCACAGATTCAACGCGGGCTCGGCCGGCCCGGTCCATTTCGCGTTGCTGAAAAGATGGAGGACTCTCATGCCGCGCTGTCAGCGGTCCGCACCTCGTCGAACTTAACCGAAACCACTTGGGACACGCCGCGCTCCAACTGGGTTACGCCATAGAGCGCATTGGCGCGCGCCATGGTCTGTTTGCTGTGTGTGATCACCACGAACTGGCTCTCGCTGGTGAACTCCTCCAGCAGCGAGAGAAAGCGGCCGATGTTCGCGTCATCGAGAGGCGCATCAACCTCGTCCAGCACGCAGAACGGGCTGGGCTTGGCTTTGAAAATCGCGAAGAGCAACGCGATAGCGGTCATTGCGCTTTCGCCTCCGGAAAGCAGCGAGATCGATTGCGGCTTCTTTCCTGGAGGCTGGGCCTCGATCTCAATGCCGGACTCGAGCGGATCGTCCTCGTCCATCAGATAAATGCGCGCGTGGCCGCCGTTAAATAGCCGCCGGAAGTGCAAGCGGAAGTTCTCGGCGATCGCCTGGAACGTGTCTAGAAATAGCTGGCGAATGGTCTTGTCGATGCGTTCCACCACGCTCAGCAGCGCCTCGCGGGCCTTCCTCAAATCTTCGTCCTGGGCCACCAGGAAGGCATGGCGTTTCTCAAGCTCTTCGTACTCTTCGATGGCCATCAGGTTCACCGTGCCCATACGCTGCAACTTGTCGCGCAGGTCGGTGACAACCTTCTCGCGCTGTTCTTCTTCGTAGTCGTCCGTGCCGGCCTGTTCCGCCGTGAGCGACGCTAGCGCGACTCCGTATTCCGTAAGAATCCGCTCCTGGTAGAAACCTACCCGGTCTTCGCTGTGGCGGAGGGCGAGTTCCAGCCGGTGTACCTCGGACTGGGATGCGCGCGCCGCTTCACGCAGTTCGCGTAGCGACTTCTCAACTACATCGGAATCGTTCAGCAGCGTTTGGCGCCGGTTTTCCGCCTCGATTACTTTGCCGCGCGCCTCTTCCTTCGTTTCCGACAGCGCCTTGGACCGTTCGATGTTGAGCGCGATCTCGTTTTCGAGCGTGCCCTGGTTGCCGTTGAGTTGCTCGATGAGCTCGCGGCGTCGTTGGGCCTCCCGCTGGGCGGATTCCTGTTCTCGCAACTCGCGAACCTTGTCGCGCTGAACTTCTTCGACACTCTGATTCAGGCCCGCCACCCGAACGCGCAAGTCGCTCAATTCACTGGTGCGCAACGACAACTCTTGGCGTGCTCGCGATGCCAGATCCTGCGCCTCGGCTACCTGCCGCTGCAGCGTCTCATCGTCCGTTTCCATGTCACCCGCGCGGGTCAAGACTTCGCGGCGCTGCTGCTCGAGTTCATCGCGCTTCGCACAGAGCGCGTCCCGCTGCTGGTCTTGGGACTGTGCCGTTTGGGCCAGGTTGTTCAATTCAGTCGAGTGCTTCGCGATCTCGACGCGAATACCGGCCAACTCCCGTTGAAGTGTGCTTTGCGCAAGGGACGCTTCGGCAATCGCGCGCTTCAATTCCTCGATCTGAACCACCAACGCCTGGCCTTGATCGGCCAGCCGCGCAACACCAACCTCCGCCGTGTTGACTTGCTCTTCGAGTTCGGTGATTTCCGCGCTGCGTCCCAAGAGGCCTCGGCTATCATGCTGGGTGCGCCCGCCGGTCACCGCCCCAGACGACGAAACTACTTCGCCGTCGAGCGTGACCAGGCGCGGATAGCGGCGTTCAGTGCGCGCGATCGCTATGGCGACATCGAGTGTCTCTACGATGAGTGTGTTGTACAGGAGATATTCGACCGCGTTTTGGATGTGCGCATCGTACTGCACGAAATCAATGGCGGCCCCCACCACGCCGGGCCGTCCCGATAGCTCCCGCCCTTCGTCGCGGTTGCCACTGGCGCGAATGATGTCCAGGGGCAAGAAGGTGACGCGGCCAGCGTTGTTCTTCTTGAGAAATGAAATCGCGGACTTTGCTGCATCCGCGTCTTCCACGACGACGTTGTTAATGTTTCCGCCGAGGGCCGCTTCAATCGCGCGCTCATAAGTCTTCTCGGTAGACAACAGATCGCCCACCGGGCCAACCACGCCGCGCGCCTCGGCCACGTTCTTCTGCTTCGCGGCCATGACCGCGCGCACACCGGCTGCGAACCCTTCGTAATTGTCGCGCAATTCGCGCAGAGACCGCAGGCGCGCCTCAAGGCTGCTCTTCTTCTCGCGTAGCGTCTGCCATTCGGTGTTCAGATCACGAAGGTTCTGCGCGCGGACAGCCTGGTCGGCCTCGGCCTCGGTCCGCCTCTGTTCGCAATCGGCCAATAGGGATTGCTTCTCAGTCTCAGTGCGTTGCGCGTCGTTGAGCAGCGTCACCAGCCCCTCGTTGCGCACACTATCCTCGCGTTGGCGTTCGTAGATAGACGCCAATTGCGCGTCGATGTTCTCGATGTTGACGCCCAAGGTTTCGAGTTCGGTCTGAGTCTTCGCGCGATGGCTAATGGTCTCCACCGAACGGGCGCGCATCAACTCAACGTGGGCGTCCGATTCCCGAACCCGCTCCGCGGCGGCGTCATGCTCCTGCTGCCGGGCCTCCAACTCGATCTGACATGCCTCGAGGCCTGCCTGCAATTCAACGCCCCGCGCCTCGGTCTGCTTCATCTGATCTTCGATGGCAATCGCCCGTTGGCGGTACTCCTCTTCCTCGCTTCCGGCCTGTTGACGCTGTTCGTTGGCGAAATCAATCTGCTGGCGCAACAGTGCGATCTGGCGCTCGATCTTCTCCATCTCGCCTTCGATCTCGTACACGCCCTCGCGGCGCGCCTGAAGCACACGGTCAATCTCGAGCTTGTTGAGGCCGAGTTCCTCGTGGCGCGCTTCGAATTGCGTGGTCTCGGCGAGGGCCTTCTCATAGGCGTCCTGGGCCACGGCGAATTTCGCGCGCAGTTCGGTGATCTCGGCCGTCAGGAAGACGTACTTGATCCATGCCGACCGGATCTCGGTCGCTTTGAGTTCGTCGCTAAGTTCGCGGTAGCGGATCGCCGCGTTCACCTGGCGTTTGAGCGACCGCATTTGCCGCTCGACTTCCTGGATGATATCGCTGAGGCGCAGCAAGTTCTGGTCAGCCGATTCGAGTTTGCGCATGGCCACGCGCTTGCGCGTCTTATACTTGATGATTCCCGCGGCTTCCTCGAATAGAAAGCGCCGGTCTTCCGGCTTTGAACTCAGGACCATGTCCATCTTGCCCTGACCGATCATCGAATACGCGGACGTCCCAATACCGGTATCCATGAAGAGTTCCTGGATATCCTTCAACCGGCACGGGGCTTTGTTGATGAGGTATTCGCTCTCGCCGGAGCGGTACACGCGGCGGGTAATCTGCACCTCGGCGAAGTCTACCGGGAGACGCGAGTCGGCGTTATCGAAGGTCAGCGACACCTCGGCCATGCCCAATGCGTGGCGGTTCTCGCTGCCGTTGAAGATGACATCCTGCATATGGGCGCCGCGAAGCGCCTTGGCGCTCTGTTCGCCTAGAGCCCAGCGCATGGCGTCAAGAATATTGCTCTTACCGCAACCGTTCGGCCCAACAATCGAAGTCGTTCCCTGTTCCAACCGGATCACGGTCCGGTCCGGAAACGATTTGAATCCCGTCATTTCGATCTGTTTGAAATACATTCCGCCCTACTCGTCCAGCGTCGTCATCAGCAGCTTCCCACGCACGGCGCACGAATACCACTGGCAACGCGGGGTCATACTCTCTCGACTGTGCAATTGCGGCCATGCCGCCTTGGCAGCAACGGGAACAATACGGCGCCCTGCCGCAAGCCCGCCCAAGTGTTAGAATTGTCAGCTATTCTTTGCGGAGAATCCGCTCAATCGACCGCGCGCACCCCGTGTCGTCGTCGGCGTCGATGACGACGGCGGAAAGCAGCGCCGGTCCCGCAGCTACTTTGAATTCACCGGGCATCCCCGTCATGAATTTCCGTATAACGATATCGCGTTCCATCCCGATGACGGAATCCATTGGCCCGGTCATACCCACATCGGTAATGAACGCCGTTCCCTTGGGCAGTATCCGTTCGTCTGCAGTCTGAACATGCGTATGCGTTCCCACCACCGCGGAACATCGGCCGTCCAGATGCCAGCCCATCGCGATCTTCTCGGATGTCGCCTCGGCATGCATATCAACCAGGAGCAGCGGAGTTACCTCGCGCAGACGCTCCAGTTCCCACACCGCCCGTTCAAAAGGACATCCAAACGGTTCCATATACACGCGGCCGATCAGGTTTACGATGCCAAGCTTCCGTCCGTCAGGCAGCGCAACCACCATCGAGCCTTTGCCGGGAACACCGTCGGGATAGTTGGCGGGACGCGCAACCGCCGCCATGGTATCAATCGTTCCCGCGAGTTCCTTCTTCCGCCACGTATGGTTTCCCAAGGTGATGGCTTGAATGCCCGACGCGAACAGCTCTTTGAGCACGTCCGGGGTAGCGCCCAAACCGCCGGCGGCATTTTCCCCATTCGCCACCACGATGTCAATCCCAAATTTCGACCGAATTTCCGGCAACCACCGGGTGATGCAGTCCCTACCCGGACGGCCCACGACGTCGCCGATGAACAGTATCTTCATCTGCGCGGGGACTACTTCGCGGTTTCGACGGCGCGCGTTTCGCGTACCACTGTCACGCGAATCTGTCCTGGGTAGACCATGTCCGTCTCGACCTTGCGGGCGACGTCACGGGCAATTTGCTGCGCTTCGGCGTCATTGACCTTGTCCGGATACACCACGACACGGATCTCGCGGCCAGCCTGAATCGCATACGATTTTTCCACCCCCGGGAAACTGTCCGCGATCTGCTCAAGTTGTTCCAGCCGTTTGATGTACGTTTCGACCGTCTCACGCCGTGCGCCTGGCCGCGCCGCTGACAATGCGTCCGCCGCCTGCGTCAAGACGGCTGTGATGCTGTTCTGGGGCATTTCGTTGTGGTGGGCGCCCACCGCGTTGCAGATGAGGTCGGTTTCGCCGTGCCGTTTGCAGAAATCGTGGCCGATGACCGCGTGCGAGCCTTCGACTTCGTGGTTGATGGCCTTGCCAATGTCGTGGAGCAGTCCGGCGCGCTTCGCCTGCTGGATGTTGACACCCAACTCCGCCGCCATAATCCCCGCAAGATGGCACACCTCCTGGGAGTGACGTAACACGTTCTGGCCGTAGGAGGTACGATAGTGAAGTCGTCCCAGGAGCTTGACTACTTCCGGGTGCAGACCGTGTACGTCCACCTCGAAGCAGGCCTTTTCGCCCAGCTCCTTGAGGGTGATGTTCATCTCTTCTTTGGTCTTTTCGACGACCTCCTCGATGCGCGCCGGATGGATACGCCCGTCGGAAAGCAGTTTCTCGAGGGTGATTCGGGCGATTTCACGCCGAACCGGGTCAAAACCGGACAGAATGACCGCTTCAGGCGTGTCGTCAATGATCACGTTGATACCGGTCGCGTTCTCCAGGGCGCGGATGTTGCGGCCTTCACGTCCGATAATACGGCCCTTCATCTCATCATTGGGCAGAGCAACGACGGATACAGTGGTCTCGGCGACGTGGTCGGCCGCGCAACGCTGGATGGCTTGGCCGACGATCCATTTGGCCTTCTTGTCCGACGTCTCGACCATTTCGTCTTCGATGCGCTTGAGGCGGACGGCGGTGTCCCGTTTCACTTCGGCCTCGAGTTGAGCGAAGATAGCCTGACGCGCCTGGTCGGCCGTCATCCCGGAGATGTTTTCCAGCTTGGCGACCTGTTCGGCGATGAGAGCCGTGACTTTCTCCTGGCTCTCCTTGATCGCGGTTTCCCGGTTTGCGAGATCCCGCTCTTTGGCGTTGAGTTCATTGCCTTTGCGGTCCAGGACTTCGATGCGTTTGTCGACACCTTCCTCTTTGGCGAGAATGCGCTTTTCCAGGGCGAGCAATTCGCGCTTTTGTTCTTTGGATTCCTGGTCGACTTTGGCGAGTAATTCGAGGCGCTGTTCTTTGGCTGAGGTATTGGCGTCTTTGATGATGGAGGCGGCTTCGCGTTCAGCGTCCGACAGGGTCTGTGCGGCTTCACGCCGCGCTTTTCCCAGAAGACTGCTTCCCATAAGGCGCGAGCCGATTGCTGCGGCTATAGCGCCAATGACGATGCCGCCTAGTCCTGCGAGAATCAGGAACAAGGCTGTAGGCATGCTTCGATCTCCGTCCCGTTACAGGGAGTTTAGAGCCATTTCGGCCCCACGAGGAAAGAAGCATCGAACAGAAAGGAAATGCGTTCGCCGCCCTTGATCGCTGCGTAACATGCTCAAAATAAATAGATTACAGCGATCATGCCCCGGGCAATTCGGTTAAACAATCCACATATGTAACGCATGCGCACGTGGCGCTGTCTACATAGCCTGGTTGTAAAGGGCAACGGCTATCCATCCCTAAAAGTCCTTACTATTCCTCGTGGAATACCGTACGTATTCCAGTTAAGGTAACACCGCGCATTATAAAGATGTTCGCCAGTCCGAGTCAACGATATTCTTCCCCTATTCCGCATTGGCTAAGCGGTGGCTGACTGAAGCCTTGCGAATAATGCGCTGTCCGGTTTCCTGCCTCCGGAAATGTATCCCGCATAAACGGTGGTAAGAACGCAATTCCAATCTTACTAAACCCGAGTGAATATCTAAGGTTACGCGTTGTGGGTTCGTCTCGCTACTGAATAGAACCCTGCGAAAAATGCGACAACGTTTGGTATACTCCCTCCTCAAGTAGCTCTGGTTGACAATATGTCTCATTACGAGGAGATCTCTCTTATGAATAAGTCGTTGCGCATCCACGCACGTCTTGCGTCTAGGCCGCTCCTTGGTTCGGTTCTGACTTTCGTTGGGTTGGCGTTGTCAATAATAACAGCCCATGGCCAAGCGGTGGGGCCGGACGCAAGAGCGGTAGTCGACCTATCTAAAGCGGTTATCGTGGCGCCCGCTTCGCATTCCGTGTTCGCGAAGGCGTCAGATATGTTGGCCGTCGAGATTGAAAAGCGGTCCGGTATTCGGCTCCAGTGCGTGTCCACTCCGCCCCAGGACGCCAAGGCGGTCATTCTTCTGGGCACTGTGGATACCTCCGCCGGTTCTGGCGCAACTCCGCCCCCTGGAATAGCGGTTCCCGAAAAAGCCGAAGGGTACGCAATATGGGTTGACGCGCCGCCATCGAAGGCGCCTGTGGTCCATCTCGTTGGCCGCGATTTCCGGGGCGCGTTATTCGCGGCGGGCCGGCTGCTTCGGTTGATCGACTGTGCGGGTGGCCGCGTGACGATTTCCACCGGCGCCCGCTTGGCGACGGCGCCAAAATTCGCCATCCGGGGCCATCAGATCGGCTATAGAAACACGCCGAACGCCTACGACGCTTGGGATCAGAAGGTGTACGAACAGTACTTTCGGGATCTCATTTTTTTTGGTACCAACAGCATCGAATTCACCACGACCCTGACCGACGACGAGAAGGGGCCTCATATGATTATGAGCACGTGGGACATGACGGCGGAATTATCCAAAATACTCGACGCGTACGATTTGAACTGCTGGATCTGGCAGGAGATTCCTCCCGAGGACGATGTTTCCAAGCCCGAGGTGGCCGACAGAGAACTGGACGATCTGCGGAAGCTCTTCGACAGTCTCAAGCGGCTCGATGCGGTGTTCGTTCCGGGTGGAGACGGAGGAATCACGCCGGCTCCGGTTCTCATGCCGTTCTTGGAGCGCCTCGCTCCCGTTCTAAAGCAATCCCATCCCAAGCCCACCCTATGGGTGTCCAATCATACCTTTGGTCAGGGGGAGAATGATTACTTCTTTGATTTCCTGCAGAAGCAACAGCCGGCGTGGCTCGATGGTGTCGTGTATGGGCCGTGGACCAAGGTCAGCATCGAGGAAATGCGCAAGCGAACTCCGGAAAAATATCCCATGCGTTTGTACGCCGATATCACGCATAACGTGCGCACGCAATACCCCGTGCCGGATTGGGACCGGGCATTTGCGCAAGTGCTCAACCGGGAAGCGCCGAATCCGCGGCCGCAGGATATGGCTCACATTTTCACGAGATACGCCGCGCTGGCTGGCGATTCGATTACGTACTCGGAAGGTGTGAATGACGATCTCAACAAGTTCATTTGGAGCGCGCTGGGATGGGACCCTGCCGACTCCCTGGAAAGTATTGTGCGCGACTACGGAAAAGTCTTCTTCGGCGACTCGGAGGCGGACGCTGTCGCAAAGGGTCTGCACATGCTCGAGGAGAACTGGCGCGGCCCAATTGCGAACAATGCCGGCATCGAGAAGACGCTGGCGCATTGGAAAGGCATCGAGGAACGCAGCGCGAAGCGCGCCGTGAACTGGCGGTTGCAGATGTATCTGATTCGCGCGTACGACGATGCGTATACGAAGAAGAAGGCCGATGCGGAAGCCGCGTACGAAGCCGAGGCGCATGAGGCGCTAAAGCAGGCCAAACAGATTGGCGCGGAACAGGCGATCGAAAAGGCGCGCGCGGCGCTTGCGAAGATAGACACCAACCCGCCGGCCCCCGAATACCGCAAGCGAATCGGAGAACTGGCGGCGGATCTGTTCAAATCAATAGGCATGCAGCTTAGCGTGCGCCCGCCGTACAAAGCCCGCGGGTTGGAACGCTGCGCCCTCCTGGATACGCTGGATCTACCCCAGAACAACCGCGCCTGGATGGAAACGCAGTTCAAGGAAATACTGTCCACAGCCGATCAGGCCAAACGCGCTGCGGGCATCGACTTCGTTCTCAATTGGGAGAATCCCGGCCCGGGCGGTTTCTACGACGACCTCGGAAATCCAGCCAAACAACCGCATCTCGTCAAACAACATGTTTGGACCGACGATCCCGGCTATGTTGACGCGCCGCAGTGCGAGTATCTGTTCGCCCTGGACGATCGGATCAAGGGGCTGAGTGACTTTCGGCAATCGTGGCTCGATCAGGCGTCGACAATCTACCGGTGTCCGTTGCGCATGCATTACGACGGCCTGGACCCGAAAGGGACCTACCGCTTGCGCGTGACCTACACGGGCAGGTTTCGAGCGATCATGCGCCTTATCGCGAACGGGAAGGACCAGATTCACGATTGGATGCCGCAACCCAAGGAATGCGCGCCAATCGAGTTCAAGCTGCCCGCGGGCGAAACTGCCAACGGAACCCTCGATCTCGAATGGCAAGTCGATCCCAGCAAGGACAAGGAGTTCTCGCACACTCCGTTGAATCGCGGCTGTCAGGTAGCGGAGGTTTGGCTTATCAAGGAGTAAGGAGCGTTGGACTTCGCGCGTCCGTGGAGAATGCTGGGAATTGCGCTTGCGCTGTATGCCTGCGCGCACTCCCGGGCCGAGGAACGCCTGGAGACGTTTGATCGAGATCCCGGCTGGGATGGACACAATAACCGTCCGGCGGAAAACTCGACTCGGACCGTTATCCAGGACTTTGGGTACTCTTCGGCGCCCCAGGCGGGTATCGGTCCCGGCGTGATTGGCGGAACGATTACCCCGGACGGCGCGCCGGCCTATTTCGCCAAGGCCATTTCGTCCCGCACATTGAATGAAGCTTTCAGCGCGTCAGGCACGCTGCAGATCGAAGAAGGTGGCGGAAATACTCTGCTGGGCTTCTTCAATTCGCAGACGCTGAATGAATGGCGCACGCCGAACAGCATCGTCTTTCGATTCAACGGGCGCGGGGATATCTTCCACGCGCACATCGAGTATGCGACGAGCAAGTGGCGCGCCGGCGCCGGGGTTTTCGGACGCTACGATCGCGAGGCCGACCGTAACTATCCCTTGGAGATCGCCAGCAAGGGCATCCACCGGTGGTCGATTTCCTATGACCCCGCCGGGAACGACGGCGGCGGAACCATTAACGCTACCTTTGACGATCAGCGCGCCGGGTGCAATCTGCAATCTGGCCATAAACAAGACGGCGCCTCGTTCGACCGATTCGGTCTGCTGAATGCCGTGAAGAGCGTGGACTCTCCCGGCAAACTGTGGCTAAGCGAGGTGACTATCGACGGGAAGCCGGAGAAACTCGACGCCGATCCTCAGTGGATCGGGTTTCAGAACCGGCGCACGTATCAGAGTGAAGACGTGCGCCCGCGCTTCAATTTCGGGCACAGCGCTACGCACTTCTCGGGAGGAGCAAAGGCGGGGGAGATGGGCGGGCTGTTCTTCCGCGGCGATTGCCGATATCCAGAGAAAATGGCCTACTACGGCGCTCGACTGGAAACGCTTACGCTTGAGCGCCCGTTGCGCGCTTCCGGAATGATGACACTCCGGCGCGGCGTGTCGGACAGTTCGACCCTGCTTGGTTTCTTCAACGCTACGCGAAGTACCGAGGTGAATCCGTCACAGAGGTCCGCTCTTCCCCGGGACTTTCTTGGCCTGTGCATCGAGGGGCCGTCGTCTGAAGGCTTCTTCGTGTATCCCTGCTATCGGGTACACGGAGACATGGAAGACCACGATTGCCCGAGATCGGCGCCGCGTATCTACCCGGACAACGCAACGCTGCGTTGGAAGCTCGACTATGATCCTGCCGGTGCAAGCGGGGCCGGCAGCGTTTCGCTTCGCCTCGGGGATCAGTCCGTCACAAAAACGCTCGAACCTTCACACCGCGCCGCGGGGGCGGAATTCGACCGCTTTGGCCTGATTACGCCCTGGATCGACGGCAACGGTCAAGTCGTCTATTTCGACGACATCGAGTACACCTATCGTCAGCTTGGACGATGACGGATAGAATTCCGGCAAAGAACGCGCGAAGGCATTCCTCGAAATCGAGGCCCATCTGTCCGCCGTACAATACCCCGTAGCGACAATCTGCACTCCTGAATTTGCTTTCAGAATTATCCTTAAGCGTAAAATATGTGAACTAAACAACCCTCGTTCCGCTAGGTTTCCTCTCCCTCCCCCCGCCAAACCCGAACCCTGACCCACGGCAGCAGTGCCACCATAACCAAATACCCTGCAATGACTTATCCCAGTTACCCCCTTGTTTCGAAAACGGGTATTCTCGCGATGCCTTCCTGCCCCGTCTCTGTACCACGCCCCGGTTCGTTAGCCGAAACGACTGCGTCATAAATATAGGGGCACATTGCGGCCCGTGGTCCAAGCGCGGAGTCCGAAGTCAATTGGCTGGGTCGCAAACCGCAGCGTGCCCGAGCGCAGCGTTCGCCAAACGGCTCGAACAGAATAAGTCGGCGGCGCCGACCTGCGGCAAGCCAACCTAGACGGACACCGGCGCGGCCTACTCGAAAAGACGGAACCCCCGGCGGCAGCCCATTTTTCGGCTGAAGCCACGGTCGTTCATCGAGTCCTGACCGTCCCGCACCTTGTTGCCCCTTGTTCGTATGCCGTAACACTTTGGTTACGCGTGAGTTCGGTGGAGGCGCGCCATGGCCAGCTGCGGGATTCGGCTATAGCCATCAGCAACGTTGTGCAAATAGCTGGCGCACGGGCGCTTTGCGCTTCCCCACCGCCTCATTGAAGGGAGTATTGTAAAATGATAAAAAAGTTAAATTCACTTTCTTCTTGATTTCTGTGCTAGGTATACTGTATAATTCGACAAGAGGGGACAGATTCGAATCAGTGGTTGACCGAACTGTTGTGGGAGTTCACAGACATGATGGGGCGTATATCTTCCGTCCAAACAATTCCGACTAAACTGGAGTTCGCATAGTATTGCTGTTGACCTGGAAGCACTTCAGGTCAGCGAGAAACTGGGGTCTTGAGATGCTGGGGTAACTGGGACGCGGCGAGCCCCGCGTGAGTCACGCCGCACGGCGACTAGGGAGGATCGGTCTATGTTCAAGAACATGAGTCTGGGAACGAAAATCATCGTGGGTTACCTGGTCATCATCCTGTTTGTGGTGATCACGGGAGGCGTGGGCTACGACGGCATCAAACGGGTGGCGCACAGCCTATTTCGCGTCGGCGATCAAGAGGCCCCGGTGGTTGATATGGCCATGGAGATGAAGGTAAGCCTGATGGCGGCCCGCGACGCGATGGGCGAGTTCAAAGCGGTGACTGCCGCCCTGGCCACCGACAACGAGGCCGGCGTGAAGGCCATCGAAGACGAGTACCGCAAGACGGTGGCGGACTTCGACAAGTACACGGAAGCCATTCTGAGCGGGGCGACATTCGAGGACGGCAGCGTGGTCCTCAAGACGGACAACGAGACCCTCGCCTCGCTCGTCCGCCAATCCAGTCAAGTTCATGACGAGAAATTTCAAACCGCCGCTGCCGACTTGATGACGCGCGGCAGAGAACTGCTGGCCAAGAAGACGGACCGGAACAAGGCCATGGGTGACGCTGAAAAAGTCTTTACCGGGGTGTTTACCGACGCCGCTACCGTGGAGACGATGGTCGGTGACGAGATACGGAAACGCGCCGAAGACGCCAAGATTGGTGAGGCTGCCCTGGCAATCCTTCACGAAGAGGTGCCACTCAGCGACATGGCCAGTGAGTATATGATCGCGCTCGCGGCTACGCGCATCAGGCTCGAAGAATTTGTACAGAGCAAAGACGCCGCCGAGTTGGACACGATTGAGAAGGAGTACAAGGAGAAGACCGCCGAGATCGACGCTGTCGGAAAGGCCATCCTCGAGGGCGGCGAAGTTAAGGGCGTAAAGGTCAGGGCGACGGACAACGCGAAGATTCGCGAGGCCGTGCAAAAGATGGACAGTGACCACGCCGAATTCGAGAAGCAGGCATCCCAGCTTATGGCGGCGCATCGCGCCATGGTTTTGGCGTCGGCGCAGGCGGACGCGGCAATGGAGAAGCTGGATACGCACGGGGAAGAGGCCGACTTGCTGCTCGACAAAGTCGAGCAGGAAGCGGGTAAGGAAATGGCCGAGGCCAAACGCGACGGGGGCATTAGTGTCACAACTTCGGTGCGGTGGATTCTGGTAACACTGACCGCGTCAATTCTCGTTGGTCTCTTGATTGGTTTCTCCAGCGCGCGCTCCATTACCAAACCCATAGAGAACGTCATTCTAGGGCTAAGGGAAGGCGCCTCTCAGGTGAGCTCCGCGTCGAGTCAGGTTGCTCAATCGAGTCAATCCATGGCGGAGGGCGCCAGTCAACAGGCTTCCAGCTTGGAGGAGACGTCGGCCTCGCTCGAACAAATGTCCTCCATGACCAAGCAGAATGCGGATAATGCTGGTCAGGCGCGAATTCTGATGGACGAATCCAAGACGGTCGTAGATCGAGGCATGGCGGCGATGACCCGGATGTCGGAGGCAATCAACGATATCAAGACATCGTCAGACGAAACGGCAAAAATCCTCAAGACGATCGACGAAATAGCGTTTCAGACCAACTTGCTGGCGCTGAACGCGGCTGTAGAAGCGGCGCGGGCGGGTGACGCGGGCAAGGGTTTTGCCGTAGTAGCGGAGGAAGTCCGAAATCTTGCGCAACGCAGCGCGGAAGCCGCAAAGAACACCGCCACCCTCATCGAGGGATCGAAGAAGAACGCGGACAACGGAGTCGCCGTGGCCAATGAGGTCGCGCAAATCCTTAGCGCCGTCGCCGACTCCTCGACAAAGGTGGCGCAACTCATCGCGGAGGTCTCGTCGGCAACGTCAGAACAATCGCAGGGTGTCGAGCAGGTGAATATCGCGGTATCCCAACTGGATCAGGTAACACAGTCCAACGCGGGAAACTCCGAGGAAGCTGCGTCCGCGAGTGAAGAACTGTCTGCCCAAGCAAGAGAACTGGACGACATGGTAGATGTACTGACGGCGGTAGTGACGGGCGGGCGCAGAGCCGTAGCAGATCGGGCTCACAAGACGGCATCCGGCGCAAGCGAGAAAGTTTTCCGGCTGCCGGCGGGCGGCTCGGCTCGCAAGCCGCTCGCGCGTTCAAAGACCCCTGCGCTCGTTTCGAGCGGCTCCTCGCCCAAGGTCGTCTCTGCGGAACAGGTTATACCGCTGGATGATGACGAGATGAAGAACTTTTAGGAATTCGGCCTGAAAGCCGCCTCTAGCGGCGTTGGACGAGTAGCTGATAGCTGGCGCCGTCTCTTGGTAAATCGCTCGATCCGAAACGGCGCCGGCTCCTGAATTCCGTCGTAACGAGGTGGTGTTGCGGTACCGGCGGACGGTCTTGCCGGAGCGTATCTGGGCATCTGTGGAGGACCTCATATCTGCTCCCAGATTGGAATAGAAGCGTGGCGGGGAAGGTTTCTCATTCCAATTGCGGCGCGGCCGCAAGGAGCAAGAAGTGGAGGTTATATGAATTTCAGATTCTGGCGCAAGAAGGTCGTGAAGACGATTCGAGCGCGCGAATTCGTTCTGGAAGACGCCAAGGGCCGTGAACGCGCGGCATTGAAGACGGATGGGGTGGACAACGCCCTTCTCTACTTCCGGGGACCTGATGGCGCCGTGCGGTGCTTCATCGGCGTGACGCCCGATGGAACGCCGCGAATTGCGCTACAGTATGCCGGCGGCAAAGGAACGATTGAACTCGAGGCGAACGATCGGCTCAACACCGCCGCGCTTGTCCTGTCCGGTCCCAACGGTAAATCCAAAGCCGTGCTCGCCGTGGCCGCTAATGGCGTGCCTGCGATTGTCCTGTATGACGAGAATGGCCAAGCCGCATGGGCGGAGAACGCCGCACTGCCGGCGCAGCACGATCCCGGGTTGGACACGACCTTCACCGATTGGGACAGCTTCCTGCGCGGTTAGCCCGAAGCTCGTTTCGAGGCGCCAAATGCCCGCGATGTCACGCGGTTTCTTCGTCCGACTTGACCTGTGTCCAGAAGGTCAACCCGGTCAGGTCGCGTTTGGGTTCGAAAAAGCACGAAATGCCGTAAGCCACCATAAACGTGACTAAGTTGCCCAGCAGGCCAGCGTAGTAGATGTGGACGGGACGCAATATGCGCGTTGCGGTATCTGTCGAGCTTGGGACTAGGGGTGTCAGCTGTGCGGGCAAGACGCTGCCAAAGTTGTGGAGCGCAGCCAAGAACTGCTCGGGCGTGATCTTGTTAAACTCGATGATCGCGGTGTAAAGGGAATACACCAAGGTTACGCCGATTCCGATCGCCACCGACCGCGACGTGCCGCGTGTGGTCAGGAACCCCAGAATGTACACGCCCAGAACTCCTCCCCCGAGTACCGATCCGAGCCGTGCGCCAAAGTCCGCCAGCGTCAAATCACTGAACCGGTAGAACAGCAGCGCTCCGCCCATCATCAGTACACAAGAGATTCCGGATACCAACCGCGCGATAGTAACGTAATGACGTTCGCCGCCCGTCTTAACGAGATGGCGCCGGTAAATGTCGGTGATGAATACCGCGGAAATTCCGTTGATGCTGGCGGACGACGCGGACATGGCGGCGGCAAGAATACCCGCGATGACGATACCGGCCAGCCCCGTCGGAATGTTCGTGACACAGAAACGGGGAAGGATGGATTCTGGCTTGGCATTGTTGGCGCCGGTCAAGATATCCATTGCAACGGGATCCGGGTGCTGCTTGAAGAATACGTACAGCGAAGTTCCGGGGTTCTTGGCGGACACGTATTTCTGAATCACGTTCTGGTTACAGCTATATTCCCCGACCCATGCCGCGAGTCCTCCGACCAGCATCATCACGACGGACTTATTAAAGAGCGAAAACCAGTTGTTGTTCACGATCGAAACCCACGGGGAATGTTCCACTTTCCCTGTCGCGGGATTGAGGTCGCCGAGCATGAACTTGCCGTCGGCCCAGCCTGTCCTAAACACTTCGCCGAGACCGCCGTCAATGCCTTTGATAATCGTGACAAAACAGACGATGGCGCCGAACCACAATACAAACGCCTGGAGAAACTGCGCCCAGACAATGGCGCTCACTCCGCCCAGGACGGTATAGATGGCGATAACGCAGCCGCCCATGAGAATACAGGCATACGGTTCGTAGCCGGTCATTTGCTGAAACACCAGAGACACAAGGTACAGGATCGTGGCGATGCGGAGGACCTGTCCAATCACCGAACAGACCGACACATACGTGCGCACGCCGTTTCCAAACCGGGACTCAAGATACTCGTACGCCGACGTGCACTTGTTGCGCCGGTAGAACGGCAGGAAGCATTTCCAGCCAATATAGATCCCGAAGGGCAGCATGAGCGTTGGCAGCCATCGCAAGTACGCCGTCTTGTAAGCGTCACCGGGATATCCGACGACGGTGACGGAACTAATGGACGTTGCGAACATAGCCAGGCCGAGCAGCCATGCGGGGAACGTCCGGTTCCCGACGAAGTAACTCTCAGTGGATTTGTTTCTGCGGGCAAACCACGGGCCGATGGAAGCCACGATGATGAAGTATGTGATCAAGATGACCCAATCGAGAGTTCCGAACTTGGTGGGCATGCGCGTACCTATTCCTTTTTGTTACGTACTCAAGTTACCCCAGCACATCGGGATCGACCCCCAGTCTGCGCGCCCATGATTGACCCTGCTCGAGGCCACACGCTTCCGCCCGGAGTCAAGATACTACCTCATTACCCAGGGGGTAGGGCAACCACGACGATCGGCGGGGCGCGTGAGTCGACGCGTAGCAGGCCAGTCGAGCAATGGGCATGAGAAACGCCACTATCTTCTTTGTCGCCAACGGCCACATCGTGTAAGCTGGTTCATGCTATTACGCGCTTGGTTTCCGCGGGAACCACGGCAACGGGTTGCTGTCAGGGCATTCCGGGCCGCGTCGGGAGACCATGTGGCGGGGTACGATGCCTGACAGGAGCAGTGAAATGGGGATCCTTGCTCTCGTGACAGTGTGCGCTGCGTTGTCAGCCGTTCCGTCATCCGCGCTAGGGTTTGTAGTGTCATCGCCGGACAAGTCCTTCTTTGACACCACCCCGCCGTCGGACGCGCCCGAGGCGAAGAAGAATTGGCGGCTGGTTCGGGAAGCGGCAAGCGATGTGAACGGACCGATCCCGGTGGTACTCATCCATGGGCAGTCGATGGACCGTTGGGGTAACTTCATCGACTGGGCATCAACGTGCGGCGAGCCAGAGGCCGTGCAATTCCGAAGAAGTTTCCAAATCTGGAACTACTTGCACTCGAATATAGGCGTTGACGCGGCAATAGGATACAGTCCGGATTATCCGGCCTTTGGTGAAAGCATCGCGGCCTACCTCGACCGTTTCATTACGGCGGCAATAGTCGATGGGGTGGACGCGGGCGGCAAACGCCACTACTTTCCGCCGGGCCCCTTCGGAATTGTTACACACAGCCAGGGAGGACTGATTGGGCGAGCCTTCTTGACGAACTTCCCAGAACACGCCACGCGGGTATTTGGCGTAGTCACGCTCTCCGCGCCACACCTGGGAACGCCGTGGGCTACACCGGAATGGGTTCGGTCAACGGTGAATCGTGTGTCGCTTTCGCGTCCGGCTGCCAACGGCGGAATAATGCTGCAGGGACTATTCTGCCACACCGCGCTTACGGCGTACTTTTCTACCGCTAAACAAAGTGATTTGGATATGGGATGGGTGAATCTCGACCAGGCGAGCGGACTGGGGATTCCGCAAACCCAATTGCGGACCTGGAAGCCAGGCCGCGGATTTGTCACTCTTCGGCTTTCGCCGCGCGATTCGAGTCAAACGCTCGCGCGTGCGCTGCCGGGATATTCGGACACGACATTCGAGCCTGAGACACTGTTGTCCACATACTGTGGGGGATTGGATGAAATCGTGCCACAATTCCGCGGAGATCTTTGTCTTGAAAGGTTCTTCTTGTACGGCAGTTACGTCGAGCCGGACGGGAGCGCGTGGCAGGCGTTGAATAGCGCGGGCAAAGTCATTTACGACACCCGGACGGCAGCGGGTGAGAACGCACTCTTGGGTGTAGCGAATGTACTGATGGGATTGGTTCCCTCGCCGGGGGCAGACGCGCCAGCAGGGGCGTATCGGGTCTCGGATGGGTTCGTGCCGCTTCAGAGTCAACTCATGCTGGACGGTAGGGAGGGCGGATTGATCTACGAGGTATCGAGGTCCTGTGGCAGGTATGTGCCGGTTTGCCCGATTCGGCTGAAAAAGGAGTTGTTGCGGGCGCATACCTTGGCGAATCCAGACCGCATTCGCGTTCTGCCGGGCTATAGTCATCTCGATACAGGGATTGGCAAGTACGACGCCAAGACTAGGCATAGTGAGTTGTTCGCGATGGTCGCGCGGGATCTTTTGAGTGTAGCGCCGACGGGCTGAGGAGGTGGTCTATTTTGCGTCCGGCGCGCGCATGTAGTCGAGTTTCTCGTTCCCGCCTTTTCCGCTAAAGGTGAGAACGAGTCGATCATCGCCTGGGAACGAGTAGTCCCAAATCCTGGTCTTCTCGGGATCACCAAATATCCCGGGTGCGTCCTTCTTAGGGAATTCCGTCTCGGTCTTGAGTTTACCTTCTTCGGGGAGAGACCAGCGGCATCGAATCGAATTGGGCGGGCTCGTAAACTCGCCGGTTCCATCGGGTGACAGCAGCAAGCTACCCCATGTGGCGATCTCCTGCCACTTGCCAGTCAAGCGATCGGAGGACTTAACCGCCGGTTTGGCGGACGCGGGCGTGGTTGCGGCTGGTGCGGAAGGCACGGCTGGCGCTGCCGCCGGGGGCGTTTCGACTTTGCCCGGACTCTGGACTTCACCGGGTCTGTGAAAGGAGTATGCGATGATGCAACTGGCGATGATGATGCTACCCGCGATGATGCAGGTGTTTTTCGTTTCCATTGGGCAGTGTCCCCTGTCAAAGCCTGTAGACAAAATCCCTTGGACGCCGAACTCAGGAGCATTTTCGATACGCTTTCAGTAGGCTATAGTATTGGCCAAGTGGTGTCAAGACGGCGATTCGCAGCGTGATTTCACGGGAAGCTGCGGTTTGACTTGCTTCTTCCCCGCGTGGCATACTACGGCAAAATACGGAATGGGGTCAGAAGCGCCCAGTGACGATGTCTGGGAATGATGCAAGACCCGCCTGAGGGTGCGCCCTCGACCACTTCAATCCGAATCGATTTAATGAGCCCTGCCTCCACGCCGGGAAGCAGGGCGCGCCCGTACAACGAGGACGGGAATTGACCGGCTCTGACTCAGAAAGGAAGCGAGAAATGGCTACAAAAATAGGCATAAATGGATTTGGGCGCATCGGGCGCAATGTATTCAAGATCCTCCAGGGGAACAAGGATTTTGAAGTTGTCGCCATCAACGATTTGACCGACGCCAAGACGCTGGCGCACCTGCTAAAATATGATAGCGTGAGCGGGCGTTTCCAGGGGACGGTCAGTTCGAAAGACGACGCGATCGTGGTCAACGGCCACGAAATCAAGATTAGCGCGCACAAGAGCCCGACGGATATTCCCTGGAAGGACTTGGGTGTGAGCATTGTGCTCGAGTCGACCGGTGTGTTTACGTCGAAAGAGAAGTGCATGCTGCACGTGCAGGCCGGCGCCAAGAAGGTGCTGCTGAGCGTGCCCCCGAAGGACGCGGTTGACGCAGTGATCGTAATGGGCGTCAACGACAAGACCTTGAAATCCACTGACGTGGTCGTATCGAACGCGAGTTGCACAACGAATTGCCTGGCGCCGCTGGCGAAGGTGCTGCATGAGACGTTTGGCATCAAGCGCGGTCTGATGACCACGGTCCATGCGTACACGAATGACCAGCGCGTGCAGGATATGCCGCACAGCGATCTTCGCCGTGCGCGCGCCGCCGCGATGTCGATAATCCCGACGACGACGGGCGCCGCCCGCGCGGTGGGCGAGGTGCTGCCGCAGTTGAAGGGCAAGCTGGATGGTATCGCGATGCGCGTTCCGGTACCGGACGGTTCGGTGGTTGACTTGGTGGCCGAGTTGGAAAAGCCAGCGACGAAGGACGCGATCAACGCGGCGGTCAAGGCGGCTGCGGAAGGTCCTCTCAAGGGCATACTCGAGTACTGCGAAGATCCGATTGTATCGCAAGACGTCGTAGGCAATCCGGCATCGAGCGTATTTGACTCCAAGCTCACGACGGTTATGGACGGCAATTTTGTCAAGGTCGTGTCGTGGTACGACAATGAATGGGGTTACTCAGCGCGTTGCGTTGACCTGTTCAAGTTGATGGCGTAAGGGAATATTGGCGCGGGGCCGCGCAAGTTGCGTGGCCCCGTTTCTACATATATGGGCATTGGGGGAGAGATTAGACTATGGCGATGAACAAACTGAGCATAGAAGACCTCGATGTGAAGGGCAAACGCGTGCTGATGCGCGTGGACTTCAACGTGCCCCAAAACGAGGATGGCACGGTACGCGACGATACGCGAATCCGCGCCGCGCTACGTAGCATCAACTTTGTGCGTGAGCGGGGCGGGAAGCTCATTCTGATGTCCCACCTCGGGCGTCCCGAGGACGCGAAGAAGGCGGAGTCGGAAGAGGAAAAGGCCAAGATTCTGGCGGCCAACGCCAAGCTTACGATGGACCCTATCGCGAACAAGCTGCGTGAGATCGTTGGCGGCAAAGTGACGAAGGTCAACGACATTGCCGGCCCGGAAGTCGAGGCGGCGGTCGCCGCGATGGTTCCCGGTGACATCGTCGTACTCGAAAACACGCGTTTTAACAAGGGTGAAACGAAGAACGACGCTGAACTGTCTCAGAAGCTGGCCAAGCTCGCCGACGTCTACGTCAGCGACGCGTTCGGCAGTGTCCACCGCGCGCATTCCTCGACTGAAGGCGTCACGCATTACGTCCGCCAGAGCGCGGCGGGTTTCCTGGTCGCGAAGGAGATGGAGTACTTCAATCGCGTGCTGCACCACCCGGACCGTCCGCTTGCGGCGATATTGGGCGGCGCGAAGGTGTCGGACAAGATCATGTTGATCGAGCATCTGCTCGATCTGGTGAACGTCCTCATCATCGGCGGCGGTATGGCCTATACGTTTATGAAGGCCCAAGGCTACGAAGTTGGCGATTCGCTGCTGGAGGCGGACAAACTCGACGTGGCGAAGATGCTGATCGCCAAGGCGAAGGAAAAGGGCGTAGCCCTGCTGCTTCCCGAAGACACCGTCGTGGCCGACGCCTTTTCCGAAACGGCCAACAGTAGAGTGGTCGGTTTGGGTGGCATCGAAGCGGGCTGGCAAGGCCTGGATATCGGTCCAAAAACGGTCGAGAAGTTCCTGAACGCGATTAAGACCTGTAAGACCGTTGTATGGAACGGGCCGGTGGGCGTGTTCGAAATGGATAAGTTTGGCGTTGGTACGAAGGCCATCGCGGAACTTCTTGCCGCATCACCGGGTATTACCAGTGTAATTGGCGGTGGCGATACCGCGGCTGCTGTCAACAAATACGGCTTGGCGGACAAGATGTCCCACGTTTCCACAGGCGGCGGCGCATCACTTGAAATGCTGGAAGGCAAAGATCTGCCCGGGTTGGCAGCTCTTACGAATAAAGTGTAGAATGATTGCTTCCCTCATGCCGGGGGATGAATGAAGTTACCCTGTTTCTCGGGCGTTTGCTGCACCGGCGGCGTACTGGGAAAGGGCCAATTGAAAGGAATGGTGTGTTATGTCCGTAACGAAAGACCGCAAGACCGAGATCATCAAGACCCACGCAAAACACGAGGGCGACACAGGATCTCCGGAAGTCCAGGTTGCGCTGCTCACAGAGCGCATTAATGAACTCACCGAGCACTTCAAGACGCACGCGAAGGACTTTGCAGGACGCCGCGGGTTGCTCAAGCTCGTTGGTCAGCGCCGCAGCATGCTGAACTACCTTCGCAATTCGGATATCGAGCGCTATCGCGCCATCGTGAAATCTCTCGGATTGAGAAAATAGGCTATACAGACAATTGAGAATAGATAGAGTGAAGGGAACGTTGTGGGAGACGTTCCATCAATGCAGGGCCAACGGAAAAAACGGCCCAGTGTACATGGTAGAACGTCTCTCTGTAACGATCGGCTCGGAAGAAATTACTTTCGAGACCGGTCGAATCGCCAAGCAAGCGCACGGGTCAATCCTCGTCACTTGCGGCGAAACGATGGTGTTATCGGCGGTATGCGTCGCGTCTGACACCAAACCCGGCCAGGATTTTTTCCCCCTCACGGTGGATTACCGCGAGAAATCGGCCGCAGCCGGCCGCATTCCGGGAAACTTTTTCCGGCGTGAAAGCCGCCCCACGGAACGCGAAGTGCTGGTTTGCCGCTTGACGGACCGCCCGTTGCGCCCCTTGTTCCCCGCCGGTTTCTACAACGAAGTGCAAGTGTTCGGGATAGTCTATTCGGCCGACAACGAGAACAATCCGGACATTATGTCCATCAACGGCGCATCAGCGGCGTTGCACATCTCGAAGATTCCGTTTGACGGTCCCATCGGCGCGGTGCGCGTAGGCCGTATTGGTGGCGAGTTGGTCATAAACCCCAAGCACGGTGAGATGGCGGAGAGCGATCTGGACATCGTGATCGCAGGTACGGCCGACGCCATCTTCATGGTGGAGGGCAAAGCCGACGAAGTGTCTGAAGAGGTTATGCTTCAGGCGCTCGAGTTTGGCCACGCCAACATCAAGAAGATTTGCGCGTGCATCGAGCAGTTGCGCGAGAAGGCCGGTCAACCGAAGATGGAGTTCGCGGCGCCGGTGTTGGATCCTACGGTGCTGGCGGACGTCGAGAGTTACACCGAGGCGCGCTTTCAGGAGATCCTCAAGATCGCCGAGAAGCATCCGCGTCAGGACGCGATTTCCGCGCTCAAGTCGGACGTCAAGAAGCACTTGCTGGAGAAGTACGGCGAGGAGTTGTTCGAGGAACGCGCGTCCGCGGTTTCCGAAGCCTACGACGAGACCGAGTACCGTTTGATGCGCGAGCAGGTCATTAAGACCAGCACCCGCATTGACGGCCGCGCCCTGGATCAGGTTCGTCCGATTACCATCGAGGTGGGGTTCCTTCCGCGCGCGCACGGATCGTGCCTTTTTACGCGCGGTGAAACGCAAGCCATCGTTACGACAACCCTTGGCACGAGCCGCGACGAGCAACGTCTGGATGAGTTGACGGGCGAGGCCTTCAGCCGCTTCATGCTTCACTACAACTTTCCGAGTTGGTCGGTTGGCGAAGTCAAGCGCATCGCCGGACCGGGCCGCCGCGAGGTGGGTCACGGCAAGTTGGCGGAGCGGGCGCTGGGCGGAATGGTTCCGGTTGATGGCGAAGGCGAAGAGACCGACGCGAAGCCCTTCCCGTACACGCTGCGTATCGTCTCCGATATCACGGAGAGCAATGGGTCGAGTTCGATGGCTACCGTTTGCGGAGGCTCCTTGAGCCTTATGGATGCGGGCGTGCCGATTAAGGCGCCTGTGGCTGGTATCGCGATGGGCCTCATCAAAGAGGGCGACGAGGCCCGTATCCTCAGCGACATTCTTGGCGCGGAAGATCACTTGGGTGACATGGACTTCAAAGTCTGCGGCACCGAAAATGGTGTTACCGCGTTTCAGATGGACATCAAGATCAAAGGTATCTCGAGCGACTTGATGAAGCGCGCGCTCGATCAGGCCCGCCAAGGCCGTTTGCACATTCTTGGCAAGATGAACGAGTGCCTGAGCGCGCCACGACCTGAAATCTCCGCGCACGCTCCGCGTATCTACACCATCAAGATTGATGTTGACAAGATCCGCGAAGTCATCGGACCGGGCGGCAAGGTCATTCGCGAGATCCAGGTCCAGACCGGAGCGGAAATCGACGTTCAGGACGACGGCACGATCAATGTTGCCGCCGTGGACGCCGAGGGCGCGCAGGCCGCTATCGATATGATTAAGTCCATTACGGCGTCCGTCGAGGTGGGTAAGATCTATCACGGCACCGTAACCCGGATCATGAATTTTGGCGCTTTTGTCAGCCTCATCGGAAACAAAGAAGGCATGGTCCACATCTCGGAATTGGCGCCGGGCCGCGTCGGGGAAGTAACCGACGTCCTGGACATAGGCGATGAAGTGGACGTCAAAGTGATCGAAATCGACAAGATGGGCCGGGTCAACCTTTCCAAGGTTGCCGCCGACCGCGAATTGGGCCGCATTACCGGCGAAGACCCTGGTGAAGGCGGTGAACGTGAAAGCCGTCCGCCGCGCGATCGAGGCGGAGACCGGCACCATGGCGGCGGGCAGCGCCGTCCCGGCGGCGGTGGCGGCGGCGGTCGTGACCGAGGCCGTCGTTAGTACATAGAGTAAATAGCGCTTTGCACACACCGGGACACGAGCTTTCGTGTCCCGGTGTACCTTTGAGCAGATCAACAAGGGAGAACGATGACACAGCCATCGCTACTCGTCGAGATCGCCCCTACCGTCAGGAAACTCGCGAACGGAATCACCGTCTTGATGGAGCCCCTTCCACATATCCATTCCGTAGCCGCCGGACTGTGGATTAAGACGGGCTCCGCGAATGAACGCTCCGAGCAGGCCGGCATTTCGCATTTCCTCGAACATCTGTTCTTCAAGGGCACCACGACTCGCACTGCCCGCCAACTCATGGAGGCGGTCGAGAGCAAAGGCGGCCACGTTAACGCGTTCACGTCTCGCGAGTACACCTGTATCTACGCCAAGACGCTCGCCGCGCACCTGGGAACCGGGATCGAAATCCTCGCCGACATCTTGAAGAATTCGCTCTTCTGCGATCTGGAGAAGGAGCGCAACGTCATCTTGGAGGAGATTGCCTCCAACGAAGACGTTCCGGAGGAATATGCTCACGATCTATTTACTGAGCGTATTTGGCCCGGGGTCCCACTGGGCCGTCCCATTACCGGCACACTGGAATCTGTGTCTGGAATAACCCTTGACGATATTCGCGCATATTACAGCGCCTGGTACTTTCCGGAAAACGTGGTAGTGTCGATCGCGGGAAACTTCGACTGCGACCGCGTGTTCGAGCAGGTGCGGCGAGAATTGGAAGGAATTCCGCCACGATCCGCGAGCTCGCAACGCGAGACGCCTCCATTCTCGTCTGGCCACCACTATGTTACCCGGGACATCACCCAGACGCACCTATGCTTTGGCTTTCCCGGTCCGTCTGCGACCGATCCCCAACGCTACGTGTATGACATGCTCAGCAACAGCCTCGGCGGCGGGCCGATTTCGCGGCTTTTCGAACGGATTCGGGAAAACGAGGGGTTGGCGTACGCAATCTACACCTTCAGTTCGTCCTATCTTACTACGGGAATGATGGGTGTTTACGCCGCGGTCGCGCCGGAGAATCTTGAGAAGACGATACGGCTTGCGTTCGAGGAAGTCCGCAAACTCCGGGATGAGCCGCTGCCCGCGGCAGAGCTCGAGACCAATCGCGAGCAGCTCAAAGGGAATCTCCTTATGGCCCTTGAGAATACGTCCAATCGTATGACACGCATGGCCAAAGGTATGCTCTATCATGGCCGGCTGCTGACGATTGCCGAGGTGGTCGAGGCAATCGACGCAGTAAAAGCGGCGGACATCCAGGAACTTGCGCAGGGCCTGTTTCAGCCGGAACGGTGCGCCATGCTCGTGCTGGGGCCGGAGGACGGCGCCTCGAAGCTGGACTTTGCGCTGTGAGCGAGCGCGCCATTGTCCAGGTAGCCCGTGAGCCAGGGTGCGACGACATTCCGCTTCCGTCTTACGCCACGGCGCATGCCGCCGGTCTCGATCTGCGCGCCGCAGTTGTGGAACCCGTTACATTGCCTCCAGGAGGACGCGCTGCGATCCCGACGGGACTGCGCATCGCGCTTCCTTTAGGAATGGAAGCGCAGATTCGGCCACGCAGCGGCTTAGCGCTCAATCACGGCATTATCCTGCCGAATTCACCCGGTACGATTGACGCGGATTACCGAGGCGAGATCAAAGTGATCCTGATGAATCTCGGTCAAGATCCGTTCACTATCCAACGAGGGGACCGAATTGCGCAGATGGTGATTGTGACATTTTCACCGGTCGAGCTCGAGTTGGTGTCCATGCTCAACGACACCGCGCGAGGCGAAGGCGGATTTGGCCACACAGGACGCGTGTGATCACCGAATCTTGAGGAGCGCATCGCGGGAATTCTGGAACGCTCCGCGGCAATATGATAGTCTACCGGCGCATTTTAGCTTGGTTGGAATGCGGTCCGCGCGGTGCGCCGGCATCCATAGATGCCAATACGAAGGAAACGCGCTGAGCGTTCAGGGTGGCCGGGCCGTGACGCCGGAACCACAGGTGTGGATGCCGGCACAGAATCCTAAGTTCAACCCTGGCAAACAACGATAAGGTACGATCCCAATGATCCGTTCCCGCATTATCGGGACAGGCAGTTTTCTTCCTCCCAAGGTGGTGACTAATTTCGACCTCGAAAAGATCATGGATACCACGGACGCCTGGATTCAGCAGCGCACGGGTATCAAGCAACGGCATATTGCGGAACCCGGTGTTGGCGCGGCGGATCTGGGCGCTCCCGCTGCGCGCGCGGCGCTGGACGCCGCGGGTGTTCGCCCCGAAGATATTGAACTTATCGTCTGCGGCACGACGTCGCCCGATTACCTCTTTCCCAACACATCGTGTCTGATTCAGCATCAAATCGGCGCTACCCGGTCTGCGGCGATGGACGTTAACGCGGCATGCTCGGGATTCATGTACGCGCTCTCCACCGCGAACGCCTATGTACGCGCCGGTGTGTACAAGACGGTCTTGGTCGTCGGCGCGGAAGTCTTGACGTATCTCTTGAATTGGGACAAGAGAGATACGGCAGTACTTTTCGGCGACGGCGCCGGCGCAGTCGTGCTGCGCGCGGAGAAAGGCGAACACGGCATCCTAACGACCCATCTAGGCGCTGATGGAGGCGCCAAGGATATCCTTTGGATGGAGGCGGGTGGATCGAAGTGCAAGGTAACCGCCGAAAATGTTGACGGCCCCGAGCGCGACGTCCGAATGAAAGGCACCGACCTGTTCAAGCGCGCGGTCGTGGTTTTTGGCGAGGCGGCGCAGAAGGCGCTCGAAGCGACCAACATGACCGTTGCCGATATTGATTTGTTCATCCCGCACCAAGCTAACACGCGGATTATCTACACTGCCGCGGAACGATTGGGATTGGACCGCGAGAAGGTGTTTGTGAATATCGATCATGTAGCCAACACGACAGCGGCCTCCATACCGATCGCCATTGATGAGGCCCTTCGCACCGGCCGGATACATGGTGGCGACATCATTATGCTTGCCGGATTTGGCGCGGGCTTGACGTGGGGTTCAGTTCTGCTTCGTTGGTAAGCGCCTGCCGAAGCTGGGCAAATCACGAAAAACGCGACCAAGGCGCAATGGATTTCTCGACCCGACGCCTTGGCGCCTCGCATAATGGGAGTGACTCATGGGAAAACTAGAGTGGAGCGATAGCCTGTGCGTTGATGAGTCTCTCATCGATGAACAACATAAGACTTGGATTCAGAAATTGAACGACGTCTCGGTTGCGATTGAAGCCCACCAAGGTCCCACGCGCATCGCTGAGGCCCTCGAGTTCTTGAACGAATACACCAGCTTCCATTTTTCGACGGAAGAGCGGTATATGGCGAAATACGCCTACCCGGATTCAGCCGAACACTTGAAGAAGCATGCGGACCTGAAAAAGGCGTTGGCCGATCTGGAACTGGAATACGAGGAAGAAGGCGCCACGCATCTCTTGGCGCAGTCGATAGACTTCTTTGCGGTCAATTGGCTGGTTAATCACATAACCGAAACCGATGTGAAGCTTGGCGTCTACTTCCGGTCCAAAGGAATCGCGCTGACCGACAAAATGTGACGCGTTCGCACGCTATTGGGCGGCTGTCGTGGTGTCCTTCAGCGCCGGTGCGGCTCGCGGGTGTTGGGGATCGCTCAGTCTTGAACGAAGCGCACATGCGCACGCAAGTGCGCCGAGCCCGGCGAGCACAGAAATCCCGAACATTACCGGATACGTCAGGTAGTGGACGATCGATCCTGCCGCTACGGGAGCCAACATGAGCGGGACTCCGATGGTATTCATGAACGCAATGTAGGTTGGGCGGCGGTCCGGCGGCGCCAGCGCAAGCATATAGACCGAGCCCGCGATCGAATAGCCGTTCGTGGCCGCGCTAGCCGTTCCGTACATGAGGACATAGACCCAGACGTAGTGGGCCGCCATGAATGCTGTACCTCCGCTCAGGCGCTCCAGCAGCGTCATCCCGAGCGCCGTAAGCGGCGACAAGAGCATTACCACTGCAATCCATCTCATCAGCACGACTTCGCTGTAGTTCTTTGACACGCGCCCCCACACCGCGGCTGAGAGGCCTCCCACGAGCGTAATCGCCGCTGTAAACCATCCGGTCATTCGAGAAGGCGCATTAAACACCTCCTTTGCGTACGGGAGATAGAGCACCTGTGACATGGTCGTAAGCGCCCAGCAGCACCGGAAGAAATAGAAACGCCGGTAATCCTGATCGGCGCGGAATAACACCGGTCCCCGGCTGAGAAACTCGCGCACGGAGACGCGCTCTCGAGATACAGGTTCGATGGGTTCCTTCACCACGCAGAACATAGTGTACGCCATGATGTTGAATACGGCCCCGACGGCGATGAGCGCGGCATACTCGGAGAGATGATACGTGCCGCCCTGGTCGGATAACGCAACAACGACCATGCCGCCGGCGACGCACCCCAATATTCCTCCGAACAACTGGCGGTACGCGAATAGCACCGGAGTCTGGTGGCGGGGAATTGCCTTGCCTACAATGTCCATGAACGGCACTACGCAAATTCCGCCACCGCTCGAGTATACGGCGAAAAGTGCGATAAGAAGGCCGTACAATAACCACGGGTTGTACCCGTCCCAAAGTGCGAGCATTAGCGCCATGATCACCAGGCACGACGCTCGAATTACCGCGGTCACTCTGTAGACAGGCATCTTGCGCTCGCGATGTTCGACATAGCTTCCAACGAACACCTGTGGCCAAAGCCATCCGATACTATTGACACTCAACAGTAGCCCCACGCACGCGCTTGAACCGGTGAGTTGCAAGACAAGCCACGCCAACACGGTTTCGACGGCGAAGAACGCGGAGCCAAAAGTTACGATGGCGCCGTTGCCAACAACCATCCAGAAATTGAAACGAGCGCGATTCATAGGGAGACGATTTCGCGGTGTTGGCTTAACTGGATTCCGGTGTCTGTGAAGGCCGAAGCCATTTTGCTGCTCCATGTACGGGGCGACGGCCCGCGGAGAGACGCGGTTCCCGCCGGCTGTGGGTCATTCGAGAAGAGTATAGTGTCCTAGTTCGCCGGAGTATTCGTACCTGTTTTCATGCGCACAATGTGCAGCGCTTCATCGAAGAG
>JACRLJ010000171.1 GCA_016215105.1 Candidatus Hydrogenedentota bacterium
GTCCCAATCCACGAGATCGCTCATCGTTGGATTGGCAAATATGAGCGGGGCCGTCTCCGCGTCCTCGCCGAACTCAAGAAAAAACTGGAAGGAGAGTCCCATGGCTAACTCGCGATTCGTCTACGTAACTTATATTCGCACCACCCCGGAGAAATTGTGGCAGGCGCTGATCGACCCCGAATTCACCCGCCAATACTGGTGCGAAACCTGGCAGGATTGCGAATGGAAGCTCGGCGCATCCTGGCGGCTGATGATTCCCGATAGGCGCGTCGGTGACAGCGGCGAAATCCTCGAAATCGAGCCGCACCGGCGGCTCGTTCTGTCGTGGCGCGTTGAATTCCAACCCGCGTTGCGCGCCGAAGGCTACTCGCGCTTGACCTACGAGCTCGAGAAGGAACGCAGTTCCGTCAAGCTCACCCTAATCCACGAAATCGAGAAGACGGACTCAAAGCTCATCGAGGCAACCTCGGGCGGCTGGCCGCAGCTCCTTGCAAGTCTCAAGAGTCTCCTCGAAACCGGTGAAGCGCTCGAAGAAACCCGCCGCTGGCCGGAAGGAATCTAGACCAAGAGACTCCAACGGAACTCGCGATTGCCCAGGGCGCGCCGCGTCTTGCCGCCGCAGGGTCAACCCGGCTAGAATTCGCGCCAAGCGCCGACAGGAGGAAAATGGGATGAGCGTCATCGAACGCAGAGCGTTTCTAAAGTACGCGGGGGCCGCCGCCCTTGGCTCAGGAATCGCGAGTTGGGCAGAAACGCACCGAAACGATTCCGTTGCCGGCGGGGATGAGTTTCCGCCGGTTGACCCCGCGGAGGTGAAGGTTGACGCGCAGAAACTGGCGAAGGCGGTGGAATTCGTCGAGGCCGAAGTGAAAGCCGGGTCCGTGCCCGGGGCCGCCCTCGTGGCGACACGCCGCGGACGAAAGTTCGTCGAGCACTATTGTGGTTCCTACCGCGCGCTTACTGGCGTAGACAAGCCCTTCGACAACACGGTGTCAAGCCCGCTGTTCTCCTTTTCCAAAGGTATATCCGCCACGGTCGCCGTGATGGCGCACCAGGATGGCCTCATCGAATACGACGTTCCCGTTTCTAAGTACATCCCGGAATTCAGCGCCGGCGGCAAAGAGGCGATCACGCTGCTTCACCTGCTCACCCATTCCGCTGGCATTCCCTCCATCGCCAGCAGCGCCGTCGCTACGGAAGAACAGTGGAGCGGCTTCGTCAAGAAAGTGTGCGCCGCACAGATCGAGTGGCCCGCCGGAAGCCGGACCGCCTATCACGGCATTTCCGGCATGTTTGTCGTCGCTGAAGCGGTGCGCCGCGTCTCCGCCATGAAGCCCTGGGACGCCATCTGCCGCGAACGCCTGTTCAACCCCATCGGGGCAAAAAGCTTCAGCTTCGGGCAGCCTCCCGCCGAGTTCAACGTGGCGGTGGCGCCGGGCTATTTCACCTCGCTCGACCCCGAAAAGAACAGCATGTCCGGCCAACCCGCGGCCGGATGTTTCGGCACGGTGGATGACATGCTCCGCCTCCTGAACCTCGTCGTGCAGAACGGCTCGTGGCATGGGCGTACGCTCATCAAGCCCGAGCCTTTGAAGGAAATGCTGACCGTGCAATATGCCGGCGAGATAGCGAAAGCCGTCGCCGACGACAAGCCGCCCGCCCACGAGCCGTGGGGGTTGGGATGGCTGGTTCGAGGCGCCGCGCCGAAATGTGGCGCCGGCCATTGGTTCGGCTTTGGCGACTCGACGTCTCCAACACTTTTCGGACACGCCGGCGTCGATACCGTCTACGGCGACGGCGATCCCGCCCGTGAACTTGCGTTTGTCTTCATCACGACCGATAAGGCGCGCGACGCGGCAGAAGCCACGCGCCTCCGCCGAGAGGTCAGCAACCGGCTTCAGGACGCGGTCATCTAGTTCGATTCGCGCGCCACGGAGTTTCGCCTGCATCCGGCAGGCGCCCAAAGTAGAAGCGGCGTCCCCGCCGCTTCCGATGGCCCAGCCCTCTGGCCGTTGCAGTCCATAGTCCGCCGCCCTGGCTCAAGTATCGAATTCTTGATGTCCTACGACCGGCGTGTTAACGTTTGCCTCTGGTGTCGCCTGTTACGAGTAACCCTACCGGGTACATGGATGGGCCTGTAAGGAGGTCGTTCCGTTGCACGGCCGTTCCGGAAAATCGAAAGGATTGATTCAAATGCGTTCTACTACTCTTCGACGCTGCCTTGTGCTGGCCATTCTCCTGTCCTCGGTGGCAGGCGCCTGGGCGGCGGACCTGCCCGGGACCGGCCCCGATGCCGGGAAAACCGTCGTGTACCGCGACTCCTGGGGCGTGGCGCATATCTACGCGCCAACGCCCGAAGCCGGCCTCTTCGCGATGGGCTGGGCGCAAGCCCAGGATCGCCCCACCGAGCTGCTGAAGAACATGCTGCGCGGCCTCGGTGAGCTGGCTACCGTCGAAGGAAAGGATGCCTTCAATTCCGATCTCGTCGCGAACATGTGGGACATCTACGAAGGATGCAAACGCGGCGCGGACAAGGTCCGCCCCGAAGTGCGCAGCCAGACCCAGGCCTTCGCCGCCGGCGTCAACGCCTACTACGCCAAACATCCGGAGGACGTTCCTCAATGGTGGGGCAAACGCCAGGTAGACGAATTCACCGTCATGGCCTTCGGACGCATCTTCCTTCAGGGCTGGTCGTTTGACGACGGATTCGACGACATGAAACGCGCCGGTATCGAGCCAGGCACGGAACGCCCGCCACGCGCGTCAAATCAATGGGCCGTCGGGCCCGGCCGTAGCGCTGAGAAAGTCCCTATCCTCCTGGTGGATCCCCATCTGGGCTGGCTCGGCGCGTCGCGGTTCTGGGAATTCCGTATTCATGCCGGCGCCTTGCGCGGAAGCGGATTCTCGCTCCCCGGGCAGATGTACATCGCCTTGGGCCACAACGAGAACATCGCATGGGCTATGACCACCGGAGGTCCGGACACCGCCGACGTATATGAAGAAACCCTGAACGACGACGATCCCCCCAAGTACAAATACAACAATGAATGGCGTGAGCTGACCTCGCGCAAGGTAACCATCAACATCAAAGACGGCGAGCCGAAGACGCTGACCCTGTGGAACTCGCACCACGGTCCTATCGCCGCGTTCAAGAATGGCAAGGCCTACGCAATCAAATCGTCATACGCGGACGCTGTCGGCGGCAACGAAGCTTGGTACGAACTTAACTACGCGAAAGATTACCACGGCGCGGAAGCCGCCATGGCCACGCTTCAGGTCTTTCCGCAGAACGTCATGGTAGCCGACACCTCAGGCAATATTTACTATCAGCGCACCGGCCGCGTACCGAATCGTCCCGACGGCTACGATTGGTCCAAGCCGCTCGACGGGTCAACGTCCGCGTCGGAATGGCTGGGCATGCACCCCTCGACCGATCACGTTCAAATACTGAATCCGCCCCAAGGGTACATGCAGAACTGCAATATTCCCCCGGACGTGATGATGGTCGATAGCCCGATGACACTTGCGAAGACCAAACCGTATCTGTGGTCCGATATCGCTGCGTCCGCTCAGCGCGATGGCTGGACTACCCAACGCGGCGCCCGCGCGGTCGAGTTGCTCAAGGCTGACGCCGCGGTCACCATTGAAAAGGCAAAGGCCTACGCGTTGGATCTTCACCCCTACGGCGTCGAGCATTGGCTGGACATTCTCAAGAACGCCAACGCCAAATTCGGCGCCAGCCACCAGTCCAACCCGGACTACGCTGCGGGCATGAAAGACATTCTCGGTTGGGATGGCGAGTTGCGCAAAGAATCCACGGCCGCGCTCAAGTACTACTATTGGCGCAAGCGACTCGTGACCGATCACGGCGAGGACACCATGAAGGATGTGCGGAAGCGCGTCGACGGACTTATGGCTGCCGTCGGCAAGCCCGTTCCTTCCCCGGAACTCGACGACGATGAACTCTCAGCGGGATTGGATTCCTTCGTGTCCGCCATGGCCAAGCTCAAGGCCGATTTCGGCTCACTAGACAAAACCTACGGCGACGTCTTTCGCGTGGGGCGCGACGATAAATCCTGGCCCCTCGACGGCAACAACGGCGACGAACTGGGAATGACCACCTTGCGCAATATTCACTACAGCGGCGAGCGCCCGGACCACACCCGCTGGGGCGCCGGCGGCCAAACCTCAACGCAGATTATCGTGATGAGCAAACCCGTCAAGAGCTGGACCTTCGTGCCGCTCGGGCAGAGCGACCGGCCCGCTTCTCCGCACTACCGGGATCAAGCGGAAAAACTGCTGAGCCCGCGCGAATTCAAGGAGACGTGGTGGACTCCCGAACAGTTGGCGGGCCACATCGAGTCGCGCGAGGTACTAGCGGACGCGAAGTAAGTCTCGAATGAATTGAATTCTATACGGCGCCCGGGGAAACACCCCGGGCGCTTCTCGCTTCACGGGGAGGCGGTCAGACGCCTTCTGACGATGTGCGGCGGCCTGCGCAAGTGAGCGCGTACTCCAGCGCCACGGCTGCGGCGATGACCACTGCTGCGCCTGCGAATGGCAGGCCCATGCCGTAGCGATCGGCGAGCAAGCCCGTGCCCAAGGCGCCCACAAACCCGCCGATGCCGACGGCGCCTTCGTTGACCGCCAGACGCTGATGTTTGCGCGCCGGATCGGCCAAGCTGTAATAGACGGCGGCGAAGAAGCAGAAGCCCAGATTCAATCCCACCACTACACAGCACACAGCCATCAACACGTAGCTCGTGATGTTGCCCAGCGCGGCGAACGCCACCGCGCCCGCCACCTGCACCGCCACGAGAAACGAGAACCGGTGATGCCAGAACTGCGTACGTCCAAGGACGTAGAACGTAAACGCAGTAGCTCCGGAAAGGACAAACGCCAGCCACGAGAACGCCTGAGCCGCGTCGGTCGGCAAATAGGGACCCGCGGTAACCTCAGCAAACCACCGCAAGTTGCCCGAAACCACCAAGTCCTCGACTTGCTTCGGAAACACCGACCGCGTCGCGCCAATCAGGCCGTTTGCGACGATTGTGGCCACCCAGGCCCCGTAAAGGTGTTTCTCGCTCGTGCGATCATGATTGGCGCGAGCCGCGATATCTTCCGTCGAGGCCTCGCCAAAGTAGTCCCGCTCGTGCGGCGCCGCCAAAAGAAGCGCCAACGTCACGGTGATGAAAGCAAACCCCACAATAAAGGGTAGATGGTAGTCGCTGGTATACAGGGGCCCGGTGAGAAGAGGGCCGACGGTGAACCCCAAGCTCCAAGCCATGTTGAATTTGGAGACGCGGCGTCCCCGGCGCGCAAGATCCGGTTCGGCGCCGATCCACGAGTGCAGCGCCGGCCACACCAACGCCAACGCCGTCATGCTGACGCCCGTAAGCGCGCCGAAAACCCACGGATTCAAGCTGAATGGCATCACCACAAAGCAGCTTCCGCAAATGGCGACTCCCAAAACGGCCCAGTTGAGACCGTGCTTGGCGCGGGTGACAAAGCTCTGCGACAAGAGACACAGTATCGCGTATCCCATGGCCTGAACGGCCGCGATCACGCCTAGCATTGTGGACCCGCCGTTAAGCTGGCGCATGATGAAGAAGGGGGACGCGGTCATGGCAATCATGATCGCGCAGTCCAAGATGAAACCGACGAGGTAGTGGCGCTGGTGAGGTTTGAACATACGGTCCGGAGTGTAGTGTCTACGCCGCTCCGAATCAACCTGACAACGGCCGCGCAATGTGCAATCGCGCGTCAATTCTGGCAAAATAGCCGAGCGAATTTGGCGAAATCCGTGCCGGGACGAATGGGAGGGCGGTTGTCCTCAACCGCCGGTTTCTCGGCGTAACCGTTTGTCAGCCGGTCTAGATTGCCCGCAGTCAGTTCTGCAATGTCCGCAAGTACATCAACGCCAACACGGAGCACGGCCATGACCACCAAAACCGAACGCGCAAAATGGGGCGCCGCCGCGCACAAAGACGAAGTCGGAAAGCTGCCCACACCGTTTCCGCGCGCCATCGGACCCAATGCAGAGCGCTACTTGCGCGAAGTGATCGAAAGCGGCCTGCTGTGCGACATGATGGGGCGTTTCGAGACCGCCTTCGCGAAGGAACTCGGCGTGAAACACTGCGTCGCCACGCCGGGGTGTACGCCCGCGCTCGCAACACTCGCCGCGGCGATGCCGTGGGAACCGGGGGACGAAGTGATTGTCAGTCCCATCACCGATTACGGGACGGTTCAAGGGCTGATCACGCAGAATTTCATCCCCGTCTTCGCAGACACGGCGCCCGGCACGATCAATTTCTGCGCGGAAACCATCGAGCCGCTCATTACCTCGCGGACGCGCGCCATCCTCGCCGTTCACAAGACCGGCCTCGTCAATGATATGGACCCGATAAACGCGTTGGCCCGTCGTCATGGCCTCTTCGTATACGAGGACGCCTGCCAAGCCGTCTTCAGCGAATACAAGGGCCGCGTCGCGGGAACTCTCGCGAGTGCTGCGGGATTCTCCTTCGATTCCGAAAAGACCATGGGCTCGGACGTCGGCGGATGCCTCGTGACCAACGACGACGAGCTCGCCGAACGCGCCCGCTTCGTCGGCCAGAGCCGGGGCGGCGTAATGCGCGCGCATTTCGGCCGCGAGCACGCGGTAGCCGGCTACGCGTACCGCATGCCCCACTGCACCGCGGCGATTTGTCTCGCGCAATTGGAAATCATTCGCGATCAGGTGGCGCATCGTGACCGCATGGTTCGCTTGCTATCGAAGAAATTGGCGGAAATCCCCGGAATTACGCCTCTGCCGATTCCGGACTACGCCAACGTGTATTCCTGCTGGATGTTTGGTTTGAACATCGAGCCCAAAGCTTTCCGGTGCTCGCCCGAAGAATTCGCCGCGCAGTTGGCCGCCGCGGGCGTTCCCGGCGCCGGCCTGGGCGAATACTACTTGATGCCCGCCGCGTTGACCTGTCTGCGCGACAAGTCCTCGGCGAAGACCTATCCCTACTCCGCGCCACCGGCCTCGCGCGAATATCGGTATGCGGGCGATGATTGTCCCAACGCGCAAGAATTCTTGAAGACTTTTGTCCGCTGGTCCACCTTCTGCGAAAAGTACCAGCCCGAACACTGCGATCTTGCCACCCAGATTGTCGCCGAAGTGGCGGACAGGAATCGCGCATGAGGTACCGCTTTCTCGCGGCGGGGTGCGCCACACCAACGCGGATCTATTCATGACCGAAGCCGCCGCCGGCGAGTCACTCGATCCCCAAGTGTTGCGCGCCTGGGATCTGGAGGGGGCCGAGGCGCGCGCGCTAACCGGGGGAACGGCCAACGCAAACTTCCTTGTGGCCGACGGCGCTACGCGGTATTTCTTGCGCCGCCGAAGTCCGCGGTATTCCAGCGAGATCCAACTGGCCTTCGACCATGCCCTCATGAAGCGCCTTGCCGAGTGTGGAGTGCGTGGCCCAAACCCTATTCCCACGCGTGATGGTCAGACCCACGTCCGTATTGGCGAACACGCGTTCGAGCTTCATCCATATCTCGACGGAAAGAGCGTAGATTGGGAAAACCTTGACCACCTCAGGACTGCCGCGGCCGCGCTCAGGACTTTTCACGAGGCCACCGCGTCATTCAAGCCCCCCGTGCAGAAAGAGTGGCCGCGCGACGACGCGCCGGACCGGATTCGCCGAGGGTTAGCCGAACTGCGCGAGGAAATTCACCACGCCGAGGGCATCGCGACGCTCGACGAGTTGGAGCGCTGGACGGATCGTATCGAGCGGGCCTTACCCGACAGCGCATACTGGGCCCTACCCTGCCAGATTATTCACGGCGACTTCCATCCTGGGAATGTTCATGTCTCCGGAAACTCTCTCGGCATCTTTGACCTCGATTGCGCATCACGCCAGCCCCGCGCGCGGGATCTGGCCGACGCAATCCTCTATTTCTGCGCCCGGCGCGATGGTCCGTTTGACGCCTCGACCATCGTTCGCCTCACCCGCCAGTGCTGGCTTGATCCCGAGCGAAATGCTATATTCCTCGCGGCCTATGGCCCTCTCGAGGAGACGGAGCGGGCCGCGCTCCGATGGCTCGTCGCCGCGCGGTGGATCTACAGCCGGGTACACGGCCGCCGGAAACTGCCTCGTTCCCAATGGCCCGAGTATGCCGTGACAGGAGTCCTTACCCCGCTGGCCCAATTGCAGGATGAGACCGGGCTGATTTGAGCGCCACTAAAGATGACTTCGTGACAATTTAGTGTAGTGAGTCAAAATTGAAGCAACTTAACTGAACACCGCAATCGAGCGAAAACCGGGGACTGACTCGCTTTTCGGCGGTTTGAAAAGCGTGTCTGTCCCCGCTTTTCGCGGCTTTCGCGTCGAAGGATAAGATGCCATCAGCATTACTCACTACACTAAAACACTCCGCGGCAACGTACGAAATCCCGAAACGCCTATGCCCAATAAGAAAGGACGCATGACGGCTCCGAAATACCTCGACCAACTACGAACGGAGTGGGTCTACGCGCACCGGCGCAAGCTATTCTTGGGCGTTGCGCTAATCATGTGCGTGTTTCTAATCATTCTCGGCGTCCTCCTGTATCGCTTTCTTGTGCGCGACAATGACCTCAAAAGCAGAGAACTCGCCGTCACCGTGGTGTCCGGTCTCAAACACGCCATGGTTGACCGCGATCCCGCCGCCATGCAAGATACGGTCGAGGCGATTGTGAGCGGGGGGAACTCTGTTCGGCGCCTGTTCATCCTGGACAAAGACGGGCGGGTCGTGTTTTCCGCCGACCGGAAGGAGTTGGGGAAGCGTTTTGATCGATCCACCGATCCTTCGTGCAAAGTCTGTCACAACGACAGCCTGCCGGCTGGTTTCATCAACACTGTGGCTGTCACCGTGGACGACCAGCGGGTGTTGCGCACGGCCTGTGTATTGCCGAATGAGCCCGCATGCTACAGTTGCCACGACGCGTCCCAAAGCAAACTCGGAATGCTGATCATCGACCGGTCGCTTCGAGACACGTACGACCTCATTGGAAGAACGCTGCTCTTTTTCTTGCTCTTCGGCTCAGCGGGGCTGGTCTCCGTCGGGTACGTTCTGAACCGTGGAGCCGGCCAATACATCCGCGCCATCGAGAACCAGGGCGAAGAACTAACGTCACTGTATATCATGGTCGAGCGGCTCAGCCGTTCCATCGATCGAAAAGACCTGACCACGATTGTGCTCGAGATCCTGTGCGATTTCTTCAAGCCGCGCGAGATCTACCTCGTCTATCCGAAGAACGGCGGATTCCGTTGCATCTCCTGGTCCTCCGCGGAGCAGCGGTTCGAGCGCGTGAAAGTTGATGCTAATCCTGCGTTGAAGAGGGCCATCGAGCGTTGGACGCAGAACCCCGCTCTCGAGCCGGAGGTGGCCGTGGATGGTATGGAAATCATGCTGCCGGTCTCGCGGTCACGGCTGCCGCTAGCGCTTGTCTTAGTCAACGGGTTGCCAGTTCCGTTTCAGCCGCGCCGAATGTGGCTCCTTCGAACGATGGCCGACCATTTCGGCGCCGCATTCGAAAACGCGCGGCTGTACTCCATCGCAATCACCGATAGCCTTACGTCGCTCTACACAAGGCGTCACCTCGACTATTGTAGCGAGCAACTGTTGACGAAAGCCGAAGAGCGCAAGGAGCCCTTCTGCCTCGTCATGATGGACATTGATGACTTCAAAAAGGTGAACGATCGCTACGGCCACCCCGCCGGCGACGCGGTGTTGGCGGCGTTGGGTGTCCGCATACTCGAGTGTATCCGCGACGTAGACCTTGCGTTTCGCTACGGCGGCGAAGAGTTTGTGCTTCTCCTTCCAAGAACAAGTGCTGAAGAGGGTCAAATCGTGGCCCACCGCATCTTTGAAGCCGGTCCCATCAAGACAAACCAGTCGGAAAGCATAAGCTGCACGGTAAGTATGGGCCTGGCGGCTTGGCCTGAACATGCCGCCACCATCTCGGACCTCCTGCAGGCGGCTGACCGCGCGTTGTACGCCGCCAAACGCGCCGGCAAGAACCGGCTGGCCGTAGCGTCATCTCCGGCGCTCTGCGACGGGTCCGTCCCGCCGCCAAACGCGTTACCGGGCGACTGACCTGGACTCTAGTTACTGCGATCAGCGACTACCAACGGATCTGATGGTATAGCAAAGGCCCGTACGACGTGCTTACACTTTCGGTCCGGAAACAGGATTTCCAACGTGTGACGGCCTGTCGCAACAACCAAAACGCTCGCCATGCGCGAGTTAGTTCCGCGGCCAAGCCGCCTTGCGCTTGGCCGTCACTCGACAGCGTATGGGCTCGCCTGCTACTCTTCCGGAACTTCAAAACGTGCGCCATCACCGCCCTGGAGTGCCTTGCGTGTGACGTTGAATATCCGAAGCCAGCGATTTCGTGAAGCCGCGAGTGGCTACCTATTCATCTTGCCCTGGATCGCCGGCTTTCTGGTGTTCATCCTCGGGCCCATGCTTGCGTCGCTTTACCTCAGCTTCTGCCGCTACGACCCCTCCCAGGTCAGGTCCGGCGCCACGTGGATTGGGGTGGCCAACTACGTGAAGATGCTCACCGACGACGAGAACTTCTGGCCGTCACTACGGGTTACATTCCGGTACTCCATCATCAGCATTCCGGTGCAACTGCTGGCCGGATTGACCGTCGCGATATTGCTAAATCAAAAGGTCCGCGGACAGCGCTTCTACCGGACCTGCTTCTATCTGCCCGTGGTGCTCGGAGGCGTCGCGACCTCGCTCATTTGGATGTGGCTGTTCAGCCCCAGTCAGGGCCTGATCAACGTCGGCTTGGCGAACCTCTACGAAGCGCTCGGACGCGATTCCCATCTTACCCACATTCTGTCCGGCTCCCTGCGGGCGGTATTCGGTTCCGCCGAAGACAATCCGCTCCTGCCCGGTTGGACCGCCAGCGAAGAAGGCGCCCTCAACTCGCTCATCCTCATGAGCCTGTGGGGCGTGGGCGGATCGATGATCGTGAACCTGGCCGGCTTGCAGGCGATTCCCACAGTGTTCTACGAGGCCGCCACCATCGACGGGGCCGGCCGCGCGTCCCGTCTCTGGCACATCACGTTGCCGCTCCTGTCTCCGACGATATTCTTCAATCTGGTCATGGGTGTCATCGGCTCGTTTCAGGTATTCACGCAGGGATTCATCATGACCGGCGGCGGCCCGAAAAACGCCACGCGCTTCTACGTGCTCTACACCTATCAGAACGGCTTCGAGTACTTCAAAATGGGATACGCGTCCGCGCTCGCGTGGGTGTTGTTTGTGATTGTGCTCGTATTCACCCTCCTTATCGTGCGCAGTTCGGCCGCGTGGGTGTTCTACGAGGCCCAGAAGCGATGAACCGCCATCAGGTTCTCGGAATATTCGAGCGTATCGCCATTCACGGCGTGCTGGTCGCCGCCGCCCTCGTCATGCTCACCCCTCTGGTTTGGATGATCTCTACCTCGCTGAAAGCCAGCGGACACAGTCTCTCTCGCGGAATCGAGTGGCTTCCCTGGGAAGACATCTACGTGAGTGATGCGCTCAAGACTCCGGTGATCGTGCTCGGGGCGCGCGTCAGAAACGAGGAAGCCGGAAACACCATCGAGGTCGGCATCGCCAGTCTGCGCGATCGCCGGCGGCGTACCGAGGTCTCGCTTCCGGAAGGCCGGTTCTCCGGCGAAGTCCTCGAATACCGCGTACGTAACGTCAGTGAGGCCGATCAAACCGCCGAGGCGTTCTGGATTCCCTGCGATCAATTGGAACGGCGTATCGGTCCGCGCTGGAGCAACTACTCCGAAGCGCTGGTCAAAATGCGGTTCTTCTCGCTACTCGCGAATACGGTCGCCATTACCTTCCTGGGAACCTTGGGAACCGTGCTCTCGTGCTCCCTGGTGGCGTACGGGTTCGCGCGATTTCGCTTTCCCGGCCGGGAGACGCTCTTCATGGTGTTGCTGTCGTCCATGATGCTGCCACCAGTCGTCACCATGATACCGGTGTATCTCATCTTCCGGGACCTTCACTGGATCGACACGCTGCTGCCTTTGTTCGCGCCCGCCTGGCTGGGCACAAACGCCTTCAACGTCTTCCTGTTCCGGCAATTCTACATGACGCTCCCCTTCGACCTGGATGACGCCGCCCGAATTGACGGCTGTAGTTCATTCCGCATCTACTGGAGCATCCTGCTCCCCTTGTCCAAACCCGTCATGGCCACGGTCGGTATATTCAGCTTCACCGGCCTATGGCTCGACTTCATGGGACCCCTCATCTATTTGAACTCCATCGAGAAGTTCACCCTTTCGCTGGGTCTGTACATCTTCAAGGGGCCGTACACCGTGCAATGGGACTATCTCATGGCCGCTACGCTCGTGGTGTCCTTACCCTGCATCGTGATCTTCTTTCTGGGACAACGCTTCTTCATCCAAGGGACCGTACTTTCCGGTCTAAAGGCGTAACACCATGGACCGCGAATCTACAACCACAACCCAGGCGCTGTTGGACGCGTTGCGCTGGCTCGGCTACGGCGCGCTGGCGCTGGCGTTCGCATTGTCCCTCTATTGGGTCTGGCGCACCAGTGGGAGCCACGTCGAAAAAGGAAAAGTGAATATTGACTTCCTCTGGCCCACCTACACACCCCAGAAAGTCCGATACGGCGAGCATCTCGCCGAACAGTACATGAAAGAAAACCCAAACGTTCAGGTAAACCTCATCCTGACTTCCGATCCCTACAAGAAACTGCAGATCATGATCGCCGGACGCACCACGCCCGACGTCATGTGGATGGGTATCGGGTGGCAGCAATTCGGAGATGCGCTGATGCCGCTCGACGACTTGGCCGCCGGCGACCCGGACATCCGCCGCGAAACCTATCTGCCCGGATTGTGGGACGCCGAGTTGTGGCAGGGCTCGCTGCGCGGCCTGCCCTCCAGCGGCCAGGTGGGTGTCCTCTATTACAACAAGGATCTATTCGATCAGGCCGGCGTTCCTTACCCCTCCGCGGATTGGACCTGGGACGACATGGTCCGCACGGCCAAGGCCCTTACCCGCGATTTTGACGGGGACGGTGTAATCGACCAGTATGGGCTCCAACTCGAACAAGTGTACCGCTACCCATTTGTCGTCTATGCGGGCCAGTTTGCCGACTCCGAATGGCGCACGGCCCGGATCGACAATCCGGTGGTGAGCGCCATGCTCGAACACTACCGTGACCTGATATACAAGGATAGGGTTATGCCCACCCCGACGGCCTCGGCGGAATTGGGAATGCTGCCCATGTTCGAGGCCGGCCGCGTCGCGATGCACGCCGCTTCGGGTTACGCGCTGGAATCCTTCCGAAAAGTCCAATTCGATTGGGACGTGGCCATGTTTCCCTGGTTCGAGTTCAACGGCCAGCGCTACCGGGCGACGGGGCTGTGGCAAGAGGAGTTCTGCATCCTTTGGAATACGGACATCCCAGAGGAAGCCTGGAAATTCGCGCGATGGTGCGCCGGTAAAGATATGATACGGTGGGCTGCGCTCGACGGTCACATTGTTCCGGGACGCGTGGATGTGGCGACATCGCCGGAATACCTGGCGCCAGGGAAACGTCCGGCCAACATGCGCGCCTTTATTGATTCCCAGAGCTTCGCGGTTCCCATGACGCCTCATGCGTGGCATGTCCGAATTGCCGCGGAATTCGACCCCATCTGGCAGGACTTTATGCAAAGTCCCGAATCCAACCCAATTAGCGCCGCCGAAGCAGCCAAGCGCTTTAACACTGCGCTTCAACGGATCTTGGACGAATACCACGCCGAAAACGAACCCCTCGACGCAGCCGAAGCCCGACCGTAATCGCCCACCGCCTACCCCTCCTAAAGCTTTCAGGCCCGGCGCCGATAAAGGACGTAGAGTTAGCGTGACCGCGGCTCTGGCCAATGCATGGATGCAAAGGCCCCTACATCACGGAGGATTAGGTCATGGGTCTTCGCATTAACACCAACGTCGCCGCGCTTAATACCGCCCGCATCCTGCGCGGTACCACTCTCAGCCTCAACAAAAGCCTCGAACGTCTCTCCAGCGGCCTGCGAATCAATCGTGCGGCGGATGATGCGGCCGGTCTGGCCATTGCCGAGAATTTCCGCTCGGTAGTCGCAGGTTCTCAGGTGGCCCAACGCAACTCCCAAGACGGTATCA
>JACRLJ010000082.1 GCA_016215105.1 Candidatus Hydrogenedentota bacterium
ATAGTGAGCCTGATCTGGCACCCCTGGAGTCTTCACCGATTCGATCCCGCGATGAAAATGCTCGACCTCACATTCGCCTGTGTCCGCGAAAAAGGCATTCCCGCCGGGACATTCGAACAAGCGCTGAAAGCGCTGCATGTAACAAGCGCCAAATAGAACGCCCCCTGCAAATCCCCAGCCATGTCACCAGACCCCAGACCCCAGACCCTAGACCCTAGACCCTGCCCGGAATCAGCGCACCGTCTCCGAAAATCACCGGAAACCCGCCGCCATTGCGTGTGCTCCGCGTCGTCGCGTCCATATACACCACACTAAACGCCCGCCGGGACTGGGACGACGTATTCACCCCCGACCGATGCAGCACATAGTTATGCAGCAAGAAACTCTCGCCCGGCTTTGCCTCGAGATAGATACTGTCTTCCTCCTTGCAGTACTGGGCCTCCTGTTCTGGCGTGATGGTGTGTCCGCGCTCTGAGAGCAGTCCCAGCGTGTGGCTCCCGGGGATAATCTGTACACAGCCATTCGCCAGCGTCGAAGGATCGAGCGCCGTCCAGATCGTTACGAATTTTTCCCGGTCGAGTTCCCACTGGCCTCCGCCATCCTGATGGTACGGTAGCACGGTGCCCCGATGCGCCGGCTTGTTCATGAACATCGCCCGGAAACAACTGATGTTCTCCCCCACAAGCGCCCGCGTGATATCGCGGAATATCGGCTTCTGCATATACGCAAGAAAGAGCGGATCGCGCTCGAGATCCTGGATCTTCCGATAGTTTAATGTTGGTCCCGCGTACCCCGATCCCGTCAAATCCCCGTAATTCCCAGTTGTGCTATCAATCTGGAAAAACATCCCCTCGTACACGATCTCGCCCATCATGATCGCGTCGATTCGCTGCTGCAGCGCAGCCAACTCCGCATCCGTCATCACTTGCCCCAGACGAACGTACCCATCCTTTTCCCACGCCGCGCGCTCTGCCGATGAAAACATTGGATACACCTCTCTCGTTTCAAACTGAACACGGAGTCCAAGCGAAAAACGGGGCCAGACTCGCTTCACTAGCTCGATACCTGCGCCGCGGACACCGGTGTATCACCGGACTCATTCCGATGTCAAGACGTCCCTGGTCTGCGCCACCCCCAAAGCCCGCGCGCACGACAATTCAGCGCGCGCTTCCTAAGTCTCAGCCCCCGTGTACCCTCCGCGCGACGGGCCCCGCAGGGCTTGATTTTGCAGGGGTATAATACCTACTGTTTCCGTCCAGTACTGAAGGAGGAAGGGGCGCCGGATATCCCAACACCCAGGGGATATCAGCTGCGGCATTTTCGCAGTGGTGACGAGGCCGGTCTTGCTCGGGTCTATCTCGCATCGAGCCTATCTGATGGGTCGATTTCGGCTGTGGAGCGAAATATGACCCACCATCCGTGTTTCAAGCCGGAGCGCATATTCATTGTCGAATACCAAGACGAGATCATCGGCACGGCTGCGGCGTGGATCGAGCCGGAACGCGACCCAGGTGTCGGCTACCTTCACATGGTCGGCATACTCCCGGAGCATCGGGGGCACCATTTGGGCGCGCTGCTCACCGTGGAAGCCATTCGTTACACCCGCCACGAGGGTTTTGCAGTTCAGCGCCTGCTTACAGACGATCATCGTGAGGCGGCGATCCGGCTCTACCTGGACCTCGGCTATTACCCGCTCCTCACACACGAAAGTCACGCGGAGCGCTGGCGCGCGCTTGGCGAGAAACTGAACCGCCGCGAGGCCGTATCCCGCGCGCGCAACCTACTTTAGGATTCCGGCCAGAAAGCCTTTAGAAAGCTCCATTGGGAAGAGTCCGCATGCATGCCAGCACGATTGTATTCGACTATCATTTCCGTTGCGATACCAAGCGGGAATTCCGTTTCACGGTCACGCTCGATGCGGACACTTTGGAACATGTCCGGACCAGTCAGGCGGTACCACCGGACTGGACGCGTCTCACTAAACAACGGTGCGAAGTTTGCCGGCTCGATCCGCTCGAAGACGAATACTGTCCTGTAGCCTTGTCCCTTGTGGACTTGGTGGAGTCGTTCGGTGAGCTCTTTTCGTATACCGAGGCCGAGGCGACGGTGGTAATGAAGGAACGCACGATTACGGCGAAGACGAGCGTTCAGAAGGCGTTGTGTTCGCTCATTGGCCTGCACATGGCCACGAGCGGGTGCCCTTCGATGTTGCCGCTGCGGCCCATGGCGCGGTTTCACTTGCCGTTTGCGACGCGGGAGGAGACCATTTACCGCGCCGCGAGTTCGTATCTCTTGGCGCAATACTTCCTAAAGAAGCACGGCCGGATACACGAGCTTGACCTTGCGGGCCTTCACCGGATCTACGATGAGATACATGCGGTGAACGTCGGGCTTGCGCAGCGTCTACGCGGAATAGCTCTCGGTGACGCCAGCGTCAACGCGATCGTGTTACTGGATCTCTTTGCGCAGGACCTCCCACTCAGCATCGAGGATAACCTCGCTGAAATCGAATACCTCTTCGGGGCGTACTTCAAGTAGCCCAAGCGGCCGGCGCCTGACCGGACTCAGCCTGCCTTCGCAAGAAAGCCCTCTATATCTATGGGTCATCTGTTTCGGCCTCTTGGGGGTGAACTCCGCATTTCTGGGGACGTTGGCGCAGGGTTCATGGTTGGGGACGATCATCTGAACGAGGGTGATTTGCTTGACATGAGGTGGAGCGGCTGCCGCAGGTAGCGGTTGAGAGGGACTTTCCGTACGGGTCAGATTCGCGGAACGAGGGGGAATCCGTTGACAATAGTGGTCTCAGGTCCCATTATTTGGGTGGAGTGGTGGGTGGAGATTGTCGAAACGAGGGGTGTTTTTGTTACAATGTTTCAGTTTTAGTTATATTATTATTTTGTATTGTATTAGCAGTTTGAGTTTGCTGGGTGGGGGAGTTCGGCGGGTTGGGGTGTGGTTTGATCGGACTGTTCGGACCGATCAGACGGATCGGACGGATCGGACGGAGTGGACGGAGTGGACGGAGTGGACGGAGTGGACGGAGTGGACGGAGTGGACAGAGTGGACAGAGTGGACAGAGTGGACAGAGTGGACGGAGTGGACAGAGTGGACAGAGTGGACAGAGTGGACAGAGTGGACAGAGTGGACAGAGGCCGCCACCCATGACGACTTGAAGGTCTCGGGCGCGCTTTCTTTGTCCGGTTTAGTTTTGGGAGTCCAGTGGGCCGTTTCTGGGGTCTTAGATCTTTCCTTTGTTGCGGAAGAGGTAGAGTCCTTGTTTTCCGGGGGCCACGACGCTTTTCCAGCCGCTGTTGTCGATGTCCTGGACCCAGAAGTAGATACCGGCGCCGGCGTGATCGGCGGCTGGGCCGTAGTCGATGGTGTAACGGGTGAACTCCCCTTTGTTGATCTTGAAGTAGTAGAGGCCGAGCGGGTCGAGTGACCCAGGATCGTGTTCTTGGTGGGCGCGGTAGCGTTTTCCGGTGACGAGTTCGAGTTTGCCGTCGTTGTCGATGTCGACCAACTGCATGTCGTGGTATTGGGAGCGCTTGGGGTCGATATCGCGCTTGGTCCAGGTGCGGTTGCCTTGGGCGTCTTTGCCCTGCTCGTACCACCAGAGACCGTAGTCGTGGGCGGCGCCGACGATGATATCGGGCAGGCCGTCCTCATTCACGTCGTGGACGAGGACGGGGACACTGGCTGAGCCGAGGTTGAACTCGGGATGGAAGGTCCACGGGTCTTCGAGCGGGTTGGGCGGGCACTCGAGCCAGCCGGTGGGGAGAATGATGTCTCCGCGTCCGTCACCGTTGATGTCGCCGTAACCGACGCCGTGGCCGGCATGCCCATCGGAGGCCGCGATCACATATTCCTTGAATGCGCCTGTACCCTTGCCGTTGGCGTCGCGCACGAGTTTGAAGATGCGCTGTACGCGTCCGGAGTTGGGCAGAATTTCAGGTACGCCGCAGCCGTCAATATCCCAGAAGCAGCAGCGTTCGATGTTTCCGATCTTGGCAATGTCGTGGGTCACCCACTCGACGGGCTGGCCCTTGGGGTTTTCGCGCCAACTCAAAGTCTCGCCCCACCATCCGCCGGTAACGATATCCATGTATCCGTCGCCGTTAACGTCCATGGGGAAATTGGAGAAGTCGTCGTAGTAGTCTTCGACTTTTCGGATGGAGCAGATCTTGTGGGCTTTTTTGAAATCGGGGCCTTCGAACCAGTATTCGCCGGAAACAATGTCAAGTACACCGTCGTTGTTGACGTCGAATACGGCTGCGGCTTCGTAGGTGGCTTCGCCTATTTTCTGACGTTCGAACTTCAACATGGGCTTTTCCTCCGCAGCGCTCGTTGCCAGCATGGTGACGGCTAGAATCCAGGTTGTCATGGTCAGTGCCCTCGTCTTGGGTTAAGTGGCGGTATGATAGCAAATGAGCGGTGGAAACAACATGGGGGCGGGGGAGTCAGAAGGATGGGAGGGATGGGAGGGATGTCGGTGAACCGGGTAGGCTATCGGATTGGGCGAGGACGCCCCATCTACTTTGGGGACGTGATGGGCGGTAGTGGCGGTGCGTGTTGCGGGATAGGTATAATGCTCGGATTCCTCGATATAGAGAGACTCCGTGCGAACACTGAACCGTTATATTCTCCGCGAGATTGCCGCGCCGTTGCTGTTAGCGATGGCGGTGATCAGTTTTTTGGGGGTGGGCAATGAATTGCGGGAGCGGATGCGGTATCTTCCGCTTAACGTGTTTGAGATCGCCGATTTTGTTCGGTTGACGGTGTATTTTCTGCCGAGCCTGGTGTCGATGGTCGTGCCGATCGCGTATATGATGGGTATCCTGATGGCGTTCGGGCGTCTGGCGCACGACGGGGAGATCATCGCGATGAAAGCGGCAGGCGTTCCGCTCAAACGCGTTGTCGCTCCGGTTATCGCGGTGGGGGCCCTGCTGAGCGTGGTGTGCTTCTATCTTCAAGATCGCGTACAGCCGCTGGGATTGGCGAAGGCGCAACGACTGATCACGATTGAAATGCCGCTTCGGATCACGCTGGACATGCTGCCCACCGGCCAGATGCACCATTTCGGCGACTGGCAAGTGTACATCGGCTCGAAGGACGCGGCGACGGGGGCTTTGCACAACATTGATATTCTCGATGGCAAAGGGACGATGTATTTCGCGGAATCGGCGGAGCTTATCAAGGGAGAGCCTTCCAGCCGCATCGTATTGAAAAACGCGAACATCGTATTTCCGGAGCGGGATCGCGCGTTCGTGATGAACCGAACGACCGAAACCGAACTGCTCGTACCGGAGACAAGTACCTCCCGGAACATTGGAAACGATCGGAAGGGAATGCCGCTACGCGCGTTGCTTGCACGGGAGAAAAGCGAGAGCGCCAAACTTGCCCAAACGCAGTTGGAGGACGACAAGAAGTCGCTGCGGAGTACCCGATCCGAGATCAGTGATCGGCTGTCGTATCCTTTGGCGTGTTTGGCTGTGACACTGGCGGCGGCGCCACTGGGGGCACGGGCGCGGCGGGCGGGTCGCTCGTATACGTTTGCGGTTGGTTCGGGCGTGTTTCTGGTCTACTATGTGCTGAAATTTGTGTTGGAGCCGAAGACGCTTCACTCGCTGGGGGACGTGATTGTCCGCGGTCTCGCTCCTGATATCGTGCTGTTGGCGGCGGGCGGGGTCTTGCTTTGGCGGGTAGACCGCATATGAAGATCCTCGATCGGTATCTCCTGGTTCGCTATCTCTCGGCGGTGACGCGGGCGGTTCTGACGCTGGCGAGCTTGTATATTCTGATCGATCTCCTGACGACGCTGCGTCAGGACATTCTTAAGTACGATGTGCCGTGGAGAATAGTCTTCGAGTATTACGTGGCGTCGCTGCCTAAGATGATTTATCAGATTGCGCCGCTGGCAGTGCTTGTTTCGGCGCTGATGGTGTTGGGGGAATGCGCGCAGACCAACGAGGTCACCGCCGCACTTGCGGGCGGGATTGGATTGCGGCGGTTCGTCCGAATGCCCGTGATGGCGACGCTGGCATTGTGCGCGCTGATATTCGTGATGGAAGAGTCTGTAGGGGCGCGCGCGACGGCGGCTGCGAGCCGGCTCGAGTCCCACTATTTCTCGAAGGTGACGAGCGCGGAGCGCACTGGCCGGAGTTGGGCAGGTTTGGGGCAGGGGTGGACGTGCCACATTCTCAAGTTCAATCGCGCGGCCTTGACGGGCGAGGGCGTGCTGATGCACGCGATCCGTCCGGACGCGAAGGAGCAGATCAACGCGCGGCGCATTTATTGGGATCCTGACGCGAACCAGTGGATGATCGAGGATGGGTTCTGGCAGGTGTTTTCGCCGGATTACTCGAAGCGGCCCGAATCGTCGCAGTTTTCGCAACGTCCGGCTCCATTTTCGGAGACCCCGGAAGATCTATTCGCGATGGACGACGATCCGGCCACGAAGACAGCAGGCGCCCTGATGGCGACGCTGCGGCGGGCGGAGGGACGCGGTTCTCCGTCGGCCTCGCTTTGGTTGGACTACTACGCGAAGTTTTCGCAGCCCGTTGTGAGCTTTGTGATGCTCGGATTGGCCATTCCGTTTGCATTGCGCCTGCGCCGGGGCGGATTGGCGATCAGTTTCGGGATGAGTATCGCGATTGCGTTGAGCTATCTCGTCATTTACGGCGTGTGCTTTAGTCTGGGCCACGTGGGCCGGCTTTCGCCGTTTGTGGCGGCGTGGCTGGCCAATGCGGTATTCCTGGCCGCGGGCACCGCGCTTTGGGTGCGAACGCCGACTTGAGGCGCGCATGCGTCAACCGAGACTGAAAGCTTGCGTTCGATTCCGCAGGACCGTATATTTCACGAGGAGACCGCGCCTTGGAACGCGCGCGGTCAGGCAACCTGATTCCTAGGAGTTCGGCCAGAAAGCCGGCTAATTGACGCGGCGCGGCCAGAAGGCATCTGCAAGTTGTTTAACACCAGCGTACGATTTTTCCGGGTTTTGGCAAAAGGAGGCTTTCTGGCCGCGCCTCTAGGAGATGAAGATGAAACGGACCGATTCGCTCAAGATTCCCGCCGCGCTTGCCGCGCTTGAAGATAGTGTTGGTGACCTTGCTCCGGTGAAGGAACGCATCAAGAATCATCATATCGAGACGCCTTCCTGGGCTTATGCGAATTCCGGCACCCGATTCAAGGTGTTTCCGCAGCCCGGCGTTCCGCGCACGGCGTTTGAGAAGCTCGAGGACGCCGCGATGGTTCACCGGTTGACGGGCGTGGCCCCGTCGGTGGCCGTGCATATCCCGTGGGATAAGGTGGACGATTACGGCAAGCTCAACGCGTATGCGCGGGAGTTGGGGGTTCGCATCGGCGCGGTCAACCCGAACTTGTTTCAGGATGTGGACTACAAGCTGGGCAGTCTCACCCACGAGAGCGCCGCGGTGCGGAAGAAGGCGGTAGATCACCTTCTGGAGTGCATCGAGATCGGCAAGGCAGTGGGGTCGAAGATTCAGAGTTTGTGGTTCGCGGATGGGACGAACTATCCCGGCCAGGGCGATTTCCGGCGCCGCAAGCGCTACATGGAAGAGGGTCTGAAGACGGCGTATGACGCGATGCCGGCGGACATGCGCATGCTTCTCGAGTACAAGTTGTTCGAGCCGGGCTTCTACCACACGGACATTGCCGACTGGGGTATGTCGGCGCACTTCTGTCAGAAGCTGGGGGACCGGGCGCAGGTCTTGATAGATCTCGGACATCATGCGCTGGGGGTGAATATTGAGCACATTGTCGCGTTTCTAATCGATGAAGGGCGCTTGGGCGGATTTCACTTCAACAACAAGAAATACGCCGATGACGACGTATCGGTGGGTAGCATCAATCCGTACGAGTTGTTCCTTATCTACAATGAATTGGTGGCTGCCGAAGACGATCCGGGGACGCATACGAACGTCGCCTACATGATCGATCAGAGCCACAATCTCAAGCCGAAGATTGAGGAGATGATTCAATCGGTCGTCAATTGCCAGTTGGCCTACGCCCGGGCGTTGCTCGTGGACCGCAAGGCATTGGCGGCGGCCCAGAAGGACGGGGACATCGTCGAGGCGGAAGAGATCTTGCAGGGCGCTTATCAGACGGACGTGCGTCCATTGCTGGCGCAGGTGCGGGTCGAGATGGGGCTGGACCCCGATCCCATTGCGGCGTTCCGGGCAAGCGGCTATCTTGAGAAGATCAGTAAAATACGCGCGTGAGACGACAGGACCGTTGCCCCCACGGCAGAGGTCTGCTACACTTCGGTAGTCAACACGGCGACGGCGGAAATGGGAGACGTTCCATGAAGCGACACGTTGGGTTTCCTCTAATTCTCCTCATGGTTGTGATGTCGGGGTGCGCGGGGCTTCGTCCCGTTCAGAGTTCGGCGAGCGGTTGGACGGAGCCGCTCTGTAAAGCGGGAATAACTGGATGTGTTGAATCGTACGCCGCTCCCCGGGACTGGCGCGTTCACGTGGTGTCAAACGCCCCCGCGGCAGCGCTTACTCCGGACATGACCTTGGCGGATCTGAAAGGGCCGGGCTGTGTGCTGAGTTTGAAATCGGGGAATCCGACGGGCACTCTTAGCGTATCGGTGGATGACGGTCCGGCAATGCTGGTTCGCTTTGCGAATCTTTTTGGAGGGTTTCTGCCGCCATTCACTCCGCCCCTGGCCGGGACCTCGGCTACTGGGGGCTACAGCTACGTGCCGATCTCGTTCGCGCATCACTGCGTGATCTCGGTGCAGGGGGCGGAAGAGCCGCCGGTGTACCAGATTACGTACGCCGAATTCCCGCCCGAAACTCCGATAGCGCCGTTTTCGATAGAGTTGGAGGGCTGCGACAAGGGGTATTTCGCGGAGTGGGCCCGGGACTTCGAGGCCGCTTCGAAAGTCCGATTCGTAGATCGGGCCACGGAGAAGTATCACGGGACTTCATCGAAGATTTGGCCGCACAAAGATGAGCGGTTATATGCGTTGGAGGGCTCCGGTGTTATTACGGAAATCGAGATGAGTATCGGCGCCAAGGACCCCGACATCCTTCGCAAGGTCTGGATCGAGTTGTATTGGGATGGCTCGGCCGAACCCGCCGTGGTGGCTCCGCTGGCGGGATTCTTTGGCGCGTCGAGCGTGAGCGTTCCCGATTACGCGACGCCGGCGTTCGGAAAGCAGGGGACCCGTCTATGGTGCCGTTGCCCGATGCCGTACACGTCGGGCGCGCAATTGCGCGTGGTCAACCGGTCGGACTCGAAGATAGACTTTTCGTACAGCCTGACCTGGAGACCCGGGGCGGCGACAGGCAGCCTGTATTTCCATGCCCGATACAATGAGAGCGTCATCGGGAACAACTTGCCGTTAGTTTCGGCTACGGTACAGGGTAAGGGCCATTATCTTGGACAGCGCGTCGCGGTTCAGGGCGCGAAGGGGTTCCACTTCGTGGCGGCGAACACGACCATCACGGCAGATGGCGCGGCAATGGCGCTGGCCGGTAATCTGGCTAAGGACGCGTATCCCGGTGACGCCGCTCTGACGGAGGCGCGTCCCGACTCGGGAATCGTTACGAGCGCGGGCGGCGCCATTGGTGACGCGGTACCGTTTCAGCAGTCGCTGACTTGCGGGATAGCGGGTCCGTTGCCCGAGACGGCGCCGGACAGCGTGTATTCGAACGTGACGATGTGGTATCAGTCCGAACCGGGAGGTTCTCCGTGGAGTGTTCCGGTACTTGAGGAAGAACCCAAGAAGTAGCATTGGGCGCCGGCTAATCCGCAGGTGATCGCCCGGCGGGCGTCGAGTTGGCGGAGTACTAATTTTGCAATTAAACTGCGGACTTGACTTAATATGCAAATAGTGCTATTCTGTTTAGCGTTGAGCAGGTAGTTATACTCTTGGGATGTAGGCGCGGTTTTGTCAGTTTAGGTCCTTCTCTTTATTCGCTCTGATTATTGAACATCGAGGCCTGAACGAGGGAGAGAACCGTGGCTGTTTTTGAATACCGAGCAAGCATTAGGAAGCGCGAGGAGTATGTCGAATCGGGCACCGTCGTTGCCCGAGACGAGGCGGAGGCCAAGAAGAAGCTGGAGCAATTGGAGTTCATTGATATCCGCGTCAAGCGGATCGGGGGGATATCGGGAATCTTCAAGTCAATGACGGCCGACGTCCGGTAAGTTTGAGGGGAATTGGCCTCGGCGAGGGCGTACGGACGCCCTCGCCGGGACATTAGACCTGATCGCCGCCGGGCGGGGTGTCACGAGATACGGTGGGTGGGGTCCGCCGTCGCCTGGTCGAGCATCTTCAGCATCTCCCTCATGAGTTCGTTGTATTTTACGAACATACATTTGCTGAAGAGGTGACACTCGTCACATTCCTTAAGTTTTTCCTCATCGACGCGCAAGTAGTGCTGCTTCGAGTGGTCTCTGAAGCGCACTGACATGTTTGCCAACTGACCGAAACACTCTTTCATACCCATCGCAATCATTCTCCCAATTCCAAGTAGCTTCCCGGCGGCGCCTCGCCGGACGCCCAGCCTTCTGGCCGGAGTTTCGTCCCGCAGTTACCCGCTTGCGTAACCTGCCAGCGCGACCGCCATCACGTCCACCGCGCCGGCCTTGGCGCGTAACAGGGCCTTGGCGCATTCCTCGACCGTACCGCCGGTCGTAACCACGTCATCAATCAATAGTACCGTCTTGCCGTTGAGATCGTCACCCATGACCGCGAAGGCTCCCGCGATATTCGAGCGCCGTTCGCGTTCGCCGGTCAGCCGGCTCTGGACCCGCGTGGGGCGTATCCGGCGCAACGACTCGTCGAGTTGCGCGTTTGGAAAACACTGCTGGATAGCTTGCGCGAGCAATCTCGACTGATTAAATCCCCGCTCCCGTTCTCGAACCGGGTGCAACGGCACCGGTACGAGGAGAGCGTAGGACGGGCAGTCTACCTCACGGGCAGCAAATTCTTCCATCAGAGCGGCAAGCGGCCGGGCCAATCGAGGTTTATCGTGGAACTTAAACAGCTTGATGGCTTCGGCGATGGCGCCATCGTAGCTCGCGGCGCCAAAGACTCGGCGAACCGCGGGAGATTTCTTCGCTCGGCATTCCGCGCAGGGGAAGTTGGTCTGGAATCCAAATCCCGCCGCGCCGCGATGCGGCCGTCCACACATGGAACAGAATGGGCGCTCGATCCGGGGGCTGCGTTCCCAGCACTCCGGACAGAAGAAGCCGTTGTCCTCGGTCAAGAGGCGGCGATCGCATAGTTTGCAGAAGATGGGAAGCGCCAAGTTCCTGGTGGCGGCCATCCAGTCCGTCAATGCCACGTGAGCGCCTCCGAATACTCGACCACTCGAATTGTAGCAGCAGCGCGCCGTATTTGCCCAGGGCCGATTCGTCAATTCGCGAATCCTATGTGGCGGAGACTCGGGCGGCCTTTACCTGTTCGATGGATTCGACGTGCCGTTTCCGGCAGGCCTCGAGGGTCGGTTTCCATGAGGTCTGCATGAAGCCGAGCAGATGGCCTGCGGACACATTCTTGCGGCAGTAGTCGACCGTTTTTCCAAAGCTTTCTGGAAACGTCCAATTGCTACCGGTAGGGATCTGGTCATAGCCATGTTGATCCAGATCGCGATACGTCTGGACGGCCCGCTCATCGGCGCCGAATTTGACGTCGTAGTACCAGTTACTTTGGAGGACGGTTTTGGGCATTTTTTTGTAGAAGAGATCCGGGTGCTCCCACGCGTAGTCGGACCAGATCCAGGGGCGGCTGCCGGCTTTCTCGACCTGTTCCACGTAGAAATAGAAATCGCGCCACCATAAATCGTGCTGGCGAATGACGGAGTACTCGAAGCCGCGTTGGTGCTCGGCGGTTTCCTCGTCCATGCCAAGGTGGAAGAAGCGCGGTTTGTCGAAGAGGGCCGCAGCTTCGGCGATTAGATCGCGGCAAACGGCATAGTACGTGTCGGTCGAGAGGCAGCGCGAATACGGTCCGAGCCAGGTGTCGTGAGTCGCGGAGAAATTCATTTTAGGGACAGGCTCGATATTCATCTTGCGCATCTTGGCGAGTTCTTCCTTGAGGCGGCTCGTGGTCCAGGCTCCCTTGACGGCGATCTCCGGATGACTCTGATACTGCACACCGTCGCCCAAGTCGATGACGATCATATTGAGCCCCGCCGCGGCGGCCTGCGCGAGCAAATCGTTCCACAGCGCGTCATCAAAGCGCAGGTTTGGCGTGCGGTTGATATAGAGGTCGTTTCCCTGCGGGTTGTCCCAGTCGCGCCACATGTTATAGCTGAGATGCAGCAAGTCCGCCCAGATCATTTTTGCTCCTCCCATATTACGGTTGTCGTTCGCCCCAGGTGATTCCGCTTCGGCAGCGTGCGCCGAGGTGATGGCTGCGCCCGCGGACAGCGCCGCGCTCATCTGTAGAAACTCCCGGCGATGGAAATTCTTCGCCATGACTAGCCCCTTTCCGTCTGTTTCGTGACGCGGACCGTCATCGAAAATAGCAGATAGGATAGCCAAACCCAAAACGACTCGTTGGCGGGCGTGGACGGGGTGGACAGAGTGGACGGGGCGCCAGGTCTCGTTTGACGAGTTGTGAGTTTGTTCTTGATTGAAGTGAGGGAGTAGGTTACATTTTGCGAAAGTAGTAAGAGAGCGACGAGGATGGCGTGGCGAGGATTAGCCGCGGGTTCCTTGTCGAATTCAACCAAGGAGAGACCGACATGGGTGACAAAGATAAAGGCAAGAAGGAACAAAAGAAGAAGCCGTTGCATAGCCTGAAAGAAAAGCGGAAGTTGAAAGCCGAAAAGAAGGGCAAGTAGCCGTTGGGCGGCGGGCGGCGCCCGCGACCGGTTTCTGAGATAGACCGTTATTTGTGCCAGGTCGTTGCGCCGAGGTGCGACGACCTGGCATTTCTTCGCAATTCAAACAAATCCACCAACTCTGCCGGTGGCCGCTGATTTCAGGTTGATTGGTGTTTAGCAATCCGCCTGACGCGCCGCCAAACAAGCCATACGACGATTGCGAGCGGCAGCCAGACTGGGCTCCATATTGCGATCCAGATTACGCGATACCAGACTTCCTGACCGAACGCGA
>JACRLJ010000014.1:0-17482 GCA_016215105.1 Candidatus Hydrogenedentota bacterium
GTCCTACGAGCGTGGTGGACGCGAAATGGACTCTCACAACGCTTCAGACTCGTCCTAGTGGCGCATGAAGCGTACTTGTGAAAAAAACACGCGCCGATAACGGACGCTGGAAAAGAGCCGGGTTTTTCAACGGCTCCACTGTCCCCATTTATTCCCATTTATTCCAACGGGACGAGTGCGATCCCGAGTGCAACTCGGGATCGAGGAATAAACATAGTCCCGCGCCGGCCAGGCGCGTTATATCACCCTTTCAGGGTTCTACAATTCTTTGGCCAAGTGATCCCAGGGCGCTGCCCTGGGCTGTGATAGGTTTCGCTTTCAGCGAAAAGGTCTTCGCGACCATGCACGCGTCGAGGAATACAAGGCACAGCTTTTCAGGCAGGCGCATTTCCAAATACAATTTGGGAACGAATGCAATCGGGATCAAATCTAAAGGAAATCCTCAATAAATAGGTGGCTGTCCCTAGTTTTCCGCGTCTGCGTTGTGCGGCGGGAGCGCGTCAAGAGGCCCGTTACTAAAGTTTTACCGAAACCTTATCTGGAGTTTACAGGTTCTTGACAAAATGACCTTGCTGAAGTGGTCCAGATTGCGCGTGAGTTCAACTTCAGGCGGCTTAGCCGCGACGTTGCAGTCAACGGTATGACTTCTTTGTCAGCAACAGCTACGCAAATGGCGTGGAAGCTGCTGGCAAAGAAGCCAAAGAACGGAACGTGGCATGACAATGACACTCCCTGCACTGCTCTTGTACATCGTCATCGCGGCGATTTGCGGGGCCGTGGGTAAGGCAATCGCCGGTGGCGCTCGCGGCGGCTTGATTGTTTCGATATTCCTCGGTCTCATAGGGGCGATCCTAGGACCGTGGATTGCGCATCAATTCAAGCTCTCGGAGCCGCTCCTGGTCACGATCGGCGGCCATCCCTTGGGGATCCTATGGGCAATCATCGGCGCCGCGGTCTTCGTAGCGCTCCTGCACGTGTTCTCGAGGCGGGGGCGACTTCTGGGCCGCACACGGTGAAATAACTCAACCGGTCCTTAAACGGAGAAGCGCCGGCCGGTTGAAGAGTCGGAAATCTATTGAATCCCGGACGAGTTGCGGTTCGTAAGCAAGCTCGCCGTTCCATATGTTCCGGGCAATGTGCCGGGAACCAAACCGCTCTGACAGGAACAGAATCCTAGGAGAACTCTCATGAAGAAATTGCTGATGGCTTGCTCGCTCGTTTTGGCGTTCGGCATAACGGCTTGCGTCCCCGCCACAGGACCGCCGGGACCGGCCGGTGCGCAAGGTAACACAGGAAACACCGGTAACACAGGCAGCAAGGGCGCGTCAGGCAACACGGGCAGTACTGGAAGCACGGGCAGCACAGGCGCTTCGGGCGCTCAAGGTGACACCGGAAGTACTGGCGCCACGGGCGGCCAGGGCGCGACGGGTGATACCGGCGCCACAGGTGATACCGGCGCTAAAGGAAGAACTGGAGCGGAAGGCCATAGCGAGGTTATCGTTGTCAAGTAAGCTGATTCTGTGAATGCGTCCACAATCCGATTCTGCGCACCGCCGGTTCTTCCGGCGGTGCGCTTTCGTACGCCGGAGCACAGGAGCAAAGTCGTCTATGTATGCTGTGTGGACGCGGTCATGGATTTCGCCAAGAACTCTTTCCGTTAACGTAGCGCCATTCGCTACTATCCCCATTATTCGTCTGTCCTGATTATTCCCCGGGAACTCCGCGGTTGGCGGATGGCCGGAGACCTGCCTACGCGGATTCATCTAGGGCGGTTGCGATTCGCTTGCAGGAAGGGGCGGGGAAATCGAGGTAGCACCGGCAGTTTGGATGGGCGCGCGGCATGGTGTGTCCACTGGCGAACTTCTCGTTGATGGGGATTTTTCCTTGGGCCTCGTTGGCCAGGCAAACTTTGCACCGGTAACGGTTGGGCCGGGTTCGCCAGCGTTTGAACGTTGCGCCGAGCGCAATGCCGGCTTCGAGCATCCCGTGATTGGCGGCCGTCCTGGCCTCGTTCGCAGCGAGCATGAGCCGTCCGTCGTCGGTCAGTTGCTCCTCGTCGAGATGGTTGCGTACGTCTTCGAGTATATCTTTCGCGCTGTCCTTATTCCGAAGCCCATTTTCGACGACCGTATTGATCGTATTTCGGATAGCTTCGTTCATACTGGCAACAAGTTGGTCAACGTAGACCGAGGCCCAGTCGCGAAAACGCCGTGTATAGCGATCGGGCGACGCGTTGAGGCGGCAGCGTTTTGTCCACGCGACGAACACCTCCGTAAAACCGGCTATGGCGGCTGCCGTAAGTACGCCAACCAGCGTGCGGGTTAGAAAGGCGTTGAAGTTCTCCAGCCACTGGGTCACGAGTTGGTCGACTTCACGGCGGATTTGGGCTTCCGTTGATTCGCTGCGGCGGAATTCCGAATGGGATGAATCGGGACAGACGCAATTGCAGCAGGTAAGAATCTGGCCGAGTTGAGTGTAGGGGAATTCCTTCTTAAGCGCGTCGAAATAGCGCGCCAGTTTCAGTTTCATCTGACGTACGTGGGCTTCGGTGAAGGCCGGATCGACGAGCTCTGCGGTCTCTTCGCAAGGTTCGGAATCCTGCCGACCTTTGGGATTCTCGTTTGTCAGTACAAGGCGCAACGCTTCCATTTGTCTACGTTCGCAGTCACACATGGTTATGTTCCTTTGGTTTCGGTTTCGGTACGGCTTACCATCCACACTGGGCGTGGGACCGGAAATAGTCCCCTATATGTAAGGGGTAATCGTTTCGGGTTGTTGGACGGTGTTGGGGTCTGAAGACGGGCGAGAACGAGACGTGGTGCGGGTTTTCGATACAAGGGGTAAGCCAGGATAAGTGATTATAATGCATGGAGTTGTGCAAGAGCTGCGGGAGGCGTCCAAATCGGAAGCGAGTGGCGTCCCCAGAATTTCTTGCGCATTTCAGAATGCACCTAGTAACGAGACCCCAGAGTGGATGCGCGCGTCTCGCCGCGTTCGAGGCGCCAAGGGTGGACCAACGAACGCGCCGGGACGGACGCGTCTACATTGAGACCGGGTTCAACTCAGCCAAGGGCGACACGCCCAACATTCCCGTGTAGCCAGTGTAGCGATACAGCATTGAATCAACTCAACTGAACGCCGCGATCGAGCGAAAACCGGGGACTGACTCGCTTTTCGGCGGTTTGAAAAGCGTGTCTGTCCCCGCTTTTCGCGGCTGCACTCGTTCCCGAGTTGTACTCGGGCCGTTGCGGCTTGACGGGGAATTAACCACAGCGATCGCAAGGAGCACAAAGAAGTAGAAATGAACCGGGTGTATGCACGGGTTTGACAGACACAGCCAGGAGTGATAGGTTGGGGTCACGAAAACAGGAGTAACGAGCGTGCAAAAGGAACTTACGGCGATCATCGAATGCGAAGGGGACCGGTATGTGTCGCTGTGTCCGGAACTCGATATTGCCAGTCAGGGAAACACGGTCGAACAAGCTCGGGAGAATCTTCGGGAAGCGCTCGAACTGTTCTATGAGACTGCGTCCCCGGAGGAGATCAAGTCGCGTCTGCACGGGGAAATGTGTGTGACCCGCGTGGAGATTGTCGTTGGGTAAACTCCGTGTCCTGTCTGGGAAACAGGTCTGCGCCTGCGACGGCGGGAACCGCGGCGCGAGCCTACCGGGTCATGCGGATGGAAAGATGGGCGGACGGGAAGCAATAACCGGTAACTGTCACGGCTGTCCCCGGCTGTCAGATCGTCAAAGGAGAATCAAACTGTGACTGAAGACCCGGGTTCGACAAAGGAAGTTGCAGAGGCAACTAAAAGCGTCGCGGAGTTCTCTTCAAAACTTCTCGACTTTTTTACCAGGGCCTGTGGCGATATTGTGGAAGACACATTCGGTATCTTTGCCGATAAAGTCAGGGCCTATCGGACGAAGAAGCAGTTAGAATTTGTGACCGAGATTGAGAACGATTGTAGGATGAGAGGCTTCGTAATCGAGAAAAAGATTCCGTTACGACTCGCATGGCCTATAGTTGTCCACGGAGCGGAGGAAGACAATGAGTCGCTTCGCAATATGTGGAAAAGACTCTTTGTAAACGCGCTTGACCCCTCACAAGCCAGTGAGATTCGGAAGGCGTTTGTATCAATCCTGCAAGACCTTGAACCGCTGGATGTGATCCTGCTCGATAAACTAGTGAAAACAACGGTATTTGAGCGAACTACCACCCAGTATCCAGCGGTTACTGCCAAGAACGTTACCCAAGCATTAGTACTCGACATACGCGACGTTGAAGCCGCATTGGACAATCTAGATCGACAGGGATTGGCCAGCAAGTATCCGCTGTCGGGAGGTGTCATAAGCGACTCGTCTTGGACTTTTGGCAAGGGTGGCTATCGTTGCACCGAACTTGGCTTGCGGCTCTGGTGCGCCTGTTCCGAAGAAGCACGCAGCCTGGAATTGGCACGAGAAGCGCAATCGAAATATAGATCCGAACAGGAAGGGATGGAGGAAGGTAAAACATCTTAGACAGCATTCCGCGCACGAGCACATAGGCGTTGCTATGGACGAAGGCTAACCGTAGATCGTGTGTTACCAACTGGGCGGGAAGACCACCGAAAAGAGAAAAGGGCAAAGCGGTCACTGAATCGTGGCGCGCTCCGCCCAGTCGTATAACCACCCGTGCGCCACGCCACGGCGTGGTCTCCAGCGTGGCCCTATCCTCCGCACAGGCAAAGAAATTATACCATGACGGGTTAAGAACGCGCCAAAACGGGGAGGCTGGCAGACCTCCGTTTCTGCCTCTTGACAAGAACTTATCATGGATGTCCCGATTTATTGTCCCGATTTATTCTTCATTTATTCAAGTCCATAATCTGGGAAACGAGCTGCGATACCCGCTCGCTGAAGACCGCACCATCCGTGTGGCCGACGAAATCAAAGACGTGCCTAGCCCTAAGAAACAATGGAATCGTAGAAAACTCGACGGGATCGATTCGAATTGGAAGAATTTTGACCCTGCTCATATTCTGTAACTGAGCAGTTCGCAACTCCTCAAGTACGCCCTGAGACTGGACACTGTGCGCTGACAGAACGACTATAACAAAATCACATTCCTGTATTGCCTGACCGATACGATCCCAGAAAGGCTCGCCCACCTTCAAACTCCACTGGTCCAGCCAGATTACAAATCCGGCTTGTTCTAACGCTTGAGCAAATCTGGTAACGAATCTACCTTTATCGATGTGACTATGAGAGATAAACAACGATATTCTTCTATTGGGTAGTAAACTTGCTTCGGGTGCCATGAGAAGTCGTCTGACGCTTGAAATACTTGGGCGCTCATCGGCGCTTAGGGCCGTCATTGAAAGGATTAGGTCGGTTAAGCCTGACGGCGTAGCTAAATTGACTAACGGTTCGCACACATCGATCCGTTGGAAGAAATCAACGACGGCGTGCCTCTGTGATTCTGGGCGAACGGCTATCATCGTTGTGCTCGCGTCCGGGTAGTCTCGGTCCGATATGGGTACCACCTCCCTCGTCGCAGTATCCGCCCTTGGGGATCCGGAAGCCAAGGGTTCCAGAAGTGTCTCCTGTGGTCGAAGCCAGGGATTCTGGCCTGTCACGAGCTCGAATAGTAGAACCCCGAGTGCGAAGATATCCGACTTACCCGTCACCGCTCTCCCCAAGAACATCTCTGGCGGGATATAACCCGGCGATCCGAATTGGATAGGGTTATTACTGTCCGGATCCATGGCAGAACCAAGGTCCATCATGCGTACACTCTGGTTTTTCCGATTATAGGAAAAGTTAGCCGGTTTTATGTCCAACTGGTAAATCAATGCCTGATCGTGGAGGTAGTGGACCGCCGATGCAACTTCCAATGCTATTTTGGATAGTACTTTCCACTGTCCCGCAAAACTACCTTCCCCATCCAGGTGAGTTCTCAGCGTTTCACGGCCGAGAAATTCCAACGCCATCCATGGTGCTTCTGTGCGCTTATCTACGCCAAAGTTCAGAACGCGTACGAGAGATGGATGCTCTATTCGAGCGAGATACCGTGCCTCCTTCCACAGAACCGATGATCCCCATTCATAGTTACGACCGTGCCAAACTTTAAGAGCAATATCCCTTTCCAAGAAAACATCTATCGCAAGAAAGACGGAGCAGTTCGATCTTCCCCCTAAGAACTCGCGAATTTGGTAACGCCCTTCGTACCATTGTTCGATGATGACCCGACCCGGTATGGCAATAATGGGATCTGGACTGCTAAGCCACTCGTTCAATGAACTGAAGATATGATGATCAGTCATTACTGTGCTTCTTTCGGCAACGCGCGTTCAAGAGGTTTACCAACTCACCGTAGTAAAGAGGGACAGCAAAAGCATCGCAGGATCGCCGAATGAAACGAAGCTGCTCGTTGAATTTCTCGACTAGCCTACCGTCCTTCAACTTAAATTTACCCATGGTTCGTGCCCCCATCGCTCCACTACTTCTTCGTCATGGGAACGCCAAGGAATTCTTGAACAACATCGCTCAAGTCTGATTCTGAGAGCGTCCTGGTGCGATGGCTTGCCATAACGCGTTCATATGTTTGACTAAGAATTTCCGGCTCAGTATTGAGTACGAGAGGTCTCGGGCTAGTTCCTTCACAACCATCGGTACGCTCTAGTGTGAATGGCTTTGTAAAGGGTGGGACGAAGGACGCACTGAATTTCAGGGGCTGCGCGAATGCACCGGGAGGCATACGGTAATCCTGCCTGGAAATCATATTCATAAAGGCGGTGAATGCACAGGCTCCTGTCCAGTTTTGATTATCAAGGACTTCAAAGGAAAACTGACACAACTCCCCTCCAGTTTTCAGAAGCTTTACGTCCATGAAGACGTCGCGGGCAATGCCGAGGCCAAAGTTTCGAATAACGAATCCTACTTCGAATTGAATCGTGTTTGCGACAATTCTTGCCGGTGGACAAAGCCAGTTTCCGACGAGGTTGGCCTGAGGTCGTCGACCAAACATGCCGGAGAGAACTTGATGCGGAACTGGAACAAAGTCAGAGCCAGCGCGCATGTAATACTGGGTTCCTCTTACTACCTGGTGTGGCGCCTGCATACTCTGAGGCACGAGAGTAACAACAAAGCCTTGGCTATCCCGTCCGTTGTCGATAGACGCGTGAACAACGCCGGTATGGGGCGGAAATGTGCAACCTGAAACCGCCCCTTCTAGCCAACTTTTGAAACGTTTCGCGTCCTCCAGCGGAAATTCGCAATTGGCGACGTCAGCCGCATCCTGAACGCGAGAACAATCAATACCCCAGACGATCACGCCACCCGCTGAGTTTCCGAATCCCGAAATGGCCTTGGCAAGATTGTTCCTATCGTTGTCGTGTAACGATTTGCCAGAACCATTATTCGAAGAACGTTTGAAATCCAAGAATAGTTCTTCGGACCGGCGCTCTGCGATCAGTGCCTGGATTCCGGGGTATCCCTCGCTACCCAATCGGCTGTAAAGGTCTTCCGCTCGCCCCACGCTTAAGGCTCCTTTCAGGGACAACCTGCCTTCGTCGTTCTTTCGATATCTTACTTCGCCAAGGGCAACTCTACCACCTCCCGCTGCTTCACAAAAGTTAGCTGCAGGCCCATGCGTTCTTCGGCGGCTTTGAGGATTTTTTCTAGCATTTCGGTGTAAGAAATCCCATCGTAGCGGGCCATTTTGGCTAGGTGGCCGTCCCAGCACCAGCCGGGATTGGGGTTGACTTCGAGGAGTTTGGGGTTGCCTTCGGCGTCGAGGCGCCAGTCGAAACGGGTGTAGTCGCGGCATTCGAGGCGTTCGGAGAGGCGGATGCAGCATTCTTCGATGGTTTTCTCGGTTTCGTCGGGCAGGACGGCGGGAACGGATTTTATGTTCCAGTAGGGGGAGGTCGGGGACCATTTGGCTTCGTAGCCGCAGATGCGGGGGAGCTCTTCGGGGACGGCGGAGTAGTCTTCTTCGGTGATGGGCAGGATGGTGTAGGAGGTCGGGGGGTTGCCGATGATGCCCATGGAGAGGTCTTTGCCGGGGAGGAACTCTTCGACGAGCATCGGCTTGTCGTAGCCGAGGGTTTCGCGGATGCCGCTGATGGCGTTGAGGAGTTCTTCGAGGTTGTTGGCGACGGATTGCTGGGTGATGCCGAAGCTGGAGTCGCCGAAGTTGGGTTTGACGATGACGGGGAAGCCGAAGGGGAGTTCGAAGGTGGTGTCTTCGGGTTTGATGAAGACGGCTTCGGGGACGGGGATGCCCATTTCTTTGGCGACGCCGCGGACGAGGGATTTGTCGTAGCAGTAGGCGAGGCACTGGGGTCCCCCGCCGGTGTAGGGGATGTCGAGCTTTTCGAGCAGAGCGGGGATGTGGAGTTCTTTGCGCGGGTCGTTGCCGTAGCCTTCGTCGCAGAGGTTCATGACGAAATCCATCTTGCCGGCGAGGGCGAGCTTGCGCAGGTCGTTGATCATGGTGTCGTGGTTGTTGAGGTAGGTGAACTGGTAGTCGGGCAGCGCGCGCAGGGCCTCTTTGAGCTGGTCAATGGTGTAGAACTCGTCCTCGAGGTCCTGGTTTCGCTGGGAGTTTGGGGTCAGCTCGGTGTGGAGGACGACGTCGCCGAGGCCGGCTTCGCCCATGAGTTTGTTGAGGCTGTCCCAGGTGTAGAGGCGTTCGGCGTAGAACTGGTCGGCGATGACGCCCTTTTCGACCTGGGTGATGACTGCGCGGGAGATGAGGCGCTGGCGGTCGGCGGACAGGGCGCGTTCGCGGCAGACGAAGTGTTTCTTGTCGATCCACTCCCAGGAGCGCGGCTGATAGTGCTCGCGGATGTACTGGCCGTCGGTGACGTCGACGAGGATGCGGCCCCAGGGTTTGAGGACGCGGGCCATTTCCTTGAGGACGCGGAGGTCGTCCTGGACGGTCTCGAAGTAGCCGAAGCTGTTGCCCATGACCATGATTACGTCGAAGGTATCGTTGGGGAACGGGAGCTTGCGGGCGTCGCCTTCTTTGAACTTGACGGGGAGGCCTTCCTTTTTGGCGGTGGCTTTGGCGCGCTGGATGAGGTAGTGGGAGCGGTCGAAGCCTTCGACGTTCTTGAATCCGCGGCGGGCCAGCTCGAGGGAGTGGCGGCCTTGGCCGCAGCAGAGGTCGAGGATGCGTTCGTCGGCGGCGAGGTTGAGGAACCCGGAGAAGAGGTCGATCTCGTGGCGCGTGATGGCATGGTCGTCCACGACGTCGGCGTCGGTCTTGAGGTAGAGCGAGTTGAAGATGGCGCTCCACCACTCGGGACTGACGTGTTCCTCAAGGTTGGGCACGGGGCCGAGGACGGTAAGGGTCGGGTCGCTGCGGCGGCCGCGCTGGGGTGTCCTGACCTTGAGTTGTTTCTTCGGGTTACTCATACGGGGCTATGGCTCCTTTCTCGGCGTGGGGCCGGGAATGTGTGCGGGGTTTGGGGTTTGGGGTCAGAGTGATGGGACCTATAGGAGTAATAGGACCTATGGGAATGATCGGGCGTATCGGACGCGGCGAGACGCCGCGTCTACATTGATTAGGCTTGGGCGCGGGCGCGAAGACGGCGGATGGGGACATCCGCCCTCCCGAGATGCGCGATTGGGGGAGGTTTACCATTTCTTGAATACGAAGAAGACGGCGCCGAGCATGAGGACGAAGCCGACGAGGTAGTTCCAGGTCATCTTCTCTTTGAGGTAGAGGGTGGAGAAGACGGCGAAGGTGCTGAGGGAGAGGACTTCCTGGATGATCTTGAGTTGGGCGCCGGTGAAGCGGCCGTAGCCGATGCGGTTGGCGGGGACTTGGAAGCAGTACTCGATGAACGCGATCCCCCAGCAGGTAAAGACGACAGGGATGATGGGCATGGACTTGTATTTGAGATGGCCGTACCATGCGACGGTCATGAAGAGATTGGATACGGCAAGTAATAGTATCGTAGTCATTGCAGGTAAATGGGTCCCAATGGTCCTTTTGTAGTTGAGTCCAGTGCTGTTGCGCCAATTCCGGAACGCCGGTCGTTTGCAGCTTGCAGCTCATTGCACCCTCTTTGCCGGCATCCTCTGCGCGCCTCGAGATGCGACCGACAACGGAGTCACACCACCAACTCGGGAAGCGGGTACGCGCCAAGCGCTCGGAGTGCAGCCCGAACAGCCCGTTTCTTTCGGCGCGGCCGATAATTCGGATGGATATACATTATGACGGGGGAAACGTCAAGAGGAATTATTGGGTTGACTTTCTTTTTGGGGAAGGAGGAAGAGCAAGACCGGCTAACAGAAGCCTTGATGAGGGTACGCGGACGGCGAGGACGCCGTCCCTCCCGTTGGCGCTGGCGCACATTTTGGGTACGCGGACGGCGAGGACGCCGTCCCTCCCGTTCGCGCTGGCGCGCAATTTGGGTACGCGGACGGCGGGGACGCCGTCCCTCCCGTTGGCGGCAGCGCATATTTTGCTGGAAGATCTAAGACTTGGTGAGAGGATTACGAACTTTCGTTGACGGGTGGGCGAGGGTCTGATATACTTGTTCCGACAGTTGAATCAGTTTTCCCTGCTGTGTTCGAGGGGGTCGAGATAACTTTTACCTTAGCTTTTGAACCGGGAACCCAATATTTGTGCGGCCAACGCCAGGCCATCTTCGAGTGGAAGGCGAATAGCTGTCGTGAGGGATCCCCCCTAGTGGATAAGGTTCAAGGGTTTCTCACCCTACGGCACTGTGCGGGGACTTTTCTGCGGGTTCTTCGGAACCCGCTTTTTCTTTGCGTAGCGAATGAACCTGAATTCGGCAGTTGGCCCGTTGCAGGACGATCGAACTTTTTCCAGATTAAGCGTCTGAGTTAAATGCCATACTCACCGTCGAGCTGAGGGACAGACCCCGAGTTTCGCACGAAACTACCGTACGGAAGTTGGGGTAAGTCCCAGCCAACAGCCGAGTTTAGGTTGAAGGTGGGGTGGCGACCACCACGCGTCAAATTAAGACTAAAATAGCGCAAACGAACAATAATGACCACTTGCTGGCCGATTTTCACAGGTATTTTGTCAACTAAATATTACCCCACTTACACACTTTCGCGGTATCTGTACCCCTATTCCCAGCGCACCCCTTTGGCGGCCTAAGGTTCTTTGGAGCTGCTGGTTAGCGTTGGAAAGCGGAAAAGGCGGTTTAAGGCAGGACCCGACCTCGGTCCGTGCTTGACGGCAATATTAAGTGTTGACAGATTGTGGTAATTTTGGTAGTCTTGTCTCAGGTTTAGAAGGTGAGCGCGTATTTCGGGCGTGTTTCATGCGGCTCACTGAACGTCCTGGAGTGGGACTTCAGCGGAATTGCTGACGATAAGCCCGGGGCATGGAGAAGCGTACGGTGCTGTTCTCGAAACCGAAGAAATCTATCGGGGTGGATATTGGCTCCCATTCGGTGAAGGCGGTCCAGATGTCGAAATCGGGCGGCCGACTGAAGGTGGAGCAGGCGGGCTACGCGAAGATCGACCGCAACCAATTCAACGCCGATCCGATCGGAGCGCAGGCGACATCGCTTCGCGAGGCGTTGCGGACGATGCCGATCGCGCAGAGCATTATCACCGGGGCTCTGCCTGGCCAGACGGTGGTGATTCGGTATCCTCGCTTACCCGGCATGGACAAGGCCAAGATCGCCGAGGCCGTGGAGCGCGAGGCGAGCCAGAGCATTCCCTATGAACTCTCCGAAGTCTTCCTTGACTGGTCGCTGTTGGACACGGTGACCGAAGGGGACAAGGCGATGTTGCGGGTGCTGCTGGTGGCGGCAAAGCACGAGGTCATCGAGTCGCGGGTGCAGATTGCGGAAGCGGCCGATGTGCATTATTCGATATTGGGGGTGGATTCGCTGGCGCTTGCGGACGCCGCGGAAGTGTGCGATCTGCTGAGCGTGGGCGAAAGCGTGGCGTTGATCAATCTTGGCGCCGCTACGACGAGCATCCACTTCATCAAGGATGGCCAATCGAATTTCATTCGCGATGTGAGTTGGGGCGGAAAAGAACTGATCCAGGCGATCGCGAAAGCGCGCCGCTGCGATCAGGATGAAGCGGAGAAGCTCTTGTTCAAGGGCGAGCCGAAAGCGCCGCCTCCCCCCGCGCACGAAGAAGCGGTCGAGGTGAAACCGGAAGATGTGTCGCCACTGGGCGGAGGCCTTCTGGAACCGCTGGCCGACGAATTGGGCGCACTGGACGAGACGCCGGTTTCATCGAAGCCATCACTGTCGGGCATCGGGGGGATGGGCATTGGATCGGATGCGAATCGAAGCATAACAGAAATTCTGGCGCAACCTTTGACGCGATTGGTGACGGAGATACGGCGATCCTTTGACTACTACGAGCAGCAACTTTATGAGCACCCGGTTTCGCGGCTGATTCTGAGCGGCGGGGTGGCGCAGCTTCCGTTAGTAGCGGAGACGCTTCGCGAGGACTTGGACATCGAGCGCGTCGACTTGGCGGACCCCGCGAACAGCGGGCTAGGCCTTGGCGCTGATTTTTCGGTTAACGCGCTGCGCGAGCAGTCACCGCAGTTCATGGTTGCGGTGGGCTTGGCGGCGCGGGGAGCGTGGGAACTATGATAGTCATCAACCTACTCCCCCGTCACTTGCGTCCGATAAAGCGGACGCCACTCCCGTATATTCTGAGCGGGCTGTTTCTGCTTCTGGTAATCCTGGCTTCCGCGAGCGTATGGCTCACAACCGAAGCGAGCATTGCCAACAAGAAGAACATCTACGCGGAACATAAGAAGGAAATGGACGCGCTGCAAGACGTCGTCAACGAATCGAATGATTTGGTGAAAAAGAAGATACAACTCAAAGCCAAGACGGACACCATTCAGGAAATCGTGCGGGATCGAATCATCTGGTCGCGTCAATTGTGGAATCTTGCGCGGCTCGCGCCGGAGAATCTGTGGTACGACGGCGTGTCGGTCGAGACCGTGTCGAAACAGCAGACCCGCGAAGTGATTGAAGAGACCACCGATCCCACCACCAAGCAGAAAGTGAAGAAGACGGTTCAGAAGCAGGAGACAGTGCAGGTCCCGGTTCTGAAAGTCTCTGGAAGTGTCATTCCGGGAGCGGATGGAGCGAACGACGTGAGCCCCTTGCTCCTGGTAACGGAAAAGGATCCGGAATTCGCCGCCATGTTCAAGATTGACGATCAGGAAGTCAAGAACGAGGTCGTGGATGGGCGCCAGACGAAGCACTTTGTGTTGAGCTTCGTGATCCTTTCGGGAGGCGCGAAGAAATGAGAGAATTCCTGCGCGGCACAGTCACGCCGAAAGACTGGATGAACGTGGGGGTCATCGTGACGATCGCTGCCATCATCGGCGCGGTGTTCTTGATGATCATTCACGCGGGCCAGAATGAGCGGCTCGCGGAACTTGAATCGCTGGATGCCGGGGTCATGAAGGATTTGGCCGACGCCCACGATAAACAGGCCAAGATTGCCGACCTGCGTAAAGAGCGGGACAAGATGGAGGCCGTCGTTAGTGAATTCGAGAAACGGCTGCCGCAAGACCGCGAGGTCCCCCGCCTGCTGGAGAATTTTGAAGGCATCGCGAAAGAAGTCGGAGTCGAAGTCAGCCTGAAGAGCCTTCCCCGCCAAGAGGATTTGAACAAAGAGCGAATCCCGTTCACCATTACGGCGCGGGGCGATTTCGATCAGATTACCGGTTTCATCAACCGCCTGGAACGTTACGAGCGCTATTTGAAGATATCCGAACTCAAGATCGGCAAAGAAGAGGCCGGTGTCAGCGAGGCCACGTTTACGTTGAGCACGTTCCGATTCATTGAGGCGAAACCCGGTCCGGCGCCCGCGCCGGCGGCGCCTGCAACTGGCGGGGGGGCGGCCCAATGAACCAGAAACAGGTCATTATGTTGGCGGTGCTTGGGGTGGCGTTGCTGGGCGCGATCTACTGGCAATTCTTCCGTGAGTCGCCCGCGGACCGCGAGTACCGGGAAAACATGGCGAAATCGGCAAGCGCTCCCGCCGAAGCGGCGCCGGCGCCGGGAGCATCGCCAGTGGCCGCGGCAGCGGCCGGGCCAGCGCGTTCACGTTTTGCGAGCGACACAGTAAACATCGATGAATTGCTGGCGAGCGTCAAGGAAGTCGACTTCGATTACGAGAAGAATAAGCCCCCCCGCGACCCGCTTGCGCCCTTGATTGGCGCGAGCACGAAACGCACCGCTGCAATCCCTGGGGCGGAGCCTGGGAAACAGGAAAAGGGTCCCGACCCGGTGTTGGTCCAGGCGGCGAAAGCGATGAAAGTCACGGGGATCGTGTTTGACGAGAAGACTCCGGTAGCGGTGGTTGATAACACCGTGGTGGGACCCGGGTATGCGTTTCCAAACGGTGTTACGGTGGACTCGATTACCCGGTCGCAAGTAGTGCTGAAAGTACAGAACCAAACGTTTCCCATAGAACTGAAGGAGCAGTAGGCAATGTCTCAGACACGCCGAAGGACCTATTTGGCCGCCGTGGCGATCACCGCGTTAACTGTGGCGATGTGCGTCACCTCTGCGGACCCGATCCAGAAGAGCAAACGGGCAGCCCTGCACGAGTGCATGGCGCGTTTGGGTCAAAGCGCGGCGGATTCCGCTTTGGCGGAAGCGGCGGAACGGGCCGCCTCGCTGAATAAAGTGACGGCGGACGGCGCGGATACGGTCGTCCTTGAAACGAGCGGCAGCCCCCTTTGTGATGTATTCGATCTGGATAGGGGCAAGCATATTGTCGTCGACCTCTACGGAACGGTCAATCTTTGCGCTGACCAGCCGATTGGTCTGAAAACGGGTTCGTGTGTGCGACAGGTTCGCAACAGCTTGTTTGCAGTCGAACCCCAATTCGTGTCGCGAATCGTGCTGGACATGGCGTCGCCTGCGACGCTCACCGTGAATAAGACTGACGGGCGGATTACGCTGAGCTTGACTCCGCTGAAACGGACCTTTGACGAGTCCCCCACTCTATCAGAGACTCTTACGGCGTATTGCGCAGGTGTCTCCCGCGAACAAGGCCGGCTGGCGATTGAATCTGCCGCATTTGATGAGAGTCAGCGCCGGGCGCTGTCCTTCTACGCGGGTCACTCCACCACAGGAACGGAAATCGCGACACAGGCGATCCTTAGTTCAAACAGCGACGCGGTTCGCGTGTTGCGTACGGAATTGGATCAAGCCGTTGCAAAGTCCAACGCGGCCTATGCCGACCTTCACACCCGCGCCACGCAACTTCGCGGCCGGGCCGCGAACGGCCAGACGACGGTAACCGACGCCCAAGAAGCGCTCGGCCAGTTGCAGAGCGAATTCGATGTCGCGCGCAGCAAGGGGCTCACAGCACTCGCTGGAATACGCAAGAAACAAGACGCCGCCCGGCAGGAAACCGCGGTGAAGCTACTGGCGCGCGCCATGGCGCCTTTGGACGAGGCCGCGCAGACACAGAGACAGAACTCGATGAAGACGACAGTCGCGCCCGCGAATGATTCGGCCATATCGAAGCTCGCGGGTCAACTTGCCGCTCTGCAAAGCCCGGCCTCTACTGATTCGCCACAACTTCAGGACAGCGTTTCACGGCTCGCGCAAAAACTAGACCTTGGGGCCGCACCAAAGACTCGGACGTTCCACCTCGCTCAAGCGGCGAAAGAAGAGTCTCCGGAGGCCCTTCCGATCGCCCCGTTTGAGAAGCTCGCGGCTGCGGAGCCCACAGCCGTAGCGCCCGCCACTGAACCGAAGGCGTCGGAGAAGGCAGCGCCGACGGAACCTGTGGCGGAGAAGGCAACAGTTGAACCGAAGACGGCCGAGAAACCCGCCTCGCCGGTCAAGGAAGAGAAGAAGGAAGCCGCCGACGAATCGAAGAAGAAATCGGAAGAGGGCACGATGCCCGAAGTGAAGACGATCGGCAAGAAGGCCGGCGCCGGTGTAGACCCCTTGGATGAGCCGGTAACCATCAATTTCTACCAGATGGAATTGGCCAATGCGGTTTCTCTGCTGGCGCAAAAGGCGCAGATCAATGTGGTAGCTGGCGCAGATATCAAAGGCACGGTAACCGCCGACATACAGAATGTGCCGCTGCGCAAGGCGATGGAAACCGTACTGCGCATGAACGACCTGGGCATAGTCGAAGAAGAAGGCATCTGGCGCATCGTCTCGTACGAAGAGGCGATAGCGGCCAATCAGGTCACCAAGATGATCTATTTGCTGAATGCCCAGTCGGACACCATCAAGGCGACCCTGGAACCGCTTATCCTTGCAATGCCGGAAGGCAAAGCGATTTCGTTGAGCGCCAATCCCTCGACGAACGTCGTCATTATTACGGGCCCGCCCGCTCGAGTTAAGCAACTCGAAGAGATGATCACATCGCTCGACGTGGCCAAGCCGTCGCTGCCGACCGTGACAGAAGCGATCAAGCTGAATTACCTGGAAGCAGCCGACGTGAAGAAGATCGTCGAGACCATGCTGACCAAGGGTGAAAAAGGGGCCGGTGTGGGCCGGGTCGAGGCCGACGAAAAAGGACGGCATCTGATCGTTACCGACTTGCCCGTGGTGGTGGAGCAGGTCAAGGAGTTGGTCAAGAAGCTTGACGTCCCGGTGAAGCAAGTCGGCATCCACGCGATGATCGTGGACGCGGTCTTGCACGACGATTCGCAGACCGGTGTGGATTGGGTTATGAAGGCGGTAACGCACTCGAATCCGCGCGGCGTCACTCTGGGCAGCCTGGAGAAGGCGAATTTCACGACCGGCCTGGGAACGCTTCCCAGCGCAGGGGCGGCGTCCTTCGGAATATTGACTGGCAATATCGACATCACGGCGACGATCGCGGCGGAAGTGAACAGCCGCAATGCGAAGATCCTGGCGAACCCGGTGGTGGTCACGGTCGAGAACAAACCGGCGGAGATCAGCATCGTTCAAGAATTTCCCTACCAGGAAATCACGCAGAGCACCCAGGGACCACCGGTAGCCAGCACCTCGTTCAAACCAATTGGTGTGACGATGAACGTAACGCCGCGCATTACGCACAACAACGACGTGATCGTGAATATCGAAGCGAAAGAGAGTTCCGTGAGCGGCACGTCGGATACGGGCGTACCCATTGAAGACAAACGCTCGGCGCAGAGCACGTTGCGTGTCAAGGATGGTCAGACGGTGTTTATCGGCGGTCTGCGAAACCACGCGGATACCATGCGGGTAAAGAAAGTGCCAGTGCTGGGTGATGTTCCGCTGCTCAATGTGATGTTCCGGAACACGACGACCGACAAGACCAACACCGAGTTGCTCATTTTCCTGACGTGCCAAGTCGCGGAAGACAACCTTCCAGAGCTGACTCCGAGCGAGCAGAACGCAAACGATGAATTGGGAGCGGATCCTGCCGTACCCGATTCGCAGCGCGCTATGTTCCGTTCGATGGTCAAGCCGGGCGAAATGCGCGATCCGATGTGGAAGTGGCGCCGCACCAAATAGATCTTTCTCCTACCCGAATTCCCC
>JACRLJ010000014.1:17505-59808 GCA_016215105.1 Candidatus Hydrogenedentota bacterium
AATTCCCCCTACAGCCGTAGACTTGAGACAAGTCTACGGCTGTTTCTGTTTGTGCGAAACGGCCTCTATGGCCGTTGCGCCACGCGACGGCAACGCGTATATTCAACGCTACGAATGGGCTCGAAGTGTGCGCGTCAAAAGCGGAGGTGTTGTCCTATGCCATTCTCGCATCGGTCTCTTCAATCAATCCTTGCCTTGGCGCTTGCGGGCGTGTTGGCGCCCGGCGCAGCGCCCTCCGAGGGCCAGCGAACGATGCGCTATAAGGCAGGTAGCGCGAACGCAGCCCACGCCTGGCAACAGGACGTTCGCGGACAACTAGCGGAATTGCTGCACCTGACTGACTTGGCGAAGTCGCGGGCCACAATACCACTCGAAGCGGAAACCACCGGGCGCGAGGACCGCGATGGATTCATTTTGGAGACCGTGCGGCTTCGGTCGACCAAGGGCAGGAGCATCACGTGCGCATTGGCGAAGCCCTCCCCCACGCCGTCTGGCGCTCTCCCGGCAGTGGTCTGTATTCATGGTCACCAGGGCACGCAGATGACACCGTTCAATCCCAAGGAAGATATCTACAAGGAATTTGGAGCGGCGTTGGCGAAGCGGGGGTTTGTGGTGATATCCACGAACGTGGGCCAACACGAAGTCTACGAGACGGGGCGCACGCTGATGGGCGAACGCCTGTGGGATCTGATGCGGTGCGTGGACTATCTGCAATCGCTCACCGAGGTGGACCCGAAGCGCATCGGATGCGCGGGGCTGTCCCTGGGCGGAGAAATGGCGATGTGGCTCGGGGCGATGGATGAACGGATTGCTGCGACGGTAAGCGCGGGGTTTCTGACGTACATGGACCAGATGGAACAAAACCATTGCATTTGCTGGAAGTTTGACGGCCTGCGGGAGCGGGTGGATTACCCGGACATCTACTGCCTGATCGCGCCGCGCGCGTTGCAGTGTCAGAATGGCTTGAAAGAACCGGAGACGCAGTTTACGGTTCCTCTGGCGCGCAAGGCCATGGAGGAGGTAAAGCCCATCTACAGGGATCTTGGCGCCGCCGGCAACGTCGAGCTTCTGGTTCACGAAGGGGCGCACGAGATCGCGCTCGAACCGTTGATTGCCTTTCTAGACAGACACATGAAGCGCCCGACGGCGCCACAGAAAGACCCGGCAGGGCGTTGAGCGGAAGAGCTTAGTAGTGAAGCTCCGGAGGCACTTGGACGCCAAGCCCGCCGCTGAGAAGCGGATAGCCCGACCGGCCGTACCTGGGGCCGTGTGGCGATCCCAGGAAATGGCACACCCACACCAGTCTTGCGATTACGGTTTCTTGACGAATTCCTTGTAGCTCGCGGCGAACTCGGTCTTCACTTTTTCGCGGGCGGCGCGAAGAGCCTGAACTTCCTTGCCGTCGGTAATCGGACCGAACTCGAGTGTGAAGGATTTGCTTTCGCCTGGCTTCAACGAGTGGAGCAGGCCCTGATCCTCGTCTATCTGACGGCCTTCGACGCCGCAGTTGCAGGGTTCGAAGCCTACGGTGTAGTCCTGCTCCCCCATCTGTTTCCATTCCACGAAACGGGGTAATTCCTTCTTGTTGTACTTGACGTAGACGCCGAATCCTTCGCCTTCGCCCTTTCCGAACCCGCCGTTCACGATGGCAGCGGTCACGGTACCGTCCCGGTCCGCGGCCATGTCGTGGTAGTAGCACTTCTCTTTGTACTTGTGCGTCGGTGGGTCGAGTTTGTACCAATTCTCCTTACCGTCGACCGCTTCGGCGTCGCGCGGCGCGACGTAACGGCTCGGGGTTATCAGTTCCGACCCGGCGTCAACCGCCGGCCAACCGATATTGCAGTGGTAGAGCAGCATGTACTTGGTCTTGTTGAATCCTTCGTTGGTGACCGTGTCTTTAATCCAGAAGCGGCGCTCACCGAGCTTGGTCGAAACCGTGCGTTTAAGGGTGAGATTCTCGCCGAAGACCACCGTCTCGCGCATCGTTCCCGTTACGCTAAGGACATAGTCTCTACCCTGCCATTCCTGAACAACTTGGATGTTGCGGGCCGGGGAGTTGCCGATGCGTCCGTGGAGTCCGTTGCCGAGCAATGCGCTCTCCGGACGCGGCGCGCCGACGTGGGTGAGCCCGCACGTGGTGACGAGCCCTCCGAAATAGCTACGCAACCAGCGGATGCCTTCGGCCTCGAAATATTGCGGCGCGACGTCACCGGTAGCGGAACGCCAGCCCATGGCGCGGCCGTTGAAGGAAGCGGATGCGATGTCGAGACACCGATCCAGCAGCACGGTCAATTCAAGACCGTTTCCAGTATGGAGAATCGCCGCGCGGGTAGGACGTTCGTTACCGTCGTCCAATTGCACAGTGCGTACCCCCGCGATTTGATCCATATTTCCAACGCGTCGGCGCAGTTCGTCGGTCGCGTACTTCTTCCCGTAGATCTCCATTGTATCCTCCTTGTTTGATCCGCGATAGGGTAGCGTGAAATCACCCATAACCGGTAGTGTACTGGACGGCTAGGATAATCGTCTCAAGACCGCGTAATCAATTTCGTTTTGACCCGTCGCGTTCCAGAGCGTGATCTGTGGGCCGGGCATGCGCGGTAATGGAGCATTCTCCCTCGCAGAAAAGCTAAGTGGGCAAAGGTCAATGAAGAATGGTACGATTCGGCCATGAAGACTAGACTTGAAGCTATTGAGCCTGCCTTGTCGTATGCGCGGGATCGCCTGATGGCTGGAACAGGCGCGACGCCTTCTGAAACCGCTATCGCAGCGTTGGGAGAAGCTCTGAGCGCGTTGCGCGCCTGTCACGGGTTTCTGGCTGTACATCGTCCGCCAGTGTATCGCACCGAGCGTGCCGGCGCATTGGTGTCGTCGTGTTATCCGGACGGCGCCAATGAAAGAATCGTGACACGGATCGAGAGTGTCGGCGATTGCGTCTACGACGCAGAGCAGGTTCGGGCGTGTGTGGAGGCCGTGGTCGGGTCGGTACGGCTTGAAGATGACGCGCGGTTGTGGGTCGAGTTGTTTGAGGAAGAAGACGTGCCGCGCGTCGCGGTCAGTCTCGACGGTCCGGGGCGCGTTCCGGATACCGTGAGCTTCGGCGGGTTTGTTGAATTGCCGTTTGAGGAATTTGAAGCGCGTTGGACCGTCGCGACGCGGGGTGGGCGCATCGACAAGACGACCAATGGCTTGGCGTTGCGACTGAAGGGCATCCGCGACCCTCGCGAGAGCGTCGAAGGGTTACAGCCACTGATTGATGCGGTGGCGGGCGCGGAAAAGAACGCAAGAACCGCGTTGCGGTGGATAGGAATCGCCGCTGAGGGATCGAGGCAGGCGGATAGCGCGAAAGAATGCGGCAAGGCCCTCGAGGCGGCTCGGGGCGCCTTGGACGGCGCGTTGCTCATCGTTGAGGGCGCGCCGGCGCCGTTGGAGCCGGCCGACCTGACCTCGGTTCTGGCAGAAGTCGAGAAGGAGCTTCGTCCCGGGCTCGAGCATGCCGGTATTCATATCGAAACGCTTTGCGACGCGCAGACGCCGCCAATTCTGATGCATCGCAGAAGTATGTCCGCGTTTTTCCGCTCCCTGTTCGGCTGGGGAAAGAAGGGCTTACCCGACGGCGGGCTAGTATCGCTGTTGATGGAGTACGATCTCCCCCGCCACTCTGTCGGTCTCGTCATTTCGTTCACGGGTCCCACGGCGGCGAAGGATGGGGCGTTCTACGAGGCCTCGCTCCGGCGGGCGCTGGTGGAGAAGCACGGCGGGACCTTGGAATGCTCGTCTGACGCGAAGAGCATAACGATTTCGGCAAGCGTGCCCGATCCGGTGGGTAAGACGCTAGAGGAGTGGATTCCGGGGTTCGCCGTGTATTCCGTGCGCTCGAAGAAGATGTTGCGCCTACTGAAGGGCAGCGGTCAGGCCGCGCTGGAAGAAGCGATTATGGGTGGCGTACTTGAGGAAGAATTGGAGCGGTGGCTTCTGCCGCGGCTGGAAGACCCTATGACGATTCATTTGGCGCGCGACCTGAAACCCGATAACCGCGCGCTGCCAGGCTCATCACCGGAACGCCTGGAGAAGGCGTTGGGGCAAGTTCAGCGGGGAAAACCAAGGAAGGAAATCTGCAAGCCGCAGTATGCGGGGGAATTGCTGTGGGCGTTTCGGATCGATGAGCGTCATCGGGCAGCGTTGGGATTGAACGGACTTAATGATGCAGCCATTAAGGCGCTGTGCATCGCGTTGGTACAAAGCCCCCCGGCATGTCTGGAAGCGCTTCGGATCATCGCGAAGGTGGGCTACGCCGGCAGAGGGTGAAACTGTTCTTGCTCCACTAGTTCACCAGCAAATTGGAGCGCCGCGAGAATGTCTTCACGCGTCAAATCGTATTCGCGTTCGACATCCTCGAAGCTCATGCCGCCCGCGAGACTCCCGACTACGTAGGCGACCGGCATTCGAGTACCGCGAACAACAGGTTTTCCGTGGCAGATTTTCGGGTCAATCACGATCCGCTCATTCATCGACGGGGGTCTCCTTTACTCGGCTACAATTCATTATGCACCACCCCTTCATATCTGAGCACAAGTGCGCAGCGCTCACACTTGAAGCCGGGCAGCGCCAAATGCTACAACTGCGGCGGGAACCTTGGAACCACAGCCCGGAGAGGACAATGTGGGTGTAACGTATCGTTCCGTCCTGATCGGCCTGCTGTTGATCCCTCTCAACTGCTTTTGGGTCGTTCTCGCCGAGATCATGTGGTATTCGGGTGAGCCCACCACCATCAGCCTCTTCTACAACGTCATCTTCATCCTCTCGATCATCATTCTGATCAATCTCGCCGTGCAGCGTTACAAGCCGTCCTGGGCGCTGCAGCCACCTGAAATTCTCGTCATTTACACCATGTTGGCCATTGCCAGCGCCTTGTGCGGTCACGACATGATCGAGATCCTCATTCCGACCATGACCCACCTTCACCGGTATGCCCCCATTGAGCAACGGTATACGGAGGCGCTCAAGCATGTGCCCTCGTGGCTCGTGGTATCAGACCCAACCGCGCTCGAAAGCGCGTATATTGGCCAGGAATCCATGTACGCTTGGGCGAACCTGGCGCCTTGGCTGAAGCCGCTGGCCTATTGGTTCTGGTTCATTATGGCGCTGTGCGCGGTGCTGTGGGGAATGAACTTGATCCTGCGAAAGCAGTGGACCGAAAACGAGAAGCTCTCGTATCCCGTCATTCAAGTGCCTATGCTGTTAGCGACGGAACCCAAGAGTCTGCTGACGAACCGTTTGTTTTGGCTGGCCTTCGCATTGGCGGGAACTATCGACGTCGTCAACGGATTCAACGCGCTATTTCCGTTGCTCCCCAAGATTCCCGTTGTCCACATCGTTGATTTGCAAACGCTGTTCCCGGAACGTCCGTGGAAAGACATGGGCGGGGCTTGGGTATCGTTTTATCCGTTCGCGATTGGCATGTGCTTTTTCATGCCAACCGATCTCGCGTTTTCGTGTTGGTTCTTCTTCATCTTCTGGAAGATACAGCGAGTCTTCGCGAGCTACATCGGTATTCACGGCATGCCGGGATTCCCATTTGTCGAGGAACAAACTGCCGGCGGGTACTACGCAATCGCGTTAATCGCGTTGTGGGTCACGCGTCATCACTTTCTGCGCTGCGCCCGTATTCTGGTGGGCCTGCCGGTGGATCGGGAGACGCCGTGGGAACGCCTCGAGGTCCGCATCGCCGTGGTCCTGATGACGGTCGGATTCGGATCGCTCGTGTTGTTCTGCCGCTGGGCGAACATGTCGTTCCCAATCATCATCGTGTTCTTCATTTTGTACTTTTTGCTTTCGATCGCGGTGACCCGGATGCGCGCGGAACTCGGCCCTCCGGCGCACGATCTTCACGCCATCGGCCCTCAACTCCAAATTCTCAAATTCATGGGCATGTCCGAGATGGGCCGCAACTACGCATCCGACATGACGATGTTTGGCTTTCTGAATTTCTTCAATCGCGCCTACCGCGGACATCCGATGCCTCATGGGCTCGAGGCCTTTCGCATCGCAGAGCGCCTCAAGATGGACAATCTGCGTTATCTGCTCGCAATGGCTGTCGCGGTTGTCGCGGGAACGCTGTCGGCGTTCTGGGCCATGGTGTGGGTATTCGACAAGTACGGCGCCGCGGCGCAGATTGTCGGCCCCGGCGAATTGTTCGGACGCGAAACCTGGGAACGGGTGAACCTGTGGTTTACCGCGCCGGAAATTCATCAGTACCAGCCAACCTACGCAATACTTATCGGCATAGTGTTCTCGCTGGGTCTCGCCGCGCTGCGCATGAACCTTACGTGGTGGCCGTTTCACCCCGTCGGATACGCGGTGAGCGGCTCGTGGTCCATGGAGCAATTGTGGGTCTGCATATTCGTGGCGTGGCTAATCAAAGTGCTGATGATGAAATACGGCGGGGTCAAGGCGTACAAGCCAGCTGTGCCGTTCTTTGTTGGACTGATCATGGGCGACTTCATCGTGGGCGCCTGCTGGAATCTCTACGGCGTCATAATGGAGAGGCAGGTGTACCATTTCTGGCCATACTGATGAATAGACCGAGCGGAGTCATGCGCTCCATCCGAAACTCAGGATGAAGACCACCCTGCATATTGTGTGGTGGACGATTGCGGCGGCGCTGGCCGTGGCGGTACAAGTCTATCTTAGTTACTGGGCGACGCAGACCGAGAAGGATCCAAATCTCCAGGAGACCGCGCAATTCGCCACTTCAGATTATCCAGGCATCGCCGCGCGTATTACGTCCGAGGGCTTGCAGGCGCATATTACCGCGCTGTCGAGCATTCCATCCCGGCTTACGGGCACGGAGGGGTGCGACCGGGCGGCGAAGTACATCGCGGATCAGTTTCGCGCGCTTGGAGCCGGCGAGCCACGGGTACACGAGTTTCCGGTCACCGTTCCGGTGTTCACGCGCTGCGAGTTGAAGACCGCGCAAGGCGCTTATCCCATCCACCCCGTGTATCCCAACGGGATGTGCCCGGCGGCGGTTCCGAAGGACGGCCTCAGCACTCGATTGATCTACGGGGGCTATGGCCGGCTGGGAAGTCTGGACGGAAAAGACGTTCAAGGGGCGACGGTACTTGTTGAGACGGGCGCGCGGGAACCCTGGCTGTACCTGATCGATCTTGGCGCGCGGGCCGTCGTGTTCGTTGAGAACGGCCGTTCCGCCCGCGCACTCGAGGACTTCACGCAGACCGGATCGTCGCAAAACGTGCCGCGTTTCTGGATGACGGCCAAAGAGGCCAAGCCGCTGATCGATCGATTGAAGAAGCAAGATATGGACGCGACCTTGTACTCCGACGCGCGATGGGAACAGCGGACCGGCAAGAATCTGTGGATTGATATTCCCGGAGTAAGTAAGGCCGAGCACAATCGCTCCGAACGAATCGTGCTGGAGTCGTATTACGACAGTTTCTCGTTTGTGCCGGACCTGGCGCCGGGCGCCGAGCAAGCCTGCGGGATAGCGGCGTTGCTGGAACTGGCGAAAATCGTCAAGGACCACCCTTTCGAGAAGACCGTGCGTGTGTTGGCAATGTCGGGGCATTTCCAGGCGCTGGAAGGCCCGCGCCGGTACATTTGGGATGAGGTGGGACAATACGACTCGCCGATGCGCGACGTGTCACCGCAGGACTACGACGCGTTCCTGGGCCTGGACTTGTCATCCAATGGCGCACGCGTGGGACTTTTTTTCGGCGGGACATTCTACCAGCGGACCACGACCACGTTGCGGCCCCAGTTGTCGGACTTGGGACGGCGCGCCACCCAGTACGCGGGGGAGATTGCGAAGGCGCTCGATACAGACCCCGCGCTTGCGTTCGTAGACACCATCAATCCCACGCTGGGAATGGACTGGCCCAGTTTCATGCCCACTCCGCTGGCCTTGGACCATGAAGCAGCGTTGCTGGCGGGCGTTCCGTCGGTGTCGTTCGTGACCACCAACGACACCCGCTATTTCACCGGAACGCCTGGTGACACGTCGGTGAACATCGACAACCTCGTCACGCAGACGCAAACGCTTGCATGTCTACTGCCCAACGCCTTCAACGTGGAAGGCCGCTATCTGAAGCGCTCCTTGGCGCGAAGCGCCTGCGAACTTAACGGACGTGTGGTGTCATTCGATCCGAAGACGAGTTACCTGCCCGACAAACCCCGGCCCAACGCGCTGGTTCGAATTCGGACTCAGTGGGGCTTTGACATGTTCCACGCGGGTGTCGCAATGCAGCCGATCGTCACCGCGGACGAGCGCGGGGAGTTTGGCGTGCCCGGCATGGCAATCAAAGAAGAGGCCTGGGCGCTGCAGCAAGCCGGCGTGGCCGCCGAACCGTTCGTGGTCGAGGAAGGCGCCATCACGTGGGCGGCAGATTACGGGCAAATGGGCAAGGAGAGTTACCCAATTACGACCACAATGGTGCAGAAACAGATGGACCTGATGTGCGTAGTTTTTCCCTGCAAGACCCTGGACCTCTACAACTTGATTGATCCGCGCACGTTCATGTACCTGAACACGCTCGAAGTGCTCGACGCCGCGAATGAGAGCAAGCCACCGGTGTTTGGAACGACGATAGTTGACAGCACGTGGCTGGCGTACTCCTCCCCAACCGCCACCGTGTATGCGGCGCCCGGATCGCGCTTGAAACTTGCGGTGGGACCTGGGCTGGCGCAGAAACGCATGTTGTTGTTAAACGTCCCCGAGACGAAGCCCGCTAACGAGGTCTTCAATACGGGCGAAGGCTTCAGTGTGGACGAGACACCCGCCATTCACCAGAGCTATCTGCAGAGCGCGCGCGACATGTGGCGGCTGGATGAATCGCGCATTGGCTTCTTCGGTTCGCGCGGCATCGAGAACGCGCGGGTCGAGCGCCTGCACGCGTTGGCCGGTGAAGCGTTGGAGAAGTCGCAGGCGGCGTTGACGGGCAAGCGTTACCAGGAGCATTTCGTGGAGGCCCGGCGCGCGTTGAGCCTTGAGTCGCGGGCGTATCCGGACGTGCTGGGCATGGCCAACGACGTGGTGCGGGGCCTGGTGTTCTATCTAGTCCTGCTGGTTCCATTCGCATTCGCCATGGAGCGTCTCTTTCTGGCGGGACGCCGCATCGAAACGCGAATACTCGGTATCGCGGGCATCTTCCTGTTGATGTTCCTGGCGCTGCGTTTCACCCATCCCGCTTTTCAAATCGTGCTGAGCCCGATGGTGGTGCTGCTTGGCTTCGTGGTCGCGGTGCTGTCGACGGTCGTAATTTCGATTGTGATGGCGAAACTCGAAGCGTTGGTCTCCATACAGAAGACCGCGCAGGAAGGCGAGCATGAGTCGGGCGTGCAAGCGGTCAGCGGTTTCGCGTTGGCGTTGGAGATGGGCATCGCCAACATGCGCCGCCGTAAAGCGCGCACGGTGCTCACGTCCATAACACTTATCGTCTTGACGTTCTCGGTGTTGTCGTTCGCGTCGGTAACGGCGCAACTTCGGACGCAGCAATATGTGTATGAGGAAGGCGCTACTCCCTATAAGGGTGTGTTACTCCGCACCCGGAATTGGGCCCCATTCCCATTCGACACGTTCGCGGCGTTGCGCAACGAGTTGGAAGCGACCTGCACGCTGGCGCCGCGCCGCTGGTATTACGGAACACTCATTCTCAACAGGTCCTTTGTGGACATCCAGATGGCCAAGACGGTGCGGACGGTCTCCGCGCTGGTGGGGCTCACGGCGCAGGAGACCCAATTCGAGGATGTGCGCTCGGCGCTGATTGGCAAGAGCCAGTGGCTCTCTCCCGACATCCAAGGTGAGGAGCCGAAGGCGGAAGTGCTGCTGCCCCTAAACCTCGCGGCCGAGTTCACAAGCAAGAGGCTCAGCAAGAAAGAACAAGACGATGAGTTGACCGGCGCCGAGAAGGAACGGATCGCGGACGGATTGCTTGGAAAAGAAGTCAAGATGTTGGGCCGCACCTTTACCGTGGCGGGAGTATTCGACTGGAAGAAGATGAATGACCTCGTGGACATTGACGGAGAAAGCCTCAGTCCATATGACCCGCTGCAAATGGAGAAGAAAGCCCAGGAAGAGGGCACGGCCGATCCCGAATCCGTTCAGCGCTACATTCATCACTCGTTCCGCGACGTGGTGGTTACGTCAGAGCCAATCCTTAGTCACTTAGGCGGCGACCTGCGATCCATTGCGGTGCTTCCGAAAGATCCGGACACGTTGGAGGATTTGCTGGCAAGCCTGGTCCGCCGCATGGATTTCGTGCTGTTCGCAAATCTCGACGGGAAGTCCACGTTGCTCAGCAGCCGGGACGCAACGCGCATCTCCGAAATCTGGAACCTGATCGTACTGATGGCGATCGCGGGTCTCATTGTCTTCAACACGATGCTGGGCTCGGTATTCGAGCGCACAAAGGAAATCGGAACTTACACCGCGCTTGGCATTGCGCCCTCGCACATTGGCCGTTTGTTCATGGTCGAGGCAGCCGTGTTCTCGGTGATCGGCGTGATGGCCGGCTATGTGCTCGGCCAGACCGTTTCGCGGGTGGTAACCATGGTCAACGTGCCCGCGCTAAACGCGCTGAACCTGAATTACAGTTCCCTGGCGGGCGTCGGCGCGTGCATCGTGGTCATGGCTATGGTCATGCTGTCGTCGCTCTACCCGGCGCGAAAAGCGTCTCAATTGGGCGTCCCTGACATCGAGCGCCGGTGGAAGCTCCCCGTCACCAAACAGGCGGATATCACGCTCGAATTGCCTTTCACGGTTTCCCCGCGCGAGGCGCCCGGACTCGTGGCCTTCCTGAAAGAGTACCTGGACTCGCACGTGGACGTGTCGGTCGGCGGATTCTACGTGGAAAACGTCAAGGCTGGACCGCAGGCCGCCGAGGGAGTCGGGACGGGCGTCACCGCGCAGTTTTGGTTGACTCCGTTTGACCTGGGTGTCAGCCAGTTCACCACGTTCACGCTGCATCCCCTCGAGGACATGGACGTGTGCGGGGTGCAAGTACGCATCGAACGGTTGAGCGGTGACGCGGGCTCGTGGCGCCGTGCAAATGGTCATTTCATGACGTCCATGCGCAGCCAGTTCCTCATGTGGCGCAACCTCTCCCCCGCCGCCCGCTCCGGCTACGTCGAACGCGGAAAGGACTACGCGCTGGCATGACAACACTCGATAATACGGACAGCGCACGAGCCCCGGCGGAGACGGACTACGAAAGCGGCTTCTCGATCCGCACGATGATCGGCGCGGTTTTCGTGGGCCTGGTGATGATGCCGGGAACGATCTATCTCAGCCTGGTCGCGGGTTCCGGCCTGGGGCCCGCGGCGCAGTGGGTGACGATTATTCTGTTCACCGAAATCGCGCGGCGCTCGTTCACGACCTTAAAGCGGCAGGAAGTCTACATCCTCTACTACATGGCCGCGGCTCTCGCGACGACCGGCGGGCCTTTCGGCGGAATGATCTTCAATCAGTATTTGGCGCAGAGTCCGCAGGCCATCGGATTCGGTATCGCGGATCAGTTGCCCGAGTGGATTGTGCCTAGTCGGTTCTCGGAAGGCATTGTTGGCCGCAATCTGCTTCACGCGGATTGGCGCATCCCCATTCTGCTGACCGCGCTGCTGTGGACGGTCGGCCGGGTCACGTCGTTGACCATGGGTTACGCGCTGTTCCGCGTGACCGCGGATATCGAGAAACTGTCCTTCCCGCTGGCGCCTATCGCGGCGGAAGGCGCCACCGCGCTCGCCGAGACGACGGGCAAGAAAGAGTCCTGGCGCTGGAACGTGTTTAGCGTGGGCGCGGCGATAGGGCTGGTGTTCGGCGGAGTCTACATCGGCATCCCGGGCTTCACCGGCGTATTGTTGTCCAAGCCCCTGCAAATCATTCCGATTCCCTTCGTGGACCTCACGCAAACGACCGAGCACGTGCTTCCCGCCGCGCTGGCGGGGGTGAGCGTGGACCTCGGCGCGTTTATCGTCGGCATGCTGCTTCCGTTTGCGATGGTGGCGGGGACGTTCGTGGCGGCGGTCACGAGCGCGTTTGTGGCGAATCCGATTCTGCAGCGCAACGGTTTCTTGCCGCACTGGAAACCGGGCATGTCGCTGATCCCGACGAAGATCGCGGTGGACTTCGATTTCTGGATGAGCGTCGGGATCGGGGCGTCGTTGTGCGTGGCGCTGATCGGCGTCTACAAGATTCTGCAGACCTTTCTGCGAAAACGCGAGCCGTCCGAGCGCGGCCTGTTTGAGCCGCCACCGGGGCGCGGCGACATTCGCCTGCACTGGTGCATTCTGTTGTACATAGTCGCCAGCGTGGGGTACATTTTGTTGTGCCGCAAACTGCTTCGGCAAGACCAGTTTCCGATGTTCATGCTGGTCGCCTATGCGCTCATCATCACACCGGCGATTTCGTATATCAGCGCGCGCATGATCGGATTGACCGGCAGCCCTGTGGCTTTCCCCTTCCTGCGCGAAGGCACGATCATACTTTCGGGGTACCGCGGCGTGGATATATGGTACGCGCCGCTGCCGCTCGCCGACCACGGCCTTTCCGCGCAGATGTTCCGCGAATTGACTTTGACGCGGACGAAGTTCTCGAGCTTGGTGAAGATCGAACTGTTTATGCTGCCCATCGCGTTGGTGTGCAGCTTCCTATTCTGGGCCTTCTTCTGGAATATCGAATCCATCCCGTCGGCGACGTATCCCTTCACCGCCAAGATGTGGCCTCTCACCGCGACCTACCAGTGCCTGTTCATGACCGCCACCAGCGGCGGCAACAATTGGCTGCTCGAAGCCATCAAAGCCAAATACGTCCTCGGCGGAGTGGGCCTCGGGTTTGGATTGCTCGGCGCCACCACCCTCGCGGGGGCCACTCCCCTCTTCTTTTACGGGATGATCGGCGGACTCGGCGCCATCCCTAACGCGGCCATCCCCATGTTCCTCGGCGCGCTCGTAGGCCGCCGCTTTTTCGAGCGGAAATACGGCATCGAGACTTGGCGCCGTTACACGCCTGTGCTGGCGGCGGGTTACGCCTGCGGCGTGGGACTGATCGGCATGCTCGCCGTGGCCTTCGCGATGGTGGCGAAGAGCGTGTCGTCGCTGCCGTTTTAGGTTTATTGCCGGTCAAGTGTAACCGTACTGTGTGGTCCGTGAATTACCGGAAACCTTCACCAGTCTTGCTTTCCGAGGCCACGGCTTGACCTTTTCCGGTCTTTCGGCTATATTGCATTCAGAATGAAATATAGCCGAAAGGGTTGCGCGTCATGTATCTCAAACGGACCCTCGAGACCTTCTTCCCCAAAGCGGCCGCGCAGTTTCCTGTGATGCTGGTGAACGGCGCGCGGCAAGTGGGAAAGACGACCTTTCTCCGGCGGCTCGCCAAGTCTAGCCGGACCTATATTACGCTGGACGATCCGATGGCGCTTAGCTTGGCTAAGGAAGAGCCTGCGCTATTCATGCAGCGATTTCCTCCACCGGTGCTCATCGACGAAATCCAGTATGCGCCGGAACTGCTTCCCTATATCAAGATGGCGGTGGACAGGGATCGAACGGCGGGGGCTTTCTGGCTGACGGGATCGCAGCAATTTCACCTGATGCGCGGCGTCTCCGAATCGCTGGCGGGCCGCATCGCTGTGGTGGAGCTTCTGGGTTTTGCGCGGAGGGAACGCATGGCCGGGCGTCAAGCGTTCGCGCCGTTCCTGCCCGTTCCCAAGGAGATTCAGCGGCGCTTGCGATCGGGCGGGACACTCTCCTTGCCCCAGCTCTACGCGATGATTTGGCGCGGCTCATTTCCGGCCATAGCCGTATCCGCCAAGATGGACCGGGACCTCTTCTACAGTTCGTACGTGCAGACCTACCTTCAACGGGATATTCGCGACTTGGCCCGCGTCGGTGACGAGATGGCCTTCTTGAGGTTCTTGCGCGCCACCGCGGCTCGTTCCGGGCAGCTCTTGAACCTGGCGGATCTCGCGCGTGACGCGGACGTGGCGCATAACACCGCAAAACAGTGGCTTTCGATCTTGCAGACTTCAGGAATAATCTATTTGCTCGAACCCTACTTCACAAATCGCACGAAACGCTTGGTGAAGGCGCCTAAACTCTATTTCCTGGACTCCGGTCTGTGCGCGTATCTGACCGAATGGTCCAGTCCGGAAACACTCGAGGCCGGAGCCATGTCCGGCGCGATACTCGAGACATGGATTCTCTCCGAGATTCTCAAGTCGTGGCGCCACAATGGGCGTCACGCCCCATTTTTCTACTATCGAGACCGGGACCAGAAAGAGATTGACCTGCTCATCGTACAGGATGGGACGCTTTATCCTCTGGAGTTCAAGAAGACCGCGTCCCCCGATAAGGATGCAGTCAGCCACTTCCGGCTTCTGGAGAAACTGAAGATGCCCGTCGGCCCCGGGGGTGTCGTTTGTCTGGCCGCCGAGTACCTTCCACTGACGGACGCCGCAAGCGCCATTCCCATCAGCGCGCTCTGACCCGGCGATCCCGAACGAAAAATGCGGCATCGAAACCTGACGCCGCTACACCCCCTTCCACGCCGCCGGCTACGCCTGCGGCGTGGGCTTGATCGGCATGCTGGCGGTGGCGTTCGCGATGGCGGCGAAGAGCGTGTCGTCGCTGCCGTCTAGAGTGCTGCTCATTTCCCGCAAGATAACTCAGTCGTACCGTAGCCGGTTACTGCGTCGACTTGTCTGACGACTTTTCAACCTGCTGTTGTGAAATGATTCGCTCCATCCTTGCGAACACGGTCCGCTGCACTGGTTCCACGGCAATGGCACGTCCGCGTTGTTTCTCCAGTTTTGTCGGGCTGGACTTTATACTACCGAGCGTTTCCTGCGCCTTCGTCAGTTGGTCGAGTTGTTCCGCCCGCAGTTCCGCAAGTGTCCGTCGGCGATTGGCTGAATAGGATGCCTTCGCTTCTTCCGTGCTGAGATCTCGTGATTGCTCTATCAAGAGTCTGTTCGTGAGCGCGTCTAATGAATCAACGTAATATATCCGAGCGTAGATCACATCGCGTTCGTACGGATCATCAATCTGGAAGACTGGCAGCATGACCTCCCGTAGCTTCTTCAGGCGTTCGTCCGACGGCCAGGAAAAGACATCATTCACGACATTCGTATAAATGTGCGCAAGATACCCGCGGAGATAGACGTTGGCGTCTATCTCACCCTGGCGAGATTCGCGCCAGGTTTCAGGAAGATGCTCCCAATCACGCGGATAGGTAGTAAGCCATCGGTTAGCTACTGCTTCCAGTTCATCTTTGAGACTCAAGCTTCCAGCCAGCAGAACATGGTGCATGGTGATCCACCGGACCAACTCAAACGGCAGACCATGGGCTTCCGCCAGTTCCCTGCAAATCTTGATTCGCTCCCGATAATCGTGTGTGGACGTATCCGAAAGGTCCTCGCATTTGGCGTATATCTCGTCCGAAATCTCATTTCGTGATTGCATATCCTCGAAATTGGGCTTGATGGCCGCAAGGCGTTGATAGTCCAGCACAGGTAGAATCTCATATGCGGTTGGCTCTCGACTGTTGAGAGAACTGAGCAGTGGAGAGGGAGCAAAATCTACTTGCACCTTTGGAGAATCCTCTATTCCGGCCAGGCGCTTCTTCGCCATATCTAAACGTCCTTTGACAAGGATCTTATACGGCTCTTTCTCGCCGCGCCTGGCCAGTATCGAGGGAAGCCATTTCACCGCAAAGCCCGGATCGTTGTGGGATATGCAGCTGGACGCCTTAGAGCGTAGCGTGTCCACGACGATGTCCGGGTCGTCCTTGAGAAGTGGGCTCGGGTCGCTGAGTCTCGACCCCGCAGCACGAAGGGCCCAAAACTCTGGCCGCTCCGTTGAAAGCACATAATCCCAATCACGCTTGTCGCCCGACTTAACTAATATAGTGAGGCACATCGTTATCAAGTTTTCATGGGGAATGAAATCAATTACTTGAGGCAGGGGAAGTTCCAATGTGCGTTTCGCGAGCGCAGAAAGCCTCGGCTCGGGGGCGATAATACTCCTTAGCGTGCCAAGCGCGCCTTCGCCAATGCGCCAAATCGCCTCTGGATCGTGCGCTAGCTTATGCTCCATAAGGCTGAAGATTCCCTCAACCAGATAGGATTCGAGGGGTACGACAGACTTGTCATATTGGTCGACTACTTTGGAGCGCCAAAGCTCCTGTTCAGTTGAAGACAAGCGGGGATAATCTCGTACCGCCGCTGCCAGGGCCTTCAATTCTTCGCGCGCTTGGTTGATATCCACGTTCGAAGGGTCTGCCGTTAGCGACGGTAGGTCAAACTGCGCCAGCGCGACGCTTGCACAAAGTACTGTCGCGCCAAATACGCCAATGCATCGCCGTTGTATCGCGTCCGTTGAATACATATTTCGATTCCCCTTGTGATCGGGCCGATGCGCGCTCTGATGGCCACGTTCTCACATTGAGTTGTGCGACTCTCAGCATGCCCTCTGATATAGTGAGCGCCCCGAGATTGTCTCGGCATACGCGTCGCAGACATGCGATCACGCTTATCCTTTCACCCTGATCTCGATCTCCCGAGTCCAACGATTTATCCACTTTTCTGGCACAAGGATCAAGTCCACTAAAGCGCTTAGCCGGCCTCAGTCGCACGGCTTTCGGAGACAGACCGCGACGCCACCATTTCGGCATTGTCTCAATTCGTGGAATACCTCCGCACGGTACGAAGCTCCAGGATACTGAGAAGCAGCTGTCGCCGACGCGGTATGTGTCTTGGTCATGTGCATAGAATACAGGGTTCTATCGTCCGTTTGGTCAGCTTGAGCCAAATAACAACTTCGCGTTGAGCGCGCTCTGCTCAATCCAGCAGCCCCTGCCCCACGACGCGGGTTTCGCCTTGAACTTGTTCGAGTTCGATGGGGGCTTCGCCGGAGTATTCCTGAATCGTTTCGGCGAGGGCCGGGGAATGGGTGGTGATCCAGAGTTGGGATTTCTTGCCGGCGTGAGCGATCATGCGGGCGAGGGGCGGGAGCAAGTCGGGGTGGAGGCTGGTCTCGGGTTCGTTGAGGGCGACCAAGGGCGCGGGGCGTGGGCTCATCAGCGCGGCGAGCAGACACAAATAGCGCAGCGTTCCGTCGGAGAGTTCGTGGGCTTCGAGCGAGCGGTTGACGCCGGGCATACGGAGCGCCACACCGAATCGCGCACGGTCTACGTCGGCTTCGAGATCGAGCGTGGCGCCGGGGAAGGCTTGGTCAATCGCTTGGGCCAGCGCTTCCGTGTCACCTTCGATCTCGATGGTGTGAAGCGCCGCTGCGAGGTCCTGGCCATCGTGACTTAACACCGGGGTGTGCGAGCCGATCTGGGGCTGGCGTATGGGCGCGTGGTGATCGGTTCGAAACTGGTGGTAGAACCGCCAGCCGGTCATGATCTCGCGGATATGGGACAACTCTGGATAGAGGTGTGGCTCGCGAACTTGCGCGATTGCAGATTCGGACTTCGAGAGACGCATGGGATAGGCCTGACGCGCGCCGTCGCGGTCGCGAACCCACGTGGTACCCGTATCGCGTTCGAGGAGCCAGGACTTCTTTTGACGTGATGGCGTAAACCAGAGAGACTCCTCCTTCACGCAGGGGTCCATCAGAAATGCGGATAGATCGTTTTGCGTCGGAAGCCCGAGGGTAAGCGCATAGGTGAAATCATCGAGTGCGACGCCCAGACGGAGTTGTTCCGATTCTCGCTTTCTCGCGCCGGCCCACATCACCGATGGCATACCACCTTCCAAGGCAAGTGTGCGCGCGAGCTCATTCGAGGCAGCTTTGGCGAGCAGGAAGATGGATTGATAGAGATTGCTCTTACCGCACCCGTTCGGGCCGGTGAGCACGTTGATGCGCTTGAGGCGCAGGCGGAGCTTGCGAATCGAGCGGTAGCCGGCGATTTGAAGCTCGTTGATCATTCGTCCGCCAACGACACCGTGACGAAATCACCGGGTTTGATGAAGGCGAGTATGCTGGGATCGCCTTCGAGGCGGCCGAGTATGTTCACCGCGGTGACAAGGCGGCATTCCTGCCCGTGCGAGACGGGGGTTGGTCCGTAGGGCAGGGCGAGCGAGCTTCCCTGCACCCAATAGCAGATTGTTCCCGGGGGAACCACATCGGTCGCGTTCTTCTCCAAGCATGCTTCCACGGGGAGATCGAAGTACACTTCCTTACCCCAGGTATTCGCGCGAGAACGGTGCGGCAAGGCGTTCACGAGGCCCCTCGCTGTCGGTGTGTCTTCGAGTACTCCGACGGCTTCTCCCGTACCCCACGTAATGCGGATGCGCATAGGTTCCTCCTTTTCGCGAACCACTATACACGATACACGCGTCTTACGGTCGGCGCGAAGTCCGCTGACGCGCCCTCTTGAGGACATGAAATCGCAAGCCGCTTGTTTTCAACGGGTGGTTCTCGCGATAGGAAGCGACGATCAATTGGGGAGGCGAGCCTACGGTTGCGCACCGAACGATAAAGTTCTGTGCCGCCCCAACGGGAGGATGAGGGCCTCCCGTCCACGGCGGCAAACCGCGCTTGTGCTTCGGGGGGTAGCCACGCCGCGAATTAACACTGCTGTAAAGGTTTTGGACAGAGTGATCAATTCCTGGACGTATCGCGTCTGACGCGAAGGCTTGAAGAAGAACGACACGGAGGCGTTGATTGCGCCAGGATACTTGAGATCCCTAGCGTTTCCAGCGACTGTAAGGAAATTCCTGGGACTTGGTACGCCACTTGCTCCCTATTCCGTGATTGTGGACAGTCGGGTGGCTTCGGAAAAAGCCCGGGGCCTTCAGGGCACAGTGGGCGGATATCGAAATGGACGGGGAAGACAGCAAATCGGATGTTGCGAATCAGGACTGGTCGTTGCGCCGCTACAACCGAGCGCACGTGTTTCGAGTATATGAGTTGTGCGGACGTGATGTTGGACGCGCTGCAAGCCTGCTCGAATTGACGCAAAACGAGGTGAAGCGATGGGTAGAGTCCTCCGACGACGATTCGATGGCGCCGGGAGGCAGGAGGCATATCCGGTAGGGCAGAAGGAGTTTCACGGAGTACATTCGCGCATTTGGCGCGGCCCGGTGCGTACACCGTTGACCGGGACCTAGAAAGCAGTTGCGGCCGTTAGTTCAGTGAGGAGAGCAATTATCATGACGTACCTGATTTGGAAAGTGGAGACCTCGACGGGACAGGCTATCCGTGCGATGCCAGTCTTGTTTACAACACTCGAGCAGGCGCACGCCGAGGCCAGCGCTCTGAACGATCGCTTCCAGGGACACAGCACAGGGTACAAGTACGTAGCGAAAGAGGCGCGCCCTGACCTGATTCAGTCGGTAGCGCACGCAGAACGGATACTCGAGTCGCATTAATCGCCGCTTCGTCTCGGCGCTGCGAGGCGCCGCCGCGGGGATTTCATCCGTGGTTTCAATGAGCTGCGCATCACCCCGAAGGTGGCGGGTTCGGCGCCGCGTTAGGCAAATGACTCCTTGCCAAGCGCGGCGCCAATTTTTTTGCTGCGGTCTCACACGGCAAGGACTCAGTCCGTGATGGCACGGTGGGTTCTCATTCGCGCGCTACGACGATTGCGCACGGAGGGAAGTTCGCAGGTCCCCTTACTCCAACCCCATGCGCTTCAGCGCGCGCCACAGCGTGGTGCGGCCCACATTGAGCAATTTCGCGGCGTGACTGCGGTTTCCCTTGGTGCGGCGCAGGGCAGCGCGGATGACCTCCGGGCTCAATTCCTGAGGCGCCGGTGCGATTCGGGTAGCTAGGATGTCGTCCGGCAAGTCCTCGGCAGCCAGCGCCGCCCCGCTGCTCATCAGTACCGCATGTTCAATTACGTTGCGTAATTGCCGAAGATTGCCGGGCCACGCGCAGTCCAGAAGCGCTTTCTTGAACTCGGGCGCCATCGCGGTGTCCGCTCGCTGGTAGCGCGCCTGGGCCTCGCGCAGAAAAGCATCCGCCAAACGCAGGATATCGTCGCCACGCTCTCGCAGCGGAGGCAGTTCAATTTGCGCGATAGCCAACGCATAGTATATGTCCTCGCGCAAGACCCCGGACGCCATGGCCTGGCGCGGGTCCATCTGCGTTGCGGCGATGATACGAACATCCACTTTCACAGGCGCTTCCGCCCCGAGCGGGGTCACTGTGCCGTCCTGCATGGCCCGCAGAAGTTGTCCCTGGGTCTCCGGGCCTAGCTTGGTAATCTCTTCGATGTATATCGAGCCGCCATTCGCCCGCTCCAGGGCTCCCGCATAGGGGCGGACCGCGCCCGAGACGGCATCCTTGGCAAATCCGAACAGCTCCTGGTTCAGAAGCGCGGGGGTCAGCCCCGCGCAGTCAATCGCAACGTAGGGCCGATTCTTGCGCGGACCGCCAGCGTGCAGGGCACGCGCCAGGGTAGCCCGTCCCGTGCCTCGTTCGCCCACAATGAGCACCGGCGCGGGAGTCGTCATGGCCGCGCGAGCCCGCTTCATGGGGGTCTCCATCGATTCGGAGGCGGCGACCATGCTCTCGAGCATTAGGTCGGACCGCAGCCGGCGATTCAGGTCGTTCAGGGACGCCTGGACGCGGTGAAGCTCCTGTCGCGCAGCGGCGAGCCGTTCGTCGCGCTGGGTCAATTCGGCCTCGATCGAAGTCATCTTGAGGGCGAGTCGAGCCCAATCGGCCTCGCCGCCCCATTCGGGATCGAGCTTGGACACGAAGCGGCAGCATGGATCTCCTTTGGCAATGCATTCCGTCTCGCTGGTGATGACTCTGCGTCCGACGATTTCGCTGATGTGACCCGCGAAGTAGCCCGCCGTGTACCAGCAGACCGGGTAGTCGAGCGGGTCCAGTCCGACCCGGTGGGTCGTAGCTTCCGTGTTTCCGCGCAGCAGAATTTCCCCGTAGAGAGTCCGCGCGTCGAGGTCGAACTCAAAGCGAATTGGCTCGGCAGTATAACGGCCCTCCAACTGGCCGAAGACTTGGCCCGCCTGAAGCGCGAGCCGAGTATTGCTTTCAAACACGCCGAAATGGCGATGGGCGTCACGCCTGCCTTGCTCGAAGCCAACGCGGTAGGCGAGCATGCGCGATCGAGAGACACCAAGGATCTCGAGCCAGTGTCTCCGCTCGACGGCAAGATGCTCGGCGTCAACGAACACGCCGACGCGGTCAAGTAAAGTTAACTTTCCACGACTTGGGTTAAGCTCGAGCCACTGACACCGATCCCCTTCAATGTAATGAGCGAGGACAGGAGGGAGTTCCAGAAAGATCTTGGAGCTTAGCTTCGTAGGGGGCATTTGTGTTCCACCTGAAACAGTTGCGATGCGAGAAGAATATACCCAGTGGCAAGAGAAGTCAACTGTTTCACACTAGCCAAGAAGGATCGCAAGTAACAACGAATTTGTAAAGCTGTAATCCAGACTGCCGCGCGGCATGAAACAGCACACAGACATCTCGTTCCATGTATGTTTCAGCGCGAATTGCGCTCGGAACGTTATCTATAAATTACTCTTGGTAGATTGGAACCGTTTCAGTACAAAGAACAGAACTACGGAGAGGACGGCGAAGGCGAGACTGAATATTTGCTGGTCGGAGAGCGCAAGAACATGCGTGGGGTTATGGTCACCCCGGAGATACTCGTTGAAAAACCGCCATAGCCCGTAAAGTATAAAGTACACCGGCATCGTAAAGCCTTGGAAGGGATGCCAGTACTTGCGCAACAATAGGAGGGAAACACAGATGGCAATCAGGGCCAAGAACTCGTAGAGCTGGGTGGGATGCATGGGCAAAGACCACTGATCGTTCATGGAGATCTTGCTGAAGCGCTGCACATGGTCCAAGAAAGGGGGACTGCCAGTGGCGTCCTGACCCACGTCAAATGGAACACGTGGAAAGCGAATCCCCCAAGGCAGTGATGTCGGCAACCCGTAGCAGCATCCGTTGAGGAAGCATCCAATTCTGCCGAAGGCGTGGCCTAACGCAAGATACGGGAACCCAACATCCACGGTCTTCCAGAAGCTCATATTCCGGCGCTTCAAATACCAGTAACCGAAGAGAATAGCTGGGGGTGGCCCCCCCTGGAACACCAGTCCGCCGCGCCAGACGGCAATCCAACCTATTGGGTCGTTCCAGGAGTAGGAGTCGGAGAACATAATGATATGCAGGACGCGGGCGCCGGCTAAGCCAAGAAGTAGGACCCAGAATGCCAAGTCCGCGACTACGTTGGGGTCCAGCCCGGCTCTCCGGGCCTCTCTCTGAATGAAGTAAAGGGAGGTTAGGAAACCCAGCGCCATCATCAACCCGTACGAGTGAACGGTCAGAGGACCGATCTTACACAGGGTTGGGAACACGTGGTTCCTCCGTGGGATTCTGTACGTTACGCCAACTTAATATGAGGAGAAATACTCCCGTGCATATCGCGGAGTCGGCTAGGTTAAACGCGGGAAAACGCTTCCAGGGGAATTCAAAGGGAACAAAGTAGAAGTTTACCTGGAGAAAATCAGTAACGACTCCGAACCAGAAGCGATCAATGATGTTGCCGATGGCGCCACCCGCGACCAGCCCCCACGCGATAGTTTGAATACGGGACGCGGGATCGAGGTGTCTGTAAAGATAAACTAACACACCACAGGCAAACAACGGCATGATTTTCGCCAAGTAAGGCCGGTCTTGGAAAATGCCGTTCACGAGTCCGGGATTCTGCTGGTGAGTGAAGAAGAAGAACACTTCCTCGCGGCCAGCAAACGGATTTGGCATGAACTGTATCTCACTTCGGACTATCGCCTTCGAGATCTGATCGGACACGACGACGAAGATGAAGATCGCGAGGATGAGGAGGAGCTGCTCTTTGCGGGATTTCAAGGGATCTACTTCACGCTGCGCCGTACTTCTCGCGCTTTGACTGGCATTCGATGCAGAAGCGTGCGGACGGGAAAGCTTCCAATCGTTTGACACTGATGTCTTTGGAGCAGCCCTCACATTCTCCGTAGGAGCCGCTGGTGATCCGTTTGAGTGCGTCGGTAACGTCCTGCAACCATTGGGACTCGCCACTCGCGATGTGCAGCGCGGTTTCACGTTCGAAATTATCCGTGCCAGCTTCCGCAAACCCCGCGAAATCCCCCCCGTTTTCACTGGTGGTTTCGTAGAGCGTGTTCTCTTCGATACCGCGGATGCTCGCCACCAAATGGTCGCGCTCAGCCAAGAGAAGTTTCTCGAATTTCTTGGCGTCCCGTTTGTTCATACCTTAATGTCTCCTAGTCCGTCTTATCCGCAACAACCTAATCAAACAATGCCATCGATTCATTACCGGCAGGTCTTACGTTTCCTGAACGAAACCTGCCGACGAGGAAGCCAATTGCTCCACACAGCGATCACATAGCTGAGGGTGCTCGGGATTGTCCCCGATCGTCTCCCGGTAGTTCCAGCACCGGACACACTTCGTTCCCGGCGCCCGCTCAACTTTGACAAGCACGTTACCGTCGGCCTTGGTGGCTTCGGGCGTTACGGGCAACACAACACATTTGGACACGATAAAAATCCAGGGCAACTGCGCCTGGTGTTCGGCCAGAATTTCGGCGAATTTCGGCAGCCCCGGCGTAATCGTTACGAGCGCCTCGAGCGGGGCTCCGATGAGTTTTTCGCGCCTGGCGACTTCCAGGGCCTTCGATACAGCGCCTCGAATTTCCAGCAGCGTGTCCCAGCTTTCCAGACTTGGACCCTCGAGACGGTGCTCAGGTTTAGGGTCGGGGAATGTCGCCAAATGCACGCTTTCCGCTTCGCGCATGTGCTCTGGAAGATAGCCCCAGGCCTCGTCACATGTATAAGGAAGGATAGGGGCGAGCAGTCGCAAGAGATCGCCCAGCAGTTGAGCCATAACGGTCTGAGCAGCGCGGCGCTCCCGCGAATCGGTGGCGAACGTGTAGAGGCGGTCCTTTAGGACATCGAGATAGAATGCGCTGAGCTCCACGGCGCAGAAATTGTGGACGGAGTGGTAGACGTGATAGAACTCGTACTCCTTGTAAGCGCTAAGCACTTTCTCTTTAAGGAGTTCCATCTTGTGAAGGGCCCATCGGTCGGCCTCTTCCAAGTCGTCGAATGGCACTGCATCCGCAGCGGCAAAGTCACTAATGTTGCCCAAAATGTAACGAAAAGTATTCCTAATGCGCCTGTAAGCGTCTTCCATCCGAGTCAGTATCTCGGACGAAATCCGGATGTCCTGCCGATAGTTTTCACCAGCCACCCACAGGCGCACAATGTCGGCCCCGCGCTGCTTGACGAGGTCATCCAAGCTGAAGTAGTTACCCAGCCTCTTGGACATCTTCTTGCCTTCGCCATCGACCACATAGCCGGTCGTGAGAACTTCCCTGTAGGGAGGCTGGCCCTTGGTAGCGACAGCGGGAATGATGGAGGATTGGAACCAGCCGCGATGCTGGTCGCTTCCTTCCAAGTACATGTCCACCGGCCACGTTAAGTCGGGATTGTTTTCGCAGACGGCGCGATTGCTGACACCGGAATCAAACCACACATCCAGAATATCGGTCTCTTTGTCGAATTGTTTATGCCCACACTTCGCACAACAGGCGCCTTTTGGCAATAGGTCGGCCGCATCGGTGTCAAACCAGCGGTCAATGCCGTCGGCAGCGGACAACGCGAGTTCTTCGACTCTCTTGAAACTCTCCGGAGTCGCGTAGGGCTCGCCACACGAGGCGCAATAAAAGACAGGTATGGGAACGCCCCACGCCCGCTGACGGCTAACGCACCAGTCCGGACGCTGGGAGATCATGAGGCGGATACGCTCTTGTCCCCATTGCGGACTCCATTTCACCTTTTCCACGCCGGCCAGCACTCGGCGACGCAAGGCATTCTGTTCCATCGAGATAAACCACTGGGGCGTGGCACGGTAGATGACTGGGTGCGAACAGCGCCAACAGTGCGGGTAGCTGTGCTCAAGCCTGGCGGACGCCAAGCATGCGCCGGAGGTCTTGAGGTCCTCGACGATTTTGGCGTTAGCCTTGAATACGTGCATACCGGCATAGGGGCCCGCCTCGGCGGTAAAGACGCCGCGCCCGTCGACAGGCGACAACGGAGCAATACCGTATTTGGCGCCGACCACATAGTCCTCCTGACCATGCCCTGGGGCGGTGTGAACGCAGCCCGTTCCGGCCTCGAGGGTTACATGGTCGCCGACGATGATGGGGCAAATTCGATCAGGGAAGAAGACGTGCCGGTAATGAAGGCCTTCCAGTTCATCGCCTTTGAAGGTCTTCACCGTCGAATAGCTCGTTACATCGCAGTCGGCAAGGGCCTTCTTGGCCAGTTCGGTGGCCATAAGGAGGGTCTCGTCCCCCACTTTGATCGCGCTGTATTCGAAGTCAGGGTGGACGGATACCGCCAAGTTCGCGGGGAGAGTCCAGGGCGTGGTAGTCCAGATGACGATCGACGTTCGGCCAGATACCCCGGGAACCGGGTCGGTTAGTTCAAACTTCACGTAAATCGAGTCCGAAGTGTGGTTTGCATATTCCACTTCGGCCTCCGCGAGGGCGGTTTGGCAGGACGCACACCAATAGATAGGCTTTAGACCTTTGTAGACGTAGCCTTGGGTGTACATCTCAGCAAACACGCGCACGATGGTGGCTACGTACGTGGGGCTCAGTGTCAGGTACGGGCGCCCCCAATCGCCGCTGACGCCAACCCGCTTGAAACCCTCACGATGGAGATCGACGTATTTGAGGGCAAATGCGCGGCATCGTTGGCGAATTTCTACTTGGCTGAGGGTCTTGCCTTTCTCACCGAGATCGGTGACCACTTTGTGTTCGATGGGCAGGCCGTGGCAGTCCCATCCAGGGACGTAGGGCGCGTCGAAACCGGCCATCTGCTTGGACCGAACCACGAAATCTTTGAGCACTTTATTGAGCACGTGGCCGGCGTGCAAGTCACCGTTCGCGTAGGGCGGACCATCGTGCAGCACAAACTTCGCGCGGCCCGCGGCCACGCGTCTCATCTTGCCGTAAAGATCGCTGTCCTCCCAACGCTTGAGCGTTTCCGGTTCGCGCACGGTGAGACTGGCCTTCATGGGGAAGTCCGTCTTGGGAAGATTTACGGTGTGTTTATAGTCCATACGTGTACGGCTTTATATGCCTATCTGGCTTCTTTGTCAGCAACTTCAATGTCACTCGCGCGTATGTTGCTGACAAAGAAGTCGCACCATAGACTACCCCGTTGCGGACTAACCGCCGTGGGTGTCAGAGTTGTTCAGAAGACGGCCCAAAAGAGTGGCGGGGAACATAGCATGACAAACGAGGAAAAGTCAAGGGAATTTCGACAGTATTCGCAGATTGCGCGAATTAATTGAAAGAGGATCGGAGGGATCTTTGTACCGTTCGTTTCGGACTGACGGCAGGACAGGTCAGGGCAGTCACGGAGGTGTTTCAATCTCCAAATTGAGTTCAAGTTCCTCCCCGTCGCCGACCGTCACCAGATGGCTAACGTGATGTCGATCCTGTTCGTATTCGGCGCCGGTCTTGCCCTTTCGGCCGAAGCAGAACGCGATGACGGTGTAGGTACCGGGGGAAAGATTCGTGATCTCGTAGGGTCCGCTTTGCCCCGACAAGTCTGCTGTGGCCCGGACAAGCCGCCACGCGGCCTCTTCGTCTTCCATCGGGGAAGAGGCCGGTACATGGCCCTCGTACACTTGAATCCAGCCGTATTTGTAAGTCTCCGGGAACAAAAAACTCCCATGGATCGTAGTGAATCCTTCTACGGTGAGATTGACACGCGTAGCCCGGCCTGCCACAACGTTCGCCTTAGTCCAACTGTACCGGTACGAAGGAGGCGGCCCGGGATTGGCGAGCGCGTCCGCTCGAACCAAATACTCCCCAGGCGAAAGCCCCTGAATGGAGAAGGCTCCATCTGGGGTCGCGTCAATCGCGCGTAACGGTACGGCGCCACTGCCAGATTCCAGTATCGGACGTCCGTCAGCGAGACGCACACTTACACGGCCTGAGACTGAGACGCCATTCAGCGTGACGATACCTTCGATACGTCCTTCGGGCGCCAAGTAGCCGATTACAGTACTGGTCCTACCGCTTTCCACCCGCGCCTGTACTTCGACAGGCGGATATCCGGGCGCCGAGAGTTGCAGGGTCGCGGTACCGTGCGAGACGCCGCGGATGACAAAGGATTTCTTGGCTTCATCGTTCGTAACGTCACCGTACCTCGGGTAGGGCTCCGACGGTGAAGCGACGGCGGACACCGCGACAGTGAAATTTGGGATGGGCTCGTTTGTGGTTACGTCCCGGACGGTACCCGTGAGATCGCCCCGGTCATCCGCGGATTCGACAATGAGTTCGAGATCACGGATGGTGTCGCCGGCGCGCAATTCGAGGGGTTCGTTTCGCGCGTGGAGAAGGCCGACGGAGTCGATGACGGTCTGAAACACGTACCGGCCAGCGGGAATCTTCGAAATGCCGAATCCGCCGCTTTCGTCGGTCTTCACGTCGTCAGGAATGACTTTCTTAATTTCGAGGAGCTTTGGCTGACCCTGTTCAGGTTCCGCATACGCCAAGCGAACAGAGCCGCTTGCCAAAGGTATACCACGAGTATCTATCAGGCGTCCGCTCACGGTGGCTTCGCGCTCCAAAGCGAGGTCTACGCGAATGGCGCCACCGGGGTCGTACTGGAGGAGTTGTGTGGACGGGGGTGGGACTTTGCGCTCGTCAGGAATGTCGCGCAGCGAGGCCTCGTTCATGTACGCCTTGATGAACGCCTTCGCGGTATCGGCCAGAGCCCTCGGAATCGCTGGCAAATCCACTTGGGCGGTTGCGTATCCCGAGCCACGGGCGCGAATCCTGTACGCGTGCTCACCACCGCCAGATTCTCCGTTGCTCCACACAATTCCCGCGGCGTGAATGATGTGCATCGGAGTCAATCCAGATATGCAGTAGAGGCCTTGCTCGTCCGTGGTGGCCTCGACTTTTCCCGCGTCTGGGAGCACGGTGAAGCCGTCGCCCCGATCGCGAACCGGGAGTTCCGCGCTCAGTTGGACATCGTGAATGGGCTTTCCGCTTATGCCTGTGACACGGCCAGCCACCGACACGGAGTCCAAGCGAAACGAAAAGTCCACATCGGATACGTCTTTCGAGGCCGGGATGTCCACGGGACGGTACCGGCTGGAATGCTTTTCGTTCATGATTACGGCGCCAGCAGGTGGCTCCGCTACGATGGCATATTGTCCTGCGGGACAGTCCGCCAGGACGTAGCGGCCGGTTTCGTCCGAGACCGTTTGCTGGATGACGCGTTTCGCCGCGGTATCTGCCGCCTCCACAAGCATGATACGGACACCGGACATGGGACGCTCGGCCTCACGCATGAACTTTCGAAACAGGGCGTTTTCGTTATCCCCGCGGAAATTCCTGAGCACTGCGGGGAGCTGCTCCATGTCGTAGGAAACTGACATGTCAACGATCTTTCCCAAGACGGAGCCACCAGTGGCCAGAACAATGTCCAGATCGGATAGAATTTCGCCATCAGCGAGCTTGATCCATCCGGGCCAATCTATCGTCTTGTAGCCGTCCATTGGGCCGTGCTCCTGAACGAACCGGGGCTTCTTGACCCACCCAGGCCCGTCAACTACCCGGTAACCTTCCTTTGTGCACTGGATTTCGATGATGTAGCCGGTTTCGGGTCTAAGGCCCGTCAAGGCGTAGAAGCCCCGATCATCGGTCGAGGCGCAGAACTCCGCACTTCCCGTGTGTTCGTTGACCGCCGCAACTCGAACTCGCGGAACTGGCATTCCGGATGCCTGGTATTTGACCGTTCCGGACACTGAAATGCATGGAACAGCCGGGATGGATTCGCGCGACATCGCCGACGCAGTCGGAGCATTCGAAATCTCTGCCGCGGACGATGACGCGCCTGCGTAAGATTGAGGAGACGTGACGAATGGTGACAACACGGGAGCCGAGATCGGCCGCCTCGAACTCCATACCAGACCGGCCAGCAGCGCCACCACGATTATCGCCGTTGCGGCGCCGCCTCTCCACAGTACGCGTCTCATCATAATCAACGTGACACTCCTGTGGTCGCAAACAAGCAAGCCAATCTTATTCTCATCGCGCAAAGATACTCCATAGAAAGACTACTAACGTTAGCACGCTGAACACGTAACGGGCGCCACCCAGCCGCATTCCCAAGATCGCATACACAAAACAATCCACAACGGGACCAACGCAGAAGACAGTGTTGGCCATCGCGAGGATAACGAGGCCCCGGATGATGAATTCGATGAACCCCGGCCGGGAACCCCGCATGACGAGAATCACGTAGGAAAACACGCCAATGAAGAGAACGTTGTACGCCACCCACAGCTTCACCCAGGAGCGGACTGCACGGTCCAAATAACCTCTCGTATCGCCCATGAGCTAGTTCCACCATCCCTTTGACCTTGGCGCGCCGTGCGGATAGGTCGAGCATTGATTCAGTGAAGCCAGCAGTCCTGGTTGCCGCTGACAGCGAGTAGACCAGCATCGCCACGGACGCGATCGCTAATCGCAGGTGGAGTACCGCCGAACCGCCTTTCCCTGGACCGGTAGTTCTCGATAGCTGCATTGAGGTCCTCAGCATCAAGGTCTGGCCACATGGTGTCCGTGAAGTAGAGTTCCGCATAGGCGCACTCCCACAACAGGAAATCGCTGAGACGTCTTTCGCCGCCAGTGCGAATCAGCAGGTCTACATCGGGCGTGGCGCGGCGTGAAGGCGGATTCGAAAGGGCGGCGGAAAAATCGGCGCGGGAGATTGCCGCGGCGCCGCGCAAACGCATAGCCGCTTGGAGAATCGCATCGCGCGACGAATAGTCCAGCGCGATGTTAAGGTTCAAGACCTTACCGGACGCGGTGGCGGATTCCGCGCTCGCGATGGCCCGGCGCAAGGTCCCTGGAAGTCTCGTTCGTAAACCAAGTACGGACAGCCGGACGCCTTCCTTGCAGCAGCGGGACGTTTCGGCGTCTAAGAACTCGCGAACGAGGCGCATCAGCGCGGAAACCTCGGACGGCGGCCGCTTCCAGTTGTCGGAGGAAAACGCGAACAGCGTAAGCGTGCGTATTCCAAGATTTGGCGCGGCCTCGACGAGGGGGCGTACGACTGCAGCCCCGGCGCGGTGGCCTTCGATACGGGGCCAACCGCGCGCCTCCGCCCAACGTCCGTTGCCATCCATGATGATGGCGACGTGCAGCGGTTTTGTTGCCGCGGTGCGTGGTTTGAATCGCATAAGTTCTACTCCTTCAGCCCGCGCTGTACGTTTTATACTACTACGACAAGTACTTTGCTAAACAAAGTCTGTATGCAAAAAAAGAGAAATCCGCGCCCCCTACCCTTGGCGGACGCGCTTGATCAGCGACTCCATGTGGCTGAGATACTTTTCCAACGCTTTCCGGCCCTTGCTGGTCAATTGATACTCCGTTTTCGGCGTGCGGCCCTCGAAGAACTTCGAGCACGAGATGTATCCCGCGTCCTCGAGTTTGCGCGCGTGGACGCTCAAATTGCCGTCGGTGGTGTTCAAGATACGTTTGAGTTCACTGAAGCTGAGTGTTGTGTTGACGGCAAGCGCGCTCACCACCGCCAGGCGCATGCGCTCGTGGATGACGCGGTCGAACCCGGCCGCCTCGCCCCGCGCGGGTTGGGGGGATGCGGACATGGCGGCGCCTTCCAAACGTTTTGCTGTGCTGTCTTTAGCCACCGTACTTCCTCGCGATTATGAGACCAAACACGATATGCAGCCCACCGAAACCGGCGGCCATGAACAATTCGCCGTATTGCGGCGGAGTCAAGAAGGACACCACGCCCAAGACCATGAAGCACGCTCCCATTAACGGCACAAGCCGCATGGAAAACGCGCCCCCGGTAACGATGCCGACACCGTAAAGCAGCAGCCAAACGCCCGGCAGAATCGCAAACAAGCCGGCGCTGTCGAGAACGAAGGTGAGAATTACTCCCGCCAAAATTGGAGGAAACATCCCCAGGGCAAATCGGCGTCCGGCCCCGGTAAAAAGCGACTCGTTCGCTCTCCGGGCTTTGATAAACATGGTTGCGGCGCCGCACGCGAAACCGCCGATCGCCGTAGCCGTCCACACACTCATCCACGCGTCCATCGTGTGCGTCATCCAGGCGGCTAGTGAGCCGACGATGGCGACAATCCCCATGGCGACGGTACCCCAGCCCGGGACCGCCGTAAAGGCGGTGGACCGCTCCATGGTCTCACGAATGAACCGGATATTGTCCATGGCATGGACATGCAGTTGGACAGGCTCGTCCGGTACATCTGCTTCGATCCGTGTTGTTGGCGATCCGCTCATGGTAAGAGTGTAGCGCAAAGGACGGCGCATGTCAAGTACTTTTCACTACAAAGCGAATACCCCGCAAACGACTTCCGGCGCTTGTGGTAACTCTCCTACGATCCGAATTTCCCCTTCAGCGCAGCCAACTGATCCGCGAGCAGCGTATTGAGTCCCCCGCCTTTTTCCTCATGGCGTGGCGCGGCGGCTGGCCGTTGCGATTTTCCGGTAGGCTTGCCGGGCCGTTGTGTTCTTGGCCGGCCATCATCCCGCCGCGGACGCTCTGTCCGATCCCGCTGCTCGGGGCGCTGTTCGCGGCGGGCAGGACGTTCGGAATGAGACGCCCGCGCACTCCGCGCTTCGGCTGGGGCCGCTTGCCCATCGCCCGAGGCCGCTGGCGCAGCTGGGGCAGGCCGCCTACGCGGTTCCGGGCGCGGTTTCTTCTCCGGCGGCGGCAACAACGCACGGATGGAGAGCGAGATTCGGGGCTGCGCCTTGTCCACCTTGAGGACCTTCACCTTTACGACATCCCCCACTTTGACGACCTCGTGCGCTTCGCGAACGAATCGGTTCGCGAGTTCGGACAAATGAACGAGACCATCCTGGTGAACGCCAACATCGACGAACGCGCCAAAGTCCGTGACATTCGTGACGACCCCTTCGAGTTCCATCCCGTCTTCAAGGTCGGTGACAGAATTGACTCCCTCGATGTACTTCGGAACCTTAAACGCCGGCCGGGGATCACACTGCGGCCTAACGAGCTCATTGCGGATGTCGAGCAGGGTCTGCATGCCCGTTGTCTCATCGACGAAGGCGGCGAGATCTACCTTGCCGAGCGCCTCCTCATTGCCGATGATTTCGGCTAGTGAAAGGCCCAAGGACGCCGCGATTCGTTCCACAATCGGATAGGCTTCGGGATGAATTGCCGTCATGTCGAGAGGATTCTCGCCGGCCACGCGAATGAATCCAGCGCATTGCTCAAATACCCGGCGGCCCACTCCGCTCACTTCATTCAGTTGCTGACGCGAAGTAAACGCGCCTATCTTGGTTCGGTACTCGATGATATTCTTGGCGGTCTCGGGCAGCAATCCGCTCGCGTACCGCAGCAAGTACACGGACGCAGTATTCAGGTCGACTCCGACTCTATTTACGCAGGAGACCATGGTGCGGTGGAGTCCTTCGCGCAATTCCTTTTGATTGACGTCGTGCTGGTACTGACCGACACCGATACTGCGCGGCTCGACCTTCACCAATTCCGCCAGTGGATCCTGCAAGCGGCGCGCGATGGAGATGGCCTCGCGCACGTTGGTCTCCACGTTCGGCAGTTCCTCCCGCGAGATCTTGGAGGACGCGTACGCGGAGGCGCCGGCCTCGTTCACGAGCGCGGAAAACGCCTCGTGCCCTTTTACCTGCGCCAGCGCCGCCTTCACAAAGGCGGCAGTCTCCCGCGATCCGGCGCCGTTACCGATTGCGACGGCGAACGCCTGATGCTTTTGCATCAGCGCGAGCAACACGATCTCGGCTTCCGCGGCGTTGTTCTGCGGCGGATGCGGAAAAACGGCGGCGCTCTCCAGGTAGGCGCCCGAAGCATCCACGACGGCCAGCATGCAACCGTTCTTCAGGCCGGGAACAATGCCGACAACCGGGATACGCCCCGCGGGTGGCGCTAGAAGGAGGTTCTGCGCATTCTCACGAAATACGCGTATGGCTTCCAAGTCGGCGCGTTCGTGAAGCGCCGCCATGACCTCGCTCTCGATAGATGGACGAAGGTGCCGGCGGTACGCGTCTTCAACGGCCTGCCGGATGATGGGCTCGAACTCGGTTCCGGGGGCCTTCAGAAACCGCGCTCCCAACTCGGCGAGCGTCTTGTCATCGTCAATCTTGAGTTCCATGCGCAAGACGCCATCTTTGACGCCGCGCTGTATAGCCAGCAGCCGATGCGAAGGAATCTTGACCGCAGCCTCGCTGAAGTTGTAGTACGCTTCGAACTTGGTCTTCGTCCCTTCGGCGTTCTTCGTCGAGTACGACGCTATACTGCCCTCTTTGCTCATGCGCTGCCGGATCATGGCGCGCACATCCGCATCGGTATTGATAGTCTCGATAAGGATATGCAGGGCGCCATCCATGGCTTCTTGGAGAGACGCGACGGCCTTCTCGGCTTTGACGAAGGTCGCCGCATAGTCTGCGACGCTTTACTCGCCGGCTGTTTGCGCCCAAAGAAAGTCCGCCAAAGGTCCAAGCCCCTTCTCACGCGCAACAGTTGCCTTGGTGCGGCGATCCTTGCGAAACGGAAGATAGAGGTCCTCGAGATCTGCCCGCGCGCTGCACGCCGCAATCTTCGCCCGCAAATCGTCCGTCAGTTTGTCTTGCTTGGCGATCGCATCCGTGATCGCCGCGCAACGGCCAGTCAACTCCGCGTAGTGGGCGTTGCGCTCCAGAATCGCCTCGATTCTCGCCTCGTCCAACCCACCCGTCTTATCTTTGCGATATCGGGCAATGAAAGGGATCGTGGCGCCTTTTTCGAATAGTTGAACCACAGTCTCAACTTGAGACGAAGACACGGCGACTTCTTTGGCGATACACTGAACATACTTCGGATCGATCATGCGAACAAGAACTCCACTCCACGGAACCGCAATTCTCAGGGATCGCGTCAGGAACTCCCGGCTTCCCAGGGCAAATCGCGCTCGCCGCGTGCCTTTGCGCCTGCTAGGCGCTATTTCTAACAACATGCCTATCGCGCGCAGCCCGCTCGACAGGGAACTCCACTATGCGCTAAATGCGCGGTTCAGAGCAAGATTGTCGCGCCGTGCGCTAACGGCGTTACCGTACCGGCTCAATGATGCGCCCTTGCGCTGTTACAGATTGAGTACAAATAGGACGTCCTGAGCGGAATTGGGAAACGATAGCCCCAGCGTCGAAGTAGCCGCGTCCCAGTCCTGCTTGACGTCGATTGCAGGCGTGGTCGTCAATTGCTTGACATGCCCGGGAAGCAGAACACGGGCGGTGGCCGTAGAACCCTTGGGGCCGCGCGCATGGAAGCGGAACACCCCGTTGTTCAGTTCCTCCTGACGGATACGGGCGCCTGCCGCCACGACCTTCGCCTTGACGGCGTGTCTCTTTGCCCAATCCAGGTTGTAAAGTAGAGTGCGTTGACCCGGCTGCAGAATTATCTCGCGCACGACGGGCAGGGCCGCCTGAAACAAATCCACATACGAACCCGCTAACTTCAAGGAATCATTGCTGACGGACTCTTCGAGCACCGACGCGATCACGAATGGGCCTCGGCGCACGACAAGGTAGTTCTGAGTCTTGAGCGGCTCGCCACGTTTTACGAACATTGCCTCTACTAGTGATCGCACCACGCCAGGTCCATCTGCAGCCGCCATCAATTCGTGAGGACGTTTCCGCAGCACCCGCACAAATCCCTTGTCCACGGACTGTGGCGCGGTTTCGGCCGCGCTTGTCACGCCAAGGCGCCGGAAAAGGTCGTCCTCGGGCTTCGCTTTTGTCTTGCCTTGCTCATTCCACCACTCGCGAACCCCGTTGTACGGATCAGACCCATCATCAACAAAGACAAGCCCGCCTCCACCGCGAACCCAACGGTCCAGGGCTTCATGATAGGCGCTCTTCAGCGGCTTCTGGCCGTCGTACGTCAGCAGCAAGACTTTGTACGCGTCAAGCGTGTTCGCGTGAACGGTATTTTCGAGCTGGACCACTTCGATCGGAACACCGGCCTTGAGCAACGGCAGCGCCAGCGCGTAGAACGCGCCCAATGACGGATCGCTAGGCTGCGGCTCGGCCCGCTGGAACATGGTTGTGTCGGAAATGATTACGCCAACACCGCGTGAGCCGGTATCGTAACTCACGTCGCTTTGATCCATCTCGTTTAGCGCGTTAATAGAGACTAGCAGCTGTGTCGCGTAGTCTGAGGGTATTCCCTCACGGTCATTGGACTTGGCGTCCATGTTTATCTTCGGATACGCGCCACGGAAGATGCGGTCCGGCCAGGGCATAACCTCGTACCGGTGAACGTCCGGCCACATGAGGGACGCAATCAGCGTACATTCGTAGTTGAGTTTGTAGTCATTCCAACTGTGATTCGGATCGTCCTCAACGGGGTCCGCGAGGAACCATACCTTGCGGCCCGTCGGGCGGACCATCCCCAGCATCTGGCCGTATTCCAGGAATGCCGTCTCAAACGTGCGCTCCTTGCGCGCCCCCGCGTACATATTCGGCGAGCGCGCAGTACCCGTCCACACCTGGGCGACATAGCCGTCCAGCGCGGGGATATCGATCAGGTGCGACTCCGGACTCACGATGCGCCACTGCGCGTAACTTACCAGGCTGTGAGTGGGAACTACGCAATCGATATGTATATTGGCGGCTTTGGCGCGCGCGGCGACGTGACCAAAAACCTCTTTGAGAGCACGAAAGTACAACTCATATTTCAGTTTGCTCGCGCGGTATTGCGCATCGGGACTGGAATCCGGGGCCTGCCACGGTTCGTGATAGAAGTCTTGCCACTCCCGTTTGAACGCTTCGCTCCAACCGGTATCGGCCCAGTATTCCGGCTCCTCAAGGTATATGGCCTGAACTCTCGCGTCGACGGCCTTGTCAACGAGTGTCTTGATGTATTCGACGTACGCCATGGTGGGAACGTTGTAACCAATCTCGGAATTGGGATTGTGAAGGCGCAGTGATCCGTCCTTCAACGTCTGTATCTCGCCGCGTTTCCAGGCGGCGCCCGTCCCGAAATACGCGCCGTAATCGCCCCACGCAATCCCCATCATCATCGCGGCGGCGTATCCTTGCGCGCGCCATTCCCCGATACGCGCCGGAAGAGTTTCGTTGACTCCATAGACTATGGCGGTATCCGACGCAATGTCGAGCTCAGGAGAATACGGGGCCGCGCTTTGGAATGTGGTAAAGTCCCGGGCGCTATCCGAGCCGCCCGAAGTAGCTCCAAGGGCAACCGAGGAAATATACGCGCAAATGCGGACGATGGACATCGCAGCGTTCTCCATAAATCCATTGTTTCGCCGACTCGATACGACGATGGCACGGCATGTGCGAACTTATTTGCGAGGACAGTGTGACCATAGCACGCGGTACGGTGTGGATCAATGCGAGATGCGGCGGACACCGATCGTGGCTTGGGGACCGAGACGCTCTGGCCCCAAGATTGTGGTTCAAGATTATGGTTGAGGGAATGACCATCGTCTGTTACCATGGGCGGCGGTAGCCCTCTCACATACGCGATGGTTGCGGCAATGGAACGGTGAAGGCCGGTGAACGGCCTTACCGCCTAGGCGGGTAAGGATTTCCAAGAATATGCTCAAGCAGTATCACTTAAGCGACGGTCGCTTGATCGAGAATGGCGGGGCGGGCCAGGACGAGGTCCTCGTCTACGTAAGCCCGAACGAAGCCGAGAAACGTCACCTGGTCGACGCTTACCAACTGGACGAACATACGCTCAATTCAGCTTTGGACCCCGATGAACTTGCGCGTCTCGAGTTCGAGCCGGAACACGCGGCCCTGATTTTCAAGCGTCCCAGAAATTACTCTGTCGCCGAACACTTCATGTTCCGCGTTACCTCGATGGGCGTGTTTCTTTTCAAGAACAGGCTCATCATCGTGGTGACCGAGGACAATCCCCTGTTCGAAGGGCGGCGCTTTACCAAGATTCAATCGCTCACCGATTTGCTACTGAAACTGATGGGCGGGGCAATACAGCATTTCCTGGACCACCTCAAGATCATCAATATGGTTTCGGACGAGTTGGAGCAGAAGATCAACGCGGCAATGGAAAACCGGTTTCTTCTAAACCTTTTTGCGCTGGAGAAGAGCTTGGTGTACTACTTGAATTCAATTCACACCAATGGCGTGCTAATCACCAAACTGACCGCGAACATGGCCAAGATGGGCATCAACCCGGAACAGTCGGAATTTCTCGACGACATCGCGGTCGAGAACAACCAATGCTATAAGCTGGCGGAGATTTACTCGAACGTATTGTCCGGTCTGATGGACGCGCGGGTGTCAATTGTCAGCAATAATCTTAACGTCCTGATGAAGACTCTGAATATCATCACAATCGGCATCATGGTGCCGACCTTTGTAGTAAGCGCCTTTTCGATGAACGTGAAGATTCCCCTGGAGGACGCCCCGGGCGCGTTTTGGATGATCATGGGCCTGGCCTTGGTCTCCGTGCTCGGATTCATGTTGTTCTGGCGTGTGAAGAAGTTCTAGAGGCGCGGCCAGACAGCCAACTTTCTGGCCAGATTCCTAGCCGCACCCGCAGCCCCATTTTCCCGCTGTCAAGCGTTGAGGGGCCGTCAATCGCGTGGTATTATCCCGCGCATGACTTCCACACGCCTGCAGGTTACTCCGCGTTTGCGCGAACTCATGTCGTATGACAAGTTCGCCGGTCCCGCGCCACGCATGATGGTCCTGGAAAGCGGATACTGGCTGGACATTGCCTGTATCCACGCCGCGCGGCGCATGGGCTGGCAGGTCAAGAGCGTTTTCGTGTCGCACGAGGGGGTCATGCCGCGCGAGAACGTCGAGCGCCTGCTGCTGACCCTTCTGGAATTCAAACCTGACTTCCTCTTGACAATCAATCTCGGCGGCATGGATATGGACGGATTGTTCTCCGGGTTGTTCGAAGATTTGGCGGTCCCTTATGTGGCTTGGTTTGTCGACGATCCCCGGACGATCTTGGGAAATAACACTGCTTTGGCGAATAGCTACGCAGTGTCCTTGAGTTGGGATGATCTCTATTGCGAATACCTGCGGGGTGTGGGTTTTCCTGTCGTGCAACATCTCCCACTCGCGGTGGACGACATCGTATTCAATGCCGAACCGCCGGAGACGTGGGACCTTCCTCCCACTTTCGTTGGGAACTCCAACACCGCCACCGTCGCATATGAGTGGAGCTATTTTCAGGACAAGCCGGAGCTTGCCCAGGGAATTCGCGCTGCGATTGCCGCCGGCAGGCTTAACCGGCAGACGTTTATTGCTGGACTCGACGCAGTTCTTGAACCCGGTATTCTCGCGCAGATGGACGCCGACGCGCGGCGTCACGTCGAGTTGTTGTTGTTCGCGGAGGGCACTCGGAATTTGCGGGTCGCCCTCGCCCAGACACTCGTCCCTGAAGGCATGGTGTTGCGGGGAGACGACGCCTGGAAAGTGGGCTTTCCGGAAGCGGGCGGCGGAGTGAACTATTTGAAGGAACTCCCGGACTACTACCGCCGCTGCGAGCTGAACGTGAATATCACCAGCATCCAGATGCCGACGACGGTAAACCAGCGTGTGTTTGACTGTCCCGCGGCGGGGGGCTTTGTCTTGACCGACGCGCAACCCGAGCTGGAGCGACTTTTCGACTCAAAGACGGAGGTAGCTTCCTATTCCTCATTGGAGGAATGCCGGGACCTCTTCCGCTTCTACCGCGCCCATCCGGACGCACGGAGGCAGATTACCGAACGCGCGCGCAAACGCGTGCTCGGCGAGCACACCTATACCCACCGGCTGAATACGATTGTGGGGATTCTTAGGGAGAGATTTGGGTCGGGGTGATATAGGACCTATACGACATATACGAACTATATAGGCGATTCGTGGCCAATTGCCCTCGGGGACTACACGTCCGCGAAGCGTTCTTTGAGAAACCGCTCCAGCGCTTCGAGGCGGTGTTGCAGCGTGTGATGCGCTTGGATACGGCGTTGCGCGCGGCGAATCACGCCGATACGCTCTTCGGGATGGCCGAAATAGTAACGCGCCTTGTCTTCCAACTCGTCCAATTCGGCGTACGTGACGACTTCGTCCGCGTCGAACAATTCATCCAGATCCGATTGAGCGTCGGTGATGAGAAACCCGCCTGAGGCGGGACAATCAAACACGCGCTGGTTCACGGCGGATTTCATTTGGAGGCTGGTGGAATTCAAGTTGATCGCCGTATCCCGGTAGAACGCCGCAAGGTCATTGAAGTAGCTGATCCCCCCGTCGGCGTGCGAAATGATCTCCTTCCAGGCGGGATCACCGTAGACTTCGATTCCCAGCGGATCGAGACGCCGCGCCATGTCGCGGCGCTGCCGGTAGGTCGCCTCGTACACCAGCAACAGCTCGACGGCCCGCAACACGGTTGAACTCTGGTCATTCAGAATTTCGGCGGGTAATATCGATGATAGGCCGTCCGCGAATCGATCACGAGTCACGCGACCCTCATCGAAAGCCCGATTCAAGGCGTCGGCCAATCCCTGGGAGTCCGTCAGTTTCTCCCAGGCTTCCATGGCGTGGCTCATCATCGAGGAGCCAACAAAGGCGACACTCCGCGCGGGAGCGTCCGTAGGTTCGCCGTGAAACAGACCAGGGTCGGTGGCGAGAGGCATATGGAGAATGTGCTCGAAGCCAAGGCGCTCGAAGTGGGGTATATAGGCGCGTTCCCAGGTGGCGGCAACGGAGTAGCGCGAGCAATACACCTCCCGGTCGTAGAGGATCATGCGCGGAGTGTCGGTAAACCAACTTACATACGGAATGCCCACGTCTTCGTAGAACTTCGAGAACAGCGCCTGGGTGTCCATACCCGCGTAGTTCGAGGCGAGAATAAAATCCGGGCGGAAATCCGCGAGCGTGGTAAAGAGATTCTCGACGTCTTGCCGCGTGAGACCGCCCACAATCACCGACGGCACGAACGCCGTTTCCCAGCCCAGCGCATCTGCGGCGCGCTTCCAGCCCTGGTCAAAGAAGTATTGCGTCTCGAGAACGAGCATTCGCGTAGGGCCTGAGAATTTCGGATAGGTCAGCATGTGGCGCAAGCCGGGACTGATCTGAAGGCGTTTGTCGGACATGGGCGTATCGTAACGGGACGGGATGGAGCGCATCAATGCGCAGGAGTCCAGTGGCGTGGGCAATGGTGTTGGACCGGCGGCGGTAGTTATGGAATTCCGGTCCGCCAATGCTATAGTAAGCCCATGGGGCTATCTGACGAACATCGGGAATGGCTATCGCTGGTGTTGGTGCCGGGTGTGGGTACGGCGCATTTCATCCGGCTTCTGGCGCGGTTTCACACGCCGCGGCACGTGCTCGAGGCGTCGCCGGGAGCGCTCAAGGAAGTCGTCGGGCCGGCGCTTGCGGAACGTATCAAGCAGTACGCCGACATCGCCGACATCGGCGCGCAAGAACGGCTGATGGCCGAATACGGCGCGTCGCTGATCACGCTTCAAGATACCGGCTATCCCCCACGCCTGGCAGAAATCTACGATCCCCCGCTATGCCTTTTCCTTCGCGGTGATTTGCGCGAGGAAGATGAGTGCTGCGTCGCTATTGTCGGCACGCGGCGTCCCACGCCCTACGGCATTCGCATGGCCGAAAAGTTCGGGCGTGAACTGGCCGCGCGCGGCGTAACCGTCGTGAGCGGTTTGGCCGCGGGCATAGACGCGGCGGCCCACCGGGGCGCCATCGAAGCCGGGGGCCGGACCATTGCGGTCCTGGGCAATGGAGTGGATGTGGTCTATCCGCCGCAGAACGCCGATCTCATGCACGAAATCACTCAGCACGGGTGCGTGCTATCGCAATTCGAAATGGGAGTGAAACCGTCCAAGGGGCATTTCCCCTATCGGAACCGCATCATTAGCGGGCTGTCCATGGGCGTGTTGATCGTCGAGGCGCCGCTAGACAGCGGCGCGCTGATCACCGCGCGCCAAGCAGCGGAACAAGGCCGCGAGGTGTTTGCCGTGCCCGGCTCGGTAGGCGTGGACAATAGCCGGGGACCGCACGCGCTAATCCGTGAAGGCGCGAAACTGGTGGAGACGGTCGAAGATATCTTGGTCGAGTTGGAAGTTCCGAGCGCGGTACACCAAGCGTCCTTCCGCGCGGAAGCGCACGCCCACGCGGGCCCCCCCGCCCCCGAACCCGCGACAAGACCTCGGACAAGTCAGACGGGTCAGACCAGTCAGACGGGTCAGACGCGTTCGATCAACCCAGCGCCAACGGCCTCTCCCCAAGAAAAGGATGTGCTCTCCGTGCTCGCGCCGGAGGGGTCCTTTGTGGATGAGATCGCGGCGGCATGCCGGATCTCCGTATCCGAAGCATTGAGTTCGCTGACCCTGCTCGAACTGAAGGGGCTGGTACGCCAGTTTAGCGGCAAACGCTTCGCGCCCCGATGAGCTTTCTCCATCAACTCGCTGAAAAAGTGCGCCGGGGCGAACCTATTCCCTTTTCCGTCGCCGCCATCCTCTCTGCCGCGACGCCCCTAGTACGCCTGGGCATGTGGAAACGCCTGCGTGAACCCCGGGTGCGCGTATGTGCGCGGGTGATCAGTTTCGGAAACATAACAGCGGGCGGCACGGGCAAGACCCCCGCCGTCATCGAACGCGCCCGAGCCGAGATGGCCGGGGGACGCAAGGTAGCCGTCCTGACACGCGGATACGGCAGCGCCAACCCTGGTGAACTCCGCATCATCGAAGGCGGCCCTAACGCGCGCGCGATGGTAGACGTGGTCGGCGACGAAGCGGCGTTAATCGCTATGAAGCTGCCCGGGGCCATCGTCGTGCGCTGCAAAGACCGTGTAGCTGGCGCCCGCGCCGCCGTTGAACAACACGGCTGCGATACGCTTATTCTGGACGACGGATATCAATACGTTCGCCTGGAGCGTGACGAGAACATCTGCGTAATCGACGCCACGAATCCCTTCGGAGACAGGCGCCTGGTCCCGCGAGGTATACTCCGCGAACCGCTTGCCGCGTTGCGGCGCGCCACCCACATCATCCTCACTCGATGCGACCAATGCCCCGACTTGGCGCCCTTGCTCCAGCAGTTAAAGAACCTCTGCCCCGGCGTCCCCGTCCGAAAAACGCGCCATGCGCCGACCAGCCTGTGGCGTGTCGCGGATGGCTCAGAAATGTCCTTGCCAGATATTCGAGGTCAGACCGTGTCAGCACTATGCGCAATTGGAAACCCGGACGGCTTCCGGCGC
>JACRLJ010000169.1 GCA_016215105.1 Candidatus Hydrogenedentota bacterium
GATTCGCGTCATCAACCTGTTACGCATCGGCTACCACTTCATAAGAAACAAGGGATACCAGCTTGACTACGCAATCCAGGCTATGCGCGAACTCGTCACGCGTCAACATGCGCCAAACTGGGGATAAGTCAGCTCATTTCGGGCATAGCCTGCGCAGGTGCTACTATCTCCTGCATGTTGAGCACAATCCGAAACTTCCTGCTCGATCTGGACGGCACGGTGTACCTCGGACACTCCGCGCTGCCCGGCGCCGCCGTATTCATCGCCTACCTGCGGGCGTCCGGACGAGGGCTCCTGTTCTTCACGAACAACTCCTCCGCGGACGCCAACCATTACGCCGCCAAGCTCCGTCGAATGGGTATCGAAGCGCAGCCGCGCGACATCCTCACTTCCGGTGAAGCCACCGTGCGCTACCTGATCGCCGAGACCCCGTACCGGCGGGTGTACGTGCTGGGCGTTCCGTCGTTCGAGATGGAAGCGCGCTGGGGTGGATTGACGGTGGTTGACGATGCGCCCGACGCGGTGGTGCTGGCCTTTGATCGTACGTTGACCTACGCCAAATTGGAAAAGGCTTGTCGTTGGCTGCGCGCGGGCGTCCCCTATTTCGCCACCAACCCCGACCGAGTCTGCCCTACCGAAGACGGCTACATCCCCGACTGCGGCTCGATGACCGCGCTATTGTTCGAAGCCACGGGACGCCGCCCCAAAGTGATCGGTAAACCCAATCCCGAAATGGTCCGCATGGCCTTGGCCGCGCTCAACGCAACCCCAGACACCACAGCCATGGTTGGCGACCGCCTCTACACCGACATGCAAATGGCCTACGACTCCGGCATCACCTCCATCCTCGTCCTCACGGGAGAGACCAAAAAAGAGGACCTCGACGCCGCCACCCGCCGCCCCGACTTCGTATTCCCCTCCGTCCGCGAACTCCACGCGGAGATGCGGGGTGCTTGACTCGTCGGTGCGATCTGTTAACCTAAATTCGGCAGTTGGCTGGGACTGACCCCGACTTTCGCACGGCAGTTTTGTGCGAAACTCGGGGTCTGTCCCTCACCTCGACGGTGAGTATGGCATTTAACTCAGACGCTTGATCTGGAAGAAGTTCAATCGTCTTGCAGCGTGCCAACTGCCAAATTTGGGGTTCGAGGTCTCCAAGACGAGCCGACACTCGCCAATAGAAGGCGAAACTGCTATCGTGTCACTCTGAACAACAGAGGATTCCGTCCCATGGTCGCGCAGAGAAATGCGTCAATCCGTCACAGGGCCGATTGCGACGGACGACGGTTCTTGAACGCAGGGAGAAGAACGTGAGCAATTCCTCCGAACCTTTTCTCACCACAGCGATACATCCGGTCGAGTGTTTCCGGCAAGGCTGGCGTCTCATCAAGGATGAGTACTGGCTGTTTTTCGGAATCTCCGCGGTTACATTACTCCTTAGCTCGTTCGCGCCCATGGGACTTCTGATGGGGCCAATGATGTGCGGGATCTATCTCTGCTACCTGTCCAAGATGCGGGGAGAGCGCATCGAGTTTGGTGTTCTTTTCCGCGGCTTCGATTACTTCATTCCCAGCTTGGTGGCCACGCTCGTGATGCTAGGCGGTATGCTCGTCATCATGATTCCATTCATGGCGATCTTCATGTTCAGTTGGTTTTCGCTGATGGTATTCGACGCTGGCGCGCACACGCAGCCGGGACCGGCGCCCGGGTTCTTCCTCGGCTTCTTTGCCATTTTCATACTCTACCTTGGGGTCATAGTGGTAGTGAGTCTAGGTATTGGCGCTACTCTTGCCTTCGCTTATCCGTTAATTGTGGACAGGAAACTGGACGGTATCGCGGCGCTCAAACTCGGCGCCCGAGCAGCGTGGAGCAATCGGTGGGGCATGGCCGGCCTGATGCTCCTAGGATGGCTGCTGTGCTTTGTTGGCATGCTGTTCTGCTACGTGGGGGCGTTATTCGTAGCGCCGATCTCGTTCGGGGCGCTCGCCGTGTCGTACCGAAAAGTGTTTCCGGAAATCGCGAAGCCAGTCGAAATGGGATGAGGCAAAAACTTCGGCGACGGCACCGGACCGATTGCGATGGCGAAGCACGGGACACCGCCCATGTTTCTCTGCGTGTCAACTCATTTGTTAATGTTACCGAAGGGGGCCTCTTGAACGCGTTCGTCATCGCACGTATGCTGGTTCAAACTTGGCTGCGCCGCCGCAGTCATTTGCACATTCGGGGTCGGAATCCTGCGCGGCCATTCAGGGCATGCAGAGCGAGGGTAGCTGATGACTGGGGACAAAGCGCAACTCTACGACGAGCGATTCAACCGGTATGTGACCGCGCTGCGCAACGGCAAACCGGACAAGGTGCCCATCCGGCCCTTTGCGGCGGAGTTCACCGCCACCGCGCTCACGTTCTTCTTGTCAGAACCTTACGCTCTTACGCCGTCCGGAGTGCGCGCCGAGGATAGCGCCCTCACTGAAGTGTTGCGTCAGGCAAAGGCTTATGACCGGAGTGAGCCTCCGGCCGGTGTGGAAGAGAATCCTGATGTTGGTGACAAAGTAGATAGTGCGAATGGTCCTGTTTGCTCACGATAGAACTCAGGGGAGGCACACATGAAGAGCACTACGACCATCTTGTGGAAACTGACATTAGTTCTTGTTCCCACGTTTGCACCCTTGTTGTCAGAGGCATATGGATCTGTCCTTCCGCAGTTCTTCTTCGAAGCCTCGGTCCATAAGGCGACACACGTTGTGCTTGCCAGCGAAGGGGAGAAACTGGACGGAATCCTGAATGTCATCGAGTGCTGGAAGGGAGACCTTCGGCCGGGCGACGTTATTGAGATTCCCGAACTCGCGGAGTTTTCTTCGAAAGAATTACGAACCATCAGTCGCGAGGCCGAGGTACCGCAACGCGAAGCCGTTACTGGCAATCGAATGATTCTCTTTCTCGTAAAATCCTTGGATTGGGCTGATGATCGAAGCGATAAGCTGAGAACGAAATGGTTGCCGGCCAACTCCCACACCAGATTGCCACCAGCGAACGCCTACGCCCCGTCGCCTCGTGACCGTTTCGAGGAGATGCGGATCAGTGTTGCGTGGCTTGAAGACGGCAGGGCATACGTCTTTGCTCAGGTAAGTAGCCCAGGGCCGCTCGTACTAACGAATACCGGCCTTGGAAATGAGGAGGAGATTCGCAGGCGTGTGAAAGAGCACTCCGACGACCTGGGTAGACGCCGCCAGACCGAATTACTTTCCGCCCCTAAAGAGCACCTAAAACAGGCCAAAGAACTTGCGCGGGAGCATCCAGAACGAGCGGCACTCGCTGCCAGCGAGCCGGATCCCATTCGCCGCGCGGAAGCGCTCGTACCCTTTCTCCGAGACGACAACAGAAATCGCTGCGAAGAGACATACAATGCCATGGCCGAGTGCGGTGTTCCGGCTATCGCTCATCTGCGCTCTATGCTGGATGACAAGAACTATGGACCCTGGAGCGATTTGATCATGCGGAGCCTCGCCAAGGCGAAAGGTTCGCGTCGGTGACTACCTGCTGCCGTTCACTGTCAGCGTTGAGTCTACCATGGGCAGTCTTGGCCGTGGCGGACGGACGTTGCCACAGGACTTTCAGGTTGTCAAGTTCTGCGTTGGGCGCTTCAAACCGCGTGCGCGGCCGCTCGGGCCGTGCGAATCGAGGGTAGCTGATGGGCGGGGACAAAGCGCAACTCTACAACGAGCGATTCAATCGGTATGTGACCGCATTGCGGAACGGCAAGCCAGACAAGGTGCCCATCCGGCCCTTTGCGGCGGAGTTCACCGCCAAGTACGCGGGGTACACGTGCCAGCAGGTCGCGCACGACTACAACCTGGCCTTCGAGGCGGCGCGTAAGTGCGCTACCGATTTTGATTGGGACGCCGTTGTGCCGAGCATGGTCTACGTGTGGACCGGACTCTCCCAGGCCATCGGTTTGCGGTACTACGCCACGCCGGGTATCGAAATATCGGAGAACACGGCCTTCCAATACCTGGAGCCGCCTGACGATGCGTCCTTCATGCGGGCCAACGAATACGATCGCCTCATCGAGGACCCGACCGGCTTCCTTTACAATGTCTGGCTGCCCCGTGTCTCCAAAGACGTCAGTCCGATAGGCGAACCGTCCACCTATCGCAACAATCTGTCCTGCGTCAAAGGCGCCATGGCGATGCTCGCGTACTTTACGGCCTTCGGACCCGCTATCGAGACACTCAAGACCGAGTGCGGGACCGTCTCCGCCATCGCCGGAATCTTCAAGGCCCCGCTCGACATCCTGGGTGACAAATTGCGCGGATACCTCGGACTCACCATGGACCTGCTGGAGCGTCCGGAAAAGGTGCTCGCGGCGTGCCAGGCGCTCATGCCCCACTTGTTGCACGTGGCCTTGACCACGGCGGACCCAACCAGGAACGTGCCCGTCGGCTTCTGGATGCACCGCGGCTGCACGCCCTTCGTCACCCAGAACCAGTTCGACACCGTCTATTGGCCGACGCTGAAGCCCATCATCGAAGCGATCTGGGCCAAGGGCCACCAGACCATGTTCTACGCCGAAGGCAAATGGGATGCGCATCTCGAAGCCTTCGCGGAACTGCCCGCCGGCAGCATCCTGTTCCACGTCGACCGCGGCGACATCTTCGAAGCCCACCGCGTGCTCGGCAAGAAATTCTGCATCAGTGGCGGCATCCCCAACGCCCTGTTGGCCTACGGTACACCCGACGAGGTCCGGGCGCGGTGCAAGCAAGTGATCGACGGCGTAGCCGGCGACGGCGGGTACGTCATGGACGCAAGCGCCATCATGCAAAACGCCGAAACCGTCGAAAACGTCCGCGCCATGACCGACTTCACGCGCGAGTACGGCGTGTACTCGGGGAACGCGTCCTACACAGTTCCCCCGGCGCCGCAAGCCGTAAGCGCTATCCAGACGGTCGAAGATATGCCCGGTATCCCAAGAACCAAACTCAGCGCGGGTCACTGTATGCCCTGGTCCGAAAAACGGCCCGAATACGACCAAATCCGCGGCGACGAGAAGATCCTCGAACGCATCTGGGACAACGTCGATGCACTCTCCAACATGTACATTTGGCAGTGCCTGTTGTCGTTCTAGCGACCACAATCCGCGCGCTGTGCCGGGAGGGCGGTTGTCCCCAACCGCCAGCGTGTCGTTCTAGCCGTTCTTCTTTGCTTCTTTCTTCTTACGTAAGAAGAAAGAAGATCCTACGCGCCGAAATCCGGGCCGCGCGACGATCAAAACACCAAAGGCGCGAGACCTTTCGGCCTCGCGCCCGAGTCATTGCGTTGAATTGGTCCTATCGCCTACACCAGATCGCTGGAGTTCTCCGCGATTTTGGCCATGGCTTTGGCGATGTCTTCCATATCTTTCTTCGTGCCCATGAGGACGCTGTGGTGAATCGCGATACCGGTCTTTTCGCGGGCGTCTTTGCAGACGGGGAGTTGGAAGCGCTTGGGATTGATCGCCTTCCAATGCGCCGCGTCGATTTTGTAGCGGGGCTTGGTCTGCGGACGGTAGAGTGAGCAGTTGTTGAGCGGCTCGTACGGCGGCTCGAAATCGGCGTAGCCCGGCACGTGAAGCTCGGCGTTAAGCGCCTTGCAGACCTTGATGTTCGTCACGCCCTTCTTGAACTTGGACAGATCCAGGCGCCACGTGATATTGAAGTAGCTTTGCTGGGTGACTTCCCTCCTGCGCCGCATCGGCAGCACGCCCGGAATCTGAGCGAGCAGCGAGTTGAGGTAGACGGCGTTGGCGTCGCGGTGTTTGACTTGTTTGTCGAGACGGTTCAAACCGCCCGTCAAGATCGCCGCCTGCCATTCCGTCAACCGGTAGTTCCCGGACTGGATGGCGTTGGAGTGGTCGCCACAGTATCCGCGCCCGCAATTACGCAGCGAATACAGGCGCTCGAAAGTCTCCTTGGTCTTGCAGGTGTTGAAACCACCCTCACCGCACGATAGCACCTTCGATTCCTGGAAGCTGAACGACGCGGCGTCGCCAAACGAACCCACGCCCTGGCCCTTCCAGAACGACCCGTGCTGGTGCGCGCAATCTTCGATCAGGAACAGCTTGTGCTTCTTGCAGAAGGCCTGTACGCGCGTCATGTCCGGCATACACCCGTACAGATGCACGATGATCAGGGCCTTGGTCTTCTTCGTGACCAATGCCTCGGCCTTGGCAATATCGATACACCACGTGTCCGGCTCTACGTCCACGAGGATAGGGACAGCGTTGATGTCCAGCGCGGCGGCGGCCGTGGCTTGCCACGTCATACCGGGAACGAGTACTTCGTCATGCGCGGCAATGCCCAGCGCTTCGAGGGCGAGCTGAATGCCAACGGTGCCGTTCGCGCAGCACAGGCCGTGCTTGGCGCCCTGGTACTTCGTGAACGCCTCCGCGAACTTCCATTCAACGGGGCCGTCAAACGACCAGCGATCCGACTTGGTGACTTCCGTGATCAGCTTGACATCGTCAGAGCCGTGAATCGGCCACTTCGGCCATGCGAGGGACTTTGCGCGAACCGGCGCGCCGCCGTTAACTGCCAACTTGGCCATTACAGTTCTCCTTAGGATCGTGGTCGACACGTGATATCCGCTTGCCTGAGAAGGAAGGGACGAAACTGACGGAGTATATCAATGCATCGGAATCGCTTTCAAAGACCGCGTTCGCGGCGGATTGCGCGATCCTACCCGGCCGCTTTGCGAGTGAGGTCCTCGAGTTCGACGTCGCCGAACTGCTCGCGGCAGAACTGGCGGTAGGGACCGCATTCGTGGATGAGCTGAGCGTGAGCGCCGCGTTGGACGATGCGGCCTTCCTGAATCACGATCACCGCGTCACAGTCCACGATGGTCGAGAGCCGGTGCGCGATCACCAGCGTGGTACGGCCTTTCATCAGCTCGCGTAAGGCCTCCTGAATCAGGGCCTCCGCGCCCGAATCCAGGCTCGACGTCGCCTCGTCGAGGATCAGAATGCGCGGATTGCGCAAGAAGGCGCGCGCGATACTGACCCGCTGCTTCTGTCCTCCGCTCAAGGTCACGCCGCGTTCGCCCACCATCGTGTCGAACGCGTCCGGAAGTGTATCGACGAATTCGGTGACGTGCGCCATCGCCGCGGCGCGCTGCATCTCGGCTTCCGTGGCGTTCATGCGTCCGTACAGGATGTTCTCGCGAATCGTGCCCGTGAACAGTATCGAGTCCTGCAGCACCATGCCGATGTTCGCGCGCAACGAACGCAGGGTCAGGTCGCGGATATCGTGACCGTCAATCCGAATGGCGCCTCGAGTAATGTCATAGAAGCGCGGCACAAGATTCACCAGCGAACTCTTCCCGGCGCCGCTACGGCCTACGATGGCCACCGACTGGCCCGGCTGCACGTCGAAGGTCACGCCCTGGAGGACAGGCGTGTCCGCCGTATAGGCAAAGTAGACGTCCTCAAACGTGATGCGCCCCTTGGGATTGAGCAACGGTTTTGCGTGTGGCGCGTCCTTGATCTCGGGTTCGCTGTCGAACAGTTCGAACACGCGGTCCATGGCCGCGAGCTTCTCCTGCATCAACGCGGAGTAGTCCGCCAGCCGCCTTGTGGGCAGATACAAATGGGACAAGAACCCGTAGAAGGCTACGAACGCGCCCACCGTAAAATCGGGGTCCGTGATGACGCGGTACCCGCCGTAGAAGATCACGACGATGGGACCAAGGTCCTGGAAGAAATCCGCCAGAGATTGCAGCGTCAGCTTCAGCCGTTCGCGGCGCAGCAGCTTCCCGTAATAGGAACGATGGCGCAGGAAGAAATTAATCTCCTCGGTCTTTTCGCGCACAAACGCCAGCACCACGCGCAGACCGGCAAGTTTCTCCGTGGTCTCGCCGTTCATCTCCTCCATTTCTTCCTGAACCGCCGTGGCGACGGCGCGGATACGGGGATTCAGATAGCGGAAGGCCAAACCGTAGAGGGGCATCGTCAAGAGGCTCACCGAAGCCAGCCTCCAGTCCCACACGAACAGCAGCACGACGACGACAAGCAGGATGACCACGTCCATGCACATCGAGATCACGCCTTGCTCGAGGATTCCCTGGGCGGAATTCAGGTCATTGATCAGGCGGGACATGATGGCTCCGGTCCGGCGGCCATCGTGAAAGGACAGGCTCAAGCGTTGAATATGCCGGTACAATTCGCGCCGCACGTCGAACACCGTTCGCGTCCCGGCAATCGCCGACCAGTAGGAGCGGAAATAATTGGCCACCGCGCGCGCGACGAACGAGAGCGCCAGCACGGCGAGAACGAACTCGAGACGGCTTATGCCCTCTTGTTTGGAGACGGGAAGAACCTTGTCGATGACGTAGCCCAGCGACCAGGGCATCAACAGGGCCAGCGAGAATTTCAGCACGCCGCAGAGGATTGCGCCCAGCGTCAGAGGCCAGTAGGGCTTCGAGTATTTCAGAAATCGCCAGAATGAAGGAGACATAACTCGTACAATTATATCACAAGCGTGTGGGCTGCAATCGGCAAGGCAAAGATTGCTCTCGGCCCTTCCACCGATTAGGATACGCAGCATGATGGTGTCCAGCATAAGGAGTAGGTCATGCGGAGTAGGATTCGTCGTTCGAGCGCAGCACTGCAGATCGTCTGGGGAGTGGCTCTCGCTATGTTGATTTCGGCGATTGCGATGGGGGAGGAAGCGAAGCTGGAGACCTTGGCGCAGATTGGCGCGCGGCTCGGCGCCGAGACCAAGGCGGCGTACGAGGCCAGCCCGTTTTCGGCGCTATCGAAAGATTACTTCTCTCGGTTCTCGCGCGACCCGGACGCGAAACCGGCGCCGGACGAGACGGCTATTGGAGACAATTGGACCATCGCCACGGCTCCTAACGCGCAGCCACTGACCACCATAATGGCGGGCCATCTTGTCGAGTTCTTGACCAAAGGGATGGGGCTTACACTTCCGGTACAAACGCCGTCGACGTTGAACAACGCCCCGCAGACCATCGTTCTGTTGGATGGCGGAGGCGGAAGAGAGGGCGCCGCTGAGAGCTTCACCCTAACGATTACCGAGCAGCAAGTAACAGTTCGCGGTCATGACGCCGCCGGCCTTCGCGATGGGGTAGTAAAGCTGGTGGAACAGATAGGATTCCGGCAGGCGCCCTACCTCAAACGCGGCGAACAGGTGTACACCCCGCGGCTAACGGTCCGGCTGGGCGCGACGCCCAATTTCGGAAAGACTCGCGACTTGGTGTTCATGGGGTACAACGCTGTGTTTACCGCGGGGGGCAGCCTCTTTGAATTGTCAACCTCGGATGCGATTCCCGAGCTCAAGGCGCGCCGCGCCGAAGGTAGTCTCAAGGCCAACACCGATTCAGGCGCGGAAGCGCGCAAATACGGTATGAAGACCTATTGCTTCGTCAATATCCGGCAGAAGTTTCCCAAGGACGATCCGATCTTTACGGCGCATCCGGAAATTCGTGGCGCGCTGACCTGGAAGGCCGATGGCGAGTACGTCCTGTGTACGGAGCACCCGCTCGTAAAGCAATGGCTGACCGAAAGTGTCGAGGGCATCTTCAAAGCGGACCCGGAGCTCAGCGGTCTGGTCCTTATCATCGGTGGTGAAAGTTTCTACCATTGTTTCATGCGGCCATTCGGGGTCGAGAAGGGCCACACCAACTGTCCCCGATGTGAAGCGATTGGCGCCGACAAAGTTGTCTCGAATCTGATGAATAACCTCGCCGAGGCCGCCCACAAAGTTAATCCCAAGGCGGAAGTTATCGGATGGCCCTATTCCGCGGTGCACGTATGGTCATCCGACAAAGCGCAATCGGGAATGATTAAGCTGCTAAAGCCCGGTACCGGCATATTTACGGAGATGGAAAAGGACGAGTTCGTCGAGAAGCCGGAGGGCGTCAAGAAAAGCCTCTGGGATTACAGCATCGACCTCATCGGCCCGGGTGATCGCGCGAAGCAACAGATCGCCGCGTGCAAAGCCGCAGGCATCTCGATTTACGTGAAGAGCGAGCCCGAGGACGCGTACGAAGCCCCTCGGCTCCCGGAGATTCCGTGTCTAGACCGCTGGGCTGACCGGGCCGAAGCATTGGCGTCATGC
>JACRLJ010000015.1:0-777 GCA_016215105.1 Candidatus Hydrogenedentota bacterium
TTTTGTGGGTAGCCTGGGGAAGGGCGGCGGACTTGCCGGGGTGGCGCCGTGAGTTCGCGGCCGGTGGTGTCGTACGGGGCGCCGAGTTTGTCGAGGCCGATGACGGGGTAACGGGCTTCGGGGCCGGGGCTGGGGCTGGGGCCAAGGAATTGAGAATTACGAATTACGAATTGGGGAGTTCGGACAATTCCTAGTTCGTAATTCTCAATTCGTAATTGCCTTGTTCGACTCGTTCCCGAGTTGTACTCGGGAACGCGCGTGTTTGAGAAGCTACGCTTTGTATCTGACGCGCCCCGTCGGGTTTGCTCACGCCGCAGTATCACGCGCGCGCGTTGGGGAGGATATAGCGGGGTCGATTGATAGAGAGTGCGGGTACCCATTCCACGACCGTGAGAGTACGGACGTGGATGCCGACGCAGCCGACCATGCGATCCAGGGATACACCGTGCGGTCGCAGGACAAAGTACAACTTTTGGGCAAGTGCGTTCCCGAGTACAACTCGGGAACGAGACCCAGAACGAGACCAAGAGAGAGATCGAATCGCCTGTCAAAAGCCCCCGCACGTTGCGCGGCGGATGAGGACATCCGCCCTCCCGTTCGCTCCGATGCGGTCTTCAATTCGTAATCATCAATTCGTAATTATCTTGTATGTAATCACTCCCGCGCCTGGCCGGTTGGGAATTTCGACGGTGATGCCGTGGTCCATGAGTTCGCGGCCGGTCGCCTCAGACCGTGAGTCGGGTTTGTCGAGGTCGGTGACGGTGTAGCGGGAATCAG
>JACRLJ010000015.1:797-138266 GCA_016215105.1 Candidatus Hydrogenedentota bacterium
AGCGGATAGAAGTCTCCGGTGAAGTTGGGCGCGATTTCCTTCCATTGGCCGGTGAGCTTTCGTAGCAGATCGTAGTTGAGGTCGGTGCGGCGGGCGTCCCAGAGGCAGTTGGCGTAGGGCGTCATGCAACTGCGGAAGAGATAGGGGTCGGCCTCTTTGATACCGGTGCCATAGAGGGGTATCCAGGACGAAATGCCGTAGGTGCAGTTTTGCACTCCGACCGGTTCGAGGATGTAGTCGCTGCGCCACAGCGGCACAGCGCGCCGCAGGGTCTCGAGGTCGTTGCGGCGTCCGCCGCTGGCGCAGGTGTCAATGAGCATGTTGGGATGGCGGCGCCGCAACTCGTCCCAGTAGGCGAGGTAACCGATGACGTGGCGGATCTCGGTGATGCCTTGGCGGTCAGGGGCGTCGTTGGCCCGCCAGTAATCGAGCGGGTCCATGTTGAAGTCCTGGCGGTAAAGATCAATTCCTTGTTTTTTGAGCAAATCATCGGTGTGGTCGGTGAGCCACTTCCGCGCGGCGTCATTCCCGAGGTTGAGCAGTTTTTGTTCGCCGTCTTTGCCGAGTAACCAGTCCTTATGGTTGTCATAGAGCCACGTGCCGGGGGTGACGCGTTCCGGCTCAAACCAGACGATGGTCTTGACGCCTTTCTTGTGCGCGTGGTCGGTGATGGAGCGGAGCCCGCGCGGGAATCGGGTGGTGTCCACTTCCCACGTGCCCGTGTTGGGCCAGTCGGACTTAATGATGTACCAACCGGCATCCATCCACCAGTAGTCCATGGGAATCTTCTCGTCGAGGTAGCGGTCAATGAATTGGAACTGACTGGCTTCGTCTGCCTTGACCATTTCCCCGAAGAAATGCGAACTGCAGCCGGACAGGTGCATGGGCCACAGTTTGCCGCCGGGGCGCGGGACGTTGTGGGCCATCATCCAGCGGCGCCAGACGTTTTGCGCGTCCGTCGGGTCGCCTTTGTAGAACTGGAGCACGACCAGGGGGCTGCGAACTTCTTCGCCGGGATGCAGCGTGAAATGGGTCAGTTCCTGTCCGCCGGTGATGCGCAGGCCGGTGGGGGTGTCGCGCTTGAACGTAGCGGCCCACTGCCCAGGCCACGCGATGACCGCGATGACACCTTGGCCGGGCCACTCGATGTTGAAGTAGGGCATGTCGCTGTTGGTGGGGCGTCCTCCGGAGGTGGTGATGCGTTTTTCGGCGTTGGGGGGCAGCGGTGTTTCGTGGGGCTGGTAATCGTTGGGCGCGCAGATGCTGCCAGTCTCGTGATGCAGCTTGAACTCGCCGGGCCGGGCAAACTTCGCGTAGAAGTCGTCCGCGCGGCGGTCGAAGTGGGCGTCGAGGGCTTGAATGTTGGAGAGGATGGGAGTATCGGACTTGCCGGTATTCTTGAAGTGGAGCGTCCACTCGACGGTGGGGAAGCCGTAGTATTCGACCAGTACGCAGCGCACTTCAAGGCCGGTTTTCGGATCGCGCCAGGTTAGGGTGTGTTCGGTCTTGGCGGGGGCGGAAGAATGGGAGGTATGGGAAGAATGGGACGTATGGGATTGTGTGGGCGAGATGGACGAGAGCAAATCGCGCGAAGATATGTCGCCGTATTGAAAAGAGAAAGGGAGATCTTTGGATTGGGCTACGAATTCGGGTTGGCCTTCGAGAATGGGCAGGTCACCGAGCCAGAGCGTGCGTCCGTCTTCCAGGGTGACTTTGGCGTCGGCCCAATCTGCTTGGTCGCACGCGATGCCATCGCCGGCGTCGCCGACTTCGATGGTGAACTCGCTGGCGCCGTTCAATTCGACAGACACCGAGACAGGCGCTACGCCTTCGCGCATCACCGGCGACTTAAACGGCTCCGAGTCCCCCACTTTCACGGAGAACACGATGCTGCCTTGGCCGCCCTGGGTTTGGCTGTTGGTATCCACGCCCACGAGCGCATTGAAGCTCTTGCCGCGGCCTGGCAGGCGCACGAGGATGCTGCTTGACGCGTGGCAGAAGAGTCCGCGCCGGTACGCCTTTTTCCCGAGCATCAGCGGCAAGTCTACGCGCCCATTCTTCCAGACCTCGTTGTAGTTGCGCACAATGACAAGGCCACCGGTATTCGCGGGGGCGGGCTCGGCGATACCGGGAAGTCCGAACGCGCTTGAGGTCCATGTTCGGGCGTCTGTCAACTCGATCACAGAAGGAGGCGCCGCGTTTGCCGCAAGTCCGCTCATAAGTATTACTCCCAGCGCAGAAACCACAACTAAGTTCTTCACAGCGTTTAGCATTCTGATCCTCCCCGCGTTCCACGCGGAATGGTTACTTTGCGGTCAGCGCCAACAGATAATACGCGTTATGCGGTAGCCAAGGCTCGCACGACTCCGCGGACGGGGGCGAGCCGCCGGGTGGACGGAAGTCGAACCAGGGCCGGTCGGCGTTGCCAGGCTCGCGAATGACGCCATTGGGGATTTCGCCCGGGACGGCGCCGCGCTCGTGGCCTGGTATTTCCGCGTAGAGGTGATGGTAGCGAATGCGGCTCGATGTGCCCTTGCCTTCGAGCATGCAGAGATTCAACGGGTTCATGCCGAGTATCCAGTGCATTTGATTGTCCGCGTGATCGCGGAGCTTTGCGGAGAACTCAGCGTCATCTTTGAACACCTGTGCGGCTAGACGCGCGGTCCAGGCGACGGAACAGTACATGCTGTTCGATCCACCGAACCACTCGTCACGGCTCTTGAAATAGAACGGCTCGGCGCCAGTATAACCGCGAACGATTCCGAACGGGTTGTCGGCAAGGCGGAGACTCCGCAGGAAGTAGTTGCGAAGAGCATCCTTCACTTTGTCCGAGAGTTCCGAGGCGGGTTGCGCGAGGGCGAACGACGCGAGGCAAGCAGGGATGGTTCCTTCGTCCACGATGCGGTACTCGGGTTCACCCTGGGGCTTGCTGGCAAACCAGCCCTCCGCGTTCTGAAGCGTGAGCACGTTTCGCACGAGCCGTTCAGCGGCGGCGCGGTACTTTTCGGCGCCGGTGATTTTGAACAGTTCGAGGGCGGCGATGATCTGGCGCGGTTCGTATCCGGCCAGAATGCGGTCTTCGTACACGGCCCATGTTTTCTCCGCCGCTTCACGATACTTCGGGCCGGGGAGATACCGGGCGAGCACGGCCCACGCGGCGATATTGTACGCGCCGAGGTCGCTGGGATCATTGATGTTGATTACGCGGTCGTCGCCGTCGCCGGCGATACCGTTGGTGTCGAGTTCGGGAATGCCGTGGTAGTCGATATCGTTGGTGACGTTCATCCAGACGTGCCCGGTCTTCGGGTCTCGCATCTTGAGCATCCAGTCGGAGCCCCACTCCGCTTCGTCTAGAATATCAGCGCGGCCGTTGTGGTCCTCATCTATCGCGTCGAAGAATACTTTGTCGCGATCATACGCGGCGGCCATCGCGTAGACCGACACGGGTGTGTTGTCGCCCATGTGTTTGTGCATGTCACCCGCGTTGTGATAGCCGCCGGTCACGTCGGCGTGCGAGCCGTCCGGGAGTTTGGCATCGTCCATATGACACAAGCCGTGCCAGCCCGGCACGACGCACCCGCAACGCTGCACGGAATAGAAACGGTAGGCCAGTTCGCCGGTTTCGTGGAGGCGCCGCTTCGGGGAGACGACAACGGATTGCGCGGCGGCGTTGCCGCCGCCGAGGCTGACGTCGAGGGTGTAGGTTTTTGGCGCGGGGGCGGGTATAACCCCTTCAAAATAGTAGCGGCCCCAATCGCTGTCGTCTTGCCCGACGGCGCGTCCCAGCGCCCGCAACTTGCCCTGGTAAGCCGGGCCGCCGGCGCTTGTCCAGACAAAAGCGCCAAGACCGTACGCGGGAAACTTGGTGGAGGACACGATAAAGCGCACGGGCAGGCCCGCATCGTATCCCGTCTGGTCTACGAAGACCTCCGGATCGGCGTTTTCGGCATCGAACGCGATTACTTCCGCGGACTGAATCCGGCGCGCGCCTGCGTCTTGCGGGAACAACAACAGAAGGATGAGGCGTTCGGCGCCGGAGTGTTTCTCGATGCGGGGTGTCGAAATGATGGTTGCCGCGCCCAATGAAGCCGCTGCGGCAGAACGGTCTTCGCGCAGCAGGCCGCGCTGCCCGTATTGCTGGAGCACGACTGTTGGCAAAGCCGTCGCCGTCCCCTCGGCGCGAATGCGCGCAACCAATCCAGTGGATGCCGCTGGCGCCGCCATGAGCTCCGCGGTCAGCGCGAATTCGCCGACGCTCTTGGTGACGGACAGGAATGGAACGCCGCTTTCGCCTGATTTCACTTCGAAGGACCCGTCGGCTTGGGCTTCCGCCTTGTCCGCGGCATAGTAACGGCGCCAGCCACGGGGAATTTTCGCCGTTGGGTCGGCGGACTTGGCGGACACAAGTTCGACGTAATGGAAGTCCCCGTTGGGCAAGATCGAATCGGAACCGCAGATCCTCAGTCCGTCCAGTTCGACTTCCTGTGTGGGCGCCGTTACCTCGACCGTTATCTCGATGTTGTAGTGTAACGCGGGTTCGCTGTCTGGCACGAAGAAATCGCAGGCGCCGTAGCGCCATTTCCAAGGGCTTGGCGCCGGGTCCAGAGAATTGATGGGATACCGGGCGTACTCGTGGCCGTCCTTGGCGTCGAACAGAATCACATTCCCCCGGAAAACCGGACAATCTGTTTTGAGCCACGTCTCGACCCGGTAGCGATCCGGCGTAATTAGCGGCCGCGGCTGATCGAAAAGTAGAACTGTCGCGCCTCGCAACGGCGCGAAGCGAAGCGCCGGACCGCCGAAACGGCCTGCCGCCGGTTCCCAAGTGGCCGCTTCCGTTGCCTGAGGAAACGGGTGGTCGGGACTTTGCGGTGTGAGCGCGAATAGGGTGTTGGACCATGCGGGTGTGGCGGTGAGGAGAAGAAGGGACGTAAGGGACATCAACGACATAAGGGACCGAGTGGACCGAGTGGACCGAGTGGAGGCGAGGGGACGAAACAATAGGCGAAGAATGGTTCGGGGGGTAGTCATGGGTTGGCGGCCTTTGGAACGTGCGCGGTTTGCGCCAGGTCATAGCGTCGGCAGGGCCAGAGGATACGATTGGGATCCCAGCGGCCGCCCGCGGTTAGGTTGTAGAGTTTTCCGTTGTGCGAGGGGACGAGGATGTCTGTGATGCCATCGCCATTGCAGTCGCATAACGTGGGCGACGCGGACACGCGTTTGCCAGCCGTGAAGGTCCATTCGAGATCTCCCTTGGCGGAAAGGCTGTACACGTTGCCGTCCGCGGACCCGAACACCACGTCAATGGAGGCGTCGCCGTCCACGTCGCCGAGGACCGGCGCGCTCTCGATCCAGTCGCCGGCCTTGAACGACCATCGTTCCTCACCGAGATTATTCAGACAGTAGAGACGGCCTTGTCCGTCGCCGTATACGACTTCGGGTTTGGCGTCACCGTCAATGTCACCCACAGCGACGGTGCTGTCAATGCGGCACTGGAACGTGCGATGGTTCCAAATTGGTTTGCCCGTCTTGCCGTCCAGACAATAGAGCACGCCATCCTTCGATGCTGCGAGCACTTGGATTCGGCCGTTACCGAGCACATCGGTCAACACCGGGCCGTTGTTGAATTCCGAGGGCGCGTCGAAGCGCCATTTCTCGTGGCCTGCGCTATCCAGGCAGCGCAGGGCCGCGCCACCACCGGTCAGGACTTCCACTTGTCCATCGCCATCCACATCGCCAACGGCCAGTGGGCCCTCCGGACCGCGAGACTTGAATTGAGTTTCCCACACCTTGGCGCCTGTCACATCGTGGCATTCGACAAGTCCCCCAAGATTGATCCAAAACAGTCTGGGATTGCTACTGGGATCGGGGCCGCCCGCGGTCACGTTACCCCATGGAATGCCTTCCGGCACGGGTTGCTTCCACGCCAGTTCGCCTTTCGCGTTCAGGCACACAACACCGTCATTTCGCGTTGCGACGAATATGCCGAGTGCGCCGCCTGCGTTTAGTGGCGCAACGGTGGGTGTCGCGGTCAGGCGCAAGGTGAACCCGCCATAGTTCCAGAGGGATTTGCCATCGGCGCCAAGGCAGACGACCTCACGTTTTGAACTGGAGACGGTCAAGATCTCTTGGCCCGGATGCTCAGGCAGGAAATCCGCCACGACAGGCGAGGCGTAGATGGGGCTACCCGCCTCATAGGTCCATTGCGTTGCGGGGAGAGTTCCGGCATGCGCGAACCAGGCGATGAGCACTCCGCCGAGAACAACGGCAAGGCTGGAAGACAACCGGTGTCGGGTCATGGGAACATCCTCGCTTGCGCAACGTTGATGTGGCGATTCTATAGAATACGCGAGAGGGGTTCCACCGGGACACCACACTACCCCGCAGCGCGGACCAGTGAAATAAACGCGTGGCGCCGATTGTAGTACTACTAGGCTCCAGGCCGCGAAGAAAGGCAGGTTCCCATGATACGACGCTGGTTTTCGTTGATGCGAATGGCGCTGTTTGGCGCGGGAGTGGCGATTTGCGCGGTAAACTGCGCCCCTGGAGGCACGCTTGAGGTCGGCCCGGTACGGGTGACGGAATCGATGGGAAGCGGAAGCCTCGCGCCTGCCATGTTCCCGGCGAAGGCGCTGACAACCATCACGATCTACGAGGATTTCTGCGATATGCCGTCGGAACAGCAGCTATCCGACGAGGTGCTGCAGGTCGGAAACATCGATTTCAGCAAGTTTGTGCAGTTGAGCCACTTGAACCTGGTTCACGGCACGTTGACGGCGACCGCGGGCAATTTCGATTTCATGACCGAGCTAACAGTGTCGTACGTGCCGTCCGTTGGCGCTCCCGGTAATCCCGATCCGGTCGTGTTAGGGACGGCCAACAACCCGGGAGGGCTTGGTACGGAAGTCACGCTGATTCCGCCGGACGCGTTGGACGTTCTCGACCTCATACGGCAGAACGACGCGAATACCAGCGGGCAGTGTCCCAAGTTACGGTACGATATGACCGTGTCGTCTGCGCCGGCCTCAAATGTTCAATACGACATCAGTATGACGGTAGACGCATTCGCGCTAGTGGGGCTCTTCTAAGGGCCAACGATATTCAATTCCCGCGCAAGATGTCGCGCGACGCCAAGTCTCAGTTCAGGCACGTTCGCGGTCAACTGCTTGAGGAGTTCGGCCGGAAAGTCGGTTAATTGACGCGGCGCGGCCAGAAAGCATCTGTAAGTTGTTTAACACCGGCGCTCTCTCTTGCCGGGTCTTGGTAAAAGGAGGCTTTCTGGCCGCGCCTCTAGACCAGATCGGGTCAAGCCCACGCTCCCTGATTAGGCGTTCCAGCTCGTTCCGCCGGATGGTTTCGGACGAAGCCCTTGACATGGCTCTGACGTCTCGCATGTGTTTTTCAGCCCCCCTCCTTGAAGTACTCGAGTTTGCGGACGATCACATAGTGACCATATAGCGCACGCCGGCTTGATTGAGCCCGCGCGCGAATAGTTTGAGCAGGCTACGTTCGGGCATACAGGAAGATCTCGCGGACCGCGTCATGGACTTGGTCGTCTGTCCAGCCGGGATGTTGCTTGCGCAACCAGGCGGTCTTAATGGCCCACGCGGTCTCATAGAGATCTTGCGAGGTCTTGAGTCTTTGTGCGGGAGTCATGGCCTTGATAGTCCGGAGGTATTCCTCGGTCCATCCGTAGGTGTCTTCTGATTCCACGATTCTTCTCGCACCCTGTCCGGTTGACGCTTTGGTTTGAGTACTTCCCTGTGGGTCGCATTTAGTATAGTGAGTCTCCACGGACTTTCAAAATGGCGGAAGTTCACGCAGCTGGTAATGCTCATGGTAGAAGGAGCTTGAGATGACGGCGCATGCGAAGGTGAATCGTTTAGCGTGGTGGCAAGAAGCGCGTTTCGGGATGTTCATTCACTGGGGTGTGTACGCCATCCCAGGGCGTGGGGAGTGGGTTTACTATCAGGAGCATTTCGAGACGGGGGAGTACGCGCGGTTCGCGGATCAGTTCAACCCGAAACACTACAATCCCGCGGAATGGGTGGCGCTCGCGCAAGAAGCGGGCATGAAGTACATGGTGCTGACGACGCGGCATCACGATGGGTTTTGCTTGTTCGACAGCAAGGTATCGGAGTTCACGGCGCCGAAGACGGCGGCGCAGCGCGACCTGATTGCGGAGTATGTCGAGGCGTGCCGAGCGGCGGGCATGCCGGTGGGTCTGTATTATTCGCTCGAGGATTGGCGCTTTCCTGGCCAACTTCCGCACCTGCCGCAGAAGGAAGACTCCGTGTACGCGCCGATGGTGGAGCAGGCGCACGCGCAGGTGAGGGAATTGTGCTCGAACTACGGCAAGATCGATATTCTCTGGTTTGACGGCGGGTTTCCCTCGAGCGTGTGGCGGTCCGAGGAATTGATTAGGATGATCCGCTCGTTGCAGCCGGAAATACTGATCAACAATCGGGCGGGTCTGCCCGAAGACTTTGGCACGCCGGAGAATGTAGTAGTTCCGGAAGGCCGACCTTGGGAAGCCTGCTACACGATGAACGATTCGTGGGGTTACGCTCTACATGACCACAACTACAAGTCGGTCTCGGAGATCCTGCGTTTGCTGGTCTCGTGCGTGGCACGCGACGGCAATTTGCTGTTGAACGTGGGGCCGGACGCGGAGGGGCGAATCCCGCCGGAAGCGGTGGACAGGCTGCGGCGCGTTGGGCAGTGGATGAAGACGAACGGAGCGGCCATTCACGGCGCGGGTTCGTCGCCGGTCATTGCGCCGGCTCTCGGCTGGTCCACACGCGCCGGTGACAAGGTGTACTTTCCGATTCAGCGTTGGCCGGGTTCAACCGTGCCGTTTGCGTGGTGCGGCAGCCGTGTGAAATCGGCGCGCCTGCTCGCTACCGGCCAGGAGGCGCGCGTGGAACAGCGCGGCGACCGCGTGTGGTTGCACGGGTTTCCGGAATGCCCGCCCGACCCCGATTTGAGCGTGATCGAGCTTTCGTTCGACGGACCAATTCAAGCGAACGATCCGGCGTATACGTGAGGCGGCTACGGCGCGACCGGGTGGGCAGCGGCTTGGCTTTTCGTGCAGCCGAGGAGCAGGCGAAATCCACCGGACGACGCCATCACGATGTACTGTGTTTTGGGCGCTCCGGTGACGCGGCGAGCCGCCGCGTCTACTATTGGGACCCGCTCTTGAACCTGCTGCCGCGCCTGCAATGGCAAACTGGAGTGTTCGATGACCTTTCGTGAGCTGAATCTCCGCATCTTCCGCCGCGAGCCTGTTGACCAGGTTCTGTGGCAGCCGCGCATCGAGCATTGGTATAGCATCAATAAGCGCGACGGGACGCTTCCCGAGCGGTACCGCGATATGACCATGCTCGAGCTGTTCGACGACCTCGATTGCTCGGTACGGGGATACTGGGCATTCAACGACGCGCAACGGTTCGAGGATTCGGAAGACGTTACCGCCGAGACGCGCGATGAGGGACATCTGGTTACTACGACAATACGCACGCCGGTTGGCGACCTCGTTCGCATTGAAGAGCGCACCACGGATTCCCATTACACTCGCAAGTACCCGGTCACGACGCCCGACGACATGCGCGTGATGGAGTGGATCATGGCTCGCCGGCAGGTCAGCTTCGATTGGACACGCTATGAGGAGGCCTGCACGCTCATCGGAGATCGGGGCGCGCCGACGATATTCATTCCGCGCGTAAACCTTATGCGGATCTACATCGAGTTCATGGGATTCGAAAACGGTATCGAGGCGCTGTACGAGCTTCCGAAGGAGACCGAGCATTTGATCGCGGCCATCAATGAAAGCGACGAGGCCCTGCTGGACATGCTGTGCGCGTGCCCGATTGAGATCATCAATTTCGGCGACAACGTGCATCAGGCCATGTGCCCGCCACCGCTGTTCGAGAAATACGTGATGCCGCAGTACCAGCGCCGCAACGAACGCTTGCGCGCCGCGGGGAAGAAGACCTACCCGCATTGGGACGGCGACTGCGGCCAGTTGCTGCCCTACGCGCAGGACTGCGGATTTGACGGCATCGAGGCTATCACGCCGGTTCCCCAGGGCGATGTGACGCTGGAACAGGTTCGCGACGGGTTCGGGGATCGCATCTTGTTGGACGGCATACCCTGCACGGACTTCCTGTTCGACACGCCGGAGGAGAGTTTGATCGAGAACACGCGGAAGTGCATCGAGTACTTTCATCCGCGCCTTGTACTTGGCATTTCGGACGAGATTTCACCGATTGGCGACATCGAGCGCGTGCGGATGGTGAGCGCGATCGTGGCGGAATACAACGGCTGAGCGGGTGCGACGAATCTAGGAATCCGGCCGGAAAGTCGGCTCATTGACGCGGCGCGGGGCTGTCGTACGTTGGCAGGAGATTCTTCGCTGCCGCTCAGAATGACACGTTGCGCAGGTTTTCCAGAAAGGCGGAGAACGGCCTTGGCTGATAGGTCCTCAACAGCAGAACTGGTGGATTGGTTCGGTCTCAATCCGAGATCTTGGCGAAGGCCTCTTTCAGCGCGTAGTACGCCTTCTTCGGCTCTAGGTTATGGTTGATCACCGCATCGGAGATCTGCGGCCAACAATCGCACACGTTCCAGTGGAGAATACCCCCGCAATGCGGCTGGGAATGGTAGTACTCGGTCCAGACGCGGCAGGCTTCTGCTTGCAAGGTCTGGGTCACCTCGATGAATTCTTCGAGTGACTTTGGTTCGGGCAGGCCGTTGGCCTCGATGGACCGGAACAGACTTTGGATACGATAGTCCCAGCCGGTCTTGATGGTGTCGGAGCAGTGGTAATGCCATACCTCGTTGTGAGGTGGCCATAGCTTGTTTTCCGGGATGAAGGTTTTCAGTGTTTCGATATCGGGCACGGACAGATGGCCGATCTCGCTGACGAACTTACTGACATCTTTGAGATAGAAGTCCGAGCGGTAACTGGTTCCGTGCGCCCAACGGTGACTGTCGCCGCGCAGAGGGGTGTATGGTTCCTTCTCGGCGGGGTCGAAGGGGCTGTCGGGAATGCGCGGGGTATCGGGATCGAGCCGTTTGCAGATGGGCTGGAGCACGTCCCAGCCGATATTAAAACGCCGTCCGAAACTCGTGTCGTTTTCGTTGCCGCCGGACCATAGCGCCAGACACGCGTGTTTCCGCAAGCGCCGAACGACGGCATTGGCCTCGGCCTTTACCTCCTTGATGAACGCGGCGGTTTCCGGATAGGCCGCGCAGGAAAACATGAAGTCCTGCCAAATCAGAATTCCATTTTCGGAGCACAGTTCGTAGAAGAGTTCGGGCTCGTAGACGCCTCCCCCCCACACCCGCATCATGTTAGCCCCGGTGTCTTTCACCATTTCCACAAGCGTGCGGTAGTTGCTGGCGGGGATAGTGCCAGGCAGGGCGTCGGCGGGAGTCCAATTGATGCCTTTCATGAAGGTCTTGCGTCCGTTGACGGCGAAGTAGAAGCTGCTTTCGTCAATGGAAACAGTCTCTTGATAGGTTTCTATCTTTCGTATGGCGAAGCGCTGCTCCCGGGCATCGAGAATGTCCTGTCCACGTTTGAGCGTGACGCGGATTCGGTAGAGCGCGTGCTCGCCGAGGCCGTTTGGCCACCACAGGCGGTACGGCGAAATGGACAGCGGAACACGCGCGCCTTTTTCGGGTTTGCAGACACTGGTGAGCGAAGCAACTGTAGCGCCGTCGGGATTGAATACTTCGACGACCAGGTCACATTCTGCTGCGCCGGGAACCGCATCGAATTCAATGTCGGCGTTGAGACGCGCGGCGCTCTTACTCCAGCCGCGGGTACGAACATGGATATCACCTAGCGCTACATCGTCCATTACCTCCAGGTACACGGGCTGCCAGATTCCGACGCTGACCAGGTGAGGCGCAATGTCCCAACCGTAGTTGTATTGCGCTTTGCGGGAAAAGATGCGCGGCGTGTACCAATTCGTCAAAGCCGGATCATTCATCTCGACACTAAACATGGGCGATGCGACGCGGACCGCGAGTTGATTCCGCTCCCCCGGCTTGATGCGGTCAGTGACGTCTACGCGGATTGGCGTGAACATGTTCTGATTCCGGGCGATTTCGGCGCCGCTGAGATAGATCGTGGCGTACGTGTCGATTCCATCGAAGACCAGCGCCGCACGTTGTCCGGGCCTAATCGCCGGCGCATCGAAGTCGCAGCGGTAGAACCAGTCCTTCTCGGCAACCCATCGGCAATGGTCGGCGTTAAGGGCAAAGTAGGGGTCGGGAATGCGGTTCGCGGCGCGAAGATCCTGGTGGACGTCTCCGGGAACCGACGCCGGCAGCCAGCCGTCCGTCGGTCCGGTTAGAAGATCCTCGGTAGCCGAGCACCGGAAGTCTCTTCCCGTAAGACGCCAGGAGTCATTCAGTTCGATTCGGTTGCGCATCGGTCGTTCCTCCTGCGGCTTGATTTGCAGCGGCTTCGCTCGTTCTGTTAGTGCGCTTTCCGACAGAGTTCAACGGCACGATAACCACGCCGACAGCCGATTCGGAGCGCGCGCGTAGTGTAGCGCCCGGAGTCGCGCGACACAACGGACCTCACGTTTTCGACTATTGCGGCGGAGGTCACGCGCCGGATCGGCCGTATGTGTAAGTGGCCGCAGTGACAAATTGTTGCCGAAATGACCGCGATTGGGGACTCTGACGCACCACCAAAAGCTATCTTACCGCGCACTAGCGCCTTGGATGCGCCGAAATTAAGGTCTTCCAGGACAAGGACTTGTCCCCAGGCGGCACAAACAGTTGCAGTTATTGGATGGTCGTGGCATTATTCTTGCGGATTACTACGCAGCCTGAGGAGTAATCCACAGAGCGCTTCCAGGCAAGGCATCGTTGACGAATCGCGCTTCACCGCGATTGACGCTGGCCAGAGTGACGCGGCCAGGACATCGGTATGAGAACCGTCTGTGTACAAACTGAAGACCTCGGCGTATGACGTTCGGAGAGTAGCGCGCCGCTGGTTGGAGGACAAAGGTATGAGACAACAAACGACGCACGAAGCAGGCATGGCGCTGATCCTTGTGGTCATGATCACGGTGGTGATCCTCGGCGCGGTGACGCTGGTTGTGACCAGCGTACAGACGGACCGGTCGCGCACCGATTCGTCTATTCAGGCGACCCGCCTCGACGAGGCCGTAAAGGGGGGCACGGATATCGGTATCGAGCGCGTCTGGCGCCAGTACCTCGTGGCCAACGGGGGCGCGACCGGTAACATGACGTCCTATCTCACGTTCATCAACGGGCTCGTGCCGAACAACGAAGACACCAATGGCAACGGACAGCAGGACACCGGTGAGACGGACGCGAACGGCAATGGGGTCTTTGAATCGAATCCGGCGGGCGCCGATTTAGTGGGAGAGGCAGACAACAAGATACTTCTCACCGGCGAACAGATCCGGCGCATCCATCTCTCGCGCGCGGACGATACCAGCGGCACGACCATTACTGTCACGACCACGGCGAAGCTCGGCACGAGCACGAAGACCGGTTCGCAGACACTGCGCGTGACCGGCGCGCTCTTCAAGGGGTTCGACTACGGCGTATTGGCGATGAATGTGAGTTGCATTCTGTGTCATTGCGAAATCAAGCCGCTCGACCTGATAAGCAATACGGACGCGACGAAGTACGGCACTTTCGATCGGATTAAAGTGGGCTCGCTTCAGTCAATCATGGTGCGCACGGGAGGTTCCTCAGACCCCTTTAGCGCGAATTCGCATGTTGCAGGCACGACGTATTCACGCGGGAACGTATACAATCAGTCGTATGGGCTCATGACTGCGGCGCAGTTAGCCTCGTCGACGTTTGACGCGTATAGTTTCTCGTCCACGACGGGGAAGATTGCGCAGAGTGCGACCGGGGGGATGACATCCGTCTCGTTGAGCAACGCAACGACGAACGCGCAGGGAAAGCTGAATCAGAACGCAAATCTCTATCTGAACTATCCGACGAGTGACTCCCTGATGACGGACGGGGAGTTGCCTTCGACGTTTCCGGCGCCGTACAACGACGCGAATGGAAATCGCCTGGTGGATACGGGTGAATTTGCGACGGTCATGAGTTCGGCAACCGGTTCGATTACTGGCGGCGTCGCTTATGGCGTGCCCAGCGGCTCGACGTATACGGGATCGGGACTGCCGACGACGTCCAATTCGGCCACGACCTCGCTCGCAAGCGGGTCTTATGATGGTAACTTGATACTCAATGGCACCGCGGCGAGTCCGATCACGATTGATGGCAAAGTCGCTGTCAATGGGGATCTGGTCCTCAATGGGAAGGTGAAGGGTTGGGGTCAGTTGCAGGTGAAGGGCAACGTGTACATTGTCGGTGATACCACGTATGCGGACGCGCCGGGAACATTTGGCGTGGCGAGCGACGGCACCAGGAACGGCCTGGCCGTTGTGGCAGGCGGCAACATCATCATGGGGGACTATCTGACACGCAGCGCCCTCGATAAGCCGTCTACTACAGGCGTACTCAATGAATATCAGGTTAAGACCCGCGTGCAACATCAGACCGTAACGGGCGGTAAAGACGTGGGCTACTACGGCGTGAATGTGGTTGACCCAGGGTTCACCTCCGCTGGCGAAACTTTGACGAGTTTCACTTCGTCGGAGCTGATGGTGTTCAATCAGCGAGAGTATCAGATGGCGGCGGCGAACCCGTCGTACAAGCCGCGGTATTACCGTATCCGTCCCACGCAGCCGGTGGAACGCTACACCGGCGCGAGCCAGGACGCGTTCTATTACACCGACCCCGCGATATCGATCATATCGACGAACGCGAGCACGTCGATCCTTAACCTGAGTCCGTCCGCGTATTGGATGACGGAGGCACAGCTTCGCGATATCTGGTGGGCAGACGAACAGAGCCGTCCCTCGTCCGGGCGCGCGTTCCAGTTTGACGGATTGTTGTATTCCAACAACGCGATATTCGGGCTGGTGCGGAGCAATGTGCGGCATGGCTCGTATACCATGGGGCAGATGGTGGTTCGCGGCAGCATTATTTCTCCCGACCTTGGCATTCTCGCCCCGGGCGCCAATGACGCGGCCTCGCGGCCGGCGTTCACGCTGTACTATGATCGCCGCGTGAGCAGCTTCTATCAGATAGTGGACACCACTCAAGCGACCTTCAAGCGACTGGTCTACCTGGGATACTGATTTCGGCCCGGGATCGCCAAGGGCGGTCTGGCTGCAATTGCGCAGGTGTTAGTGTGACGTTTGGTTTGTGTAAGCGCTGAAAGGAAGGTAATTCCCATGCGGAAGAATATTTTGGCCGTAGCGATACTTGCCGGGGGCGCGGGAACAAGTTTCGCGGATACGATTACGCTTCCGGACGGATCGACCATGGACGGTGTCGTCCGCGAGATCAACGCGAACTGCGTCGCGCTTACCGTTGGCGATAACACGATGGAGTTTCAACGCAGTGAGATTGGCGCCATCGAGAAGAATGACAAGAAAGGTGACCCCAGCAAGCCGCTTCTCCTGCCCTCGGTGCACGAACACCAGCGCAAGCTTGACGAAGCGACCGGGCTTACCGCGGACGAGCGCGAACGCATTCTGGGCACTATCGAGGCCCTTCACATGGCTCACGAGCCAGGCGATCGGCAGAAGGCGGAAAGTAACCTCGTTGCGCTGAACAAGACGTTGGGCGTGGTCAAATTCATCAAGGCGTCGCTTGATTACCGCTGCACGATGGCGCGGCGCATGGAGTATCTGGACGCGCTTGCAGTGCTGGACCCAGCCGCGGCGGGACCGTTGTTGGACAAGGGAGTAGTCAACCCATTCGCTCCCATGCGCGCCTTGTGCATTCGCCTTCTTGCGGCGATACAAAACCCGCCGGACAAAGCCGACCTGGGCACGCTGACGACGTTTGCCCGCGGCCTGCTGGATTTTGACGCCGACGTGCAATTCGCCGCGGGAACCGCGTTGGTTAAGTGCGGGCAGAAGACCGTGACTCCCGTTCTCCTAGCGAAACTTGACGATCCGGAAACCAGAATTCGCAACATTGCGAATCAAGCGCTGACCCAAATCTGGGGTGTAGACGCGGCCACCGTCCCTGAGGATCGCGCCGCCTTCTGGAAAGATTTTTGGAGCAAGAATGCGGCGGGTGTCACCAAGCCCCTTGATCCGGCGTCGCTGCAACCACTGGTGGACAAGGAGGCCGTTCCGGTCATGGACGGGCGCCACTAGCACTACAACGCAAATCTCTCTAGGAGCCGTTGCGCAATCGGCTCATCTGGACATCTCCCACGAGAGCGCAGCGCTATTCAGGACGAAACATCACCGCGGAGCACGGGGGTATGCTGCGCCCCGCTGGGGCTGTCCGATGGGTTGCGCTTTGGTCCGGGGGTTCCCTGCCGGTCACCCCCGGCTACTTCCCTGTCGTCCCTTCGGGACTTGGCTCTTGAGATCTCGTGTCCTATTCAGCATTTGAGAAATCGCCGCCACCCCGGGGGGACTGAATTCGAAATCCTGGACATCGGCCAATCAACCTAGCGTTGTAGTATTAGGAATCCGGCCAAAGAGTCAGCTTTATGACGCGGCGCGGCGGTGTTCTGGCGAGGGAGACGTCACACGCGCCGTGGCTGACGCGCCGCGACACAGTATCTGCCGTTGGAGAGTCTCGAGCGCGCTCGACTCAGTTGACCAGGTAAATGTTCGTGGTCACGGAGCCTGTGATCGGGGGGCGGCTCGGATCATTGCTCAGGCGGCGGCTTGCGGTCAGCGTAATTGTGAGCATGCTTCTGCTCGCGTCCAGCGCCATGGCGACGTTGCTGATATCATTGGCGCCGCCCACGGGGGTCGTTTCACCAGCGTCGGCCGTCGAGCCATTCCCGTTCATGTCCTGGATGCGGACGATGCGTCGCGTCAGTACTCTGTTATTGTCGGTGTCTTCGCTCGTGTCCAGCCGTCCGTTGCCATTCGCATCCTCGTTGATAAATCGGTAGCGAATCGCCGTGCTCCAATTGTTTCCCGTACTATTCAGTGGTTTTTGAAAGGCGATTTCGATTGGGGCGCCAGCGACCGGGTTGTTGGTGACGGCGACGGCGCTTAACGGGGGAACAAGCGCCGCGTTCGTGGTCTTCGAGGCAAGCTCGAGTTCGTTTCGCATGGCGTTGATGACGTCGCGCAGATCGGTGTCCACGACTTCCTGAGTCGCGGCCTGCCCCATCACCTTGACCGATGCGGCCATGACGGCAAACCCCAGCACGGACACGATCGATAGGAGCGCCAGGGAGATAATCAGTTCGAGCATGGTGAAACCGGTTGATTTCATGGCCAGCCTCCTGGAAGTCGATTCCCGATCGGGGAAGACTCCGGTTCGTTCACGCCGCCGCATTTTCGGTGGCACACTCGAGCGGCGGCGCCGCAATTCATAAGTCAACGGGACAGCTTCTGTGTCAGCGGCGCTCATACGTCCCGCGCAGAAGAGGCCGACAAAGCCGCTAGCTACTCGTAAGTACCGTGGCTAGGACATTGTTGACCGGCCGGTTCCGCCGATCGATGAACGTGCTTCGAAGCACCACCAGTAACGGATTGGTGGCGTTTGTAGCCGCGGCGTTCGTCGTCGCGTCATAGAAGTTGATCGTAATGCGCTCGCTCATCACGCGGCTGTTGGCCGTACCGGGCACGACCGTGCCGTCGGGCCATTGGGTAAAGATGGCTGCGGGAAAATTGGTGGGATTTGCGTCCCTCACCTGGCGCATGGAGCTCAGAATCGCCTCCATGTTCTGGGTGTTTGTGTTCCGCTGGCGCTGAACGTCCATCGCGACATAGTAGGACACAAGGACTTGTGCGGTCGCGCCGAGAATAATCACGAAGATGGCCAGCGCCAAGGTGATTTCGAGCAATGTAAAACCTTGTTTACGCCGAATTGTTGAAAGCATGCCAATCCTCCGCTCTCAATGCCGTACAGGAAGGATTTCGAGGAAGGCCGGGCGCGGCTGGCGCGCCTCCAACTTCCCAAACCGCCGCTTCCTGCAATACAACACACACGCGCTGACTTCACGACGCCACCGGCGTAGCCACAGAGCAACACTTTTCACACTCAAAGCCGTACGCGCCTGCCCCAGGTACCTATCTGGACTGCGGAAGCGTCAGTCCCCAGACTAGCAACAGCGGAATTATGCCACAGCGCTGCAGTATTCCGCAAGTAATTTTTGAGCGTCGACTCCAACAATACGGACAAATATCTCAGATTGCGTAAAATCACGCAGTCGCGTCCAGTTCAATGCCTAGGAATCCGGCCAGAAAGTTAGCATTATTGCGCGGCGCGGCCAGAAAGCACTTGTAAGTCGTTCAATGCCATCGCTGGCTCGTAGGGACTCTTGCTATTCGGAAGCTTCCTGGCCGCGCCTCTAAAGAACCCAATTTCGGCCGTTGGCGCGTTGGAGGACGATCTAGCTCCTTCCAGGTCAAGCGTCTGTAACGAGCGCCGTATTCGCCATTCAGGTGAATTCAGGATGAATGCGTTTCGGTAACGGTTGGGCGCGTTCAGGGGCCCCACATTGCCGACCGCGGAATGCGGGCGCGCCGGGAACCGTCGAGCTATCTGGTCCCAAGTATCCCATTGCTCCCATACCTCCCATCGTACGCCCGCACACCCTAAACAAACACCTGACATGTATAGAGGGATCTACGCGAATCCGGGTCGAGGAAAACCGTGTTTAAGTGACCGGTGGACCGTGGCGCTCCATCGGTCCGATGATGGGCGTCCGGCCCGGAAAACTCTGGCCGGAGTTGCCCGAGACTAAGATCAGGGAGTGATGAGACTATGCGCAGGACTTTTTTGCTGGTCGCTGTGAACGCGTTCATTTTGACGCTGTTCGCCGGAGAGGTGATCGCGGCCGGCCAGAACTACGACCCGCTGGCGATTTCCGGCGCTACCGCGCCGGAAGTAATCGACTTGACCGTTCACGACACGAAGCGCGCACGCGACATCCCGATCCGCGTCTATTTGCCCGCCGGGAAATCCCCGGCGCCGGTCATCCTGTTCAGTCACGGCCTGGGAGGTTCGCGTGAGGGCAATGCCTATACGGGCAAGCATTGGGCAGCGCGCGGATATGTTGTGGTCGCGATGCAGCATCCCGGCAGCGACACATCCGTTTGGCGCGACGCGCCGGTTACCCAACGCATGGCGGCGATGCGCAAAGCTGCGAATGGGGAGAACTTCATGCTGCGCGTGAAAGATGTGCCTGCGGTGCTTGACCAGCTCGAGCGGTGGAACAAATCCGGCGTTCCGGCGCTGACGGGCCGGATGGACCTGACGCGGGTCGGCATGTCCGGCCACTCGTTTGGCGCCGTAACCACGCAGGCGGTCAGCGGCCAAGTGGCCTTGCGCGGGGCCGTGTCGGTCACCGATCCGCGCATCAAAGCCGCCATCGCGTTCAGTCCGAGCCGGCCGAAGCTCGGCGGTCCGAAACAAGCGTTCGGTTCCGTACGCATTCCGTGGATGCTGATGACCGGCACCAAGGACGTCGCCCCCATCGGAGACGCGGATGTGGCCTCGCGGCTTGCGGTGTTTCCCGCGCTTCCGCCGGGCGGCAAGTACGAAGTCGTGCTGTATAACGCGCAACACTCGGCCTTTTCCGATCGCGCGGCGCCGGGCGGCGCCGAAAAGCGCAATCCCAATCACCACCGGGCCATCCTCGCCCTGAGCACGGCCTTCTGGGACGCGTATCTCGGGCAGGACCCCATGGCGAAGGCATGGCTCGATGGAACTGGCCCCGCGTCCGTCCTGGAGAAAGACGACCAGTGGCAGAAGAAGTAGCTGACCTTCCGGTACGCTAGGATGGAAAACACTTTCCAAATGCGATGAGCAAGCGGGGCGAGCCTTTGATTCGGATTCGTCTGGTCAGCATTGCCCAAGCAAGGTTCTTCTCTTGAGCGAGGAACCCGAGCCACGTGGCGGCGTCAGCGGTAACGCGCAGGTTCGGGACGCCTATGTGCCCGCCGCTAACGCTAATCTGTTTGTTTCGGATGACGATAGTTGCGGCGCGTTGCTCCTCGCCGGTGAACGTAAAATGATACGTGGCGTCGAGACCCTTGGATTGGTCGGGCTGGAAAGTCAGCGGAAGCCCTCGGAGAAATCCGTCCACCGTACGCGGACGCAGACTGGACCGGACGATCCGGGGGCGCTTGTTGGGAAATCTCTTGGCGACATGCTCCTCGGCGTCGGAGTTGCGGACCACATAGACCGCCTCCTCTTTATCGGCAAGCGGTTTCACGTTTTCGCGCAAGTAGGCCTGTCGATTCGCGATGAACGGCGCGATTACGTCGTCGCCGGCAGGACACACCGCCATGCAGTACGCGGACTTGTAGCTAGCGCCGAACGAAAGGCTTTGCCACATTGACGCGGACTCGGAGTCGGTGACCCGTTTTCGGTAGTCGAATCGATTCCTGCTATCGGCAATGTGTTCGACCCAGTCGGTGAAGCCGCCCATGAACTCGCGGTAGTTGTGGGTGTAGCACGCGGAGAAATTGAAGTGGCCTTCCGGCGAGATCGCCCCCACAGGGCACGCGGCCACGCAGAGCTTGCACTCCAAACACGGGTTGTAGTCTATAGGCCGGCTGTACTCGGAAATCTCGGCGTCCACCAGAACTGTGCCGAGCAGGATGAAGTTGCCGAATTTTGGGTGGATGACGTTCCGGTGAATGCCCATCTTCCCGAGACCCGCGGCCACCGCTACGGGCTTGTGCGACACTACCCACGTTTTGCCCGGGAAGTTGTCCATCTCCATGGGGAAGCCCATCGCCGGATGGATCGCCCGTACGCCCCGCTCTTCGAGCGCGCGGATGATTCTTCGGCCTATATCGTCAACTTCGTCACCGGAGTGGTGGAATTCGAGATTGGCGACCGAGCGCGCGGGAGTGCGGATCGCCTCGGGGTTCATCCGGACGATGTAGCTGATCAGCGCCTTCGTCCGAGGATACGATCTGAGGATGTCGTCCCGCTGGTCATCGAGTTCCGGCCGCGTGATCTGCACGAAGCCTACGTCATCGGCGCCGGACTCGAGGGCAAGACGCCGCAGCCATTGGGCGTCCAATACGTGGGGGCCGGTCTCATCGGTGTGACGTTCACGCAGACGTTGCACGGTGGAATGTTCGGCAAGTTTCATTTCGAGGCTCCTTATATTGTATATACAAGTATCTAGTCAAGAAAAAAAGAGCGGCTAGGACGCCGTCTTCGCGCGTTGAAGCTGCTTGAATGTCTTGCCCAGCAAATTGACCACGCCGTCTCCCAGCATTCTCCGCGTCTTCTCCTGGGCTTCTTTCCAGCGGGGAACCGCCTGTTGGAGCAGCGTCCGGCCCTCGGCGGTCAGGCGGAAGGGCTGCGCACGCGCGTCCTCCGCCTCCGGAACCACTTCCAGCCAGCCCCGTTGTCTCATGCGCTCGACGTTGCGGCTCAACGTGGATACGTCCAGGTGTAGCAATTCGCACAGTGCGACGGGCCGGGCGACGCCCATCTTGGCCGCGGCGACAAGGATGTTCATCTGGCTGGCCTTGAGATGAAGCGGGCGCAACTCTTCGTCGTAGATTTTCGTGACGACCCGGCTGAGCATCCGCACCCGCACGGCAAGGCACTCGGTGGCGATGGCGTCGAGATTCGCTTTGAATTCTTCGGTGTTCATTGGCGCATAGTTTCCGCTTCTGTAAGTAATTGTATATGCAATAATACCAAAATGTCAAGTCCCTGATCGGACCTCGCGCTCGCCCCCTTAATCCGCTATGCCAAGGATGTAGGGCGCGACAACGAAGTGGTATTCAGCGGCGACGAGGGCGCCACAGGTGGCCACGAACAAACCTAACTTGAGTTCCGCCCACCAATCCTCGGTGAGCTGGCCGTCAAATAGCGACACAAAATCGGGTTTGATCCAGAAGTAGATGGCGTCGAGAAACCCTTGGAAGTCGTCGAACAGAAGTTTTCCGTAAAGAATAAATATCGGAACGTTTACGAGAGTGAGAATCACCCAAGGAAGATACGGACCCATGTGAACCCCCTTTCTACTGGTTCTATTCTACCAAGTCGAACGTGAAGAGTTCCGCCCGGGTAAGCCGGAAGACGATGCGCGCCTCGGATTCGGCGCATTCGGCGAGCGGTTGGCCCTTCCAGGTGACAGGCACGGCGAACCCCGAGGCCGTTACGGGGTCGCAGTCGTCGAAGGAGTAACCCGCGATAGCCTTGTTGTTGTCCGTGCGGAGTTCCGCGCGGACTTCGCCCTGGACTTTCGCATTCAACGTGAGGCCGCGGCGCTTCACTTCAAAAGGCCGGGTCATGATCGTACCAGGCTCGGACGAATTGGGCCGCACGCCGACCAGGCGATCGCGCTCGGACGTCATGAGCCCTATCGCGGCCACATTTTCCTCCCTGGTGTCGTGAGGGAGGGGAAATCCGCCGTAGTAGAACCGCATTTCGTCTCCGACGACGACCGGCGATTCCGCAACCATGGCCATGCCCGCGTCCCAAGCGCCGTCGGGGCCGCGTGAGACAAAGATCGGATGCGTCGCGACCTGGCTCCAGTGCTCGCCATCGCCACTCCAGGCCAGTTCGGCCTGCATATAGCCGGTGGACTTGTCATAGAGCTGCAACGCGCCGAAGAAGAGGTCACCGCGCCGGAACACGGTCATACCATAGAACTCCGGTGTGTCGGTCTCGCTAGGCACGAGGATCGTGCGTTCGTGGGGCCAGTGTTGCAGGTCGTTGCTCACCGTCAGCGACACGCGGCGCTTGTGGTAGCCCGCATACGCGCGCGGACGGCAGAACAGTAGCCACCGGTCACGGACTTCGTCGTAGACGACGTTGTTATGGGTGTCGCTGTGATACGAGAGCGCGGGTGTATCCCAAAGCCACTTGAAGGTCTTTCCGTCATCCGACGACGAGAAGAAGAGGCCGCCCTTTTGGTTGTGCAGGGCGAGGAATCTGCCAGGATATGCGCTGGGCTTGGGGTTCAGGCAGACATCGATGTTCTGCGTCTTGTCCGTGCCCAGCTTGATGCAGTTGTTCACGGTGCTGCCTTCGCAATCGAACACGCCGAGGTCGGGTTTCCGCCACGCGATGCCATCGTCTGACTCGGCGTAGCAGACGTTGTAGGAAAATGGCAGTTTGTTTTCGTAGGCGTGACGATTCCACACGGAGTACCACATCTTGTACGTGTGGTCTTGTGGGTCAAGAATCACAGAGCCGCCCATGTGCGGGCCAGTCCCTTCCCACGGCTTGTCCCGCACGATGAGGGGATTCTTGGGATGGCGGACGGGCGGGACGACGAAGCGTTCGAGCAGCCAGCGATCTTCGACGACGCGATCATCGCAGAAGAAGTACGGCCCTTTCGCGGCGGCGATACGGTACGACACATCGATGGGCGCGGCGGACGTATCAGCACCCAACACCGCGACGACGGCAACGAGCAAGGCCGAGACGCTCATCTCATTTCCCTTTCGTGTCCGCGGCGGTTTTTTCGACGGCGCCCCAGAACCGGATCGTCCGGTCTCCGGACGACGACATCAGCCGGGTACCGTTGGCGTAGAAGACAAGACCATAGACGTTGGCCGTGCCGCCGTGTTTGAGCTCTTTGAGCAAAGGCAATGCGGGCTGGGCGAGGTCAGTTCCGAGGACGCGGATGCGGCCATCGTAGGCCGACACGGCCATGGCGTCTCCGGTTGGCGCGAAGGCTATGGTGTCAATGTTGTTGTTAAACGCGGCATAGGTGGACGTCTTGGAAGGCGTTTGCGCGTCGTACAGCGTGACGTGATCGCCGCCGCAGGCGATCTTGGCGCCGTCGGGCAATATGGAGATCGCGTTGGCGTACTTCGGGCCCGGCGCCGTCCACAGGCTCCTCTTGGTCTTCCAGTCCACAAGGCTAACTTGGTCGGACAGGGTGGCCACGGCCAGTTTGTCATTGGCGCGGTTCATGTCCCATGCCGTAATTCGGTCCGGGGCCTCCCACCGGTCAATTTGGGTCAATGCGGCGGGGGCGCCGGCGCGATAGAGGCGGAGTATCGAACCCGCCTTGTCCGGTGAAAATTCCAGGCACATGAGGAGAGTGCGGTCGGGTGACCAGCGCATTCGTTGCGCCGGTCCCGGAACCAGTGATTGCACGAGCGTCCCCGAGATGTCGTACAACGCCAGTCCGGCCTTGGAACTGCACAAGACCCGGGGCGACTCCGGGTTCAGCGGCCAGAACACAGCGTACAGCGCGTCGTACGGTTCGACGCCGGGAATAGAGTACGCGTCAACGGATTTCTTCGTCGCGATGCCGTAAATGCGGATCAGCGCTTCCTCTTCGCTTACGACGAGCGCGAGACGGCCGTCCGGGCTGATATCGCATTGAGTGAGATGTCCGTGACCTACATTGATGGAGCCAGTCTGCCCCCACGCGGCCCAGTCCGAAGGGGCCGCGTATGCGGCGGACGCGGAGATCAGGAGAATCATAGTAACAGTGGAAGAAACAACGCGACTCATGAACGCGATCCTTATTCTCTAATAACCAATTCCGACTGCAATGGCCGGTGATCCGATTGAATATCCGGTCCTACGACGCAGCGGCTGACTGCAAACTCCTTGCTCACCAGGCAATGGTCCAACGGAATCATGAACGGCGACAGGCCCGCCGGCCACGTGGGCAGAATACCAAAACCTTGCCTCGCGTTTCGCAGTCCGCTTTCTTTAATGAGTTGCTTGTAGAAAGGCGACCACATCGAGGTATTGAAATCGCCCAATACCACTAGTGGACCCTGCCGTCGGTCAACCTGTTCACCTGCCGCGCGGAGCATCGCGTTGCGGACGCGAGCGTATTCCTCCGTGACGGGGGGCAAGGTGTGAAGACAGAGCAGTTGGACCTGCGCGCTACCCACGGCAATTGACGCTACGATGGCTGGGACCTCGGCGTCCGCGAGGTAGACCGTGTTTGTGTCCTTGAGAGGCGCTTGGCTGAACAAAGCAATGCCGAAGTTGTCATCGCGGGGCCGTTCGATACGGTACGGGTACAGCGCGCGCAAGGGGGCGAGATCGCGCAGCCAGGCGGCGTTCACTTCCTGCAGCGCCAGAATGTCCGGCTTCGTCCTCAAGATGTATTCAACAAGACTCCTGTGATTGGTGTTCTCTGTGTGAACGTTTGCCGTCACCACGGTGAGGCGCGCGCGGGCCACGGCAGCCGATGCGCTTGCTGGAACGTAACACATCATCGCGGGCGCACCATTGACGAGCAGGAGCAGGCCTGCTATAGCGGCCCACCCCCAGCGCCGCGCTGCGGTGAGTGTTACTGTCGCGATGAGCGCCACACCGAAGTAGAAGGCGACGAAGTGCGTCGCAAGTTCAAAGCGGTAATAGAATGGCGCCAGATAGCCTGTGAAGGTCGCCATCGCCACACCAACCACGGCAACCTGAGACCACCAACAGAAGCGACTGAGAACTGAGGCGGGCCACCTGCGCGATGGGGAATTCACGGCGTCGGATTCGGATTTGTAGTCTGCCGGAAGTCCTTCTTCGCTCATGCGTATCCTCGCAAGGAGATCGATTAAGGTCACTACGAAACGCGGGCTGGCGTTCCCACACTCGCTCGATTCTCCAAGATGTATCGGATCAAGGGATCCAGTGAATCGAAGACCGCTTCGGGCTCGAGGGCTTCGAGTTCGGCGCGGGTGGCGTAGCCGGTGGCGACGCAGAGGCAGCGGACGTTGGCGGCGCGAGCGGCCAGCGCGTCGAAGTGCATGTCGCCAATGAATAGCATTTTCTCGGGCGGCAGGTTGAAGTGCGCCAACGCCTTGAGGACGGCTTCGGGGTGCGGCTTGGGGTTTACGACATCTTCCGGGCCGATGCGCACTTCAAAGTAGTCCAGGACGCCCAGGTGGTCGAGAATCATCTCGGCGTATTTCCGGAGCTTCGAGGTGGCGAATCCGAGACGGAATCCCTCGCGTTGAAGCAGAGCCAACGCTTCGCGCCCGCCCGGCAAGAGCGTGGTCATATCACATGCGATCTTTTCGTAGTGCGCGCGGTAGACGCGCGCGCAGTCGTCAGGGTCACGTTGGGAGAGTTGGGCGAATTGTTGTTCGAGCGTGAATCCGATGCTGTTCACGACGGCGTCGCGTGGCGGACGGGGGTCACCGAATTTGTCGCAGGTGTGCATGAACGATTCGACGATGGCGTCGGTGGAGTCGATGAGGGTTCCGTCAAGGTCAAAGGTTACCGCTTCAATCATCAGTCAATCCGATCCTATGGTCCGTTTAATGGACGATTGTCTTGGGCTACGTCGAAATGCAGGCGGATGAGGACATCCGCCCTCCCACAATCCGATTTTGCTAGAGGAGTCCTTTACGAAATACGCACGCGGCGGCCTTCGACGCGGACACGGCCTTGAGCGATCAGTTGGATCGCTTGGGGATAGAGTTCGCGTTCCTTGGCCATGACGCGTTCGGCGAGGGAGTCCGGGGTATCGTCGTCGAGCACGGGCACACACCCCTGCAGGATGATAGGGCCGTGGTCGTACTCATTGTCGGCGAAGTGGATCGTGGCGCCGCTGACTTTCGCGCCGTAGGCCAAGACCGCTTCGTGGACATGGTGGCCGTAGAGGCCCTTGCCGCAGAATGCCGGGATCAGCGCCGGGTGCGTATTGATAATCCGGTGGGTGAAGTCGGCCGGAATGTCCAAGAGGCTCATGAATCCGGCCAGGACGACGAGGTCCACCGGATGCTGGCGGACGGCGCCCCAAATGGCGGCGTTGAATTGCGCGAGGTCCGCATAGTCCTTACGAGGCACGGCTATGGCGGGGATTTTGCGTAGCCGCGCACGTTCGAGTCCGTAGGCGTCCTTACGCGAGCTGATGACGCACAGGACTTTGGCGTCCAAAGCGCCGCGGTCGATGTGCTCGAGAATGTTTTGCAGCGTGGTGCCCCCGCCGGAGAGCAGTACAGCTAGATTCAAAGGCATGGCCGTTGCGGTTTCCTTGCGTCGCGCCGTGGTTTGAGTTCAACAGATTCAGCGGGCACAAGTTTAGCGTGGCTCAGGGCCGAAGACAAAAAAATGCGCGTCTGACTGGGAGGCGATGGCGGCACGCACGAAGGGCACGGTTCTTGCTGATTTGTTCCACGAGCAGCCGTATTTCGGGGTAGAAGATACGTTTGAGTGTCTTTTTGAGCCAAGAAGATACCTAAGCGTAGCAACGCGGGATCGCCCCTTCTACTCCGCCCGGTTTGCGCAATCTCCTGCAGGAGCCCTATTCGATTTAGCCGATCCACCGACGATGTGCGGCGAGGTCAATCTCGCCGTCAGGGTAGCTGCGTCTTCCTGGGCTTCGGTCCAGACAGTAAGAAGGAGAACTGCGCGTGAACGTGATTCGACGAGGATTATTTGAAACCAAGACCGCTTGGGGTATCCGCGCGGCGTTGATTATTATGGGTTGTACCCTGGCGGCAGGCGCGGCGCCGGCCGCTCCGATCAACTCGGGTGACACTGCATGGATGTTGACCTCGATGGCGCTGGTGTTGTTCATGACGCTGCCGGGGCTGGCATTGTTCTATGGCGGGCTGGTTCGCAGCAAGAACGTGCTCTCCGGTGGTCTGGACCGGGTCTTTTGCCGCGGCATTACTCCGGATAGCGTTTGGGAAACGCAAACGATTCCCGAATCGCTTTTCTTTTGCTATCAACTGACCTTCGCCATCATTACGCCGGGCCTGATCATTGGCGCGTTTGCCGAGCGCATGAAGTTCTCGGCGATGATGTGGTTCATGGGGCTGTGGACGACGATTGTGTATTCTCCCATTGCGCACATGGTGTGGGGCGGGCCGGGGGCGTTTCTGGCGGACGGACACGTGCTGGATTTCGCGGGCGGGATCGTGGTGCATCTCAACGCGGGTATTGCGGCGCTCGTCGCGGCCATCATGCTCGGGAAACGCCAGGGCTATCCACACATGGCCATGCCGCCGCACAGCTTGCCACTGACGATGATTGGCACGGGCATGCTGTGGGTAGGGTGGTTCGGTTTCAACGCGGGCAGCGCGGTGGCTGCGAATACGACGGCGGCCATGGCGATGCTGGTTACACACCTGGCGGCCGGGTTCGCGGCGCTGACCTGGATGTACATCGAGTGGTTCAAGAACGGCAAGCCGAGTGTGCTGGGCATCTGTACGGGCGCGGTGGCGGGGCTGGCCACGGTTACTCCCGCGTCGGGGTTTGTTGGCCCCATCGGCGGTATCGTGATTGGTATCGCGGCGGCGATCGTGTGTTACTTTTTCGCCACGGCGGTCAAGCGAAAGTTTGGATACGACGACTCGCTCGACGCGTTCGGCGTACACGGGGTCGGCGGCACGCTGGGAGTAATTCTTACGGCATTTTTCGCCAACAAGGCGCTCGGCGGCTATTCGCCGAACGACCTCGGAATATTCTCGCAGTTGATGGCTCAACTGAAGGGGATCGTGGTTACGTTAGTCTGGTCGGGGCTAGTCTCGTACGTGATTCTTAAGGCGCTCGACGCGACCGTCGGACTTCGCGTTAGCGATCAGGAAGAAACGGAAGGGCTTGACCTCACGCAGCAGGACGAGCGCGCGTACGACCATTAGGCTGGGTTCCGGGACGTGATGAGACGGGATGGGAACTAATGGGATGGGAATCAATGCGAAATCCGTCTCCGTGATTGGTAAGGGAAAGACGCCGAATTTCGCACAACACTGACACGCGAATTTCAGCATCAAGAACAAGCGGGCGTCGAGCTTGTGTCGAGAGAGGGACAGACACCGAATTTCGCACAACACCGACGTGCGAATTTCGGTGTCAGTCCCAAGCGCGTAATGTAGGTTCGTTAGCTTGGCCAGACGCCAGTGAAGACTTCGGTGGCGGGGCCTTCCTGGTAAACGTAGCCGTCTTCGGCCCATTCGATGGTAAGCGTGCCGTAGACGAGGTGGACGTTGACGCGGCGGTCAACGCGGTTGGTGATCATCGCGGCGAGGGCGGAACCGCAGGAGCCGCTGCCGCTGGCCATGGTGACGCCGCTGCCGCGTTCCCATATGCGCATGACCATATTTTGGCGGTCGCGCACGGTGACAAATTCGACGTTGGTGCGCTTCGGGAAGGACCGGTGGCGCTCGATCCTCGGGCCGAGTTCGGTTAAGGGAACCGTAGTGGCGTCTTCCACGAAGATCACCGCGTGCGGGTTGCCGATATTGGCGCAGGTGACCTTGACCGATTGGCCGTTTCCGAGGTCGAGTTCCTCTTCGAGTACGCGGCCTTCGGGTCCCAGCATCGGAATTTCCGAGCGCTCGAATCGGGGCTTGCCCATGTTCGAGCGCACGGTGACGACCTTTCCGTTGTCGGTGGTGAGCGTGACGCGGTTGGGACCCGCGAGCGTGTCGATGACGAATTCCTTTTTGGAGGTCATCTTGCGTTCGTAGACGTACTTGGCGAAACAGCGAATCCCGTTGCCACAGGTCTCGGCCTCGCTGCCGTCCGCGTTGAAGATGCGCATGGCGAAATCAGCCTTGTCACTCGGGGAAACGAGGATGATTCCATCCGAGCCGGCGCCCAAATGGCGATGGCTCATCTGCCGCGAAAGCTCGGCGGGATCGGCGATGGGGTACTTGGAGGTCTCGATGTAGAAATAGTCGTTACCGAGGCCGTGCATCTTGGTGAATTCAATAGACATGAGCTCAAGTGATCCAATCTGTCTTGGTTTAGGCCTTGCGCGAAGACGCCAAGGCGGTGTCGATGAACAACTCCAGCATCCGCGGGAACGGGATACCGGCGGCGGCGGCTTGGGGTAACAACGAGGTCTCCGTCATACCGGGTATGGTGTTGACCTCGATCCACACGGGGTCGCCCTCGTCCAGGATCATATCACTGCGGCTGAAACCTCTACAACCCACAAGCTCATGCGCATGCACGGCGACTTCCTGAATTCGGCGGGTGGTTTCGGCGTCGAGCGGCGCGGGACAAATCTCCTCGGTGGCGCCGGGGGTGTACTTGGCATGGTAATCGAAGAAGGCCGCTGTGACGGGGCGGATCTCGATGACCGGCAGCGCGCGCAGGCCGTCTTCGCCGACGAGGTCCACCACACCGCACGTGACCTCCGTTCCGGTGATATATTCCTCGGCAAGGACCCGGTCGTCGTATCCCAGCACCTCGGGCATGCTCTCTCGGAATTCGTCCGCATTCTGCGGGATGGCCATGCCCAGACTCGACCCTTGGCAGGGGCTCTTGATAACACAGGGAAAACCCAGCTCCGCGTCCACCTTGCGTACCACGGCGCCAGCGTCGGCGTCCCATTCGCGCCGCAGGACGACAAGTTGGTTCGCCACGCGGATACCTGCGTCGCGGACGACGGCCTTGCTGCGGACCTTGTCCATGGCCAGTGCGCTTCCCGCGCATCCCGATCCCGTATAGGGAATGCCCAGCAGGTCGAACATGCCCTGGATGCGTCCGTCTTCGCCGAAGGGACCGTGCAGCGCGAGGAACACGCAGTCCGTGTTGATGGCCCGCAGGTGCGGCAGCGCATCGTGAATCGCCTTGAGCGGTTCGCCCGGAAACTTCCATTTGCCGTCGCGCGTAATGGTTACCGGCGTGATCTCGAACCGGTTCCGGTCCAAGTTCCCCGCCACCATCGTGCCCGACTTGATGGATACGTCGTGTTCAGAACTGGCGCCGCCCATGAGGACGGCCACGTGCGTCTTTGTCATAATTCAGGAATTCCCTTTCACGTCCCTTGCGCGCTGGACGGGCGCGTCGAGCACAAAGCATAGCACACCGTTTCGCTGTGGTTCTTTTGTCATCTTGCAGTTGCGAAATGGCGCCAAGTCTGAGAACCGCGCGGTTTCCCGGACTCGACCCCATCCCCGGACACTATGATACCCAAAGGCCCGCTTTGGTTTCCGGCGCGGAATTCGCAGACTCCAGAGGAGGCGACGGTCTGCGAAAGGCACCCGAAATGAGCAAGGTTTTGCCAATCCGATACTGGACTACTAACGTGTCATTCTGAGCGGTAGCGAAGAACCTAACCCGTGCAAGTTGAGCGCCCTGCTCCTTACGCACGGCTGTTGCACGTTGGCAGGAGATTCTTCGCTACCGCTCAGAATGACACGTTGTTGGGATCTATTCGGGAGGGTACGGGGCAGGATTCCGCGGGCTTTTTGTACCCCCTTGACAAATGCTCATAATTGTATTAAAATCTTAATACAATAGTCATTCTCCCGGCGAGGGTTTTCATCATGCAGATGCACATCTCGACGCACGACGGCGTTCCGATCTACCAGCAGATTGTGAGTCAAGTGAAGTATCTGGTGGCGTCCGGCCGGCTCACTCCCGGCGATGAACTTCCACCGATTCGCGCCTTGGCGGAGCAACTCCTGATCAATCCCAACACCGTCGCCCGCGCGTACCGTGAATTGGAAACCACGGGCCTCTTGACCAAACGCCGCGGGGCGGGCACCTATGTCGCCGACACCGGTTCGCCGTTGGCCCGCGCCGAAAAGATGCGCCTTCTCGCGCAGCGGGCCGACGCGCTGCTCGTGGAAGCGCGCCAAATGAAAGTCGCCATTGATGATGTGGTTCGTCTCCTCCATGAACGCCAAGACGCCCTGGACCCGGGGATAAAGGAGAAACGCTCATGACTGTGCCGCTCGATTCGGAATACGTCCTCGAAGTTGCGGGATTGACGCGCCGCTATGGCGCCAAGGCCGCATTGGACGACATCTGGCTCAAGGTTCCACGCGGGGCCGTTTTTGGTCTGGTGGGCGAGAATGGGGCCGGCAAGACCACGCTGATCAAACACCTCATGGGACTTCTTAAGCCACAATTCGGATCGGTGCGCGTTTTCGGGCGCGATCCGGTTATCGATCCCGAGGGCGCGTTGTCTCGTATCGGTTACCTGTCCGAAGACCGGAGCATGCCGTTGTGGATGAGTGTGACCGAGTTGATGGGCTATACGCGGGCCTTCTACCCGAAGTGGGATCAGACGTTTGCGGACGAGCTGCGCGAGACCTTTGCGCTGGACCCGAAAGCGAAGGTACGCCACCTGAGCCGGGGCGAACGCGCCAAGCTCGGACTCCTGCTGGCGCTGGCGCATCGTCCGGAATTGCTCATCCTCGACGAGCCCTCGTCCGGGCTGGATTTGGCCGTGCGGCGGCACATCCTTACGGCGATTATCCAAACCGTGGCGGAGGAGGGCCGAACGGTCTTGTTCTCGTCACATCTGCTGGACGAGGTGGACCGCGTCGCCGACTACGTCACCATGATCAATCAAGGCCAGATCGTATTGTCGTCAACCATGGATGAAGCGAAAGAGGCGCATCATCGCATCACGCTGCGATTCGCCGAATCGCAGCGCCGAATGCCGTCCCTACCCGGCGCGCTGTTCTGCGAGGGATCGGGTCAAGAGTGGTCTGTCGTGTGCAACGGCCGTCTCGAAGAGCTGAAGAAGGCGGCGGAGTCCGCGGGGGCGGAGATACTGGCCGAGCAGATTCCGTCGCTCGAGGACATCTTCCTGGCGCACGCGAGCAACGCCCCGAGGGCAGCGAAAGAGGAGGACTAGGCCATGCAAGCCTCGATGAACGCGTTGCTGTGGGAACAGTGGCGGCGTACCCGCTGGGCATTGCTGGCGGTATTTGCCGCGTCAACCGTGGTAACGCTGTATTGCTTCATTTCGCCGAATCTTCCCAAGGACTATCAGACGCCGCCAGAACTGAGCCGAGATTTCCGATCGTTCGCGATGATTCTGTATATGTTGGTGCTGTTTCTCCCGCTTGACGGTTCGGATATTAAGCTGGGGCTGCCCCGGTACATGATGACCCTTCCGTGCCGCACTTCGATTCTTGCCAAAGCGCAACTCAGATATGGTCTGCTGAGCGCGCTGCTACTCGTAGTGGCTAACGAAGCTGTAGCGGCATGCTTCGTGGGCAATCAGAACTTTGAACTGGCGCTTCTGGCGGTTTCTTTGCTGGCGATTCTCTACGCGTTGTTCTGGACGTTTGGAATCGTGGCTCCACGGCCAACCCTGTTCGCGGCGGCCGCCACCGCGGTGACAGTCGTGTATTTTCACAACTTGTGGGAGAAAGCGAGTCTGTTCTTCCTCCCGGCAGAAGCCGTGGCGGCAATCATTGGCGTGTTCCTGGCCGTATGGGGTATATACCGCGACCGCAATGGCGAACTAGCGCCGGGGGTTTTCGAAAGAAACGAAGAATCGCCTAGTGCCTTTTTGTGGCGCCTCGCGCACGAGTTCGGATTCACTGCTCCGCCAGGATTGAAACCGCTGTTCCTGTACGAGTGGAAACGAACGTACCGGTACATCCCGATTATTAGTGTGCCTGCGGTGGTGGTCTGCTGTCTGGCTTTGCCGGGCTTGGATGGGCTGAGCTATCACGCCCGATTCAGAAACACCCAACTCTTCGAACATCTAACGTACACGTCGCTCGCAATTCCGCTGTTGGTTTGCGGCATAATAGGCCTTTTGCGCGACACTTGGGAGTATCGAGATTTTCGCGCCGGTCCTGGGTTATCGGAATACTGCCGACCAGTGAGCGACCGGAGGCTCGTCGCAGCGCGATGGCTGGCCGGAGCCGCCGGAATTAGTCTGACCGAACTTCCGCTGTTACTGATTCTTCTCGCGTCTGGCGTCTTCTTGGGGGAGATTCGAATCCCAGTGGCTGCGACGAGTCTTATCTTCGTGCCAATTGCCTATATCACGTTAAGCTGGATACTGCTGTGGATCAGTCCACTGGTATTACTCGCCGCCCTGGTTATTCTCGGTGACATTCCGCACACGCTGACGTTGATACTTTTGTGCGGGATCGCGGGACTGGGATTGTTCGGGATCGTCCCGGTGGCCATCAGGCGTGGCGCCATATCGTCACGCTGGGTCTTGTTCAGCTTACTGTGCTGGACGGTAGTCTATGCGGTGTTGTACGGATCCCTCGTTAGACCACTCGATTCGCTTCCGGACGAGGTGTTGATCGCGATCGGAATGGTGGCCGTCATCGCGTGTCTGACATTCGTATGGACGCCACTGACCGTGCATGGGATGCGCCATCGGAGTTAGCGCGGGCCGAATCAGCAGCCGCTGGCAGAGCTGGCGGTATGAGGAATGTCCCTACGGCGGCCTGGCCGCGACGATATAGTCTATGGTGTGGATGCTCGGATCGGATGCACGACTGCTAACGTGCCATTCTGAACGGTAGTGAAGAATCTATCACCGGCAGAGCCGGAAGATGACCTATGACTTAGCACGCGTGGTCACAACCAAGAGCGCCAGTGCATCGACGACTACGGCGTAATTGAGCACTGCGGCAGGTCTTTCTTGAGGATTTTCAGGGCGCCTGCGGAGACCTTGGTCTGCGATAGGTTCAGCTTGCGCAATTGCGTGAATCCGGACAGGACCGTCGTAGCCTCGTCTGTCACGGGAGTTCCCGACAGGTTCAAATCGATCAGGTTGGGCAGCTCCTTCAGGGATTCCAGTCCCTTGCCGGTCACCTTTACGTTCAGCAACGTGAGGCGCTCGAGCTGGGTCAGCGCGGCCAACTCGGCCAAGCCCTCGTCCGTCACTTTGCTCGAGGCGATCTGCAGTTCGCGCAGGCCGGTGAGCTTCGTCAGGTTCCGCAGCTCCGCGTCGGTCGCAACTCTTCCCATCAGGATGATCGTGTTGAAGCTGTTCTTGTCCAGTGAACTGAGCGCGGTCAAATCCTGCGCGGCCTCGCTGTCGGTTTGGAGCTTGAGTTCGGCGCCTGGAGGCACTCCGACCTTACCCTGAGCGGGCCCGAGTTTGGCCCACTGCTGCGGGTCTACCGAACCCAAATTGCGGCTGAACAAGGTTCCGACGGCTCCGCCGTCACCGAAATTCAGCAATCGCGGCGGCACGGCCAGTCCCGTGTCGCTGGTTCGCGACGAAATAACGGTCTTGACGGAGTCAGTCAACGTGCCGAACGAGAGGATCCCTTTGGATTCGAGGAACCACAACATGCCAACAAGAACTACCACTGCCGCCACCGCGAACAGCATCAACCGGGAGCGCTCGGGCGAATCCTGCGAGCCCTTCAAGCGGGTCCCAATTTTGGCCATCGCCGCGTCACGATCTTTCAGCGACTTCCGCAGCTTCTCGACTTCCGCGTGCGCCTTGGCCAGATCGCCGGACTTATCCCCTTGCGCTTTCCGCAGCGCATCGAGCTCCGCAGCCAGCTTTTGCTCGGATTCGGACGCGTCGCCCGTCTTCGCGCGCAACGAGGCCAATTCCTCTTGGAGCGCCGAGACTTCCTCTTCACTTTGCGAGCTGTGCATGCTCGCCGCGACCATTGCTTCGTCGCGATCCGCCAGGGCCTTCTTGAGCGCCTCGACCTCGGCCTGCGCTTCGGACAGCGCGCCAGCCTTGTTGGATTGTTCGGCGCGCAACGCCGCAAGTTCCTCCGCCAGCTTCTGCTCGGACTCAGAGGCCTGACCTGTCTTCGCGCGAAGGCCTTCGAGTTCCTGGCGCAGCGCGTTCATGGCGTTTTCGCTGTCCGCGTTCCGCTGCGCCGCGGCGGACATGGCTTCGTCGCGTTCCGTGAGCGATTTCTTCAGCGCCTCGACCTCCGCGCGGGCTTCGTCGAGGGCGCCGGATTTGTTGGTCTGCTCTTTACGCAGCGCTTCGAGTTCGGTTTCGAGCTGCCGCTCGGATTGAGACGCCTGGCCAGCCTTGGCCTGGATGGCCTCCAACTCTTTCTTGAGCGCCTCGACGGCCTTTTCGCTTTCGGAACTGCGTTGCGCGGCGGCGGACATGGCTTCGTCCCGCTCGCCGAGAGAGCGTTTGAGCGCCTCGACTTCCGCGCGGGCTTCGTCGAGCGCGCCGGACTTGTCGCTCTGTTCTTTGCGCAGCGCTTCGAGCTCGGAGACCAACTGCTGTTCCGATGTGGACGCCTGACTGGCTTGCCCGCGCAACGATTCGAGTTCTTGTTGCAGCGCGCTGACGGCCTTTTCACTTTCGGAACTGCGCTGGGTAGCGGCGGCCATGGCCTCGTCGCGTTCGCCCAAAGAATGTTTGAGCGCTTCGACTTCCGCCCGCGCCTCGGCCAGCGCGTTAGTCTTGTTGGTTTGTTCCGCGCGCAACGCCTCCAATTCACGCGCCAGTTCCTGTTCGGAAGTGGCCGCGCGCGCCGCGTTCGAGCGCAGAGCATCCAATTCTTGATTCAGCTTGGCCACCGCCGCCGCGCTCTCGGTGCTATTCTTGGTGGCCGTCGCCATGGCTTCGTCCCGCTCGCTTAGCGTACGCTTCAATGTGTCGAGTTCGGACTGCGCGCCGGTCAACTCGCCGGTCTTCGCCGCTTCGTTGGCTCGAATGGCGTCCAATTCGCGGGCCAATTGCTGTTCGGAAACCGAGGCCTGTTCCGCTTGCGCACGGATGGCGTCCAGTTCGCGTTTGAGCGCCGTAACGGCCTCGCCACTCTGCGAGCTGGCCGCGGCAACGGCCTTCTCGCGCTCGGCGAGGGTCTTCCGCAACGCGTCCAACTCGACCCGCGCGCCGGTTAGCGCCTCGGACTTATTGCTCTCCTTGGACCGCAACTCCTGCAGTTCCGCGGCCAGCGCTTTTTCGGATTTCGCGGCTTCGGCCGCTTTCACGCGCAGACCACCCAATTCGCGCTCCAGCGCGGCGACCGCTTTTTCGCGTTCGGCGTTGCGCTTGGCGGCTTCGGCGATGGCCACCTCGCGGTCGGACAAGGTGCGCTTCAACGCGTCCAACTCGGAGCGGGCGCCGGCCAGGGCCTCGGTCTTGCTGCCTTCCTTTTCCCGAAGCTCGCTTAACTGCGCGGCCAGGGCCTTCTCGGACGACGACGCGCGGTCGGCCTTGGTTCGCAGGGCCTCCAGCTCGGCTTGCAGCGCGGTAACCGCTTTCTCACGCTCGGCGTTTCGTTGCGCGGCCTCCGCGATGGCTTTCTCGCGCTCGGAAAGGGTTTGCTTCAACGATTCGAGTTCGGTTCGGGCGCCAGCCAGCGCTTCGGTCTTACTGTTCTCCTTGGCGCGCAACTCATTGAGCTGGGTGGTTAGGGCCTGTTCAGAGGAGGACGCGAGTTCGGCCTTTGCGCCGAGGGCGGCGACTTCCTGCTGCAAGGCGGTGACAGCCTTTTCGCGCTCGGCGCTGTGTTTGGCGGCTTCCGCGATGGCGGCCTCGCGCGACGACAGTGTCTTCTTGAGGAGTTCGAGCTCTGTTCGAGCGCCCGCCAACGCCTCGGTCTTGTTGCCTTCCTTTTCGCGGAGCTGCTGAAGCTCGGCCGTGAGGGCTTTTTCAGAGGTCGCAGCGCGATCCGCCTTGGCGCGGATGGATTGAAGCTCGTTTTGAAGAGAGGCGACCTCTTTTTCGCGTTCGGCGTTGCGCCGGGCCGCCTCGGCGATGGCCCCTTCACGGTCAGCCAGCGTGTGCTTGAGCGATTCCAACTCGGTTCGGGCGCCGGCCAAGGCTTCGGTCTTCGTGCTTTCCTTGGCGCGTATTTCCTTCAACTCCGCCTCGAGAGCTTGCTCAGACGACGCGGCGCGCTCGGCCTGTCCACGGATGGATTCGAGTTCCTTTTGCAGCGCGGCAACGGCTTTCTCACGTTCCGCGTTTTGGCGCGCGGCTTCGGCAATGGCCATTTCGCGATCCACTAAGGTCTGCTTCAACGACTCGAGTTCGGAGCGCGCCCCCGACAACGCTTGGACTTGTTGGCTTTCCTTGGCGCGCAGGTCATTCAACTCGGCCGCCAGCGCCTGCTCGGATGATGACGCCTGTTCGGCGTTCTGGCGGACCTGTTCGAGTTCCTCGCGGAGAACCGCAAACGCTTTTTCCTTTTCAGCGGTCTGCTTGGCGGCCTCTTCGATAGCCTTCTCGCGCTCGGATAGTTCCTTTCGCAGCAGCTCCAATTCGGACTGCGCGCCTGATAGTGCTTGAAGCTGCTGGTCCTCTTTGGCCCGCAGTTCTTCGAGTTCACCGGAGAGGTCCTGCTCAGCGCCGGTCTTTTGCTGGGCTTTCGCGCGGAGCTCCTCGAGTTCCTTCTGGAGTGTTTGTACGGTGCGCCGCAACCCCGACCGGTCGATCTCGTCGGATTGCTTGAGTTTGAGCGAGGCCTTCAAGGCTTTCGCCTCGAGTTCCTGGGCGCCCAGCCAGGACTGGATTTCCTTGCCCTGCTCCGGGCTCATCCAGCCGCTCAGCGCGGTGGAATCCTTCCGAACCTGGCCGATCCGGTTCACGAGGGCGTCGCAGGCGGCTCCGGCGTCGTCCAGCAGGTCCAATGCCGCCAAACTCTGCGCCCGCATGTAGACAATACGGACGCTGTTCGGCAGCGCCTGATCCAATTCCTCCAACACAGCGAGCACGTCCAGGTACTTTTTCCCCTGGAACAATCCCGCGATTTGCTCGTACTTTCGCTCGGTCTCTTCTGGGCTCATACCGGTTTCCTACCCATCTCTTCTACCCTGCGCGCAATCACGTCTCGTCCGCTGCCTGATAGTACCACAGGCGCCAAGGTGTTTTCTTGACACCCCGGCCATTCGGACTCTACACTGAATTATGATTTTTGGCGTAACCCGACACGGCGGAGACTCAGCGGCATGAGTTCTGACGCCACGATGATGCTGCTAATCTGCTCGTGCGGACAGAAGATGAAGGTGGCGACCACCTCACTTGGCAAAACCGTCCGTTGCGTGAAATGCGGCGAGCGGCTGTCGATCACCGCGGACAACACCAAGCAGATTCCCACGGACGTTGTCGCCGCGCGCTCTGAAACGCCGCCCCTCCCCCCCCAGGCCACCCACACCGCAGGATCAGCTGCCGACGTAGCGGAAAAGGGCCCTTTCAAAGGACCGGCCGCGCCCGCCGGCTCCGAACCGCAGCAGACTGCGCGAATCGGCGCCTTGCTAATTCAGAATGGACTGATTACGAATACGCAGTTGCAGGAGGCGCTGACGGTTCAAAAGGAGCGCGGGGGAAAGACTTTCGAATTACTGATCGAACTGGGCTACTTGGACAAGAGAGCCCTGCACGAGTTCTTTTCAAAGCAGCCGGGCATTGCGAGCATCGATCTCGCCAACTACCAAATCAATACGGATTTGGCGACGCTTATCCCGAAAGAGTTTGCGCTGGACCGTGTCATTCTGCCTTTGGACAAGCTGGGGAAGCTGTTGACGGTCGGAATGGCGTGTCCAATCGACACCGTCACGATCAAGGCCGTCGAGGAGATGACCGGCCTTCGGGTCAAGGCGATGCTCTGCAGGCTGGACGATATCCACGCCGCGGTGCAGAAATACTACCGCGATCCCAATCAGCCCGAGCAGCACGCCACACTTGAGTCGTTCGGTTTGGCCAAGCTGGCGCTTAGACCGGAAGATGCCGCGCCGCTGCTCTCCCAGTTGCTCGCGCTGCCGGCCTCGTCCCGCACGATAGAACGCCTCAAACACACGGGCGCAGATGCGCCGGTTCAGGAGGTCGCCCGTATCGCCGCGCAAGACCCGCCGTTTGCCGCTTCGATATTGACGCTGGCGAATTCGAGCGCCTACGGTTTTCCCAAACGCGTGGATACCATTGGATTCGCATTATCCTTGCTGGGCGCCGCCGGAATCCGCGAGTTGACGCTCGCGGCGGAGTCCGCGGCCCAAACGCACAATGCGGTGGCCGTGGACACGCTGGCGCTTGAGGCGAGTTCCGTGTTTTGCGCGAAAGCGGCAAAGGCGATTGCCAAAGTGGCCTGTCCCGGCAAGGAGGCCATTGCGTACGTCGCGGGGCTGCTCCACGAAATCGGACGTTACGCGCTGGCGAACATCATGCCGGAGCGCTACGTCAAGTTGGACCAGAGTTTGCCGGGGCCGGCGCTGCTCAAAGCAGAGAAACAGGCGTTCACCCTAACCCATCCCGAAGCGGGATACTCCGCGGCCAGCCGTTGGGGCCTGCCCGTGACGATTGTCGAACCCATTCGGCGCCATCACGAGCCGGAAAAGGCGACCGATGCGAAGGATATTGTGGCCGTGGTGGCCTTGGCGTCGGTCATGTCAGACGCCGCAAGCGCAACCGATGGTCAGGCCAGTCAGGACCCGTTCGCGGATTGCGGTCAATTACTAAAATCCTTGCGCTTGGATAAGCCCACGGCGCAGCGCATCCTATCGGAAGTTGTGGCGAGCGCGTCCGAGAAGTCGTAGCGCGCCGCCGATCGTGAATACGGCTGGGAATCCGGCCGAGGAGTCGGCGTTCTGGCCGCGCCTCTAATTCGCCTTCAGCAGGGCGAGCAAATTTTCCATCGCGCCCGCGCTCTCTTTAAGCCCGCCTGACCGGTTCCGGGCAAGCCATAGCTGGCGGTATTGCGGGATGATGGGGGCCAATTCCGCCGCGAGGCGGCTGCGCACATCGCGTGGGAGTGCGGAGGTAGCGACTCCACCGGCTTTTGCGCGCGCGATGCCCAGGTGGCACGCGAACCGCGCGAGGTTTGCGTCCACGGCAAATTCGTCGCGAATAAGTTGCGCGTCGGAGGTCTTCATTCGCGCGTTTGGCAACCGCGCCATGACTTCGTCGACGTAGGCCAGCGTCTCCTCCATGTCCTTCGCCGACAGCGTTTTCAGAAAGGACTTGGAGAACGGCTTTTCCGTGCAGTGCAGAAGCAGACCGTAGAAGGTCGTGTTGTTACCGGGAGTGATGCCGGTTTTTTGGTAGGCGTTGCCGAGGTCGTACGCCAACTTGCCCATGACACCCGCTTCGTCTTCAAATGCGTAGGCGTCGAGGATGCGAGGTATATCCGCGCCAGCGTTCGTCTGCACGCACCAACTGACCGCCGCACCGTAGGCGAAGCCAAGATACGAAATGGGCAGGCACTGCCAATGGCCGCCGTCGCCCCAGTCGGTGATCAGGTACCCGATTGCGCCATTGGCCAAACCGTTCTCGCCAGCATTGCGGAGGTTGGCGACCGCGTTGTCGGTTCGGCCTACGAGTGAATTCCAGCTCGAAGTGCCAGGCACCACGTAGTAGGAGATTCCTGAACTCGCGAAGATTTTCCCATGTTCAAGGAAAGGATGTTTGGCCTCGTAGCCCCACTCCATGGCGACCACGTCCTTGGGCAGTTCGGGGATCAGCTCCTTGTGGTTCATGATGATGACGCAGTCCGGGTCCACGGGACACAGGTCGCCTCCCCCGCCGGGCATTTCGCCGAGGTGTTTGTACTGTGGATGTTGCAGCCAGCGGCCCATGTGTCCAAACGAATTTTGATTGGGAACCAGCTCGATATAGCGCTCGCGGCAATACTTATCCAACTCCTGGATCTGATGGGCCGTCATGGGAGAGGCGTCCTGCCATACCGTGGGGTGGTTGCGATACGAGAAGGTGTGCTCGGTGTACAGTTGCAGCTGGTTGAGCTTCCAACTGGCGAACTTGTCCACAAGCGCGTAGAGCGTTTCCATTTCGGGGACTTTGTCGCGCGCGACGTCGAGCATCACGCCGCGATTGGGAAAGTCGGGCCAGTCCACGACGTGTGCGAGCGGCAGCACCCCGCTGGCGCGCGCCTGTTGAGCAATCTGACGTATCGTCTGGGCGGCGTAGAACACTCCGGCTTCATCATGGGCGGTGATGCGAACACCGCTGGGGCCGATCGCGAGGTCATATCCCTGCGCGTGAGGCGCTGCCGCGGCGTCCACCTTGACCGAGGCCTGAGGAGCCGCCTTGTCCGCGCGGGAAGGCAGACTCTGCAGCGCGCCGAGCACAAAGCGCCGGATTTTCTCCTGCTGTTCACTCGATAGACCGTTCCCGTCAACAGCGACATCGCCGGGGGCCAATTCGAAGGCCGGCTGCGGCGTATTGATATCGGCTTGGCGCGGCGCTGGAAGAAGGGGCCAGTCCAGGCGCTGTCCCGGCGCTACCGCCGGCGCGGCCTTATGCGACTTCTGCGGCTTGGCGTGCGTCGCGGATCGATCGGGGGCATGTTGCGGTCCGGAAGCACACCCGGCCATTAGGAAAAGCGCCGCAAGAGACGGTAGAACGACGCCCAGTTGGTTTATACGCATTGGTTATCTCCCCGGTAATGCGACTCAGAACAATTCGCTTCGCGCCCGCGCGCCCGGATGGGATAGCGCCCGCGCCAAGCCGTAGTCTAACGGATAGGGACAGCGAAAGTCCCCTGCGCGGTCCTGGCGTTGACTGACGGCGCTCGATCGATACGATTGGCCGCGATTACGCCACAAATGCGTTCGTGAGGGGCGCGGCTTCGGTGGTTCGCACGCGCACCCCGTGTACCATGATTCCTGGGCGGCCCATGCTTTGGCCGCAGATCTGCTTGTTCTCCGGGTCGCGGTATCCCAGCCGCACCAGCCGGCGCATCCGGTTGGTGCGGTTAACGTGGCTGCCGTGGACGCAGAATATATTGAAGCACACCACGTCGCCGCGCTTCGCCGGCACGGCTACCGTGTTCTCCAGAGGGTATTCATCCGTTGGCAGGTGGGGCGTACACGGGCCAGCGTCGGTCATTGTAATGTGCGGGAGGTAGCCTTTCTTGTGTGATCCCGCCAGAAAGCGAATCTCGCCGTTTTCGTGGCAGGTGTCGTCCAGATGGACCAGCACGTCGATGTACCGGCCGTCGGTGTGTTCGTAGAATGCGTTGTCCTGGTGCAAGGGGAAGGGGTGGCCAGTCTCGCGTGGCTTGATGTGCAGTGTGGTGTGATGAAGTTCGATGTTCGGGCTGCCAATGAGGTCGGACATGCACTCCGCGAGAGCGGACTTGCTCACGCCATGGAGCCAGGCTTCCGAATAGAAATGGAGATCGTGCAGCGAGGTGAGCTTGGATTTTTTCTCGGTCTCGGGGTCCATGTAGGCCAAGCGCCAGGGACCGGTCCAGCCCATGTCCGTCGACGCCCAATGGTCGAGCAAGTAATCGAGTTCCGATTCCAGCGCGTCCATTTCGGACGGCGTGAAAACCTGAGGGATACGGAGGAATCCGTTTTCGTTGTAGAAGCTAATCTGGTCTTGCGAAAGCATGTCCTACTCCTCGTCGTTCGCCGGGGCAAATCCGGCGTCGAACACCCACGTGTCTTCATCTGCGCCACTCGATTAGACACCACCGTTTGCCGCGCTGTCAAGATAGGGCGCCAGCGCTATTTTGGGGTTCAAACTGGCTTGACTCGCTCGATTATGGTCCTGTATCATCGCCGATTGTGTAAGCAGTGTCAGGCGCTCACGAGGGGAAAACGGGCCGATCGGAGGCATTCGAAGCATGGCAAAAGTAGAGCTCAAAAGCGTTAAGAAGATATACCCCGGTGGCGTCGAAGCGGTGAAGGGCGCGAACTTGGTCGTAAACGACAAGGAATTCGTGGTATTCGTCGGCCCGTCAGGTTGCGGTAAGTCAACGACCCTTCGAATGATAGCCGGGTTGGAAGAGATCAGCGACGGGGAAGTCTTCATCGGCGACACCCGTGTCAATGATGTTCCGCCCAAGAATCGCGATATCGCGATGGTGTTTCAGAATTACGCGCTGTACCCGCACATGACGGTGTACAAGAATATGGCGTTTGGCCTGATGCTGCGGAAGTATCCGAAGAAGGAAATCGAGAAACGGGTGCGCGAAGCCGCCCAGATTCTCGGAATCGAGCACCTGTTGGATCGCAAGCCCAAGGCTCTGTCCGGCGGCGAGCGCCAGCGCGTGGCGGTTGGACGCGCCATCGTCCGTCAGCCGAAGGTGTTCCTGTTTGACGAGCCCTTGTCCAACCTTGACGCGAAGCTGCGCGTGCAGATGCGCGCGGAAATCAGCAAGCTGCATACGCGTCTGCAATCCACCATGATTTATGTGACCCACGATCAGGTCGAGGCCATGACGATGGGAGATCGGATCGTGGTCATGCTGGGCGGTTCGATCCAGCAGATTGCGACCCCGCTCGAGTTGTACAACAAGCCCGCCAACAAGTTCGTCGCGGGATTCATCGGCAGCCCGCCCATGAACCTCATCGAGGGGACCATCAACGGGAGCAACGGGCAGTTGACGTTCCGGGACGCTTCGGGCGTGTTGAACGTGAACGTAGCCCAGCAACATCAGAATGCTCTTCAGTCCTATACCGGCAAGAAGGTGTTTATCGGTATACGGCCCGAAGACCTGCAGGACAACATCAGCCAGACCATCACGCCGGGCAAGAGCGTGCAAGCCCCGGTCGAAGTCGTCGAGCCCATGGGGTCGGAAATCTATCTCTACCTCAACGTCGGCGGTCATACGATTACGGCGCGAATCCACGCCGACCGCGAGCCCGAGGTGAACAAGCCCCACGTGCTCGATGTGAACATGGATAAGGCGCATTACTTCGCTGCGGTGTCGGAGGTAGCAATACGGTAGGGCAATGCCCAAAGCGGTGACGACGGCGCGCTTCGGCGCGCCGTTTTTGTATGTGAATGCGTGATAGGACGACGAGACAAAGCTGCGGCAGGGGAGTTCAGTATGAGCATCGACATCAAGGCGGCCGCCGCGCGGTTCGAGGCCCGGTTTGGGCATGCCCCCACGGTGGGGGCCCGCGCGCCGGGACGTGTCAACATCATCGGGGAACACACCGACTACAACGGCGGATTCGTTCTGCCCATGGCCATCGAGCGAGAGACGGTAGTCCTGGGGAGCCCGAGAAAGGACCGCGTACTCAATGCGTATGCGGCGAACCTGGAGCGGAGCGCACAGTTAAATCTGGACCACCTCGACCGCAATCCCAGCGAACATTGGATGGATTACGTCACGGGAGTCGCGCGTGAGCTCGGGCTTCTGGGGAAACCGGTGGTTGGCGCGGACATCCTGATCCTGGGTGACGTCCCCGTGGGCGCGGGACTGAGTAGTTCGGCGAGTCTTGAGATGGCGGCGCTCAAGTTCTTCGAAGTACTGGGCGGATTTACACTCGAGGGACCGGCCGGCGCCAAACTGGGACAGCGGGTGGAAAACGATTTCCTCGACCTTAAGACCGGCATCATGGACCAGTTTATCGTGCGAATGGGTCAACATGGACACGCCCTGTTTCTCGATTGCCGGTCCTACGAGTACGAGTCAATTCCGATCAAGTTCGACGACGCGGTGTTCGTGATCGCGAACACCGGCGTATCGCGAGGACTTGCCAGCTCCAAGTACAACGAACGTGTGCATGAGTGTGGCGAAGCCGTTGAAGCAATGCGGCGAGTCCTCGGTGGTAGCGGCAAGTCCCTGCGCGATTTTCCTGGCGAAGCGGATTTGGATGCGTGCCGTGGACAACTCCGCGACGTGGTCTATCGCCGGGCGCGACACGTCATCACGGAAAACGCGCGCACGCAGGACGCCGCCGAGGCGATGCGCCGGGGCGACGCCGCCGCGTTGGGGCGCTTGATGAACGCGTCGGGTGACAGCTTGCGGATAGACTACGAAGTAACCTGCAACGAACTGGACATCATGACACGAATTGCGCGGTCCCATTCCGCGTGTTTTGGCTCCCGAATGACCGGCGCGGGTTTTGGCGGTTGCACGGTGAGTCTGGTTGCCGCTGGCCACGCGGATAAGTTCTGCGAATTCCTCGCGCAGGCGTATCGCTCGGAGACGGGTATCCGGGCTGAACTGGTCGTGTCCTCCGCGGCGCAGGGCGCGACTCAGGTTGGGTGGCGTGGCTAGGATTAGGCGGAAAACAGTGTTGCACTAAACGCATGGGCCAGTCAGACGGCTCGGACTAGTCGAACGTGTCAGACGTGTCAGACAACAATACAGACTCATTCGACTCTAGGGTTGGCCCAGACGGGGCGGGGGGAGGTGGGGCTTTCTCCGCCGCCTGTCATGATAAGGCGCAAGCGGTCGGCGCCGGCTGTGTCTACGTCTACGGTTTGGGGCGGCTGCTGAGGCGCGAGTGGGCCGCTGTCGAAGACTTGGCGCCAGTCCTTGTCGCGGCGGACTTCTACTTTGAACGCGCAGGTGGTCTTGGCGGTGGCGGGAACGCTGTCATCTATACCGACGCGAGCGGTGAAGCGTTGGGCGGCGGCGAGGCTACCTTCGAGGGCGTAAGTGAGCCGCGCCTCGGCGCCGTTTGGCGTATTGACAAGTTGCATGATCAGACCCTTCTTGTATTCAGTCCCGCCCAGGCGGAGCGGCTGGTCGTGAGGGGCTCTATTCTTGAGGAGGCCGAGTGAACCCAGCCCGTCCGGGCCGGTGTAGTCGATCTCGTCGAGATCGCTGAGATAGACCCCGTGCCCGGCGCCGAGGTATGCGGCGGTGAAGGTGGCGGAAACAATTTCGGACGTCTCGTTAGCGTGCGCGCCGCGTCCGAACGCAGCGGCTTTGATGGTGGTGGTTTGTGTGAGCCGAATGGGCCGGCGATATTCCGGAGAGGTCGCGGTTGGGTCGGTCCCATCCAGCGTATAGCGTACGCCGGCGCGCGCGCCACGCCTATTGGGCGTCAGCCGCAGTTCCGTTTCACCCACAATGAATCTGGATGACGGCGACAGAACAGGCGCGCGCAGAGGAAGCCGCCGGCGGTATGGGTCGGTGTAGAGTCCAATCTCGTCGAATGGGATCTTCTTGAACCCGAGTTTGTGGGCGGGGGAATTTGCGCGCAAGCGGAAGTCTTCGCGGTCTGGGGCGACGACCCCGCCGTCGCCAAGGCTAACGACGTTTCCGGTCTTGCCGAGTTCGGTCTTAATCGCTTCGTCGTCGTGGCTATACGTCTGGCTGTGGCCATCGCCGCTGGGTGATCCGGTGAAGACGACGGAGTTGGCGATCAGGTTCTTCTCGAGCTTTACGTCCGCCAGACTGGCCTTGGCGCCCAATCCAAGGAAGTGGGGACCCGTACTCACGTTGCAGCGGATAATGTTGTCTTTGGGAATGATGCGCAGCGAGGCCTGAGCGTCGCCTTTCGCAAAGTCCTCGGCCAATCTCGCTAAGACAGGGTAGCGCGTGCTGTAAGGCGGTTGATCGTACTTGATGCGCTCGAGCCGCTCGACCATTTCCCACGGTCCGCCGGGCCGGAACATACTCAGGTCTTCCCAGACGTTGAAGCGGTACGTGCGCGCGCAACGGAGAAACAGGTTGTTCTCAATCGTCATTCCACGGCCGCTGTTGGTCAAGAACCCCTGGTCCATGTCGCAGAAGACGTTGCCGTACAGGTGGATTCCGCCGCAGGGCAGGTCGGGATAGATGGTGAAGCAGCCGAGTTCGCCGGGGCCGTGGATGTTGTGAAAGTAGTTATAGCGGAAGACGTGGCCCATGTAGCTCCAGTCCATCGCAGAATAGATGACACCGACATCGCCGGTTTCGTGAGCAATGCGCGTGAACTCGCAATACTCGATCACGTGGTCATTCCCGCCATAGGACACGCCTTGGTGGGGGGCATCGTGAACATAGCAGTGCGTCATGCGATTGCCGACGCCGTTCAGCGAAACCGCGGGGTGATAGGTTTTCTGAATTCGAGCGAAGTGATGGATATCGCAGTTGTCCACTACGTGGCCGCCCGGCGACAGGGTCGCGCGGTCGCCGCCTTCGACGCCGATGCCGGTCGAGGCGACCTCATAGATGTCGCAACTGCGCACCGTGTGACGCGCGCCGCCTTTGATGTCGATGGCGGTCCGGCCAACATTTCGGACAACGCACCCGTCGATTTCGTTAGATGCGCCGCCTTTCACAACCACGGCCTCGGCGCGCGAACATTCGAACGTGATTCCGCGCAATGCGGCATGCTCGACGTTGTCCATCACGATCATCGGCTGTTCCAAATCGGGAAACATCACGTCCGACTTGTCGAGTGCCGCCGGAGGCCAGAAATAGACGATGCGATTCTGGCGATCCAGGTACCATTCGCCGGCCTGGTCAAGTTCTTCGAGGATATTCAGGAAATAGTAGCGCTGGCCTTTGGTATAGCCGTAGCCGTGATACGGTGGCTTCGGCCAGATGAGACTCGTATCGAAATCAATGCGTTCGACAGGCTCGTATTCATCCGACCAGTCGTAGGTCCAGTAACCGTGTACCCAGATATCCGATGCGCCGGACCATTGTTTCGGGCGGTCGCCGTCGTACTGGAACGGCCCGCGATGCCGAGTGAGATTGGGGTCGTCCTTGTCTATGAACTTGAACTGCTTGTCAGGCGGGACATCGGCGATTTTGAGCCAACCCTCGTTTGGATAACGGGCCAGAGGCATGTAGTGGTGGTTGAAGAAGAGCTCCGCGCGCGCGCCGCTCTGTGGTTGTACCGTACCCAGGGCCTCAACACCCGACTCCTTCAGATCGCACTGCATGACGTGTTCGCGCGCGTCGGGGCTCAGACGAGCGCGCACCGTTTCGTCGCTCACGGCCTGCCACTTGGTAAGACGCGTTCCGCCGATGAGGCGTACCGATTCGCCCTTGGCGGCCTGCCAGACGGCTGGCGCGCGATCCGTCCCGGAGTCCTCCGGACCGAGGAGCAGGGTCTTGGAAATGCGGTAGATTCCTTCGCGCAGGACGACCGTGCGATTGTGGCTCCTGGGGACCGACCGCAATGCGTCGCGCGCCCGTTCGAGTGACGCGAACGGTTTCGCGATGGTCCCGGGATTTGCATCGTCGCCCGAGGGAGAAACGTATACCGTGTCCGCTGACGCGGGCTGTCCGAAAGCGAAGAGAATGAGTAGTGCGGCGAGTGAGATGAAGACGACGGTAAGGGCAGAATGAAGATATCGCGCGCGAGCGGCGCTGGAGAATTTATGCATCCGGACCCCTCCCGAGTGATTTTATGTCTCACGCCGAGGGGGCAGTACTAGGAAAGTCGTATCGGATTTCGCAGTCCGTCCACAACTTCCTATCGTGTCCGCATGCCTCGACGGGGGGCGGACAGCAGTCTCGGCGCTACTCATCACATTACTTAACGCAGCAGCGCCCGTCAACCGGACACCAGTTTACTTTGCAGCAAAAAGGGCCTCGGCCTCCGTCAGAGCCTGTTCAATGCGTTTGACGAGCTTGTCGTTTGCCGCCTTCTCCTCGGCAGAAACGGAACTCTGCCAATCGCTATAGTCCTTTCTAGCTCCGTCGAGGTATTCCTTACACAGGTCAGGACTCCAACCATCCTGGGTAATGAGTTGATAGCACAACTTAGACAGCGCCAGCGCCGACCCTAAACAGGCCTCGCGCCGAACGGCCGGGTCACTGGCGTTGTCGCGCGCCGCGCTGAAACAGGCCGACGACTCGAAGTACCCGGCTCCTTGAAGCAGGGCCCATCCTTGGCCAAGCCCCTTCCGCTTTTCCATGCGTGCCCGGGCGCGCTCCTTGAGCAGGTCATGCAGACGCCGGACAAACCCTGGATTCTTGAGCGTCTTCGCATCGCCCGCGAGCCAGCCGATGTCCATCTGAACTTGACGTTCGTCCGCATACTTCGTAACGTCCGCCAAGTGCTCTTCTGCCGCAGTTTCCCACGCGGCGCTATCGTTAGACTTCTGATACAAATCCATAGCAAAATGGCCAGCGGGCAATAGCGTATCCGTGTCGCCGAGCGCGCGGGCAGCGTTCCTGATGGCTACGGCCCTTTCCAAGAAAGGTTTCAGTTCCTCTGTTGAATGCTGCCATCCGGACACGCTAAGTTTCCAGATGTCTTTGAAAAACCGGTAATAGTCTTCTCTCGGATTCCCCCAGCCAAGCGGAATGGGATCGCGGAGTTCTTTGTCTACAGACACGCCCTCGGAGTAGGCCGTCGCCTTCCCGAAGGTCATCTGCATGACGGTTTTGCCTTCTACCAGAATCTCAAAACGCTTCGGCAGTAGCCCCTCCGAACCCGACTTCGCATAGGACCAGCGGATTGTCCGCGCGCAGCCCACAGGCTGACCGCCTGTCCGGCCCGCGGTCTTCTCGTCTTCGGGGGTTAGAGCACGCTCGGCCACCACCATCTCTGCCTCCGAATCGGCTGTGGCGTCCGTTCCGGGCGGCCAGGTAAGTACGGCCAGAGGCTCTGGTCCGCTGTTCGAGAACAGTCGAACCGTTGTTGGATGTTGTTGACTTGCATTCGCGCCAAACTCATATTCCGCACGGGAGAGGCGCCCGCAATAGAACCACGGCTTTATCGTATCCCACCGGGCGGTAAGCACCAGAGGGGCGTCACTGGCGCCGGTTGATGGCGATAAGCCCGGCGACACACAACGCGTCTGGGCGAATTGGTTTACCAAGTATTGTCTGACTTGATGGTCCCTGGGCGCCAGTAGCGGTGACTTGTCCAGCGGCCCCAAATTATCCATCGTCCCGATCTGGCGGACTTCGAGGTCGTGAACGCCGGGAAAATAGGTCTGAAGTAATGGTCCTGTGGCGGATAGCGTAAGCCCAATCGGTTCATAGAATATGCCTTGCGCCCGGTCAGAGGGTGATCTACTGATGACTTCAACGCGGCTGCCTTCGCGATTGCTAACCACTACGCCCCAAAGTTTTCCCGCTTTCGCGTCATCTTTGTGATATTCCTGATAACTGAGTTCAAACGGGATGAGGATCGGCGTTCCGCAAGTCCGATAATCCGTGAAGACGACCTGCGAACCTTCGGCGGACGGACGAGGCACGGTAAGACGGGGGCCCGGGGAAAGAGCGTCCCACAAGAAGCCGATGACTTCATACGCCTGCAACGCATAGGCGAATTGACTGAACGCCTTGGCCCGAAAATAGGCCGCATTCGACTCCTCCGTCGTTGGATACGCTAAATCGGGGGCTGTGGCCTGTTGCTGCGCTGCCGCGGTAGCGCACGCAATGACCACTGCCCCGAGACACGCGATAAGCTCTCGCGTCAGATCCCGTCTCATGTCCTCTGCCTCCTTGTCCCTGTCTTGGCGCCTCGATATCTCCGAACCACAGCAGCAAAGGCTGCGGTGGCAAGAAGCCCTGCACCCGCCGCGCCTGTCAAGAGAACCTGAGAGGACCACCGCGCACGGCCGGGATCGTGTCCGGAGCCAACTTCGGAAGTCTTCTCGGAAGGTGCGATAGGTAACTTGAGAAGATGCGAGGTCCCATCGCCGTCCTGCCGACCTTCTTTTTCTGGTAGCATGGCCGGCTTGTTCATAATGCTGGCCATGTCCCCTTGAACCTGCGTAATGTCCCACGAACTGACCGGCTGGCGCTGCTCGTAGGGAGAGTTCTCGGCTGCCGGGTCACCTGGCGGCCTCAAATGTGATGTATCCACCCTGAAGAACCCGCCTGGTATGTTCAGTTCTCTGAATTTCTCGAGCAGTTCGACAAGCTTGTCACTTGACCTCCAGGACGGCTCAATCGTTTGATAGAGCCCGCTTGCCAGCAATATACCCAAGACAGGATGGAGCTTGTCCGGGTGCGCCAAGTCATTCCGGACCTCCGCGATGGTCTCCTCCGTTGTTTTCACAATGTCCTTTCGAAGTGCGCTTTCCGCTTCGTCACTGAGCGGCGCCTTGAAGCTGGGTACGAGAGGATTCGCTGCAGCGGCTCGTTGGTTGCGGTCGAGTTCAGCGGCAAATGACAACAAAGATTCTCTCTCGGTCTCGTTTTGGACCTCTGCCGCCGTTCGCGTCACGCCATCGCGAATCAAGAGCAATATCGAGTCCAATTGACGATTTATCACGTCCTGCTGATCCGCCGGTATTGGCGGTCTGGCCAGGTAGTCCTCCACCGCAATACGGTACCTCTCCGCAAGGATTTCGATTTCAACTGGCGTCTGTCGGTAAATGTTGTTGACGCTCCAGACCGTAAAGTCGGGCGTGAAGCCCAGCAGCATTCGTTGTTCGTCAGAAGTAAGCGCCCTGCCCCCCGTCTGAGTGAGGACTCCTTCGTAGGCGCGGGCAACGCTATCGACCGTTTCCGGTGTCCAATTGACGTAGTAGTCACGCATCCACGCGCGAAGTTCCGACAACGTCTGTACCGGCGCCGTACTACCTAGAGCGGTCAGCGCGAAAAGAAGCGCGACGGCGAACAAACACAACGAACTAGCGTACAGTCTCTGACCAGACATAGGACTCTCCGAAGCGCGATCTATCCCCGCGCTACCCACTTCTCTGTACGCTCTTATACCGGCGTTCCCAGTTCAGCGCCGCAAGACCAATAATGTCCCTACCGTACCTCTGGCGCCGCTCTGAACGCAATAACTACTTCAGAACGGGCGCGTAGAACTGCAGATTGCTGTAGGAGTCATCGAAGTAAGCCATTCCGGTAGCGCTAGTGTCGTAGTTCCGGCTAGTATAGCCGATCGCCTGCCTCTGTATAAGTCCACGAGTCCAGATTTCCACAAAACATTGGGCCCCCGGGTCGTCATCCGTAGCAGATACGCGAATCATTTCGGATCTACCCATCGAAGGCATAAGCTCACTATAGTCCGGCAGCGACCATTGCATACTTAGCTCAGTCTTGCCAATACCGAAACCCGTGATGGAAAATGACGAAGGCCTGTGGTCGGCGCCGACCCAAATCTGAGTCGACCTGCTCATCGTATCGGAGTTAGCGGTATCTGCCGCCAACTCCGCGCTAGCGCTTGCCACAAGCTTTCCGAAACCACTTGGGCCGCCCATACCGACACAAGTGCTAGCCACCGCAATTGCCTGAACGTCAAATTCAAATCTGTACGCGCTCGCAGGCGGTTCGAGTGGGTTAGGGTTATAGGTCCACGTCCACTTCACGGTCGCGTTGACTTCCTGGTTGGCACCGCCAACGGCACTCCCTGAAGGTACCCTTCGAATCTGTACAGAGGTATACGAATTGCAGTAGAGGTTCTCTCCCAAGAATGGATTTGCCCTTTGCCCGCGGGAGCTTGACACCGAGCCACACCATCCGTTCGGGTAGTTATAGTACAAGGCCGTCGCAGACAGTTGTTGATCTGCATCACCAGAACATCCAAGCGTCCATCCCGCCATTGCATCGGACGCCAGTGTCACTCCAAAGAAAACAATAGCTATCACGAGCTTGTTCATGGCATGATCCTCCCTTTTTGAGATTACTGAAAACCCCGTAAAGTGAACTATTAGTTTGTCCATTCACTACCCACTGGCCGTAATGTTACCCCCCCCCCGATTTTGTCAAGGACTTTTTTCATCGCGAACTTTTTCGTCGCGCAGGTCCAATATGGACCTCGCACTACTGGTGGATAGCTTCAGTACATGACGCGCGTCCCGTGCCAGGCTGCGGGAAGCGCAGGGAGAGAATTGACGGACACGCTATCAGGGAGTAGTGAGTGGCGGGGATCAGTAGTACGGTGAGTACGGCAGTCGCTATGGAACCGAGATGTTGCGCGAATGACACCGGTGGACTTGCCTAACTGGGCTCCTCCCGAGTAGGTTGGATCAATTTCCGTTTGTGCCACGGCCCACGCGGCGGGGCATAGTCTCGCGCTCTTAACCCGCGCATACGAAGCGCCGCGCCTATTGTGCGCGGTTGTCACACGTTAGCGGCAGATTCTTCGCTGGCGCTCAGAATGACGCGTTGACCGCAGTATCTCCGGTTGGTAAGCGTTGGTTCGTTTGGAGTCCTTTGCTTTCAATCGGTTCCGCCGGCGCTTGCTTATTAGACTCGCACTATTGAACAATGCTCTTCACGAGTTCAGCGACAAACGCGGGGCCGCGGTAGATCAGGCCCGTATAGACTTGCACGAGGGCGGCGCCGGCGTCGAGTTTGTCGCGGGCGTCCTGCGGGGACATGATCCCCCCCACTCCGATGATCGGGATGCGCCCGTTGAGCGCGCTTCGCATCGCGCGGATAACTTCCGTGGCGCGTTTGGTGAGCGGGGCGCCGCTGAGACCGCCGGTCTCGCCGCCGTGCGGAAGGTCTTCGACTCCGGCGCGGGACAGCGTGGTGTTGGTGGCGATGACGCCGTCGATCTCGTGACGGTTCAACGCCTCCGCGATGAAACGGATCTCGTCATCCGACAGATCCGGCGCGATTTTCATGACTAGGGGAACGTACTTGCCATACTGCGCGGCCAGATTCTTTTGTTCGGACTTCAGCGCCGACAACAGGTGGTCTAGCTCCTCCCCGTACTGCAATGTGCGCAGATTCTTCGTGTTGGGGGAGGAAACGTTGGCGGCGACGAAGTCCGCATGGGCGTAGACCTTCCGCAGGCACGCCAGGTAATCGTCGACCGCGTTTTCGAGGGGTGTATCGGCGTTCTTCCCGATGCTGACGCCGAGGATGCCTTTGTAGGTCCGTCGTTGGATATTCGCTACGAGGACATCCACGCCGTGGTTGTTGAAGCCCATGCGATTGATGATGGCTTCGGCTTTGGGCAAACGGAACAGGCGCGGTTTCGGGTTTCCGGGTTGCGGGCGCGGCGTGACGGTGCCGACCTCGATGAACCCGAAGCCTAACCCGCCGTACGCGTCGACCAAGTCGCCGTTTTTGTCGAGGCCGGCAGCCAAGCCAACCGGATTTGGGAAAGTGAGGCCCATGACGGTCCGAGGCGCGGCGGGTACTGGGCCGGTCAACAACCGGGTAATTCCCATGGCGGACATGGGACGCAACGCCATCGCGGTCAGGTGGTGGGCGGTTTCGGGATCGAGCTGGAACAGGATTGGGCGAATGATCGGGTAGATGGACATAATAAGTAGGTGTACACGATTTGTGAGGCGAGTTCAACGGCGGGGAAAAGGGACAAAAGGGACGCAAGAGACTCAAGGGACCTATCAGATGGATCGGGCGGATCCGGCAGGCCGGACGCATGGCTTGGCGTACGGGTTTGGGAAAGCAAGAACTGGTTGACCGGTCCGGCGGTCGCAAGGTAGAATGGGGTACCATCATTTTCGCGGCGCGGGCTGCGCAATCACGGCAAGTACAAAGGAGCAGACTACTTATGACAACAGTTCTGGAGCCGGGCTTGGAATACAAGGTCGCGGACCTCAGTTTGGCCGAGTGGGGACGGAAAGAACTCGACATGGCCGAGAAGGAGATGCCGGGGTTGATGGCGATTCGCGAGCGGTACGCGGCGAAGCAGCCCTTGAAGGGAACGCGCATCTCCGGTTCGTTGCACATGACGATTCAGACCGCGGTGCTCATTGAAACGCTCAAGGCGTTGGGCGCGGACGTGCGCTGGGCAAGCTGCAATATCTACTCGACGCAGGATCACGCCGCGGCGGCAATCGCCGAGGCAGGGATTCCGGTATTCGCCTGGAAGGGCGAGACACTCGAGGAGTACTGGTGGTGTACGAACCAGGCGCTGCTGTTTCCGGACGGAAGCGGGCCGACCCTGATCGTCGATGACGGCGGGGACGCGACGCTGTTCATCCACCGTGGCTACGAGTTCGAAGAAACGTACAACAAGACCGGCAAGTTGCCGCCGGTGTGCACGGACAACGCCGAGATTACGATCATCGACAGGCTGCTGCACGAAATACACGCGGACACGCCCAACCGCTGGCACGAAGTGGTCAAGCACTGGATTGGTGTTTCGGAAGAGACCACGACGGGCGTACACCGGCTGTATCAGATGATGCAGAACGGTAAGCTGCTGACGCGCGCGATCAACGTGAACGATTCGGTGACGAAGTCGAAATTCGACAACCTGTACGGCTGCCGGGAATCCCTTGCCGACGGCATCAAGCGCGCGACCGACGTGATGATCGCGGGCAAGGTGGTGGTGATTGCCGGTTACGGCGACGTGGGCAAGGGTTGCGCGGACGCGATGAAGGGGTTGGGCGCGCGCGTGATTATTACCGAGATTGACCCGATTTGCGCGCTGCAAGCGGCGATGGAAGGCTATCAGGTTACAACGATGGCCGAGGCCGCGCCGCACGGCGACATCTTCGTAACCACGACGGGCTGCTGCGACGTGATTCGCAGTGAGCACATGAAGATCATGAAGGACGAAGCGATCCTCTGCAACATCGGCCATTTCGACTCCGAAATCGATGTGGCGTGGCTGGAATCCCAGAAGAACATCAAGCAACTGAACATCAAACCCCAGGTGGACAAGTTCATTTTCCCTGACGGGCGATGCCTCATCCTGCTGGCCCGCGGCCGCTTGGTAAACCTCGGCTGCGCGACGGGACATCCGTCGTTCGTGATGTCGAATTCGTTTGCGAATCAGACGCTGGCGCAAATCTCGCTTAAGACCGAAACGGATAAGTACGAAGTGGGCAAGGTCTACACCCTGCCGAAGAAGCTGGACGAGGAAGTGGCTCGGTTGCATCTCGAGAAGCTCGGTGTGAGACTCGAAACGCTATCGAAGAAGCAATCCGATTACCTTGGCGTTCCGGCAGAGGGTCCGTACAAACCGGAACACTACCGCTACTAGGCTTCGCTGAGACAAAGATCGTATTATCATCGCCGTTCCTGGACCGGTTTCAGGAACGGCGATTTTGGTCAGCAAGAACCGGCAGAGCCGGATTTTTGGGGAAGGCCCCTAAGTGGGGCTTACGTTCTCTAATGGGATGCGCTACTGCCAACGTGTCATTCTGAGCGGTTGCGAAGAATCTAACCCGTACACGCTGAGCGCTCTGCTTATAGCACGCAGACTATTGCACGGTGGCAGGAGATTCTTCGCTACCGCTCAGAATGACACGTTGCGCGGACCATGCGCGAAAGTGCCGGAAGGGCGAAACCGGTAGATTCGCCATGATTCGGGAATGCGGAGCCCAAACGTCACGGCCATGGAGGGGTTGGTGTGCTTGTAAAGTTCCTTGAGTTCATGCGGCGCCACATCGAGCGCCGGCGTGTGATTGTGATCGCCGGCGCGCTGGCGGCGGTGTTGACGGCGCCGTCGTTGTTCATTGGATACAACGCCGACGATCATTTTCTGCGCATGGTGATGCAGGGATTTCCCGGCATGCCGGAGTTGAACGAACTGCCCGGCCTGGTTTCGGTTCCATTCAACATGTTCGCGTACGCCGACGGGCGGCCAGAGTACAACCGGGCCTACATCGATCACGGCCTACTTCCCTGGTGGTCCTATGACCGCACTGTGCTTCGGCGTTGTCACCCCTTGGTGGGGCTTTCGTTGTGGGTTGACTATTTATGCTTTGGCGACCACGCCTGGCTCGCTCATCTGCACAGTCTGTTTTGGTATGCCGTAGTGGCCGCGGCCGTAGCCATGCTGTATCGACGGCTGCTCACGCCGGCTTGGGTAGCGGGCTTGGCGGCAATTTTGTTCGCGATTGACGACGCCCACGGTTTCGCCGTGGGCTGGATAGCGAATCGCAACGCGTTCATGCCGGTCGCTCCGGCCGCGCTCCTGCTTCTCGTACACGATCGATGGCGCCGTGATGGATGGACTCCAGGCGCCATCGCCGCCCCGTTGCTGTTGATCATTGGGCTGCTGATATCGGACTCGGGAATCACGGTTTGCGCGTATCTCGCCGCGTATGCGCTATTCATGGACGAGGGGACGTGGCGAGCGAGGTCCATGAGCTTGTTACCTTGCGCCAGCGTAGGGGCCGCTTGGCTGATCATCTTTCAACGCTTCAATTTTGGCATCGTCAGTTCGGGTATCTATGTGGACATGGGGCGGGAACCGGGAGAGTTCTTGCGGCATTTCCCGGAACGGGCGCCTCAACTGCTGCTGGCGCAACTGGCGATTCCAAACCCGGCCCTGGCCTTCAATCAACCGCGAGTGTCCATAGCGCTGGCGGTGTACGCGGTAGTGATCTTGACGCTAATCGCATGGATACTCTGGCCACTGTTACGCAAGGACAAAGTGGCCCGCTTTAGCGCGCTGGGAATGATGCTGTCGGTCATACCGATGTGCGGGGTGCTGCCCGACAAGCGTCTACTGTTCTTTCCGGGAATAGGCGGGATGGCGTTGGTGGCGCTGTTCTTTCGCGAATTTGCGTCGCGGCAGGATGACTTGTGCGCTACGCGAGCGCGAAGAATCGGCGCGCATATTCTGTGCGCATGCTGGATCTGGATACATTGCATTCAGGCGCCGCTGTTAATGCCGTTTGACAGCGTCAACATCAGCCGCTTCTTCGTCCCCGGCACACGCAGCGACGCAACAGCGCCGCGCGACGCCCAATTGAGCGGAAGCGACTTGGTGATCGTGAGCGCGCCCAGCGACGCGGTCGAGTCGTATCTGCCGGTTATCCGATCCTCGCTGCGCGCGCCGGTACCCGCGCACCTTTGGGCGCTCAACGCCGGGATGAACGCCGTTAATGTGACCCGGACCGACTCCCGAACGCTGGAAGTAAGGCCCGAAGACGGGTTCGCGCCAGCCCCTTGGGGAACGTTGTTTCGCGGCCCGAACCAGCCCATGGAGGCCGGTTATACCGTGCGGCTTTCGGGGCTAACGATACACGTGCTGTCGGTCACGCCGGATGGACGCGCGGAGACGGTCCGGTTTGTCTTTGACAAGGATGTGGATGATCCGTCGCTGCGTTGGATCACGTGGATAGGCAAGGGATATGCGCCGTTCACGCCGCCCGCCGTGGGCGAGACCACTCGCGTAGACAAGATTGATTCCGACTGGGCGATCTAGGGCAGGGCAGACAAACACCCGTTAGCCGCGCCAACGTCCCGCGACCGGCGCACCGCCCAGCGCCGCTGCCAGCAGAAGCGTGACTATCCTTGGGCCGGGCCTCGCAAGGCGCGCAGTGGCCTGCCGCATCTTCAGTTTGACTGTACCGGTCCGACTCCGGTCTTGGCGGATTCATATGCGGTGAGCGCCGCCTTGAGTAGGGGGGCAAGGCGCTCGTCCTTGTTCAATTCAATTGCCCGTTTCTGGTGTTTGATGGCCTCGTCCAACTTTCCCGCGTCAAACAATGTCTTCGCATACGTAAGCAATGTGCGAGGGTCGGATCCCTCGGTAAGTTCGTAGGCCCGCTGCGCCGCGCGCGCGGCCAGGTTCTTGTCGCGGTACTTGAGCGAACCGGCGAAAAGTATATTCATCGCGACAGTGCGCATGAGCATGACGTCGTCGGCGCCATTCTTCATGATCCATTCCGCCTCTTCGTCGGCCGCTTTCTTGTCCTCTCCCGCGCCCGCCAAATCAAAGTAACGGGCGTAATGCGCCTGTTTTTCCTTCGCCAACTGTTGCTGGCGCTGCAATTCCTTGAGGTCGAACGTCCCATCGACAAGCTTGGCAATGACCGTATCCATTTCGGGGTCGAACGGGGGGCCATGCCACACGATGGCTCCCTTCTTGTCTATTACGAACGCAATTGGTATCACCTCGTACCCGAACTCCCCCATAAAGCGATCGTTCGTTTGACGGTTCAAGTCGATGCCGACCGAGTACTCCATTTGCGCGCCTTGTTCCTGCACAAATAGCTTAATCATTTCCGGGTCTTCGTTGGCGATGCCCGCGACGATCAAGCCCTTGTCCTTGTATTTCTTCTGCAGCTCCGTCAGATGAGGAATTAACTTGACGCAACTCGGACAGTATGTAGCCCAGAATTCGATCAGGTATATGTTCTTGCCGTTTCCCGCGGCAATATCCACGGGCGCGCCCTTAACCCACTCGGCGATGGCCAGCGGTTTTGCGGGATCGCCGAGGCCGGCGGCATAGGCCGGCGCCACACAAGCCAAGAGCGCCACTACGGCGGTCACGAATACGCTGATTCTCATTCGCACAACCTTTGCTTCGTCCTCAATGCCCGTATGCCAAACCGGAACATCCGGCTCTTCACGGGATTTCACGCCTCAGTAGCGCCACGCAGATATGAAACACGCCGCCCCATTCGATTTGTCCACGCCGCATGGATATCTCGCCTTATTCTACCGCATCTGCGGCGGCAGGTAAACCAGACGGACAGACCCAAGAATCGCCCGGTCTGGCCCTCAGGCGCCGTAGAATCAGCGCCTGGGAGTTGCCGTTTCCGGAAGTTCCGGAGTGAAATCCTCGCCGGGATTAATGAACTGATCCATCTCGAAGTTGTACTGTTTGTCATAGAGTTGCTTGTAACGTCCGCCGTGGTCGAGCAGTTCGGCATGCGTGCCGCGTTCGACAATCTCTCCTCCTTCAAGCACCAGAATCTGATCCGCGCTTCGGATGGTGCTGAGGCGGTGGGCAATGACAAAGGTGGTTCTGCCCTTGCGCAACGCACGCAGGCCATCCTGGATCATGGCTTCGCTCTCGCTGTCGAGACTCGAAGTCGCTTCGTCGAGGATAAGGATGGAGGGGTTGGCCAGAATGGCGCGGGCAATGGCGATGCGTTGACGCTGTCCGCCGGAAAGTTTGATACCCCGCTCACCGACAAGGCTGTCGTACTCCTGTTCGAATTGCCGAATGAATTCGTCGCAGTGCGCGATGCGGCTAACTTCGACAACTTCGCCGCGCGTAGCGTGGGGCTTCGAGAACCGAATGTTGTCGGCGATGGTTCGGTCGAACAGGAAATTGTCTTGCATTACGATACCAAGATGACCTCGATAGTCTCGCAAGCGCGTGCTCGCCAAGTCACGCTTGTCCACGACAATTCGCCCTTTCGACGGATGGTTGAACGCCATCACCAGCGAAATCAGGGTGCTCTTTCCGGACCCGCTTGACCCCACCAGCGCCGTGGTCGAGCCCGCCGGCGCGTGGAAGGACACGTCTCTCAACACGGGAACGCCGGGGTTGTACTCGAACCAGACTCCTTCAAATTCAACGTCTCCCCGCACATCGTTTACCACTTCCTTGGATACTTCTTCTTCGTCCTCGGTGGTTGTGTTCAAGATTTCCCGGATACGATCGAGACCGGCGAACGCTTCACTGATTTGCGTGCTGATGGAGGCAATCTGCACGACAGGCGCAGCGAGCATTCCCGTAAACAGGAGGTACTGCATGAAATCGCCGGGGGTCATGCTTCCGGCCATCATAGCGCGTCCGCCCACCGTGATCATGATGAAGCCAATAACACCGATGATCACGGTCGAAAACGCGGTGGTGGCTGAAACTCCGGTCATGGATTTGGCAATGTTACGAAACAGGCGGTGTACGCCTTCGGCGAACACGATTTGTTCGCGCTTTTCAGCGGTATACGCCTTGACGATTCGGATACCACCGAGCGATTCCGACAAACGTCCGGTCACCTCCGCATTGATTTGACCCCGTTCCCGAAACAGGGGACGCAGACGTTGGAACGTCGCGGCCATGAAACCGCCAAAGACGAGAAGAGTCACCAAGATGAGAGCGGTAAGATGCCAATTGATGTAGAAAAGTATCCCGAGACACACCACGGCGGTCAATGAGCCGCCTACCATGTGGATGATCCCCGTCCCGATGAGATTGCGTATCCCTTCGGCGTCCGTCATGATGCGCGAGATGAGAACGCCGGTTTTTGTGGCGTCAAAGTAGCGCACGGGGAGGCGCAGGATATGTTGTTCGACCCGCTTGCGCATGTCGGTAATGGCGCGTTGCGCGGCGACGCCAATGATCTGTGAGAGCGCAAAGGAGGTGACGGCCTGTATCACGGTCGCAATTGCCACGGCAAAGCTGATCGGGAGCAGGAGGTCAGCGAGTCGTGACTGAATGACCCCGTCAAAGACGTCTTTCGACAACCACGGTAGGACCAGACCCGCTGCCCGATTGATGAGCATCAAGACGAGCCCCAAGAGCAGGCGGCGCCGGTGCTCTGAAAGGAGTTCTCTGGCGTCTCGCCACGCTACCGACAAAGGGATGCGCTTCTTCTTCTCGGGTGTTGACATGTTTGATTCCTGCATTCGCTGATAAATCAGCGGCAAATTTGGAAACGACGAAAGGGCGTCCTGCCGCGGGCCCTTCCGGATCCTGATGCCAAGGTAGACGAAGCACTACCTCGAACTACCAAGTTCAATTTCGTTGTCAGCTACGTCTGCATCTTCGCCGTAAGTGATGCTGACAAAGCAGGTATTATACGCAACTCCGGACTCCGGGTCGATGACGACGCTTCTTGCCGCGCGCGCCGCGGGGCTCATCGCTGCGCGGAGATTTCGTATAGGGCAATTTCGTTCGGCGCCAATACGCCCGTGGTCTCCGTCCAAACGCCGCGGGACTCGACACGGGCTGGCCGGGCCGCGCCGGTCTCGTCATACGGAATAATGCGGCAGCCGTTGGACGCGCCCTCGATCCATGGGGTCATGTCACAGCCAAAGCGAATCGAGCGCGCATCTGCGCTGGTGTTGAGCACGAGGATCAACACGCGACTGCCGTGAACGTACCCATTGATCCGCGCTTCGTCGCAGGGTTTCGCCAAGACACAATCCCCGACCAGCAGTCCTTCCTCCAGATACGGCCGAAACTTCGCGTGGAGCGCCGCACAGGTCTTGAGCGCCCGGCTCAACTCCGGGTACTCGACAATCCGCGCTGAACCGTTAACGCCCTCGGGCTTCGAGGGCAGGATGTTCATGAACAGGTGATCCACGAAAAGACGCTTGACCACCTTGGGCGAATTGCCAACGTTTACATTGAATCGCGGCGTCGCATACGCGTTCACCAGCGCGCGCCAGTCCAGGCTGTCCACAAACAGCGCCCAGTCCCAGGTGTAGTCCAGCCAGCGGCTGTCCAGGTCAATGTTGTTGAGGTTCTCGCCGGAGAACGTCGCATCGGGATCTTTGGCTGAAGCGGCGGCGCGCACCGCGGCGAATACCGTTTCGAGGTTGGGTTCAGCGGACGCGTGCATGGCCTGGTCCCAGCAAATGGACGTCCAACCCCGTTCGACCATGCGCAGCAGACTTTTCGTGATGTCATTCTGCCAGCCCGGATGCGACTGAACGGCAAACGAGCCGCGCGACGCCTTGCCGTAGTACGGACGCAGCATGGGAACCAAATCGGTGTGGTAGCCCCAGTCTTCCTTGTTATCGTTCAGCCCGTACTTCTCGGGAAGCGGATTCAGCATGGTCATGACCGAAATGAACAGCGACACATTGACGCCCAAGGCGCGGCACTCCGCGAGGGCTTGCTCGAATTCCTCGAGTGTGCCCAATTCTGGCGAAGGCTGGTCTGGAATCTCCCACGGTTGCCACACCCACAGGACCAATTCACAAAGACCGTGATCGCGGCATTCCTTCGCCAGACCGGGCAGATCGCTAAACCGCCACACGACACTCGATCCTGCAGGATCGGCCTTGACGTATTGTTGCGCGAGCCATACCGTGCGGAAGCCCAGCGATTGGCGCAAGTGGCTTGGCAACGGATGCGGCCGCCGTACGTTCTCCTGAATCCACGCGCGGAATGGTTCGATGCCCTTGGCCCAACCGTGCCGGTGCGGCGTCAGCACGTACTCCGGGCTGGTCCACGCGCCTCCGGGCGCGATAGTAACTTGGTGTTCGCACATCAAGCGCAGCGCGCCGTCCAATTGTGAGAGGTGCAGAAGCACCCGCTCGGTCGCCGCCGTTCCCGAAGTGGTCAATTCCCCCCAACTCCACACCTTCGGAAAGAGGCTGATCCCGCCGCTCAAACTCCCCAGGTCCAGCCAACGCGCGCTCATGGTCTTGTCGTACGCGCCCCACTTCAGCTCCGTCCAGTTCTTCCGCCCGGCGTACCACCAGCCGTCGTCCTCCGGAAGCTCTAGTTCGACGAACGGCTTCATGACGCATCCGCAGGTGTGCAGCTCGGTCTGGTCCTTACCGGAGAACGGAAGCAGTCCCTCGAAATCCGGAAACAGGACTTGCGGAATGGCGATCTCGGATTCGTTCTTGATGGAGGCCGTCAAGATAATCGAGCGCCCGTCCTCGGCCGCGCGCATGCGCACCGTGGCAGAGACTGATCCCTTTGGCTTAAAGTCACGGCTCATCCCCAACGCGTCCCAGGCAATCTCGACGGCGCCATCGGTCTTAGTTACGCGCGCGCCCTTCGAATAGCGCGTACCAAGGCGCAACGGTTCGAACCCGTAGCCCGGATACGCCGCATCCAGCAGCGAGGCGCTGCCCGGCGCCCGCCGGAGCATCGTCACCCCGTCGTATTCGAGCGAGAGCAGGCCGCCCGACTCTGAGTCAATGGAAATGCGTAATCCATTCAGTTCTGCGCTGACGGGTTGTGTTGCTGTCTTCATTCCTCTCCCTTGATTGCCTTACAGGCGGCCTCCGGCCTTCGTCTGGCCGGTAACTACAACTAGACAGAACTCCACCATCTCCCACGACAAACCCCTCTATTGCCGCCCAGCGTCCTCATCATGAGCCGGACTAAGGGCGGGCAAAGACACATCCCGCAGAAAAGACAGGGCAATAGCCGATGACGACGGCGGGGAATCTCCTGTGCGATGGTTAGATTCTGTACGGAACGCGGATACCATTCCATTCAGAGTTGAAGTCCTTGGTATTGCGCGAGACAAGCACCGCGTCGTTTGTTTGCGCGGTCGCCCAGATGATAGCGTCGGGCAGGCGTAGATGATGAGCACGGCGCAATCCTACGGCTGCTTCCGCGACTGTCAAGTCAAGCGAGATGATTTCGAAATGCGTTTCAAGAAAGTCGCGCAATTCGGAGTCGTCACCCTGCGCGCCGACCAAGATCTCCATCCACGTAATGCGGCTGATAAATACACGCTCGTAACGGACGTATTCGTCGTCGGCTTGTGACAGACCGTTCAGCGCATCTATGACAATGTTCGTGTCAAAAACGGCGATCACGCCCGCAGGTCCCACTCAGAGCGAAGAGTACGCTGGTAATCGAGCGCGTCAACCTTTCGCTCGCGCCACGAACCGAAGGCTGGATGTTGGCGCAGGGAGCGGTGTTTCAGCCGCTGTTGCGCAGTCGTCACTTGTTGCTGCAAGAACGTGACGAAATCGAGCACCTCGCTCTGTTTTTCCAGCGGCAACTGACGCAGTTGCTGTTGAATTTTGTCCATCTGGCTCATCTCTTTATCCTTCCAGACAGCTAAAGGGCAAGCAACGATCTGCATAAATTATACACGTCTTACCACTATCTACAAACCCTTCGACGCGGTCTTGCGCCCCGATGTCACCCGCCGCTGCTGTCTCCACCGACTCCGACCTCGACACTCACCAACGTGTTCGGGGTTTCGGGCGCGGCGCCGTCGAACCGGACTTCTTCAATGTAGAGAATCTGCCGGATGTCTTCGATGGTGCTGCGTAGCGATTCGAGGATGGAGGCCTCGGCGCCGAGTGAGACGTATTTCACCGGGGCCTTCATGCTCAGATTGGCTTGGGTCTTGGCCATGCGGACCGCGCCGAGCACCTGAACCAGCGCCCGGTAGGTATCGGCGTGTTTCGGCGCGGGAATCGCCGCGAACTCGGCGAGACTCGGCCAGGGGCTGGTGTGGACGGACGCGCCCATGCCGGGGTCGTTCGCGTAACACCACTGCCAGACCTCTTCGGTGAGGTAGGGGGTGTAGGGCGCGAGCAGACGCACCAGCGCGCGGTGCACCAAGCGCAAGGTGGACGCCGCGGAGAGCCGCCCTTCGGTCAAGCCCTCATCGTAGGCGCGGGCTTTGGCCAGTTCGAGGTAGTTGTCGCAGAACACCTGCCAGAAAAACTCCTCTGACAATGACAGCGCCTGGGCGTAGTCGAATTGATCAAAAGCGGCGGTCGCGCGCTCGATCACGGGACGCAACTCGGCAATCACCGCGCGATCCGTCTCGTGCGTGATCTTGTCCGGACCCAGCAGCGCCGGGTCAATGTCGTCGAACCGGCCAATGGCGAATTTGCTGGCGTTGAACAACTTGGTACACAGCTTCTTGCCGACCTTGAATATTTGCTCGTCGTACGCGGTATCCACGCCGAGCCGCGCGCGGGCGGCCCAGTAGCGGACGCTGTCCGCGCCAAACTCGTCTATTAGCGGTTCGGGCGTTACCACGTTGCCCTGGCTCTTGGACATCTTCTTGCGATCCGGATCGAGAATCCAGCCGCTGATCACCACGTTTTTCCACGGGATTTCACGCTCGTGCAGGTAGGCCTTCACGATGGTGTAGAACGCCCAGGTCCGAATGATTTCGTGACTCTGCGGGCGAATGTCCATGGGAAACAACTTCTGGCGGCGGTCCGGGTCCAACGGGCCGTGCGTCGCGATCTGCGGCGTTAACGAACTCGTCGCCCAGGTATCGAGCACATCGGGATCGCCGGTGAATCCGCCGGGCACGTCGCGCTGGTCGGCGGTGTAGCCATCCGGCGCGTCGTCCAACGGGTCAATCGGCAGTTGTTCCTTGCGCGGACGAATGGGCTGGTCGAAGAGCGTTTCACCGCTGTCGGCCACCCGGTACCACACCGGGATCGGAACTCCAAAGAAGCGCTGACGGCTCAGGCACCAGTCTTGATTCAGTCCTTCGACCCAGTGCTGATAGCGCGTGGCCATATAGCTCGGATGCCATGCGATCTTACGGCCCTGTTCGAGCAATGCGTCCCGGTGGTCCAAAATGCGCGTGAACCATTGCCGCGCGGGGATGAGTTCGAGCGGTCGGTCACCCTTCTCGAAGAACTTCACGGCGTGGGTAATTGCCTCTTCGGGCCGGTCAATGACGTTGCCCGCCTCGGCCGCGAGTTCGACGATAATCTTACGCGCCTGTTTCACGTACTTGCCGTGAATCTGTGCGTATACGTGATTCGCCGCCTCGGGATCGAGACTTACGAACGTCTCGCCGTCCGTGGCGGCAGCGAATCGAACGCCCACCAGATGTCCATCGCGATCTACCACTTGCCGCGTCGGCAGGTTATACGCCTTCCACCATTCGACGTCCGTCTGGTCGCCAAAGGTACACACCATCACGATGCCGGTCCCTTTTTCCGGTTCGGCTTTTACGTCGGCCTTGATCGGCACGGGCGCGTGGAACAAGGGCGTTACGGCGTTCTTGCCCACGAGATGCCTGTAACGTTCATCGTCCGGATGCACCAGCACCGCCACGCAGGCGGGAAGCAATTCGGGACGCGTCGTCGCGATGACGACGTGGTCCTTCGTACCCTCGACGCCGAACCGAAGGAAGTGGTATGCGCTCGGGACCTCCTTGTCCACCAACTCGGCTTGCGCGATGGCGGTACGGAAATCCACATCCCATAACACGGGCCGCTCGGCCTGATAGACCTCGCCCTTTTCGAGCAGTTCCAGGAAACTCAATTGCGAAATGCGCCGGCAGTGCTCGTCAATGGTCGCGTACTCCTGTTCCCAATCATACGACAACCCCAGCCGCGTCCATAGATGCCGGAACGCCTCTTCGTCTTCCTTTGTAACTTCATCGCACAGGCGGATGAAATCTTTGCGGTTGATGGGCGTCGGGTCGCCTTTGCGCCCCCGTTCGGGCTTGAAATTGGGGTCATGATGGACGTGCGGCTCGCACTTGACGTTGAACAGGTTTTGTACGCGCCGTTCAGTCGGCAGGCCATTATCGTCCCAGCCAATAGGAAAGAAAATATTCTTCCCGCGCATGCGCTGATAGCGGACAATGAAGTCCTGATGCGAGTAACTGAAGAGATGCCCGACGTGCAACGATCCGCTCACCGTCGGCGGCGGCGTGTCGACTACGAAGGTTTCATCGCGTCCCCGCGCGGGGTTCCAGGAATAGATCCGGTCGGTTTTCCATTGGCTCAGCCAGCGGTTCTCGATGTCCTTGGCGACGTAATTCTTGGGCAATTCTGTCTTAGGCGCGTCCATCAAATACTCCCACAGTCACCCCATAGATGCATACGGATAAAAGAAAAACACGACAACTCCCCGCCGAGCAATGAGTAACCTTTGGATGCGGCAGGAACTGACTACCTACACCCAAAACACGAAGCGCTGGACACCGATGAGCAAGTACTCAACCGGGACACCAATTATCCCAGATTTTTGGACCAGGACAAGCACGATGATGATACCGAACGGTCCAATCTGTTCGAGTACGCGTTGCCCACCGGCAGGGAGAAAGTAGTGCAGCACGTAGTGTCCATCTAGCGGCGGTATCGGCAGCAAGTTGAACACCATAAGGACGATATTCATCATGATGAACGTGAACGCTATGTCCAAGATGATGTTCGAATCCAGGATGTGGTCCGGTCCCATTACGAGGACGGCGCCCCGAAGCAGCACCATGCCTATCACCGCCAGCAGGAGATTGGACACGGGCCCGGCCAGCGCGATTTTGACTGGGTCCAGGCGGATGTCCCGTAGATTCCTGGGGTTGAAGGGCACGGGTTTAGCCCAGCCGATGAGGTATGGAATATGGGTAACGAACATCAGCAAGGGCATGACCACCGTTCCTATGGGGTCGATATGCGCCAGAGGATTCATGCTAATACGCCCCATGAGTCTCGCTGACGGATCGCCGCACCGGTCCGCCATAAAGGCGTGCGCCGCCTCGTGAAAGCACAGCGAAAACAGCAGGCAGGCGTATTGAAGCAGAATCTGACCTGGATCGATGTCAAACATGGTGTAGAAGGGACCTCGGTGCGTTGAGAGTGGAGCGATGCTCCATGTTAGGTGGAGCCGTCACGGACGTGTCTGCCCCAACCCGGCGGCGTTCGTACCGCATCCCAGAGGGACAAAACGTACCCACAGACCAGTTCCAAACCCTCTTGAGACTGAATGGAGAAAGTATACCCGAACCTGGGACTTGAATCAAAAGCGGACTGATAGACTCGCGTCAAGAATCACTCTAAAGGCCCGAACCGGGGTAGACGGGAATACTGGAGGTCGGCTGGCGGGCCAAACTGGCCGTCCGTTACCGTCGACATGCGCCGGGGTATTCGGCTTGGCAGAACTGCGAAATTTGATACTCCGAACACTCGGTTTAGCCCCAGAACGGAGGAGTCCTAGCGCAACCCGCGCGGCCCCTGGGAGGTGACCACCGAATAGCGCCGCAACCGAGCGGGTCCGACCCGCTACGCCAGGATCCCTCCGACACATAGTCCCCTAACTCTCTTTACAGGAATCTCTTGCAAGCCACGGGCACAATACGTATAATAGGCGATGTACTCATAATCAGTTACGTTGGTTTATTCTAGTGGCTTTGTACTTTGCCCGGCCGGCAGGAGGGTGTCGCACGTGACGATGACTAAACGCGAACTGGTGATTCGAGTTGCGAGCAAACTCGGAATGACGCAAAGTGACGTGGCAAAGATCATCGAAGGAACGTTTGATACCATTTCTCGAACCTTGGCCGAAGGTAAGCGCTGGGAACTACGGGACTTCGGAGTGTTTGAGGTACGGACGCGCGCGTCACGCATTGGCCGTAACCCCCGTACCGGGGATCAGGTTCCTGTACCCGAGCGCCGCGTCGTGACGTTCCGGCCAGGAAAGCACATGAAAGAACTTATCGGTGGTGTCGCGGGCGATGACGGCGACGGCGAGATCGGTGACGCCGAAATAGTGGACAGCGCCCCTGCCAATCCGGCCGACCCTGGCGACGGACAAGGCGCAAGTTTCTGACGGATGCATGCTGCGCGACTTGGATTCCCGCGCCAAGTGACTCCGAAAGCTACGCGGCCCGCGCCACGAAGTCCGACCCTGTGTCGCCCGTTCGTTTCCCTAAGTCGTTCCGCGCCAGCCTTGTGATCGAGTAGCGCCGACTCACAATCGCTTGGTAGCCTTTCACTTCCGGCGGCGAAACCGGCCGCAACGCCGTGTAATTCCGGTTATTGCTCTTACCGCAGCCGCATTCATTGACCTCGCCCCTCTTCCCGGTTATCATCCACTCAGTATGAGAATCCTTGCCGCAGACACCACCACATCCATTAACACGGTAGCGCTGTGCGAAAAAGACCGTGTCCTGGCGGAAACCTTCGTTGATTGCGGACGCAGGCACTCGGAACGCCTCATGGCTACCGTCGACTGGATTTTGACCGAGGCGGGAATGCCGCTCGACGAAGTTCAGGCGTTGGCGATCTCGATCGGACCCGGTTCGTTCACGGGTTTGCGTGTCGGCGCCGCAGCCTGGAAGGGGCTGGCTTTCGCCAAGAATCTTCCTCTCGTTGCGGTACCCACCCTGGATGCCATGACCCATCTATCGGCGTTTCGCAATGCGGTGGTCTGTACTCTGCTAGACGCCAAGATGGGGGAAGTATTCGGAGCGGTCTATCAGTTCGAGGACGGGCGCCGCAGCAAGACGCAGCCGGACCGGGTATGCGCCGTCGAACGGATTGTGGAAGGCATGACCGGCGAGGTCATCTTCCTGGGTGACGGCGCAACGCGCTATCGCGAGCGCATCGAATCCGTCGTACCCGGAGCGGTGTTTGCGCCATCGACCTGTTCACGTCCGCGCGCGTCGGCCGTCGCCGCCGAGGCGTTCAACCTGCTGGCGCGGGGCGCATGCGCGGACCCGGCATTGGTTGCGCCCGTTTACTTGCGCGAAGCGCAGGCGTCCGTGCCGCGCCAGAGTGTGGCCGCCCCATGATCGCCCGCGAAACAACGCCGTTGACGTTCGTTCCCGTTCAGGAGGAGCACCTGCCGGACATCATGGCCATATCCGCGGACGCCTATCCCGACTCGTGGACCGAAGGAATGTTTCGAGATGAATTCGGAAATCATCTATCCCATTTCTACGTGGCATTTGACGGAGCCACCCTGGTAGGCTATGCAGGATTCTGGCTGGTGGCGGATGAGGTCCACATCACCACGATCGCCGTTAGACTGGACCGGCGCGGGCGCGGATATGGCCGGCAGCTCATGGACCATCTGCTAGAGTCGGCCGGGGCGCTGGGCGCGACGCTCGCCGCATTGGAAGTACGAGCTACGAATGCGCCCGCGATCAACTTGTATACCGCTTTGGGATTCAGAATCGCAGGGCGGCGCAAGGGCTATTACTCCAAGACGAACGAAGACGCGATCGTCATGATGAAGGATTTGAGCTAGGAGTTCGGCCAGAAAGCCGGCTAATTGACGCGGCGCGGCCAGAAAGCATCTGCACGTTGTTTAACACCATCGCTCGATTTTGCCGGGTTTTGGTAAAAGGAGGCTTTCTGGCCGCGCCTCTAGAGTTCCTCGTTGAGGGATTCCTGGCATGAATTGGTCCGCGAGTTTGCAGCAGTTGGGGCGACATGGCAAGTAACATCAACGTAGCAAGCGTTCCCGAGGACGAACCATCGGGTGTGCCGATGGGCGGCGTCGGCGCCGGTTGCATCGAAATGGGCCGCGACGGCCGTTTTCGCAATATCACGATCAATAACAACCGCAGTACGGCGGATCGCATCGCGGTGGCGCCGGGGTCGTTTCTCGCCGTGCGCGCCGGCGTGAAAGGCAAAGTGTTTACGCGGATTCTGCAGCCGGAATCCAGCGCGGCCTTTGGACAAGCCGGCATTATCCCCTCGTACACACCGTCCGAACAGCTTTCCTGGCGTGGCCTTTACCCGTGCTCGCACTACCATTTGGACGACCCGAAATTCCCGCTCGACGTTTCCTGGAGCGCCATGGCGCCGATCATTCCCTATGACACGGAAGCCTCCTCGCTCCCGGCGCTGTTCATCGCATTTTTCATTACCAATCCGGGAGAAACCGCGGTAGATGTCTCGGCGCTCGTCAACTGGGAGAATCTCTGCGGATGCGCGCGGGACCATTTCCCGGAGCGGCGGGGACCCGTGCTGCCCGTAGTGTTGAAGCGGGAAGACGAAGCCGAGCAGGAAGAAGCCGAAGCCGCCGAAGGCCCTCCGCGCCCCGCAGGTCTCGAGTTTGGCTTTCATGGCGAACTTCGCGACAACGCGGAAGGCAACTACTGTCTGGTCGCAAAGCAACAGCAGGGAGTGGACGTATCATTGCTGGCATGGGACGAGCGCAGTCCCGATGAATTGATTCACTTCTGGGAGGAATTTCACGACCAGGGCCGGCTGCGAAATCACCTGTCACGCAACGAGACCAGCCATTCCGGCGCCGTATGTTGCTCGCTAACGCTCGAGCCGAAGACTTCGCGGCGTCTGATCTACGTGTTGACCTGGTATTGCCCGCGATTTGTCGTCGAGGGCGTCGATCTCGGCAACGGCTATACGAATCGGTTCCGGGGCGCGGTGCAGGCCGCGGAAACGTGTTTGAAGTACCACAAGTACTTCCTCAACTCCGTCGAGGCGTGGCAGAAACGGATATTCTCGTCGTCGCTGCCCCGATGGTTCTGCAAAATGCTGGTCAACAACAATTGCGTGTTCTCGACCAACACCCTCTACACCAAGGATGAGCGCTTCGCGATGTTCGAGTCCCCGAGCGAGCCGCTGACCGGCTCGCTGGATCGACTCCTATACAGCTCGCTGGCGACGTTGCTCTTCTTTCCCGATTTTGCCCATCGCGAGCTTCTTCAATTTGCTATCGCCAAGGACCCGGCCGCGCCCGGACGCATCTACCGCTCACTGGGCGCTCTGTGCGCGCACAAGCCGCAGCACGGCCCGCGAGATCAAATGGATATCAATCCGGTGTTCATTTTGCTCGCCTACCGGAACTACGCCACGACCGGAAATCTGGTCATACTTCGGAATACGTGGCCGCGAATCAAAGAGGCCTTCGGATATGTGCTCGCCCAGGATAGCGACGGCGACGGCCTGCCCGAACAATCGGGTTGCTCGAACACGTTTGACGGCTGGGCGGTGTACGGCGTTGACAGCTACACTTCGAGCCTGTGGCTGGCCGCGCTGCGCGCCTACGCCAAACTCGCCACGGCGTTGGGACACAAAGACGAAACGAAACGCGCAAACACCGTATTGGCAAAGGCGGTGGACGCTTTCGAGGAGCGGTTATGGAATGCGGATGGCGGCGCCTATCGGCTCTTTCACGAGAAACCCGCTCACGGCGCCGGCCTCGCCGCCGCCAGCGAAACCTGTTGCAGCGCGCAATTGGCCGGCCAGTGGTTCGCCGATTTCCTGTGCCTGGGCCACCTGCTCCCGGACGAGCATCTCGATTCCGCAATTCGCGCTATGAGCAAACTGTTGGAAAAACCGGGCGGCGTGGCGCACGGTCTGCTGCCTGACGGCGCGGCGCCGGTGAATCCCCCCTCGGCAGAGGAGAATTTGGATCCCGACAGGACCTGGCCCGCACTGTATGTCGCGTATTACTCGAGCTTGATGATTTACCATGGCAAGGTAGATCGGGGACTGCACAACGTGCAGAAGGTTTACCAGAACATTCATGTTACGCGCAGCATTCCGTACAACCAGCCGTTCGCGTGGGATATCAAGACCAACAGTCCCTCGAGTCATGGCATGGAGCGGCACATGGCGGCCACGTCGATATGGTATGCGTTCTACGCGGTGCAGGGCTTTCACATGAACTTGCCCGAACAAACGCTGTGGATACGGCCAAACCTGCCAAAGAACGTAGATCGGCTGAGCACGCCGCTCTTTACGCCGTCGTGCTTTGGCTGGCTCACGTATAAGGAAGAACGCGCCAAAGGCTACATGCAGACCGTTGAGCTCGCACTGGACAGTCCCGTTCCCGCCAAGATAATCGTGCTGCGAATTCCCACATGGGTCGAGGAGGTGACGGTCCGGTGCGTGTCCACCGCGGGCGAAGAACCGACGCGGCACATGCTAGGGTTTGACGGCGCCGATCATTTGGTCGAGATCCAGCCCAGCCATCCAATCGTGGTGGGCAACTCGCTGACCATAACCGTGACAGGAACCCGGTTTGGAAAACGGCCCACACCGGGGACGACATGAGCCGGAAGAATGCGCGGGATTGTTGAATCGGAGATGAAGATCTACGGATTGACAGGCGGCATTGGCAGTGGCAAGTCGGAGGCCGCCCGCCAGTTTGCCGCGCGGGGAATTCCGGTCATTGACGCGGACGCCATCGGCCACGCGGTGATTGCGCCGGGTGGCGCGGCAGTCGAGCACGTGATTAATGCGTTCGGTTCCGGCGTCCTTACCGATGGTATAATTGATAGGAAGAAGGTTGGCGCACGGGTGTTTTCAGACCCCGAGGCGCTTGCGCGCCTGAACGCGCTCGTTCATCCGATGATCTACGCGGAAGTCATGAAGCGGTGCGCGGTCCTGGCCGAAGAAGGCCACGGCGTGGTCATCATCGAGGCGGCGCTGCTTGCGGAGAACGGCGCCAAGGAGCCGTTTCTCGCGGGGCTCATCGTGGTCACGAGCCCTGCCGCGGTGCGCATCGAACGGCTCGTTTCGAGCCGAGGCATGAGCAGAACAGAAGCAGAACAACGTATCGCAGCGCAAGCGCCCCCGGAGCGCAAGGCCGCATTCGCGAACTGGGTAGTCGAAAACGACGGTACGATTGAGCAGCTACGCGCGCGAATTGACCGCATCGCGCATGAGATAGACCATGGCCAAGACCCTGACTAGGTGTCCCGATTGTGGACGGCTCTTCGGCTCGCGCCCCGGCGTGATCCGCTGCTCCGCGTGCGAGACGGAAAGCACGGGACAGAATTCTCGCGCGGACGAGGTACGGAACAGCGCCACCGGTTCTCCTGTCGAAAGCGTTGGGAACTCTACTTCCACCTTCATCCGAAACGTTCCTCCGTGCGTCCGATGCGGAAAGCATCCCGTGCAAGCCGGATCGGACTTTTGTCTCGAGTGCCGCCTCGTACTGAACCGCGCCTTTGGCGACGCCACCGACGAGCTATTCGCCAAGTTTGCGGCCATCGAATACGAACCGCGCGTTCCCCATCCGGCAAACGCGGCGGATATGGTGTCCGCGCTCCGCGAGAAACGTTCCCGAAGCGGTCTACGCGTCGAGGATTTGGCTCCCCAGCGCGGACTCATCTAAGTATTCCCTGCTGCCGCCATTACGGGCCGAAGCGCTATTTGTTTTGGTGCTCGCTCCCCTGATAGCATGCGGCGTCTGTCACGGGGCCTCTTGTCCGTTCGAGTCTTGGGGATCGTGATTTGTCTGCAGTCCCAGCGCCCATACGCGCGTCACGAAAGTAGCGGCAGTAACCCATGAAGAAATACATTCAAAGCGGCGTCGGCGTGCTGATAGGCGTTGCGCTGGTCTATTTTGCTTTCAAAGATACGAACTGGGGGGAAGTATTCGCGTCGATCCGGCACGTTAGTCCGGGGTGGCTGGTCATCAGCATCTGCATTGCCGTGGCCAGTTTTTTCACGCGCGCCCAGCGTTGGGCCTATATCGTTCGCGTGGCCCAGCCGGTTTCTTTCCGGCATCTGTTCAGCGCCACGCAGATTGGATTCCTGGTCAACTTCACTATCCCGGTCCGCCTCGGTGAACTGGTGCGCGCGTTATGCCGGTCTCATTGCCGTGATGGCGGTTACCTTGATCGGTTTTCCCATTACCCGCGACGTCACGATACCAAAGGGTACGTTCGGCCCCGAACCGATAGTACTGTCGGCGGCGCAGGTGAAGCACGGCGAAGTCCTTGCCGGAATCGGACTCGTCGCGCTGGTCGCCGCCCTCGTTACGCTTTACCTCAACCAGAGACTCGTCCTGCGAATTTCGGATGCGGCGCTTGGCGCGTTCTCGAAGAAGCTCGCGGAGAAGGTCCATGGCATGATCGAGCACTTTGCCGAAGGTCTACACATCTTCCGCAGAGGCGCCGACCTCGCGAAGTCCGTATTGTGGTCGCTGGCAACGTGGGGTTGTTTTGTGCTGTGCGCCTGCACATTCATGCAGGCCTTCGGTATTACGTGGTTCTGGTATACGCCGTTTGTCTTGCAGACGCTGCTCGCCGTTTTCTTGATCGCGCCGATCATGCCGGGCATGGTCGGTCAATTCCATATACCGATCGTCTTGGCGATAGTGGCCACCAGTCCTCAGACAACGCCCTCCGATGCGAAGGCCGTGGCGATTGTGGCCCACCTGCTCAATTTGATCCCGATCATTGTGAGCGGACTCATTTGCCTTTACATGGAGAATCTGGGGCTAACGGAGTTGGGCCGTGACATCAGGCATGCCGAGGACGATGAGGCAGCCGGCGCCAAGACCTCCTCAAATGGAGAATGAGGCGCCCGGCCCGTCGCGCCGAACGCCCCATTCTACGAGGGAACCGAGTCTAGAGGCGCGGCCAGAAAGCTAGGTTTCTGGCCGGATTCCTAATCTACTGCGGCGCCTTGACGGCGCCGGCCCGGGCGCCTTTCGCGCCAGGCTTTCCCTGATGCGGTCTATCTTCGGGCGATAGCACGCCGTCGTGATTGGTGTCCATCGTGTCGAAACGTTCCTTTGTCAGATTCGGCCTGACGACTTTGAGCTCGTCTAGTGTCACTTTGCCATCGTGATTCGCATCGGCCTGCTTGAACACCTCAGCGCGATTTCCCGCTCCCCCGCCGCGCGGCTTGTCATCGGCGGAAAGGAAACCATCGTGATTCTTATCGAGCATATTGAAGCGCTCTTGAGTCATCTTCGGAGCGACCGCGCGCAACTCATCAAACGAGGACTTCCCGTCGTGGTTCGCATCCGCGCGCGTCGCCAACTCCTCCAAGCGATTCCCGCCTTGCCCCGGACCATCTCCCTCTGCCTGCGGGCGATCTTCCTTGGTTAGAACTCCGTCTCCGGTGTGATCCATCTCTTTGTACCGCTCTGTCGTAAGCTGCGGAATGACGGCCTTCAACTCCTCATAGGTCACCTTTCCATCGCCATTCTTGTCCGCTTTCTGGATTGCACGCCCAATGTTCGGCCCTTCCTTCCCTTGTCCTGGCGCGCCCGCGTTCGGTCCAGGTTCCGCCATCGCGCAATACGCGACGCTAGCCGCCACCGACAACGTCAATGCACATATCCTGTATGGTCGCATACCTATTCTCCCTATCCGGCGCGTTTCCTGCGCCAATCAACCGGTTGAACACCGAAGCGCACTCAGGGTTCCGCCAGCGTTGCCTCGTTGACCGATGCCACAACGGAGGCTACAATCGCCCGGCAATCGTCAATCAACGAGGAATCACGCTTCATGACGACTCTTTCGCAATTGATACCGGCGTTTTGCGCTGAATTTCCAGACGCGCCTTCGCCACGCATCTGCCAGGCGCCCGGACGGATCAATCTGATCGGCGAGCACACGGACTATAACGGCATCCCTGTGCTTCCCATGGCGATCGATCTCCAAATCCGTATCGCGTTCGCGCCCGGACCCGGATCGCGGGTACGTCTGCGCGGCGATGGCGCATTCTTCCCTCCTGCCGAGTTCGCCAATGGCCATCAAATTCCGGCCTCACCCACCGGCTCGTGGGACAATTACTGCAAGGCGGCCATCCAGGGAATCAACGAGCACTTCACACCGGATTCCTTTCCGGGACTGGATATTTTGGTTTCCGGCGACATTCCGATAGCCGCCGGCCTAAGTTCGTCGTCCGCGCTGGTCGTCGCCTGCGCGCTTGCGTATTTGGCTGTCTTGGACAAAGAGCTGGAACGCGATATTTCGCGGCGCAAACTTGCCAACGTGCTCGCGGACGCCGAACACTACGTCGGCACACGGGGCGGCGGCATGGACCAGGCCATCATTCTGCTTGGACAACGCGGCGAGGCCACCAAGATCGACTTCTTTCCGCTCCGAACGGAACAAGTTCCTCTGCCGGAAGGGTACGATATCGTCGCCTGCAACTCGATGGTCAAAGCCGCCAAGACCGGCGAAGCGCTACACCGCTACAACGAGGGTCCTCTCACGTGCCAGCTTATTCGGGCGCTTGTCGAGAAGCAGTTGCAGGAGGATTTCGGCGAAGAGGTGCGAGTCGAACGCCTTGGTGACCTATGGTCGGGCAACCTTTGCTTAACCCATCCGGAGGTAAGTGACCTTCTTTCCAAGACATTTCCGAAAGAGTACGTTACGCTGGACGAGGCCGCGTCACGGCTGGCGGCCACCCCCGCATCAATTCGGAAGCGCTGGCTGGGAGAACTTCCTGAGCCTGAACACGGCTTCCGGCTGCAGGCCCGCGCCCGCCATCAACGCACCGAATACCAACGCGTCGAAGCGGCGCGCGATGCGCTACTCGCGGGCGAGCCCGGCGAACTTGGCCGCCTCATGAACGAATCGCACGAAAGCTGCGCCCGGGACTACGCCGTAAGTTGCCCTGAACTGGACCAACTGGTCACGGTGGCCCGTTCAGCCGGAGCCGTGGGCGCACGCCTTACCGGGGCTGGGTTTGGAGGATGCACCGTAAATCTCGTGCCGTCTCCGCGCACCGCGTCCTTCATCGAGCGCGTAAAACGGGACTACTATGGCGAGTTCCTGGGTAAGCGCCCGGAAGACTTCCCGGCCAGCGCCGTTGCTGTACTTTCGCCAAGCGATTGCGCCGGATACGTGTCCCCGGGCCGCTAAGCCGCCGCAGGCCGGTTTCGCGGATCAGTTCCGACGGCGTCAAGTCAATAGTAAGTCCTCTCAGTCCAATTGATTAGACGTCGATGGCTTGAATTCTTGTATTCGCGTATCCGATTCCATAGAATACGGTTGTCGGACGCCTCCGCGACAATTTCGACACTCGACGGCGTCACAGCGCAGCGAAGGATACCGGTGGGTTCCTAATTGCAGAGACTACACCAGGAGCGGGACAGAGGTATGATGTCCACGCGCCGGTTCGAATTGGGTTGAGGTAGTGTTCGCCGTGGCTGGGGTTGCCGCGGGTGTTGCATGGTTCTCGACTCGATGGCCGCGGCCACGAGCAGGAACAGGCAGCCTGCCCAGCATTGGTAGCCCTGCGAGGAGCATGACCAATGAAGTGCCCGAATCACTCCCGGAACGAAGTAACTGGGTACTGCGCGACCTGCGGGGCGTTCGGTTGTCCCGAATGCCTCAAAGCGCACGAGGGCAAGCTTCTGTGCCCGACGCACTACCGGCCGATCGCGATTAGGCTGGAGGAGGAACGCAGGCGCGAGGATGTCCGGCGAAGGCATGCCCGCCAGCGGTTGGTGGTGCGTTTTGCCGATGGGCGTTTGCTCTGCGGCGTAGCGTTCGCCCTGAACGTAAAGGACACGGGATTTCATTTGGACTTGTGTGACAAGAACGACACCACGACCGGAGAGACGGTTCAGATCCGCTTTTCGGAGTTGAAAGCGGTGTTCTTTGTACGAAGCTTTGACGGTAAACACGACAAGACCACTCCGCCGCCGCGCGAATTTCCGCCGGAAGGAAGCGAACTGGTCGTGAAGTTCAAAGACGGTGAGTTACTCCGAGGCTACACTCCTCAACGCTATGACCAGGACGATCCGCGCTTCCACCTCATCCCGCTGGATCCAAAATCGAACAATCTCAGTGTACTGATTGAACGCCGCGCCATCGTGGGCGTGTATACGCCAGAAGAATTCCAAGAGATAAAGAACCAGGAACGGCAGGTCTCGAAGACACCCGAAGGCGTTACCACCACGCTCAGTCAGGAAGAGACGATGGGGGATTTCTACTTTGAAACGCGAAATTATGCGGCCGCCATCGAGCAATACACGCTGGCCTTGAGGAAATTCCCCCAGACGCCGCGGTTACGCAAGAAGATCGCTTCATCTGATTACAATGTCGGAGTTCAATTCATCAAGCGCCGCCAGTACCCGCAGGCGCTGGAACAGATGGAAAAGGTGATGAAGGCCGATCCGCGCAACAGTCACGCGCACAAGAAGATTCAGCAACTTCGGCATATCATCAAGAAGATGGCCGATGCGGGTCCGGTCGAAGGTGAATTGGAGGAGAGTCTCTAGATTCGGAATTCGAGGCGCAATCGCTGGAATCCGGCCATCAATGTCGTCTCACAACGAGGAGACTTCTCTTGGCCGCTGGCCGCGCATCGGCGATCTTGACGTGTAAGAACTACTAGCTATTGCCTTCAAAGCGGTAACACCGTTGACCGTGGCGTCGCGGCTTGGCCGCGTTAGGATGTTGATTACCTGTATGCTCATTGCGATTATTGCGGACCTGCACTCCAATCTGGAGGCCACTAGCAGCGTCTTCAGGGAAATAGATAAGCGGCGGCCTGACCAGATCGTGTGCCTCGGAGATTTGACCGGGTACAACGCGAATCCAAACGAGGTGGTGGATATCATCCGCGCCCGCGAGATACCGTCCGTAATGGGCAATCACGATGCGGCGGCGTGTGGTCTCGAAGATCCCTGGTTCTTCCGCGCGGCGGCCAAGCGCGCGATCGAATGGCAGCTCGAGACGTTGCGCGATGACAACAAGAAGTGGCTCGCCAGCGCCCCGGAACAAATCAACTTCAGCCGCCGCTATCTTGGCGTCCACGGCTCGCCGAGCAGCCGAGACGACTACATCATTGACTGGCTGGATGCGATGCGGCAACTCGAGTTTCTCGCGGGCCGCGACATCAACGTGTGCTTTTTCGGACACAGCCATCGCGCGTCGTTCTTCAGTGAGAAGCGCACGACGCAGCCCGTCGTCGGCAACAGCAATAACATACACCAACTGCAGTCCACGGACCGGTACTTCATCAACCCGGGCGCCGTGGGACAGCCCCGCGACAGCGATCCACGCGCCGCGTTCGGCCTCTTCGATTCCGACAAACTTACGTTTGAATTCTGCCGCGTGGAATACGACATTCCATCGTGCCAGCGGAAGATCATCCAGGCGGGCCTGCCCATCGAGCTCGCCAGCCGCCTCGCCAAGGGAAAATGATGGCGCCCGCGACCGTTCGCGAACAACTGGAGGAGCGGGAGCGCCGGACCCTTCGACCTCACGCCATGCTCGTCAGCAATTCGAAGGGCCGTCTGCGCCCCGAGCCGGAACACGAGTACCGAACCGCATTCCAACGGGACCGGGATCGTATTCTCCACACCAAAGCGTTCCGCCGCCTGAAACACAAGACTCAGGTCTTTCTTGCGCCGGAAGGCGACCACTACCGCACACGCCTGACCCACACGCTTGAAGTGTCCCAAATCGCGCGAAGCGTGGGGCGCGCGCTCATGCTCAACGAGGACTTGATCGAGGCCATCGCGCTGGGGCACGACCTCGGACACACGCCGTTTGGGCACGCGGGCGAGGCCGTTCTGAACGAAGTCTATGAACCTGGGTTTCTGCACTATGAACAGAGCCTGCGCGTCGTGGATAAACTCGAGGCGACCCGCCACGGCCGCGGTCTCAATCTCACGTTTGAAGTGCGCGACGGAATCCTCCATCACTCCAAAGGAAAGAGCATTCTGCTAGGCAGGGAAAGCGAACACGCCAGCACCCTCGAGGGCGATGTGGTGAGCGTTAGCGACGCCATTGCCTATATCAACCACGATATTGATGACGCCATCCGCGCCGGCGTGATCTTCATGAGCGATCTTCCCCAGGCGGCCGTTCGCCAACTCGGCGCGACACCTTCAGAACGCATCAATACCATGGTGGTCGGCCTAATCAAGGGCAGTTCGGAATCGGCAATTGGGATGGAGCGGGAGGCGCTCGAGGCGACGAACGAGTTGCGCGCCTACATGTACAATACCGTATACCCGTGCGAGGCCATCGGACGCGAAATCGCCAAGGCCAAGAAACTCCTCCGCGAGCTCTACTTCCATCTGCTCGAGCATCCTGCGGACGGCAGCGACGACGGAGACCCGTCGGATTCGCTCGAACGGCGGACGGTGGACTTCGTGGCGGGCATGACCGACCAGTTCGCGCTGCAGCTCTACCAGCGCATATTCCTGCCGTCCACAGGAAGACCATGAGCGAAACAGACCCCGTGGGTATTGTCGCGGGCTCTGGCGTCTCACTGGGTCCACTGCTGGAAATCATCGAATGGAAACGGGGTTTCGGCGAATTCGCCGGGCTGCCTCCTTCCCGAGTCGCCGGTCACGAGGGTAGTTTTGCCCGCGGCGTGTGCCGCGGCAGGCCACTCATCCTCCAGTCAGGGCGATTACACTTCTATGAGGGCTGGTCTTACGCTCAAGTAACACGCACGGTCGATATCCTGCGCGAGTTGGGCGCGTCAACAATTCTGTTTACCAATGCGGCGGGAGGTCTTACGCCGGATACGGCTCCCGGCGACCTTATGACCGTAGACCGGATACTGACTTGGCCATGCCGCGGCTGGCCGGAGCGTCCGGATGAACTGGCTCCGGACATCGTGATACCGGGAACTCGATTCCGCGGGACCTACATTTGGGTCCACGGCCCCAATTACGAGACGCGCGCGGAAATCCACGCCTTTCAGTCGCTTGGAGCCGCCGCCGTTGGGATGAGCGCCGCGCCTGAACTCCGGCGCGCCCGCGAATTGGGCATTCGCTCGGCGGTCGTGTCGTGCATCACCAATAACTGCTGTAGACCCGAGCGACTCACGCACGACCATGTCCTGCAGACAGCGAGTCAGGCGTCAGCTCGGCTCATCACGCTGATTGTTGACGCGCTGCCATTTCTTTGACACACGCGTGGGTCGTCCATTACACCTCGGCGAAGTGTTGGGCGGTAAACCGGTACAGCTTGTATTCGGCAAGCCGCCACGCGCCGTCGGGATAGCCCGCTTTCCGGCAGACCGCCGACAGGAATTGCGCCACGCCCCACCCCTGTTCGACCGCGACCTGCGGCAGCAGTATTCCGCCGCGCATCGGAGGCTGCTCGATGTACAGCCCGTCACGCCCTATCACGATCTCGCTCAGGTCGTGAACCCGTTTGAATGGCTTCTCCGGGGTGTCGCCGTGCCCCAACGCGGATATCTCGATGGTGATTGACGGGGCCTCGGCCAGTGTCACCGGCGCAAAACGGCAGTCGTGCGCCGCCGCATTGACCGTGTTAAGCTGTACCGCTCTCGCGAGCGGTTCGAGATTGGCGGCATAGCCCACGCAACCGCGCAGTTCACCGCGATTGCGCAACGTCACGAACGCGCCATGGAGTTCGCGCAGAGTGTCTGTAAGGGTGTAGGTGTCAAGTCCGGGCAGACTCCGGTCGGCGAGATACTCCGTCAAGGTATCTCTCGCGATTTTCAGCAAGAGGGCTTGCTCGCTTTCGGTAAGGTAGTCCTCGCTTGTCGAAAACTCTGTACTCATGGTCCACTTCCCCGTCTCTTTCTCCTTACAGCATATCATAGATATCTAGGCTGCAACGGGATCACGGGTCAGGACGGCCTGGTCATTGAATAACGCCGCGCGAATCCCAGGTTTGACCCCTGACGCGTCCGGCTGCTATACTACGGGCTCCGTAAAGCCGCCCAAAAGCTTGACCTAGGGCGATTCAGCGCACCCACATAGACACTGGTCTGACCGCTACGCTGGATGAGGCCGATTTACGGTCCAAACGTGTGACTCTACCGGCTCTGCCCCGAATCGCGCCGCGAAACGTGAGGAAGGACACTGAAACAGAAGCCTCCGCATAGACTGAGTTGCACTGCCGGCGCCGCTGGTGGCCAAAGGGTATTTCCGTGACCCTCGCAAACCGCATCACAATCGTGCGATTGGTGTTGATTCCCGTGTTTGCGGTGCTGGTCATGAGCTATACGCGCGAAGAGCAGTGGTACCGCATCGCGGCGCTCGTTACATTTGCCGTCGCGGCGGCGTCGGATGCGCTCGATGGTTTCGTAGCCCGCGCGTACAATCAGAAGACCAAACTCGGCGCGGTACTCGATCCATTGGCCGACAAATTGATGGTCAATATCGCGTTTGTGTTTCTGGCGGTGAACCACCAGTTTCTTACCCCCATTCCGGCGTGGTTTCCGGTAATAATACTTAGCCGGGACGTCATCATCGTGCTGGGTTCGTATCTCATCAACGAGTTCTTCGGACCGGTCCGGGTTCGCCCTCGCATGACGGGAAAGTTGACCACGGTACTCCAAATGGCCACGATTATCGCGGTGTTGCTGGAGTGGCGGTTTACGTATGAGTTGATCGTAGCAACCCTGGTGATTGCTGTGATTTCGTTTTTTGATTACCTATATGTCGGTATACGTCAAATCGGCAATGAGGACTCGATGTAATGTCATCCAAATCTAAGTTGCCACTCGTCGCAATCTGCGGACGCCCCAACGTCGGCAAGTCGACGCTATTCAATCGGATCACGCGCAAACAAAGCGCCATCGTACACGACGAGGAAGGAATCACCCGCGACCGCGCCTACGCCAAGGCGGAGTATGAAGGCCGCTCTTTCCGGGTTGTCGACACGGGCGGCATCGTGGACAACCCCGCTGAACCCATCATGAAGAAGATGCAGGAACAGGTTCGGGCGGCGTTGACCGAGGCAAAGGTTATCATCTTCGTGTTGGACGGCCAGCAAGAGCTAACCCGCGGCGACCTCGAGATCCGGGACGAACTCTTCAAATTCAGCAAACCGGTCGTGCTGGCCGTCAACAAGCTCGATAACGCCACGATGGAACAGAATCGGGTGGACTTCTATGCGCTTGGCATGGGCGAACCCTACGCCATCTCCTCCGGACACGGTCTCGGCATCAGCGAACTGATGGACGCCGTCGTCGCGCGCCTTCCGGAGCCGGGCGAATCGCCGCTCGAGCCGGTCGAGGAATCCGCGCGCCCCATCACCAAGGTGGCCATCATTGGACGTCCGAACGTCGGAAAGTCCTCGTTTGTCAACGCGATTCTCAACGAAGAGCGCACCATCGTGGACGACACGCCCGGCACGACGCGCGACGCAATCGACATCGAGTTTCATTGGCGCGGCAAGGACTATCTGCTGATTGACACCGCGGGCATGCGCAAGAAGGCCGGTATCACGCGCTTCGTCGAGCGATTCAGTGTCAGCCGTTCACTCCGCGCAGTGCAGCGGGCCGATGTCTGCATGGTGATGATCGACGCGGTCGAAGGACTGAGCGAGCAGGACAAGCGGATCACCGGTTACGCCCACGAGAGCGGCGCCGCGATGATCATGGCGTGGAGCAAATGGGACCTCGTCGAGGACAAAGAGGCCCGATTCAAGGCCATCGCGGAGGAGATCGATCTCAAAGCCCCGTTCCTGAAGTATGTCCCATACTTCACACTCTCCAACTTGACTCGGCAGCGGTTGTTTTCCGCGTTCGAGTACATTGACCGTGTCGCCGCCGCCGCAAGACTGCGCGTGCCAACCGCGGACTTGAACCGCCTGATGGACGATGTCCGCGCGATGCGCACACCGTCCGGCGCGCGCGGGAAACACGCCAAGGTGAAATACGCGACCCAGGTCAGCGTGAAACCATCGACGTTTGTGTTGTTCGTCAATCAAAAGAAACTATTCCACTTCAGTTATGTGCGCTTCATAGAAAATCAAATCCGCGAGAAGTACGGGTTCGAGGGCGTACCCATTCAAATCGAGTTGCGCGAAGGAGCGCCGCGGGAATGACCCTCGCCGGCGCGGTGCTGTTGTCTTATCTGCTCGGGTCTATTCCTACCGGACTCTGGCTGGGCCGGACGTTGCGTGGCGTGGACATCCGTGAACACGGCAGCAAGAATATCGGCGCCACGAACACTATGCGTGTCCTGGGCAAGAGCCTGGGCGCGTTGGCGCTCGCGGGTGACATGGGTAAGGGCCTGATCGCGGTCGCGGTAGTCGCCCGGATAAGTCCGCTTTCGTACGCTCCGCTGGCATGTGGCTTGGCCGCGATCGTCGGCCACACTATCTCCGTGTTTTGTAGATTTCGGGGCGGCAAAGGTGTGGCAACGGCCGGCGGCGCGTTCCTGGGCTTGTGCCCCATCCCGACAGCAATCGCGATCATGGTGTTTGCGGCGGTCGTGGCCGTCACGCGCATGGTCAGCGCGGGGTCTATCGCGGCGTCGATCGCGCTAATCACCGCCATCTACGTTCTTCCAAACGACTGGCCGCTGCGCGTCGTCGTTACACTGGTCGGTCTATTGGTCATCATCCGCCACCGCTCGAATATCCAGCGCATCCTGCGCGGTGAAGAAAACAAAGTCTAGCGGGGGAATGCGCCGCAATCTTGGTTTTCGATCCAATTACACCCGATGAGGATCCCTGGATACGTGTGGATCGGCCAAGGCGCCATTACCAACTCCATTGGTGTTTGAGTCGAACCTTGCCCCCCTCCTGCGCCGAAACATCCGCGCTGAGACCATGCTGATCATCGCCAATATTGAATTGGGGCTTCCCGGCTTCGTTCAGCCGGATGGCGGTACGGGGTTTCTTTTCTTTCTCACGGCGCTCGGCTTCGGGCTCGACAGTTTGCTTTGGAGCGTCGCGGCTATTCTGGCTGCGCTGGTGCTGCTGGACCCAGTCCGCGCTAAACGGCCGAGGCGCGCTTGGTCCCGGCTTCAGCAGACACGCCGGCAGCGCTATGCCGCAAAAAACCAGCGCGATCCAACGCGTGCCCATACCAGCGCCTTTTCACGTCTACGCTCCCCGCGTCGACGGCCTCCCACGAGACTATTATACACCCAATGGAGGGCTGTGGAAGTTCGCGCCGGGACCGCGGAACCCGTCAGACAGGGCTATGGCTACAAGCCCGGGCTTATGGTGGCGCGGCAGCCGGCGCTCGTCGAGCGCGGGCGTACTTGGGCAATCCGGACACGCCGAGAAAGGCGGCGGGCGCACCGGCGACCTTCATTCCTTGTTGGAGATCTTGACTTCGACAACAGCGACATCGCCCGGCGCGAGATGGGCATTGAGCGCGCCAGCCTGCCGATTCCAGGTCATCTCTCCTCGTCGCGGCGCAAAGGAAAGCAACACTTTGTCCTTGAATTTGAGGAGACAGTCGCGGGCGCCGGCCATATTGATGTTCATGGGACGCGTGGGTGTCTTGGTGACGCCGTTATTGTTGATAAGACCAATGATCCATGCGTCCGGCGTCCGATTGATCATCATCTCAACATCGCCGGTTAGGGACACCGGCAGAAACGCGTCCGAAAGCGCCCGCAAGAGTACGTCGGCAAGCGGCACGAGCCGTTCGCGTTCGTCCAGCCAGTGTTCGGTTCCCGAAACAATGAGGACTCCATTCCCCACGCGGCGCCAGGCGAGAATCGGAGCACCCGTCTCGGTCCACGCCAGAATCTCCGTACGGCGAGACGGCGTTAGGCGCCGGAAGCGAAATGGCGCGCTTAGCGGAGGCGCCGCGCCCAAGGCGGTCTGGATTTCCGTGGCGAACCCCAGCGACGAATCCATCCCCAGGCCGAGAAAGCTGCCCGGCAATTGCTGCGCCAGCGCGCCGTCCATTACCAAGACCCCGCCTTGCTTTACATAGTCGATCAAGGAATCCCGCTGGGGCCTGCTCAGCGTCATGGCGCCCAGTGGCCACACGACGCCGTAATGATTAAGCGCGTCCCCTTGCGCGTGGTTCGTTATAACGTCGAAGATGTCTCCGTAAGGACCGTTCGCGAGATAGCCGCGTTCGAAGTCCAGCCGCCCGCCCCACGGAAACACTTGGGCAAACACCATTTCAAGCGATTGATCGGCGCGGGTCCGTGGCCAGATTCCGTAGATGTCTTCGCGAGGCCTCCAACCGTGATCGAAGTCCAGCATAAACGCGATGGGCGTGAACGGGACGCCTCGTTGCGGAAACGTGCGCGAGTACGTGTACCATTCTTTCATAGCGGATCCAAACGGCGACGGCGAAAATCTTCCCCGAGCGGTTTCCTGAACGAAGATCGATCCGTTATGCGCGTCCGACTCGTGATGCACGAAGGAGGCCCCAGCCAGGTGCGCCGCCATTTCAAGGCGGTACTCAAGATTGGGCGAGTGGCCGCAATTGGGACCAGTCGCCATGTCGGGCGGAGCCCAGTGGACCGGTCTACCGTCAGCAAAAAGGCGTGTGTCGGTCACGGCGCCTCGAAACCAGTTGGAGAGATAGGCGCCCCAAGGCCGCCCGCCATATTCACGCGCGGCGCCGCGGAGGAAGGCGAACTGGAGTGATGCGCAGGGAATGTTCTCGCCGATCTCGGCGTAGCACATTGGAGCGCCCCACTCATAGGCCTGATGATGAAACAGGCAGTATCCCTCGCCCGCATAGATGCGCCCGTGGGAAAGGTCCTGGACCTCGTCGTAGTAGGACTTAAGAAGAGAGGTCGCGTCGGCGCGCGATTCCGGCGCGCTTGCGGCGTTTTCGAGCCGGGATTTCCACGCGGCGTAGGCCCACTCATGAACCGGGAACCCCAGGAAGCGATCTCCCGGCATCGAGACGATAGCGTCTACGTCGCCGGCAGTATAGGGCGCCTCGGGCCGGAAGTAGTCATTCATCACGAAGAAAGGCTTGGTGTCCCGCGCTATCGTGTCCCACGCGGGATGGCGCGGACCAAACGGCGCTGAAGCCGAGGCGGCAATTCGCGGAATCGCTTCGGATATGAAGGGCTCGCCCGCCAATCCGAATGTCTTCCACAAATCCGGCATGAATCGCGCGACATGCCACGAGTCGCGCCCTTGAATCGCAGGCAGGCGCCACACGTCCGGCAGCGCATACGACGCGCCACGTTCGCTGAGCGCAGCGAAGAAGTTCTCCGGCGAGGTCAGATCGATTGGCTTTGAATTGGGCGAGCGAATCGGAAGCGCCGACGCGGAAAGCAGCCGTTTCCCTTTGCGGTCATACAACCCCAGGTCCAGTGTAAGGACGCCTTGGTCGCGATGGATGAACGGCACTCCAACCCGGGTTGAGGTTAAGTCTTGCGAGGTGGATCCCGCAATAGCGCCATCCACCCGAACTACCGCCCGCGCCGCCGCGACTCGGGGCTGCCGGCCAATATCTACGATAGCAAAGCCAAATGGCATATTCGGCGCGTAATCCGTCACCGAAACCATGCGTGTCGAGGCAGTCTTGCGTGTTGGCGCCTCGGACGGAAAGTCGCGGGCGGGCACAATGGGCTCGACCGCGCCGTCGAACGCCGCGTTCGACCGAGGATGGGTCCATCCGGTCTTGGCCCGAGTCGCATAGCAGTAAGTCTGCCCGCAATCGGTCGCGGCTAGCAGCTCGAGCGTTTCGCCCGGTCTGACGTTCGCGAGTGTCAGCCCCTCTCGAGCGCAGCCCTGCATCTCGACGCGCTCTTTCACGACGCCATCCAACGTCGTCACCAGAAACGACCAATCTTGCGCGGCTACGAGTATTTCTGGCGCGCCGTCGCCGTCGACATCCGCCACCAAGGGCCGCGGCACATAGCTGCCTTTGGGCAGCGCCGCACGGCGCGCAATCTGTCCAGAACCATCCAGAATCGCGATGTCCCCTTGTTCACTCACTGCAACAACGGCCCGGCCTTCACCGGGTGTTACCTCCGCGAGCGCGGGTGTTCCCAGCGCGGCGCCGCCCGCGTGCGCCCGCCATTGTTCCGAGCCATCCAGCGCATCAATGGCGTAGAGCCACCCTTCCCTGTCACTGATCAGGACGGAGGCGCGATGTTGTCCGAGAAATGCGACGAGCGGGTCCGACAGTGACGGAAACGCGGGGCTGGGGTAGTCCATACGAAACCGCCACAACGGCCAGCCGCGGCCGCCGACGGCGTGCAGGACACCGTCGCTAGACACTACGTACACCACGGCCTCCTCGGCGTACACCGGCGCGACCGCGGGAGAACTGTCAATATGCGATCCGGTTTGATACTGCCACAACGGGTTCAGTCCGAGATCGAAGGCAGTTACAATGCCGTTCCTCCGCCCGACGACGACGCCCTGCTCGCCGTTGCGGCGCAAGTCGGCGAAACACGGCGAGGTCCCGATCCGGGGCTCTCCTTCCAGGTCGGCGCGCAGGTTCAAGCCGCTCTGGAGATCGGATAGGTAGAGCGCCCCTGTCGAATCCTGATACGCGAAAAGCGGGCGCTTCTGTGAGGCCGGCGCCGCTGTCGCGACACATCCTTCCATCCAGTTCTCACGGACGAAGGAGTTCAGGAGAGCGCCATCGGGGCCGATAATCTTGACGGCGCCGTCGAAGCGCGTTGTCAACACGATACGTTTAGACCCGTCGCCCTGGAGATCGGCCACCGTGGGAAGGCTTCGCGCGGCGGACTCGGTGGGACACTTCCAAAGAAGGTCAAGGCCAAATGCGCACGGCGCTATCAGCCAAAGCAACCCTACCCAGGCGACCCTCACACCAATCTCCTTCACGCCGACGAATTCCCGCGGTGGCTCCGCAAGTCCGTAGGACTTCCGCTATTGTACCTGCTCGCGGCAGACCTTGCCAAAAATCGTGGCCCTGCAACGGTTTGGAACCGAGGACCGTGCCTCGTAGAACTTCTCAGGACCAGACCTCGGCGGCCAGCGCCTGGCGCCAACGGCGCCGGGGTGGCGGTACTTGGAATTGCCGATTGGATTTTCCATCGAATTCTGGTATACTCCGTCGAATTTGCTGTGGTGTTTCTAAATCCTTGTTTTCAAGTAGGTTATCCATTTTCCCGCCCGATACCGGGTAGGGATCAGTGAGGGGTTTTGCTGTGCGTGGATTACTGAGTTTCTTTCCGGGTCTGTTCTCACACGACATGGGAATTGACTTGGGTACGGCCAACACGTTGGTCTACGTCAAAGGTCAAGGTATCGTTCTAAGCGAGCCTTCGGTCGTTGCCATCAATAAAGATACGGGCAAAACCAAGGCCGTTGGCAACGAAGCCAAGAGCATGATCGGCCGTACGCCTGGAAATATCGTCGCTATCCGCCCCATGAAGGACGGCGTTATTGCGGACTTCGAGGTGACGGAAGAAATGCTCAAGTATTTCATCCGGAAGGTCCACAACCGCCGTCTCCTCGTAACACCCAAGGTGGCGATTTGCGTGCCGTCGGGCATTACGGCGGTGGAAAAGCGCGCCGTAACGGAAAGCGCGCTTCAGGCAGGCGCCAAGAAAGTGTTCACCATCGAAGAACCGATGGCCGCGGCGATCGGGGCGGGGTTGCCCGTGCAGGAGCCGCAGGGGTGCATGATCGTGGATATCGGCGGCGGCACGACCGAAGTGGCCGTGATATCCCTCGGCGGAATCGTCTTCTGCAAGTCGGTGCGAGTCGCCGGCGACGAGATGGACCAGGCGATCATCCAGCACCTCAAGCGCACGTACAATATGATGGTGGGCGAACGCACAGCCGAAGAGATCAAGATCGCGATCGGCTCGGCGTTCCCCCTGAAAGAAGAATTGGAGATTCAGGTTAAGGGCCGGGATCAAGTGTTGGGTCTTCCGAAGATCCTGACGATCACCTCGGAAGAGATCAGGGAAGCCTTGCGCGAACCGGTGAGCGCGATTGTAGACGGTGTCCGCGTAACTCTCGAGCGCACACCACCGGAACTTTCCGCGGATATCGTGGATCGGGGCGTCGTTCTCGCGGGAGGCGGCGCGCTGCTGCGCGGGCTCGATCAACTCCTCTCCAAGGAGACCGGACTCCATGTAACGGTGGCCGAAGACCCGCTGACCGCGGTGGTGCTGGGAACGGGCAAGTTCCTGGAAGGCATCAAGAGTTACCGCGATTACGAAGATTAGGCGCCGGGACTACCCAGCAGTCATCAGGCTGAACCAGGGCGAGCGTTAGCCATTGTCTATTCCACGCCGCATACGCGAATACCGTCCGGTGGTTATTCTGTGCATCATCGTCGCGCTGTCGCTGGCGTCGTTGGCCTCCGGCACGCGTTCCAACATCATCAGCAGGGGCCTGAAGACGTCGGTGTCGGTGATTTCCTACCCGTTCCTGAAGGCGATGAGCGCGGTCAGCCACGCGAAAGACTACGCCGTCGGATTTGTCCTCTACTACGACGACACCGTTCAAGAAAACGGGGAACTGCGGCGTCAACAAGCCGACCTGCTGACTCAGACGAAAGATCGCAAGGAAATTCTCACCGAAAATGCGCGGCTGCGCAAACTCCTGGAGTTCGAGCGTCCGCTGGCGAGTCTTGCGCTCGAACCGGTGGAAATCGTGGGCGGCGCCTTCGAATTGGAGGGCACACTCTTGGTTGACCGTGGTTCCTGGCACGGCATCAAGGTGGGCATGTGCGCCATGACTCCCGACGGCGTCGTGGGACGCGTCACGGATGTGGGCCCGTTCATCTCATCCGTATCCACCCTCCAGAAGGCCGATTGCAGAATCAGCGCGATGATTCGCCGCAATCGCGTCCGCGGCATCGTTCGCGGCAGCGGAAGCAGTCTCACGCCCATCTGCACCCTGGACTACATTGACATCAAAGAGGACGTCAAAGTGGGTGACGAGGTGGTCACCAGCCCGGAAAGCCAGTTTCCCGCCGGATACCCCATCGGGAAAATCGTTGCCGTGCATGGCGGCGAAGATTCCGACGAGCGCGCCTTGCTCAAATCCGCCGAAGTGAAGCCCGCCGCCAATCCCTATCATCTCGATGAGCTGTTTGTCGTCCGGAGGGGCACTCCGTCACACGAAGAGTTGGCGGGCGCGGCCCAGATCGAGGTGGCGCCGGCGGGAAAAGCCGGACCGGACAGCAAGACGATGCAAGAACGGTACGCGCCGTGAGTACAGACTATGTATAGAGCAATCGCTTGGGCGCTGGCCATCATCGCGGCGGCGCTGGTTCAGACGACATGGCTGAGCGTCATCAAGGTGGAAGGGGTGATTCCCAATCTTCCATTGCTGCTCGTGGTGTACTTTGCGGTGAACGACGGTGAAGAACGAGCGATGTTTACCGGTCTTATCGCGGGAGTTTTCCGGGATGTCGCAGGCGATACCACGCTCGGCCACTACGTCCTGTGCAATGTCCTCGTGGGCTACTTGGCCGCGCGGATTTCGCATCGACTGGTAACCGACCACCCTGCGGTAAAGACCGGCCTGGTGTTCTCCGCCGCGCTCGTTCACGGTATGCTGTATACGCTGCTCCTCTACGTTCAGAAGCCGGACATTGGGGCCATCCACATGATTTTGAATGTGGTCGTTCCGGAATCGTTGTATACCGCCATCGTCACGCCTGTGGTATTCTTCTTCCTGGCGCTCTGCTTTGGCCGCCGGCTCTCTCATCCCGCAGGAGCGACATAAGTGCTGACCGCGCCCGACAAGAAACGGTACGAGGGGATTGAGCGCAGGGTCCTTCACATGGGCCTCGTCTTACTCGCCGCGTTCTCGTTGCTCGGGGTCCGGCTGTGGTACCTGCAAATGGTCAACTGGCGGGATGCCCAAGGACGTGACGCAGCGGATTTGGTTGCCAAGTACCGGCTGCGTCGCGAGATCCTGAAAGCGCCCCGCGGCATGATCTACGGGCGCGATCCGAGCATCGTGTTGGCCGACAATCAGGCCTCCTGCGATCTGATGCTGGTCCCCGCCGACTGTCAGAATCCCGAAGAAGTGAGCGAGCGTTTGGCGTCACTGGTTTCGATATCTGCGGATGACCTGCTGGCGAAAATCGAACTCGCCAAGAAACAGCGCAAGGCGTACACGCAGATTCTGGTGAAACGCGACATCTCCAAGACTGAAATCGCCCGCGTGGAAGAGAGTTTGTATGATTTGCCGGAGGTGTTCACCATGTTCCGGCCACAGCGCCGGTATTGGTACGGCAAGACGGCTGGCCAGTTGCTCGGATATCTCAGCGAGATTGGGCCAGAGGAACTCGAACGCAAGTCCGAACAGTACGATATGGGAGATCTTATCGGGCGGGACGGCCTCGAAGCGAAGTACGAAGATGACCTCCGCGGCAAGTCGGGCCAGATCCTGGTGGTGCGTTATGCGTCGGGCGATCCCCAGTTGCGCACCGATGAACTTGGAAGCCCTTTCATCTACAAGGATACGAAAGGCCGCCGGCTCGTAGAGGCAGAGGGTACGGGACGGAAACCTGAGGCGGGCGGGGCCATTCACACCACGCTCGATATTGGCCTGCAGACGAAGGCCGAGAAACTCCTCGAGGGCCAGATCGGCGCAATTTGCGTCTTGAACGCCGACACCGGAGAAGTCCTGGCCCTCGCCAGCCATCCCGGATACGACCCCAGCGCGTTCATCAACCGGAGCCGCGCCCGCGAACGTATGGACATCTTGCAAGACACCACGCTGCACCCCATGCTCAATCGCTGTTTCCAGGCGGCCTACCCGCCGGGCTCGGTATTCAAAGTCCTGCTCGCCTCGGCCGCCCTCGAAGAGGGCGCCATCACGGAAAGCACCACGTTCAATTGCCCCGGCCACTATACCCTTCCCACGGGAGGCCGGTCGTGGTCATGCTGGCAACATAGCGGCCACGGAGGGGTGTCAGTGGTCGGCGCGCTGACCATTTCCTGCGATGTGTTCTTCTACAACGTCGGTCTGAAGCTGGGTGTGGACAAGATCAATAAGTACGGCGAGCTGATGGGCTTGGGCCGCCGGACAGGCTTGGACTTGCCCAAGGAAGACAAAGGGCTTGTACCGTCGCCGGAATGGAAGAAAGAGCTGGTCGCGCGGACCGACCCCAATCCCTACGAACAAAAGTGGTATCCGGGAGACACGTTGAATCTCGCCATTGGCCAAGGCTCGATGAGCGCCACGCCACTTCAATGCACCGTACTCATGGCTTCAATTATCAACGGAGGACGCCGGGTCCGGCCGTACATCAATCAAGAACTTGGCCCGGAGGTTTCGGAACCATTCCTGAGCGAAAAGACGCTGGAAATTGTCCGGCGCGGCATGCGCGCGTGCGTTGAAAAGGACGATTATCCCAGCGGCACGGGACGCATGGCCAAGATTCCCGGATTGGTGGTCCTCGGGAAAACAGGGTCCGCGCAAATGGTGGGCAACGAACAACTCAAGAAGGCGTTCTCGAGCAACCGGTGCGAATCGCCATCACCGTACTGGTCGAGCACGGCATGCACGGCAGCACCGGCGCCGCCCCGCTCGCGAAAGAAATTCTTACGTACTATTATGGAGATCCAAAGGCCGAGGCCGTGAAGGTGGCCTCGAGTGGCCGGGAGCAAACACCGCAGTGACCCACCTAGCGAAGAATGCGAATTTCGCCGATGCCCACATCGGGGTATTTGACTTGGGGAACGTGCGGCGGATTGACTGGCTATTGACGCTGCTGACGCTACTTCTCGTTGGCGCCGGCCTGCTGACGTTATATGCCGCCACCCGCAGCGCGGACAGCGCCACGCCGTATTATCAGAAACAGATCGTCTTCTTTCTTGCCGGAAGCTGCGCCGCGATCTTGATCGTATGTATCGATCACCGGTTTCTCGTGACGCTCGCGCCGATTATGTATGTCGCGGCCATTCTCATGCTGTTGGGCGTTCTCCTGCACGGCACGCAAGCCAAGGGTGGACAGCGCTGGCTCGTACTCGGACCGTTTCGCGTGCAGCCATCCGAACAATGCAAGATCATCATGGTATATTCGCTGGCGTGGTACTTCACCACGGTCCAGCAGCGCATCCGTCAGTTGCCGTACTTTCTGTTGACCTTTGTAATCACCGCGATTCCGGCAATCTTGATTCTGAAGCAGCCCAATCTCAGTACCGCCGCCTCGATGGCGCCCATCACCATCGGCATGCTCTATGTGGCCGGCTGCAAAAAGTGGCACCTGATCGCTCTCGTACTAATCGGGCTTGCGGCGATCCCCTTCGCATACTTCCATCTCAAGGATTACCAGCGCACGCGTGTAGACACGTTTCTGGGCATCAGCGCGGAAACGGACGACAAGGACGCTCAATCCAAACAGGACGATATCGCGATGAGCAGCGGGTGGCAAACGCTCCAGGCGAGTATCTCGATAGGCAGCGGGGGCCTTACAGGAAAAGGGTTCGGCAAAGTCACTCCGACGGAATTGAGCTTTCTTCCGGAGTACCACAATGACCTCATCTTCTCCGTCTTGGCGGAAGAGCACGGGTTTATCGGGAGCATCATCCTCATCGGAGGTTTCGCTGCGTTTCTCATGCGAGGCCTGTTTCATGCGGCGGACAATCCGGACATGTCCGGCGCGTTGGTGGCCACGGGAGCGGTGGCCATTCTCGCGTTTCACGTGTTTGTGAACATCGCGATGACCATCGGCCTAATGCCGGTGACGGGCATTCCGCTGCCTTTTCTGAGCTATGGCGGATCGTTCTACTTGACAACCATGCTGTGTGTGGGCATCTTACTTAACGCGAGTATTCGGAAGGGGTTCTTTGGGTAGCCGCAACGCAGTGCGAGGCGGGACGCACTCCAAGGCCCCCGCGGACAGGATCGGGAGATGGGAACAATGCGCGTAAAATTGGCCCGTGACGCGCGCGCGGGAGCCTTATCCCATCAAGAGTATATCGAGGCGTTGCAGGAGGCCGTGATGCGCTCGGAACTGCCGGTCGCTCGCAGTGGCGGATCGGCGCCCCGATTCCGAATCACGTCCGGCCCCCCGCTACGGCCGGGTCAGACCAGCCGCTGCGAATACGTGGATTTTGAGATGTGCCGGCCGTTGAGCGGGGCGGAGTTCGGCCGGCGCTTGGCCGAAACGCTCCCCGCGGGTATCGAACTGGTATGGCAAAAGCGCCTTCCGGCGGGCGCGCTTCACTTGATGGCGTGTGTCGAGTCTCTGTCCTATGAAATAGGGGGACAATTCGATCCGCAACGGGCCGCGCTGTTCAACGCGGCGGAACACTGGCCCGCGACACGGAAACGAACCAAGAAAGAACAGACCTTTGATCTGAAACGGAGCGTCACTCGGCTCGACGTTCATCCTGGCGGCCTTTCGATGCGCATCACCGTGCTAGCGGAAGGCACGCCAAAACCGGAGGATGTTCTCGTATCGGTGTTCGGTATGGAGCCTGAAGAGGCGCAGCATCTACCCATGGAGCGTACGGCCATCACGCTCAAATCGTCTTCGATGGCCAATTACCAGAGGCGGCTCAGCCGCAACGACGCAGGTTAGAGTATGACTTCGTTGCCGCCAACATCCGTGCGACTAGCATGGACGTTGCTGACAAAGAAGCTAACAGGGAGCAATCATGAAGGAATTTGTCATTAACGTTGGCCCGCTCGAGACGCGCATCGCGTTGCTCGAAGACAATCGTCTGGCGGAATTGACCCTCGAACGCGAAGAGGCCCGCAGCATTGTGGGCAACATCTACAAGGGTCGGGTGGACGCGATAGTCCCCGGAATTCAGGCCGCGTTCGTGGATATCGGATTCGAGAAGAATGGTTTTCTCTACGTATCCGATATCGCGGGCACCGAGGGGACCGGGGATTTCGTCTTCGAGGAAGGCACCGCCAAGCCCCGTAATCCCAAGCGCCGCGGCAAGCCGGCCAGTATCGAAAACATTCTCAAGAAGAATCAGAGCGTCATGGTGCAGGTGAGCAAGGACATGCTCGGCACCAAGGGCTTCCGGCTGACAAATTTCTGCACGCTTCCCGGCCGCTACGTGGTGCTTATGCCGACCGTGGCCCAGTTGGGCGTGTCGCGGAAAATCGACGATGACCGTGAACGCGACCGGCTCAAGAAGATCCTCCAAAACGTCCGGCCACCCGGCGTGGGCCTCATCACGCGGACTGCGGGCGAAGGCAAGACCAAGGCGGAAATACAGGCCGACGTGAAGTATTTGGGAAAGGTCTGGGACAAATCCAAGGCCAAGATGGAATCGGAAAAGGCCCCGTGCCTGCTCCACGAAGACCTCTCCCCCATTCTGCGCGTGGTGCGCGATTCCTTCACGGATGACATTGACCGCCTTACGGTGGACAGCGAATCGGAGTACAGCCGCATCCTCAACTTCCTCGACAGTTTCGCGCCGCACCTGCGCAAGCGCTGCAAGTTCTACCAGGCCAAGCGGCCAATCTTCGACAAATACGGCATCGAAGAGGAGATCGAGAAGGCGTTGCGGCGCAACACATCTGCATTGACCAGACCGAAGCGCTGATCGCTATCGACGTAAATACGGGCAAATTCACGGGGCGCAAACACCTCGAGGACACCGTGTTTAAGACCAACATTGACGCGGCGGAGGAAATCGCACGGCAGGTTCGCCTTCGGGATTTGGGCGGCATCATCGTGATTGACTTCATTGACATGGAAATCGACAAGAACAAACGCGAATTGCTGCGCAAGCTGCACGAGGCGCTCAAGCAGGATCGCGCCAAGACGACCGTGTCTGAAATCAACGAGTTGGGCATGATCGAAATGACCCGCAAACGCGTTCGGCACAACCTGCTCAAGGCGATGTCGCAGCCGTGTCCGTATTGCGAAGGCGGCGGCCACGTGCGATCGGTTACGACGATGACGTTCGACGTGTTGCGGCGGCTGCAGTCGTTGTTCTGTGACAGCAAAGAACGCCGCGTGGTCCTGCAAGTCCATCCCGACGTGGCCCGCCGACTCCGCACGGAGAACAAGGACATGCTGGACGACATCGCGCGCGAGTTTGACCGCTAGATTTCGGTCGAATCGGTCAGCGATTTCCACATTCACGACGTGAAGGTAATCAGTTCGCGATCCCGAAAAGAATTGGCGGCGAGAGGAGGGTCCTCCGCGCCGCCGGAATAAGAGTACGAATCGCTATCGATTCGAATTCCTAGAAGTCGTATTTATCGATATTGCTCTTGTCGAAGACGACAGGTTCGCCGAGGATCACCATATCTCCGTCGAGTTTGACCTCACCGACACGGCCGGCCTTGAACGTCGGTTGTCCGGGCTTCAACTCGCCTTTGGCGCTGGCCACACCGGCCTGCACCGCCAGGTAACCCAGATCCACGGGACTCCATAGCACGAACTGCTTCACGGTGCCGTCTTTGACGTAGTCGCGCATTGCTTTCGGGGTCGCCAGACCCGTAAGAAACACCTTATCGGCCACACCGGCCTTGCGAACGGCCTCCGCCGCGCCCGGCAGAGCGACCGAAGTAATAGCAAGAATGCCCTGCAAATTCGGGTAGGCTTTCAAGGAATCCGCTGCGACTTGGGTGGCGAGAGCTTGGTCTTCTTCGGACGCTTTCGGCGTGGCCGAAAGATTGAGCATTTTCGGGTACGCGGTCTGACGGTACTTATCCATCTCCTTCATCCAGATGTTCTGATTCGAGGCGGTGAGCGACCCGGTGATGATGAGGTACTTCGCTTCCGGACCGGCGCCTTTCGCCAACACGTCCATCAACGACTTTGCGACACTGGCCGAAGTGCATTGGTTCACAAACAGGTCCCGGGCATCCTTCCGAGCGTCCGAGTCCCACGTGATCACTTTGATGCCGCGTTTGCGCGCTTTGGCCAGCGCGGGAGCGATAGCGTCGGGATCGTTCGGCGCAATGGCGATGGCGTCGAATTTCTTGGCGATCCACGTGTCGAGCATCTGGGCTTGAAGCGTCACATCGTTGGTTACGGGACCGTCGAATACAATCGTGACTCCCAGTTCTTTGCCGGCCTCTTCGGCGCCCTTCTGAGCGGCATTGAAGAAGTCGATGCCTTTGAGCTTGGGCATGACCCCTACGGTCATTTTCTTTTCGTCCGCATAGGCTCTTCCCAAGGCTACGACGCCAAGAGCCACCAACAACGCTACCAGTTTCTTCATGATTTTGCTCCTCGGTTTGAGGCCACCCACTCGTTGAATATGGTCATCAGAATAAGCAGCGCGCCAATATAGATCACCAATTGCTCGCTCGGCACACTGGCCATTTCCAGGCCGTACTTTAGAATACCGATGATGAGAAGGCCAAGCAAGGTACCAAGCACGGAGCCCTGCCCTCCGCTCACGCGGGTACCTCCCACCACGACACAGGCAATCGCGTCGAGCTCGAGACCTTTGCCAGCGTCCGGACGAGCCGACGCGTACAGCGCCGTGTAGAAGATCGACGTGACGCCACAGATCAGACCGGTCACCGTATAGAGAAGGAGCTTCATCCGTCCGACGTCAATGGCGGCGAACTGCGAAGCGGTCTCATTTTCTCCGATGCACTCGGTGAAGCGGCCAACCCACGTCCTGCGAAAGATAACCGCGCCGACGGCAAAGACCGAAGCCAACGCAAACAACGGAACGGGGAAGGCGACGGTGGAGCCGCCAAATGGAATCTCGAAAGCGTCGCCCAGACTTAACCACGTGAAGGATTCCGGGAAGTTCCTGATCGGTTCGCCTTTGCTCAGCCCGACGGCCATCCCGCTGTACAGCGCCATTGTCGCCAGCGTCACCACCAGTGGAGGAACCTTGATGTAACTCGTAATTCCGCCATTAAAGGCTCCGGCCGCCAACCCCGTTAGCACGGCCGCAGACCCGGCGAATACGAGTGGCCACCCCGCGTCACGATACAGCAGGCCGAGCACGATCCCGCTCAAGCCGACGATCGAGCCGACCGACAGATCAATTCCCGCAGTCGCGATTATGAACGTCATGGGAACGGCGACCAAACCCGTTATCGTCCAGTAGCGGCAGCGCTCGAGAAGGTTGTACGCGTCCAGAAAGCCTTCGGTGAAGTAAGCGAACCCGCTGAAGAGGAGGATTAGCGTGAGCAGGAGCGCGCTTTCGCGTCGAAATAGAATGCGCTTGATCATGTGCGCGCGCCCCGGGTTCGTTGGATCAGCATATCCACAATCACCGCGGCCAGGATAAGCGCGCCTACGAAACTGCTTTGCCAGTACGAACTGGCCTGCGCCAGAACGAGCGCGTTGTAGAGCAACGCCACGATGAAGGCGCCCAGCAGCGTACCGAGCGCCGAACCGCGTCCGCCGAGAATATTCGTTCCACCAGTCACCGCCGCGGCGATGGCTTTGAGTTCCATCCCTTCGCCGGTGTTCGCCTGAACCTTTCCGTAGTAGCCGGCCTGGAGGACCGCGGCCAGTCCCACCAGCGCGCCGGATACGCCGAACACCAGTAGCGTCAGGCGGGCCTTGGACAAGCCGATCAGGCGCGCGGCGCTCTCCGAATTGCCGAGCGCGAGGACACGGCGTCCGGACAGGGTGTAGCGCAGGAACAGGTGTACGAGCGCGGTCACGACGATCACGTAATAGCAGATTTTCGGAACGCCGAAGAGGTCGCCGTCCGCCAGGGCGCGGTAGGCGGCAGGCAATTCCATGATCTCTTTTCCACCCGTGGCGATACGCATCAGACCCCGGTAGATGCTGATGCCGGCCAGCGTTACGATGATGGGGTGAATGCGCGCAAGCAGCGCAGTGCCGCCGTTCAGGAGCGAGAACACGGTACCCAGAAGCATGCCCAGTCCCAGACACAACACCGGCGGCGCGCCCTGTACCGCGGCGCCGGTAGCCACCGCGCTGACCAATCCAATCATGGACCCCACCGAGATATCAATGCCGCCCGCGCAAATGATGAGCGTCGCGCCCTGGGCGACGATCGCGGGCAATGCCGCGGTCGAAAGCACATCGAGAAAATTTTGAACGGTCGCAAATTCGGCCGGCTTGAACCAGGTCATCACGGCTGCGAGGAACACAATGAAGCCCAGCAGGCCGACCTCGCGAAAGCTGAGCCACCGCGCCAGACGCCCCGGACGCTTTTCCGACTCCGCCGCACGGCGCACCGTTGCCCGAGGCACCGCCGCCGCAGCGATGGTGTCCTTGCTGTCCACTCGGGGGTTGAACTCGCCGGTCTTGCGTCCCTCGGAAATGGTAATGACGCGGTCGCTCATGGCCAGCACTTCCGGCAATTCGGAACTGATCATGAGGATTGCGGCGCCCTGCTCGACCATACCGGACATGAGTTTGTGGATTTCGGCCTTCGCGCCCACGTCCACGCCGCGCGTGGGCTCGTCCAGCAGCAGCACCTTGGGCTTTGTGGATTGCCATCGTCCGAAGACGACCTTCTGCTGATTACCGCCGCTAAGTGTTCCGATAGGCTGCTCGATAGATCCAGCGCGCACGTTCATGTCGGAAACGACTTGCCGCGCCAGCTTGGTCTCGGCCGCCGCTCGAATCCATCCGAAGTTCGACAGGCGGCGCAGCACGGCCACGCTGGCGTTGGAGCGAAGCGAATGGCCGCGAAACACGCCCTGCACTAACCGGTCTTCCGGGAGATAGGCCAAACCCGCGCGGACGGCCTGCCGGGGCGAACTCAGTTCGACCGCTGTCCCGTCAATCTCGACGCTCCCGTGTTTCATTGGTCGAAGACCGAACAGGGTCTGCGCGAACTCGGAGCGTCCCGCGCCGACAAAACCGTATATGCCCACAATTTCGCCACGATGCACGTCTACCGAAATGTCCGTAAACGTACCATCCGCCGCCGTCGCCCCTTGGACACGCAGGCAAACTTCGCCGCGGGACGCTGGCGTCTTCTCATAGAGACTGCTCACCTCGCGGCCGACCATGGAAGAAACCATACGGTCCATGGTGAGACCTTGCGTGCTCACGGTCTCGACCGTTTCGCCGTCGCGCATAACCGTGACACGATCGCACAGTTCGAGCACTTCCTCGAGGCGATGGCTGACGTAAACGATTCCGACGCCATCCGCCTTGAGCCGCCGGATCTGTCCGAACAGATTCTTGATTTCATTTTGGGTCAGCGACGCGGTGGGCTCGTCCAAGAATAGAACGCGCGCCTGCTCCGACACGGCGGCGGCGATTTCGGCCATCATGCGGCGCGCCACGGACAAACCGCCCGCGGGCGCCCGGACGTCAAACGACTCGCCGACCTCACGAATCAGCCGCTCGGCCTCGCTGTAGACACGCCCCCACTGAATTAGCCCTGCCGGACCGCGGAGCAAGCCGCGCCCGAGGAGCATGTTTTCCGCGAGACTCAATTGCGCGAAGAGGTCAGACTCTTGATGCACGACAGATATGCCGGAATGCGCCGCGTGACGCGTGCTGGCAAAGGAAACGTTGAAGCCATTGAGTTCTATGGAGCCGGAATCCGGACGAAATAGTCCGGTGGCGATATTGATGAGCGTGCTTTTCCCAGCGCCATTTTCACCGACAAGGCCGTGTACTTCCCCGGCCCGGACGTCCAGATTAGCGCAACGCAGCGCAGGAGCGCCGCCAAAGCTTTTACGTATGTTCGCAAGTTGAAGAACGGACACCGCCGCGCGCGCCTAACGGTACTTCGCGAGTTCTCTTTCGAGTACCGCCTTATACCGCGTGTAGTCAGCATCGCTGAGGTTCGGTTGCTGGTACTCGCCGTAGGAGGCGCTGAAGGTGGGCCGCCGATAGGGCTTGACCGGGTGACCGTTTTCGGTGGCGTACCGCTTGAGAAACTCCACCGGATTGACGGCCTCGTACACGAGCAGATTCGTCGAGCGCTGCGCGTCCATCGCGCCGTCGATATCGCCGGCGTCGAAGCGGTCTTGAACGGCTTTGAGAATCTGCGGATTCACGCAGGCGCCCTGGCCGATTACGGCTTTTGCGCCGGAACAGAGGCCCGCGAAGAAGGCGCACTCGTTGCCGGAGATGAACACGAAATCTTTCCCCCGGACGGCCCAGGTCAAGTCCAGGATATAACCGGCATCGCCAGTCGAGACTTTGATGGCATGCACCTTGGGCATGTCCGCCAACTTACGTATCAAATCCACGGTCACGCAGTAGGGCTTGGACATAGCCGGAGGCTGATAGATCATGATGGGCACGGACACCGCGTCCGAGATCGTCTCGAAATACCGAAGGATAACGTCCGCCTCGGTCTCGCCGGCGCGTGGCCGTATAGCCTCCGGCAGCGTATGAACGACCGCGGCGGCGCCCTGATCCTGGGCGTACTTGCTTAGTTCCACCGCCTGACGGGTGAACACGGCGGGATCGGGCAACGCGTCGAAGTTCTGATCCCAGATCCCCGTGCTTCCTACGACCACCGGCGCCTTGCCCGCCAGGTGCTTGCACGCAGTCCGCGTAATCTGCTTCACTTCGTCGTAGTTGTAGGTGTACATCTGGCCCATGCCGGAGCGAACAAAGAACGCGCTATTGGCGTTGTTCGCGAGCACGAAATCCAGGAAGTGACGCTGCCCGTCGTCGTCCAGGCTCAAGTCCTCGTTGAAGGCCGTAAATACATTGGCAATGACCCCGTGGGCCACGTACGTGCTCATTTATAGGCTCCTGTCTTAGGCGGCGGCGCATACTTCCGCTTTTTGTTTTTGGCGTCCGTATCTTTCATCCGTTCCCGCAGATTCTTGAACCGGTGAGGCCGGTTACGGACCACCAGAACCACGATGACTACGAAAAGGACCATTTCCACATAGAAAATCCATTGGGGGAAGTAGGCTTGCTGGCGCCAGAACTCGGTGAGGGGAGTCTCCCATCCCGTATCGCGACCGTGTGGAGGCACGCCATGTATATGACGCTTTCAATGGCCCACAGGATGGCGGGACCGATTGACCGGCGAAAGACGTAAACAATGGGAAGAAGAAAGATGAACACCACCAGATAGGCCGTCCAGCGCTCCTGCAGGTGGGCGATCACCGCCTCCATAATTTCCCTCCTTCGATCAGACTACGCCGGAGTTTAGCACAGTTGTTTTGACGATGCCAGTCCGACCGGAGACTTCGGCGCCGTGCCGAATCAGCTTCAACCCGAGGAATTCGTGGTCGCCGCCGCCGTGGCTGCTGCGGCTGCGTCGGCCGCGGCGGCCTGGACGACGAGCGTCTGCGAACTCTGGCCGCGTACCGACACGACGTGAGCCGGTCCGGCGCTGATACCCTTCAGCGGATTGTGCCACTGGATTGCGCCGGTCAAGGGGTCCAGGCAATACATGTAGCCGTTGGTGGACACGATCAGCCGGTCGTCCTCGAGCAGCAGCGAGACGTAGCCGGAGTGCATGTCGGAGTTTGACCAGACGATCTCGCCGGTGTCCCGGTGCAAGGCCACGGCGCGGCCGCTGAGTCCGACGAAGATGAGGTCTTCAATTCGTACGTCGAGCATAGGGAAAGCCCTCCAGTGATGCGTTTATTCTACTACAACCGGATCGGCGCGCCGTTGTCCGAGTGGGCTCACCTGCTCTTCACTGTTCTTAAGTATGCTTTCAGGAATGCGTCCCAGCCAGTTGCCTTACTGAAGTCCAACCCCTGGTATAGTGGAGATACGTCACCGATCGGGAAATAGATCGCCAGGCCATGGGAGTTCTTCATGTCCTCACCCTTGTAGCCTTGCTTCGTAACGTACGCGGTTTGCACGGCCGTGATGACGCCCTTGCACGCAGCGGTGACGGGCGCGTCGGAGCCGGCGTCGACCAGTAATAAGCAGAAGTCCACGAGGTCAATATTGTCCCGCACCGCATAGGACTGGACCTTGCCGCGAACTGACTGAATGCGCTGTACCGCCGCGGGATCTTTCAGGCTCGCCTTGAGAGCAGACGCCAAAGCGGCGACGGTCTTGGCCACGTCGTCCGCTTTGGATAGGTCGCACGCCGAATACGTAACGCTGTCCGCCGGGACGTACGACGCGAGGTACTTGTCTACAATGAGCGCACTGAGTTTAGCCGGCTTCATTGCCGGATTCTTTGCCAGGGCGCCGAGGATCGTGTTGTACGGCCAGCCCGCGCCGGGTTCGGTCTGTTCCGAGGCGACCGTGAAGTCCGCGCTCTCACGAATTTGATAACCGACCTCGGCCATGCTCATTAAACACGCGTCCATACCGAGAATATCAAGCTTTCGGCCCAGTAGCTTGGCCGCATCCGCCAGCACCTTTTTCATTTCCTGATTGTCGAGGAAGTCCTTCGCGTTGTCATCGATTAGGATTGCGCGCGCGGCCATGCTGCCGCGGGCCTTATTAAGCATGTTCCGCACCGGGGTGTGGAACAACGCATGGCATACGCGGCCGCTGGCCAGCCGCCGCAAGGCGCGGTGCCGCTCGCCTGCGAAAAGGTCTGTATCGTCCCAACCCTGACCGTGGTTCCACAGGACGAGCAGATAGTGCTCGGCGGGATAGTTCGTAACGCCCCACAGAATGAAATCGCTCAGGCGCCTCGGATCGCCGGTATTGACACCGCCCAAGGAATCGACGGCGTCGCCGGAGACGATGCCGCCCTTGCGCAGATAGTAGCGTCTGGCGACGTGGCCCTCGGCGCGATCGAACTCGGCGATGATGTTGATCTTGTTGGTCGAGCCGACCTTCTTCATCTCCACGAGATCCGTAACGCCTTCCGGATCGAGGTCGTTGTCGCCAGCCATGTACACCATGACCGTCCATGACTTCTTCGTCGTCTTTGACGCCATAGGTCGCCTCCTTTTTGTTTCGTGAGTGGCATAGACGTGACAAACCCCGGAACTACTCCGATGATACACGGAGTTTTGATGCGTCCATGGTACAGCAGTCGCCGCGGGAGCGGCAAACTCCGGCAAACGGGGCTGCGGGAATGCCCCTATATACATGGGGCAGCCGTTTCGGGTAAGCGGGGAGTCCCGACAGGCTGAAAAAGGCTGAAGACGCGCCATCTGACGGCTTTTCGAAACAAGGGGGTACAGGAGATAACCTACTGGACCACAATGGGTTGCGAGATCACGGCGGGAACGCCCGAATTCGTGGTCAGAACCCCATCAAAGGCGTGAAAAATAGCGTGCGCCGCGCGACAGGTTCAGTCAACCCAGTTCGTGCAGCGCACAAGAGAAGCCGAAGTTGGTTGGAACGCCTACGTCTATGCCGATTTGCGGTAGCGGCGGATGGCCAGCGCGGCCACTCCGAAACCAAGCAGCGACAGCGACGCGGGTTCCGGCACTACGCGGGACGTGATGGTTACCTCCATCAGTAGATCGTTGTAATCCATGTGCCCTTCCGGGTCGTTGAAGGGAAGATCTTCCAATGCGAACAAGTAGGTACCGGGCGTCGGCGTCGAGAAGATGAGCAGGTGGTCTTCGCCGCCGAGATTGCGCGCAGGTTCCGACAGCCATGCGTAGCCTTGGCTCGGGTCGCCCGGGGTGTGGGCGTAGTCGAAGAAGCCAAAGGGATCGGTGGTCGAGAACGCCGCAGTGAACCCGGCGCCGCGCAGGTCACCCCAGTAGGGAGCGCCGGAATACGTGTTCGTCACGCCGGACAGGATGTAGTGATAGTTCGGCGACGTATCCGGATTGACGGTGTAGTAACCGAAGACTTCCGTGAGGTACGCATTGGCCCACACGCCTTCCACAAACACATCGTAGACCGTGTCCGGCGCGGGTGTCCAAAACTCGGTGTTGTATTGAATGAGGTCGAGGTCGGCGTTGCTGCTCACTGTCCCCGGGCCGTACAGGTTGTCGTAGATCTGCCACAAGCTCAACTCGCCCGTGGATGGCGGCGGGTCCGACGCCACGATAGCCAGCGCGGGCCAGCAGAGCAGAGCAACCAGAATCGCACATCCCCAGCGTAGTATCATGTTCAAGTCCTCCCAATAATACCTTATACCACAGACGCCGCTGTCGTGCTTGAGGGCGTCGTGGGCGTTCATACTCAGCACACGCCGACATCCAAAGGAAGCGCATTTCGCGTGCCACCAACCCGGCAAATCCCGCAGAAGCGCGTAATGTGTTCGCGCAGAATTGTTTACGGCGCAATTGAAGCGTTTGGATGTGCGCTGAACTGCGATGAAGAGGCTAGACTTTGCCGCAGCGTCGACAACTAAACGGTCATCAGTGACCAACTATCTATCAAAGGAGTGATATGCCGCGTCGCCAGGAACGAGATTAGCGAGAATTTCGAGCTAAATTAGAAAAGATGGGCAACTGAGGGTCAGATTAGCTCGGAGGGAGTCCTATTGATTTCCTGGATTCAGACTATACTCCGGCTCGGATTCTCCGTAGGCGCCGGCCAGTGACGCGGCGGATGCAGCGAGCCAGTCACGGCGCTCATCATCTGCGTCCCCCGCCTCGGCGAGGCACACAAATACCTTGGCCCCGGATGGGTCCTGAATTGGATGCGCCAACTCCAAATGCGTACCGTCCACGACACGGGCTTCAATGACAACCATAGAACCTCCTATCGGGGAACATACTTGGCTCTCCGTTGATCCTATGTCTTCCGCAATTCCGTATCAGCATGTTGGAAACCGGCAAGGGCCAGGTAATAATGAACACTGATTATTGGAATTCCTGGATCGAAGCGCACTCTGGCGAATAGTCGCGAACGTGAAAACAGAAGGCGAACCCGATGGCGTACTTGTTCGACTATGATGCGAGCTGGAAGTCGCTCCTGACGCCGTGTCAGCCGCCGTTCTTCAACGGCTGGACGCCGCGATCCGACGCTGCGCTGTGCGCCGAGCTCTCGCGGCTGGCCTACTGCGGGGGCGAAGTCATCGGCGAAACGCTGCCTAACATCGGAATGCGTCTCGTCAAAGTCATTGACGAAATGGCCGGTAAGGGCACGTTCGGATTCCTTGCGAAGGACGAGGCCCGCGCCGTGCTCGTGTTCCGGGGAACGGAGTCCACGGACCCGAGCGACGTGATTGACGATGTGCGGTTCTTCCCGTGCCGCTGGGAATTCCCGGATGGAACGAGCGCAGAAGTACACAGCGGTTTTGCCGACGCGCTCAATCGCGTTTTGGCCGAATTCGAAGCGGCCGTGGCGGGTATCTCCGCGCCGCTGATCATCACCGGACACAGCCTCGGCGCCGCGCTGGCGTGTCTCGCGGCCAGCCGTGTGCCCGCCCGCGCGCTGTACACCTTTGGCGGACCTCGCGTAGGGGATGACGCGTTCTGTCAGAATATGGCCGCCCGCGTAGAGACCCACCGATACCGGCACTGCTGCGACGTGGTGTGCGAAGTTCCCACGCCACCGCTATACAAGCACTTCGGAACGCTCCATTACATCGACCGGAACGGGAATTGTTCGGTGGACGTCACGAATGGGCAGATCGTGGCGGATCAGGTGGTCGCGCAAGCCGAGTATCTGCGCGCGTACGCGTTCCGTCCCGGAAACGTGTTCTCGCGCAGTCTGGCCGACCACACGCCACTGAATTACGTGTCCGCTCTCGCGAGAATGGCTGATCGCGAGTGACGGACAGCTACGGAGACGGAGACGCCGAGGAAGAGGATGAGCGCATCAGATTACGCTCGCGAGAATCATCGGTCGATGAGTGGGCAGACATCGCCTGCTCATCAATGTCTTTCTAATAGGTAATCCTCACCAGAATTGGGACTTCGAATACGAATTGGATTACGATGGGGGAGCGGATCGGATTTGAGGACTAGGAGGATACCTCGTGGCGACACCCGTGATTGTGGAACATCTGGAAATTTGCGAGCCGGAAGGACTCTCGGCACAACTGAACGAAGAGTGCGTTTATCGCTTTGTCAGGTTTACCGGGCTCTCAATGGAGGGAGGTCATATTGACGCCGCATTCCTCACTTGCACGTTCACAAGGATCGACTGGTATTGGGGTATTTTTAATTGCGCTGTCTTTGTAGAGTGCCAATTTGAAGACTGCATATTTCTTGGCGCCGCCTTTCCCGACTGCAAGTTCGTCGAGTGCAGTTTTGTCCGCTGTCGTTTCGCGAAGGACAATATGGGTGGCGATTGCTCGTTTGATGGCGCTAAGTGGTATGGGTGCACCCAGACCGATTGCGAAGGTCTGAGTGAGCACGTACCTGTGACTCCACAATAATCCCCATTGACTCGCGGCCACGCCAAGAGACTGTCCGGAAGAATCGGATACGCGATTGAGTAAATCGGATTAGCCGGAGACAGCGGACGCCATTGATATTCTGGCTTAGCAAGGGGTTCAATTCTCGAACGCAGAGACGCGGAGATCGCGGAGGATTCTTCTCGTTCCCAAGTTGTACTTGGGAATGCGCATGTCCTGGAAGTTCCACTTCATACTGTTCCTCCGTGCGTCCGTTGCGCACGAGACCCATGGACTGCACGCGGCGCTACAAAGCACAGCTTTTTGGGCAAGTGCGTTCCCGAGTGCAACTCGGGAACGAGAGGCCTGGGAACGAGAGGCCAAACGAAAGGCTTGGGAGCGAGAGGCGGCCGCCGCCCCCTTGGTCTACGCATTCCCCCAGCAACACTTCTTGTATTTCTTACCGCTACCGCAGGGGCAGGGGTCGTTTGGGCCGGGCCTGGATTTTTGGGCGGGGTGTTGGTCGAGGGCGCGGAGATAGTTCATAACATTGGACGGGGGGCGTTGGTTGTGGAGTTCGTGGGCCATGTAGCGCATCTCGGGGGCAATGTGGTGGAAGAAGTGTTTGAAGCCGGGGCAGAAGTAGTTTAGGCCCTCCTCCCCTTTCGGCGTCTTGATGAAGCGGTGTTTGGGGCAGCCGCCGTTGCAGACGAAGCGGACGTCGCAGTCGAGGCAGTATTGGGGGAGCGTGTCCTGTTTGTCGTTCCCGAATTTCTGCTGCTGGGCGGAGGTGACCAAGTCCTTCATCGTGTGTTCGACGATGTTGCCGAGTTTGTGTTCGGGGTAGACGAAGTGGTCGCAGGAGTAGAGGTCGCCGTTGTGTTCGAGGGCCATGGCCTTGCCGCAGGTGGGGGCGAACACGCAGAGGGTGGGGTCCATACCGACCCAGGCCTCGAGGGCGATGTCGAACATCTGGACGAAGACGCGGCCCACGTCGTTGCGGACCCATTCGTCGAATATGGCCGCGAGGAATTTGCCGTATTGCAGGCCGTCGACGGACCACGGGGCGACCTTGGCTTTGGATTCGTCGCCCGGGAGGATGAGGGTTAGTCCGTCTTCGGTGGGGGCGGCGCTGATGCGTTCGACGATGGGAATGAACTGCATGAACCCGCTGCCGGCGTCTTTGAGGAAGCGATAGACGTCGAGAGGGCGGGTGGAGTTGGACCGCTGGACGCAGGTGAGGGTGTTGAACTCGACTTGGTTTCGTTTGAGCGCCTCCATGCCGCGCATGACTTTGTCGAAGGTGGGATTGCCGCCCTTGTCCACGCGGTACTTGTCGTGGAGGTCGCGCGGGCCATCCACGGAGACGCCGACGAGAAACTCATTCTCGTGAAGGAAGCTCCCCCACGCGTCGTCGAGCAGGACGCCGTTGGTCTGGAAGGCGTTGTGGATGGTTTTTCCGTTGGCATATTTGCGCTGGAGCGCGACGACGCTGCGGAAGAAGTCCACGCCGAGCAAGGTGGGTTCACCGCCTTGCCAGGCAAAGTGAATTTCGGGCACGTCCTGCGCTTCGATGTACTGCCGGATGTACGCCTCGACCACATCGTCGGGCATAGCCCACTTGGACTTCTTCCCGCCGCCGTAGAGATTCTCCTTCTCGAGGTAGAAGCAGTAGGAGCAGTCGAGGTTGCAGAGCGGGCCAGTGGGCTTCGCCATGACGTGAAAGGCCAAGGGCGCGTTTTCGCGCGTGATTGACACGGTAAAGACTCCTGTTCATCCTGAACTCGGCAGTTGGTAAGCAAGGAGAGAGACAGACCCCGTATTTCGCACAAGACTGCCGTGCGAATTACGAGGTCAGTCCCAGCCAACTGCCGACTTCAGGTCCATTCGGCTTCGGATAGGTCTGCCGGTCCGCCGACACCATACCACAGGGGGAGCTTTCCCGGCGACCGAAGCGTCGCACACGCGGGCAACGCTGGAGTCGCGGCCTAACGCGAACGTGCGGACGACGGTGTGAATCCGCGGAAGATTGAAACGTTGACAACGACCGGAAGGTTTGCGCGGCGCCGGGTTTACGGGCTAGGGCAAAATAAGTAAAACGACCGGAGTTGTAAATATACTTCGTGAGGTGGTAGAATGAAGTGTCCTGGGGAAGGGACTGGTCAAGAGGGGAAATGACGGGGGCGAATCGCAACGGGGTGACTGGCGCCTTCTCCTCTGTCACGTGATTCTCGATTCCGTCGTGGCCGAGACAATACTGACCGTCGCAGCCACTCGTAGACAATCCACATGAAAGGAAGTAATGCCATGGCTCTGTTCAACTGGACCGATTCGTACTCCGTAAAGATCTCCACCGTCGACATTCAGCACAAGAAGCTGGTTGACATGATCAACTCGCTCCACGAAGCGATGACGCAAGGCAAGGGCCGTGAAGTCATGAGCGGACTGGTCAACAACCTGGCCACGTACGCCCTTCGTCACTTCGCCGAAGAAGAGAAGTACATGACGCAACACGCCTATCCGGACTTCACCGGGCACAAGGCACAGCACGAAGCGTTCAAGCAGAAGGTTGGGGACTTTCAAAAGAAGCTGGCCGAAGGCAAGGCTAACGTTACGTTGGAGGTAATGACTTTCCTTAAGGATTGGCTGTCCAAGCACATCCTCGACGTGGATAAGAAGTACGGCCCGTACCTCAACGAGAAGGGCGTGCATTAGAGGGGGTAATTTATTCCAGATACTTCTTTCTTTTCGCAGGAAAAAAAAGAAGCAAAGAAAAGCGAATTGGGTCGCCGGGACCGGCCGATGAGGATATCCGTCTCAGGTCGAACAGATCACGGCGCTTTCGTTTGGCGCTCTGACTTCTTTTGCCACTCTCGTTCGAGGCGGGGCCGGGGTTTCCAGCGGCGGTGCAGCCACAACCATTGCTCGGGATATTCGCGAATCACGGATTCGACGAAGTCCTGGCAACGCTGGCTATATTCGACCAAGTCCCGCTGCGGGTCGTTGCTGCGTTTCACTTCGATCTTCGTCCGAACCGATAGTGTGTAGTGGCCGTGGGCGTCACGCGTCAATGAGATCCCGTATACCGGCACGCGAGCGCGCACGGCGGCCATCACCGGCGCGACCGTCGCCCAGCACGGCGCGCCAAAGAAGTTCACCGGGACACCACTGACGCGGGGGCTTTGATCCACCAGGACGCCGACCAGCCAGCCTTCCTGCAACATGCGAATCATTTCGGGACCCGCGCTCTCCTTGGGTATGGTCTTGTCGAGCCCGGCGGTGCGCGTGCCATTGACCAAGGCGTTGAAGCGGGGATGGTCGAGAGGCCGCACCACTTCCGCGACGCGATATCCGCTTCCGTGACACGCCGGGGCCATCCATTCCCAGTTGCCGCAATGACCGCTGATGAGCATGCCGCCACGGTCGAAATCGATCAGTTCAAGCCCCGTAACCGTGACATAACGTTTCAAGAAGTCCCCGTGGAGCTTGGGTATCTTGGAAAACTCCGCCGCGACGATCCCCACGTTCTCGGCGGCGCCCTTCAAGATGCGGCGTTTCTCCGCACGATTCAAAGTCTCACCGTACGCCAAATCGAGATTAGCCATTCCCACCGTGCGAATGCGGGGCACGATGTAATAGGCGAGCCGGCCTAGAAATCGTCCGAGCAGGCGGCACGCGGCGAGGGGCAGCAACTCCGTGAACTTGGCGAAGGCCACGCATATCCACGCGACGGCCCATTGCGCGACAGGGTTGCGCCGGCGCGCCATGGCCTAGGCGTCCAGCGTAACGGTTTGGCCCATGGTGGGAATATACTTTCGACACGTGTCCGGACTCGAATCGCTCATCCATTGAATGGCCTTCTCGTCTCCGTGTACGAAAACCAAATTCCGGGGCTTGATGTGATCAATCACGCTGCGCAGGGCGCGCCGGGGCGCGTGCGCGCTGAAGTGGAAGCTCTGCAAGTTGTCCAGTTCCACCTTGACGGGATGCCCGCTGAGCTCAAACAGATGCGAAGCGCCTTTCCCGCCATAAAGCAGCTTGTGCCCGAGCGTTTCGGGGTCCAGATAACCGACGAAGAAGATTCCGTGGCGTTTGTCTCTCACCATTTCCTGCGCGATCATCGCGGAAGGCGTGTTCTCGATCATCATGCCCGATGTGGCGACGATTACGCTAGGCTCGCGCAGCAGTTCCCGTGCGACCCCGCGCTCCCAAACATCGCCGATACGCTTGAAAGAGCGCATGGGGCTCAGGTTAGCGCCGGGCTTGAGATACTCGGGAAACTTCTCGTAGATTTCGTAGATGGCGCGTCCCAATCCCGAGGCATAGACCGTCGTCTGCGGGAGCGTGCCTTCCTGCTGCAGGCGCGCAACGACGTTCAACAGTTCTTGGGTGCGTCCGAGCGCGAAGGACGGCGCGAGCACTGATCCGCCCCGCTCGATCACCTTCGCGGCCTCGCGGCCAAACCGTTGGATTTCGTCCTCGAGCACGAGGCCGTCCGCGCGGGGACTGGCGCCGTAGGTACACTCGATCACCAGCGTATCCACCTTTTCGTCCTCGGAGAGCGGCGTCAATCCGCTCATGAGCTCCTGGTCCGCAACACAGATATCGCCGGTATAGAATAGGTTGTGCCCCGGAGTGCGGAGAAGGACGCTGGCGCTGCCCAGGACGTGACCGGAATGATGGAAGCTGGCGCGCACTTCACCGTCAATGGTTAGCGCGAACTCCTGGTTGAAGCCAAGCCCGTAGGCGCCGCGCAACGCGTCTTCCACTTCGGTATGGGAATACAGCGGATACTCGGTGATTCCGCGTTCGAGGGCGATGGTGCCCATGACGGACACACTGTTGTGCAGCATGCGGTCCACGATGCTCAGGGTGGGCTTCGTCGCGTAGACGCGCGTGGCCGGAAAGTGGCGGATCAACACCGGCAACGACCCGCAATGATCGACGTGCCCGTGCGTCACCAATACGCCGTCAGGGGCCTTGCGGATAAGCGAAAAACCGGGCAGGCCGGCCAAGCCTTCCTTCTTCGGATGGGAGCCGGAATCGAGGACAATTTGCTTGCCGGCGGCGCTGACCAGATAACAGTTCGCCCCCACTTCCGGGCCACCGCCCACTGTAGTCCAGGTTATTTTGCTCAAACAATTGCCTCCGCGCGGCATTGTAGGGTCGTACCGCGAGATTGTCAAAAAAGCGCAGGTTTCCGGCGGGGCGCAACGTGTGATTTCGCGGGCGGTTTGGAGCCGAAACACACGGAAAAGAGGCGCGTTTACAGGAAAATCGCCCGGCTGCCATCCATGGCCTCGAACAGGCTGTGACCGAAGTCCCGCAGCATGGTATCGAGCCTCACCATGGGTAGACCGAGGACATTTTGGTAGCAACCGTTGTAGCGCTCGACCAGCAGGCTGCCGGGACCGTCCACGGTGTAGGCGCCCGCGCGATCAACTGGATTCACGGCGCGCGCAAAATGGTCAATTTCTTCGGCGGTCAAATGGCGGAACGTCACATCGGTGGCTTCGTACCCCTCGCTATGGCGGCCGTTCGCGGTATCCACGATGGCGAGGCCGGTCAACACCTGGTGCGTTCGCCCAGAGAGCCGGGCGAGCATTGTGCGCGCTCCATCGAGATCCTTGGGCTTGCCGAGGACGTGACCACCCAGGAACACCAGCGTGTCCGCGGCGATTACGACGGCCGGCTCCGTCAAGCGGACCGCGACGTCGTCTCGTTTCGCGCACGCGTTATGTATGACAACCTTCGAGGGTTCCCCATCAAAAATCTCGTCCGCGCTGCTAGGCACGACTTCGAAGTCGAGGCCAAGCGCTGCAAGCAGCGCGCTGCGCCGGGGCGAAGCCGACGCCAGGACGAGACGGCTCACGGCGTTTTGAGCTCCTGGGTGGAAATGGTTGGCGGTTTGGCGTCGGCAGGACGCGGGAACTTGGCCCCGCCGGGACCCACGTCCGCAAGCTTGTTGTCGTTCTCGATAACGGCGGTGCGTTCCGGAACTTCAATCGTCAGGTCTTTTGGGGCAGTCGCGGAGTTGACCTTGATGTCGGTAATCGATATCTGGGTCCGCGTCTCCTTGTCGTAATTGATGTCGACGTGACATGGCAGGTACCGGTCGCCGTCCAAGGAAATTCGGACCTCCTCGAAGTACTTGCGCTCCTTCTTGGCAAGATCATCCGCAAAATGTTTGGGGGCCAGATCCAGTCCTTTGGCGCCGCAGTCTTTTGGGTCCGGCGTGAATTGTTTTATATCGTAGGCCTGTTTCAGGCGCTCCGTATTATCGTCAAACCCGAGGAAGAAGGCCTCGGTTTGCGGGTCGTTTTCGAGATCGAGTATTTGCAGTTGCTCGGCCTTGATGTTGTATTCATAGACTCTTTGGCCGTCCACAAGATACGTCACCTTGGGATCGTCGTACTGGAACAGAATACGGCGCGGTTTGACATAAGTGATCGTGCCTGTCTTCTTTTCGGGTTTTGGATCTTCCGGCGTGATCTGTTCCTGAGTGAATTTCGCTTCGAGCGTCTGGACACCGTCACGCCGCTTGGCGAACTCGGCGAAGAAGGCGTCGAAATCCGGGTCCGGCTGAGCCGCCGCGGCGAACATCAAGCACAAAAGGGCCGTCATACCTTCCCCTCCGCATCCACTGCAACGGCGTCAGTGTCGTGCGACGCGCTCACCTCGCCGTGCGTGTCGTTCGGCGATTCATCCATGGACGGCTCGGGCGGTCGCGGCGTCTCTTCCTGGAGCGAGGACAGGTCCTCGAACCCGGCGGTATCGAGCGACGGAGAAGGCGGACCGACCTCGAACAGACTGGCGGGACGCTTCGCAGCGTCCTGGGGGATGAGGCTATCGAGCAAATTCCGATGCGTTTCGAGGATAGCCGTCATTTCGACGCGCAGCCGATTTCGCTGCTGTTGCAGCAGAAGAATATCCTGTGACAAGGCCAAGGGGATCTTGGACGCCTCCAAATGCGCCTGCGCCCGTTTCATCCGGGCTTCTTCGAGAAGCAGATTGGCCTCGCGTTTGGCGGCCTCGATGACATCTTCCCCAAATTTCTGAGACGAGACCAGCGCGTTCCGAAGCGAGGCCTCCATTTGCCGGTATTCCTCGAGCCGTTCGCGTTGCTCTTCGCTCTCTTCTTTGAGCGCCCGCACCTGTTGAATCAGTTTCTCGAAGGCGTCCGCCACGTGTTCGAGGAATTCATCGACATCGTTGGTGTTGTAGCCTCCCACCGCCGCGCGCTTGAACTCCTTGCTGAGCAAATCGCTCGGGGTCAAAGCCGCCTCGCCGCCAAAAACTTCCTGGATGATCTTTTCTTTTTTCATACTCGTTCCTGTGGCCGCGCCGAGATGGCGCATCGAAGCGGAAGACTATGCGCCCAGCTCGCGAGAGCGGGCCGCGGCCGCCTGGTACCCAGCGCGAATTACCTGCTCAAACCCCTCGGCGCGGAACCGGGCAATCGCCGCCTCCGTCGTGCCGCCTTTCGACGTTACTTTCGCGCGAGGGACCTCCGCGGATTCATGGGACTCCACCAACAGGCGGCCTGCGCCGAACAGCGTCTGAGCGGCCAAGCGCGCCGCCTGTTCCTCAGGCATCCCCTCCGCGACGGCGGCCCGCACCAGGCACTCCACCATGTAAAAGAAATAGGCCGGTCCGCTTCCGCTCAAGGCCGTTACCGCGTCGATGGCCGATTCCGGCGCCATTTCGGCGATCCCAACGGACTCGAAAATGGCGCGCGCGAGGCGGCCGTCTTCGGCGGTACACGTGTTGCTGACGGCAATCGCCGCGGCGCCGGCATTCACCAGCGCAGGTGTATTGGGCATGACCCGGACGACGCGGACGCCCGCGCCCAAACGCTCCTGAATGAATCGAATCGAGATTCCCGCCGCGATCGAGATGACCAGCGTCTTGGGAGACAGCGCCGGCGCCAGTTCCCGCAGCGCCGCGTCCATCGTCTGCGGCTTGAGGGCCAAGATAAGTGTGGAACTCGCGCGGGCCAACTCTTCGGTCGATGCGGCGACCACAATTCCAAGTGACTCCGCCTGTTGGCGCTTCACTTCGTCAACGTCAAACGCAATGACGTGTTTTCCGGAGACGCGCCCCGCCTCGATGAGGCCCGCGGCGATGGCGCCGCCCATGTTCCCGAAACCGAGAAATCCCAACGTGCCGTTCAGCATCATCCGAGATCGCTTTCGTCCGCCGCCGGAACGGTGTCCGCGCCGCCGGCGTTTACGTCGCGCACCATTGCAATCTCATCACACTCTGGAAATAGATGGCACCGCACACAGTCGTTGAACACCTTGGTGGGCAGCGAGCGCCGATCAACTTCGTGAAATCCCAAACGCTGGAAAAAGCCATTCACACGGGTCAGGGCGTACACGCGCGAAATCCCCAGCGCGCGCGCCTCTACAAGACAGGCCTCGACCAGATGCGCGCCAATACCGCTCCCGCGCAGATCCTCACGAACCACCAGTGAGCGCACTTCGGCGAGTTCCCGCATGTCCACGTGCAGGGCGCAGCATCCGCCAACGCCTTGCTCGTCCACATACACATGGAAATCCCGGATGCCCTCGTAAAGTTCCATCAAGGCGCGCGGAAGCATGGCGCCTTGTTTTACACCGGCGTCGATCAGGCTCTTGATCCCGGAAACCTGTTGTACGGTTGGCTTGCAGATACATCGTTGTGAAACGACCTGGCTCATGGTCTACTCTCTCACTTGCACGGTTCTCACGGCGATTCGCGGGTTCAATGGCGGATAAGCCATAGTCCCAATGTCACGCGCGCCGCTTCATCGCAGGCCGCATCACGCGGCGGCGATAGTGTATCACATCGGCGGCGCGCACCGCATTTCCCGCGTGTCACCCTGCGTTTCCGCGGACTGATGGTAACGCGTGATATGGTAAGTGCAACTGCGAGCGTAGCGCGACAGGGCCGGGAGAGTCTGCTAGGAATCCAGCCAGAAAGTCCGCTTATTGACGCGGCGCGGCCAGAAAGCATCTGCGCGTTGGTCAATACCATCGCTGGCTCGTGCGGAGTCTTGTTACGTGGAGGCTTTCTGGCCGCGCCTCTAGCGCCGGGATTCCTGCGATCCGAGAACGGTCTTCGGGATGAGTTTCGCCGCCAGAGTGGTGTATAATTCGCCCTTCGTGGACCGGGGCCAACGTACGGCCCTCTCAAGTCCGGCATCCTTTCGGAAAAAACTACGGCGATAAACTCGAGTCGTTTGTGCTTCCTTGTCCATTTCGTCCGAGCGAACCGGCTACGGCGGCGACAAGCAAGCAACACTGTTGACTGTGCAATTGCGGCTAAGCCGCCTTAGGAGCGAATCAGATGAAGTCCCGTTTGTCATTTTGGTCTTGGTTCCCGATCTATTGTGCGCTGGCGCTATGCTGGGCAGGACCGGCCTTCGCAGCGGACGCGGAAGCGAAGCCAAAGGCCTCGAAACCGGCGCCCGCCCAGGCGGCAAAGCCCCAAGCGGCAAAGCCCGCAGACGGGAAACCGGCTGCAACTGTGGCGAAGCCCTCGACAAAGGCCTCGTCAAAGTCCGGGTCGAAGGCGGCGCCGAAAGCCCCCGCCAAAGCGGCGAAACCGGCAAAGCCCGTCAAGAAAGACGAGGGGACGATAGACAACGATTCGCCGTGGACGCTTCGCAACCACTATTCCTCCAGCATTGACGGCAGCAAACTTTACTACGCCGACGACAACGCCGACATCGCACTCGAGTTCACCGACATCGGGATGATGGTCAAACATACCGGATTCTCGATCACGTTCGCCGATGGGCGCACCATCACCGCCGCGGATTTCGGACGGGGCTTTTCGTCGCGCGGGCCGTTTGAATCGGCGTACGGCAAGGGTACGCGCTACTCCGTGGACCTGCCGGAGAAGAATGGCATGAAGATCCACCACGCGATCAGCATCCATGACAATAGGCCGTCCATCTTGGTTCAAGTGGAAATCGAGAATACCGGTTCGACTCCATTGGAAATCAGCGGAATAACACCCCTCTCGATTTCGCCTGGGAATCTGCTGCACATCGGTGACGACGCGGAAATTAGCCAACGTCCCTTGGCTCAGCACGGGCCTTTCACCGCGTTCGACAAGAAGGCCCCCTCGGCGCTGGCAATAGTTCGCGATCGCGCGGCAAAGCACACGCTTGCGTTCGGGGCGCTGTCGCAAGGCGTCGCGACGACCGCGGTCAACGTCGAAGGCGGCGCTGCCGCACACGCCGATGTCGTGAGCAGCTTTTCTCCCGCAATCACCTTGGCGCCCGGTCAGAAGCTGGCTGCGGACCCCGTTTGGCTATGCTACCGTGTGGCCGAGCCTATAAAAGTTGACATGTATTACTCATGGACGCGAAGCATGATGCCGCACTCCAAGGACGCCGACAAGTTCCCCGATTCCTGGGTATCCGTTGACCCAGCGGCGGGCGCTGACAAGCTCTATGCCGCGGCAAAGGAATGGTCGGGCGCAGGAGTGAAGCACGCGCTGGTGCCCGCCGGTTGGGAGTCCAAGCCCGGATCGCTTCAGGGCGCGCCGGGGCTGTACCCCAGAGAGATGAGTAAAGTCGCTAAAGAACTCACGACCAGAAATATGACGCCAGGTATCACGGTGGATCCGCTGGCCTCGGAGGGTGGTGACGCCGAGTGGACCGCGCCCGGAGGCGACGGTCAGGTCTGGCTCAATTTGACCAATCCGAAGGCCAAAGAACACGCGGTTGCAAGGCTAAGACCCCTGGTCTCGGCCGGGTTCGCATTCTTCGCGGTCGCTCCGTCTCCAATTCCAGACACGGTGTTGAAGCAATTCAATATTACGCGGCGGCAGGCGGAGTGTCTGGCCTACGAGGTGATGGATGCGGCCGCCAAAGGCGTGCCCGTGGTTGCGCCTCCGGTCTCCTCGATGGATTCCGAGCTGGGCGGCTGGCTTAACGCCGCGGCGGCCTCGAGCCGGATGCGGGAGTATGGCGTAGTGTCCGGGGCGGTGCGTATTGACGCGGCGTCGTTCAAGAATGTTGACGATAGCCTCGCCGCCGCAATCACGTTGTATGGCGGCCCCATCGAGCTATATGGTGAGCCCAATTCGCAGACCGTGAACCAACTGGCGGCGGTGTTCCCCCGCCCGGCGCTCACCGGACGTCCGCTGGATGCGGCGAGGAACGCTCCCAAGCTCTGGCAGGTTCACGTGCAGTCCGAAGAGAACCGGGGTGACGCGGTGGTGGCGTTCCCTGGCGCGGGCGCCTGGAACGTAAACGAGATGGACCGGGATGAAAAACAACCGGTGAAGGTGTGGCGCGCCGATAGCGGCGAATTCGTGGACACGGCGGACAAATCGGTTCCCGCCTCGGACCGGCTGACGATCTACGGAGTAACGCCCGAAGCAACGCACCCGGTTATCATGGGCGCCTCCTCGCGGATTGATCTCTTGTTTGCCGATTTGGTTTCGCTTACGTGGGACGAGCGCGGCGGGACCCTCAAAGGACAATTCGCGGGAAGCAATCGGAAGCCGGGAACGGCCTACGTCTATGTGCCGGCGGGATGGAGTCTCAAATCTGGCTCGGCGGGCAAGACGAAATTGACCCTGTCGGATGGCAAGTCGGTTATTGCGATTCCAGTCGAGACCGGGACGGGCGCGCGATTCGAGCTCGCTTTCGTGCGCGAATAGGCGGTTGCGCCTCCACACTTCAGGCCGTAGTTGTAATGGCGCCGGGTGGCCGGGTACCGTGGTGTTATAGTGTTGATTGTGGGATGGGCGCTATGCGCTACGGATCGTTGGCAAAACGGGTTGGAAACGCGGTGCGTCTGGCCGAAGTGGTCCAGGTGTTGGTCCGCCATGGCTTCGCCGACCTAGTCCGCCGTACGGGGCTGCACGAAGGCATACCGGCGCGTCTGTTGCGCGGTCTGCGCCTAATCGACGCGCCCAGCGGCGAGCCCGAAACCTTGGGAGCCCGCCTGTCCGCCGCATTCAGTGAGCTTGGACCGACGTTTATCAAGTTTGGGCAGGTAATGAGCACGCGGCCTGATCTCGTCGGCGTCGAAGTGGCCGCCGACCTTGGACGCTTGCAGGACCGTGTTGCGCCGCTGCCGTTCGCCGACATGGAGCCGGTAATCGCCGATTCGCTCAAGGCGCCGGTGGCGGACATCTTCGCGGAGTTTGATAAGGAACCCGTGGCGGCCGCGTCGCTCAGCCAGGTGTACCGTGCGCGCCTCAAGACCGGCGAGGCCGTCGCCGTCAAAGTGCAGAGGCCGGGGGCCCTCAACACGATCGAATCGGATCTGAGCCTGATGCGCCGGATCGCGGAATGGCTGACTGAACACGTACACGATCTGACCTGGATCGACCCCGTCGGCGCAGTGGATGAGTTTGCGCGGTCCGTTCGCCGCGAACTCGACTTTACCACCGAAGCGCGCGTCATCGATCGCTTCCGCAAGAACTTCGACGGTTCGCAACACGTTTTCGTGCCCCGGACCTTTCCCCAATATACCGCCACACGCGTTCTGACGATGGACTGGATTGACGGGGCGCGCGTCGATCAGCTTGACGAGTATCCTGCGCGCCACAGTGACCCGAAGCGGGTCGCGGCCATTGGCTGCGAAGCGCTGTGCCAGCAGGTTTTCGACCATCGGCTGTTTCACGCCGACCCTCATCCCGGCAATATCCTGGTGTTGAGCGACAACCGGATCGCATTCTTGGATTACGGCATGGTGGGGCATCTCGAACGCTCCGACGCCGCCACCATCACCGACTTGCTGCGCGCGATCATTCGCGAAGACGCAGACGGTTGCGTCAATGCGATGCTTGCGCTGACCATGTCCATCGATGTCGAGCGCCGGGAGGCCCTGGTCCATGAAGTGTCCGAGTATCTGGTGTTCGAGGCGCAGACCATCGTGAGCGGTGGCCAGGTTGGCCGCGCAATCGAACGCGCGACAGAGCTTCTGCGGCGAAATCGCCTCGAACTCGCGCCACGATTCTCGTTGCTGCTAAAAGCGTTGGCGACCATCGAAAATGTCGGCCACACGCTTGATCCGGACCTTGACATGATCCCGATCATGCAGCCTTTCGTGGAGCGCATCGTGGCGGCCCGCTACGCGCCGGCGCAGCTCATGCTGGAAGCGCAATCCAATCTGTCTACCGTCCTGCGCTTGGGCCAAACGATTCCGCGCGACGTCCAATCCGTTCTGCGAATGCTGCGTCGAGGGCAACTCAAGATTCAACTCAATCATGAAGGGCTGAATCACTTGGCGTCCGTGACCGACGCCGCAAGCAACCGCATCGCGTTTGGCGTCATCACCGGCTCGCTAATTATCGGTTCGAGCCTCTTGATCACGACTAACGCCAGCGCGCGCAGCCTGGGTATGATAGGGTACATTATCGCCGGACTGCTGGGATTGGGTTTGGTGATCTCGATTCTGCGTTCAAAGAATTACTGACGACTATGGGAAACTCGATTTCGATGGAAGCCAAAGGCCGATAACTGTGTCCACACCAATCGTCTATTACTCGTACGCGAAACTGAACCTCTACCTCGACGTGCTCGGCCGGCGCCGGGATGGATACCACAACATCGAAACGATCTTTCAAAGCGTGAGCCTTCGAGACACGCTCCGCTTCACCGAGGCCCGCTCGGGCATTTCGCTGGAGTGTTCGACGCCCGAGTTGGACACCGGAGAGGGCAACCTCGCATACCGCGCAGCGGCGCTTCTCCAGAACTGGACTGGCTGCGCGCGCGGCGCGCTCATCCAGATCGAAAAATCTATTCCCATCGCGGCAGGATTGGCCGGTGGCTCCGGAGACGCGGCCACCACATTGGTCGCGCTAAATCACCTGTGGGACCTGCATCTGCCGGCGGGACACATCCGCAGGCTGGCCTTCGAACTCGGTTCGGATGTGCCGTATTGCACGATCGGCGGCACGATGGCCGCGACGCGACGCGGCGAGGAAATGGCGGCGCTGGCGCCGCTGCCAAGGACCTGGTTTGTTCTGATTCACCCGTCCATCGCGGTCAGCACCAGCCGCGTCTACAACAGCCCAGATCTTACGTACAGCGGGGAGAAGCCCTTTGCCGGACGCACCCGCTCGTTCCGGGCGGCCGTGCGCGCGCTCGCGCAAGGCAATCCGGGACTCGCCGTGTTCAACCGGATGGAAGGGCCGGTGTTTAAGGACCACCCAAGTCTGGCTGCCGCGAAACAACGCCTTCTGGACGCGGGTTGCCTCGCCGCGGCCATGAGCGGAAGCGGCCCCACGATATTCGGTGTGTGCCGGACAAAATCCCAAGCAGCCAAGATCGCTGAAGCATTGCGCGACGCCCCACCCGATTGCCGCATGTCTGTGGTATCCAACGTGCCTGTCGGAGTCGAGCGCGTACAGTAGATCCTCCCACCATGTATGCCAGGAGAACCTTGTGAACAAGCCAATTACGATTCAACGTGTTTCGCCCCTTCTACACTTCGGGAGTTGGTTTTGCGTCATCGTGTTGACCAGCGCAGCGGCGGTCCTGGCTGCCCCAGACGCGTTCGGCGAACAAGAACCGAAGCAGGCGCCCGATCCTCATGCAGGCTCGAAGTTTATCCCGCTCGACCTCCGGTCCGTGGCAAACGTGGACCCGATGGCCAAGGAGGACCCCTTCGGTCTCGGTCCGGAGCCACCCAATCGCCCCTATCTGTGGGTCGAGGCCGAAACACTCAACAAGCAGGACGGCGCCTTTGGGCCGGAGGCCCGCGCCGGGGCGTCCGGCGGGCAATTGCTGGGAAAAGGGTTTGGCGCCAAACCGGCAAACTGGGCCGAATGGTATTTTGATCTGCCGTTCCAGACCGAGAAAGGTCAGCTCTATCTGCGCGCTGCGCGTGAAAAGCAGAATCCCAGCGCGGTGCTTCAAGTAACACTCGACGGTAGAAACGTCTGCACCTTCTTTATCCCGCTTACGGGCGGTCCAGGTGACCAGGAAAAGGATTTTGGGCCGGAACTGGCCCGCGCCGAACTGGGGCACATCGAAATGGGGCGTCACGTGCTTCGCATCACGACGTCCAACGCGGGAGATGATATCAATCTCGACGGGTTCTGGTTGTCGGACGATCAGCAGGATTTCCAGAATCGAATCGATGATCAGCGGCGCGTGCCGCCGCCCGCCCGGCCTCATATGCTCGTGTATCCCTTTGGCCCCATCCAAATTCACGGGGTTGCGTTCGACCTCCTGGACCCGGCGAAGAATGGCGGCAAGGGGATACTTGTATCCGGAAGCGCTCCGGCCGCGCCTGTCCCCTGCGCGGGTGTCCAAGGTCAACATCTCCAAGTCCTTGGAGCCGGTATCACGGAAGACACCGAGATCGAGGTGACCGTGGCGTACAACGACGGCGCATCGCAATCTCAGAAGATCCACTTGGGAACCTTGTTCACACGCAAGCCGAAGCAGCCTGTCGCCCGGTTCGGGCTCGAGCGCTGGGGCTATCTCGCATCGGTGTCAATTCAAGATAAACCACTGCGCGAAATCAGGTTCGGAAAGGGTTCCAGCCGCTACGTCATCGTTGCCGCAACGCTCGAGTCCCGACCGCCGGTCGGCCGATAAGCTTGACACTATTCCTGGCGTAGCCTACACTTGAGCGTTACTGAACAGAACTCAAGCTATCAGCAGTTCCCGTAGCCTCGGCTGGCGCTTGGATATGCGAGGATTCGTACGACGGCTTGGTTCGATTCGCCCAGTTGGCGGGCTGCATTCGCCCTAAAAGATACGATCTTGTTGACCCGGTTCGTTCGCGCGCCATGGAGTTGTCACGAAGATGTTACAGGTAGTGTGCTCGTGCGGAAACCGCATGAGAGTCCCCGATTCCGGCTTGGGCAAAATGCTAACGTGCGCGAAATGTGGCGCCAAGCGTACGCTGACGCCGCAGAACACGCTGCCGTTGGCGGAAGACGCCGCCAAAGGCATGGCCCCAGCTCCGTCAGCGGCGGCGCGAAAGCGCATCGGCGAAATGTTGCTCGAGGCCGGAAGCATTACGCGAGCCCAACTCGATGAGGCGCTGAAGCTTCAAGCGAGTGGCTCCGGAAAGATCGTGGACACGCTGATTTCGCTTGGCCACCTCACTCACGAGGCCTTCGTGCGGTTTCTATCCAGCCAGCCGGGCGTCGCCAGTATCGACCTCTCGAATTACGAAATCCCCTCCAATCTGGTGGCGTTGGTCCCGCGTGATTTCGCGCTCAAACACGAAGTATTCCCGATCGACCGTTTGGGCAAGCTGCTGACTCTGGGCATGGTATGTCCGCTTGACTCGTCCGCGATCAAAGAACTGGAAGATTTGACGGGACTCCGGGTCAAACCCCTGCTGTGCGCGCCGGGCGCCGTGCGTGAGTCCATTCGGCGCTACTACCCCGCCAAATCGGGCGAGGACACGGAGGAAGACATCGCCGCGCAGAAGCACCTCAGCCGCCTCGCCGGTACGATGAAATTGAAAAGTGTCGTCGGGCTTATTCGCCAGATCAACACCTTGCCCGCGCTTCCCGAAACCGTGAATCGTGTTCGCGAAGCCATGATCAACCCGCTCAGTTCGGTGGCGGAGGTCGGCGAGATTATCAAGATGGACCCGCCGATCGCCGCTAAAGTCCTCAGCGTGTCGAATTCGGCCGCCTATGGGTTTCCGAGTCGCGTGGACGACGTTGTACTTGGCGTGACGCTGCTAGGTCTGCGGGAAACGTACGCGATTGTGCTGGCCGCCGCAGTGGTGGACTTCTTCGAGAGTTCCCGCCGATTCGACTACAAAGCGTTCTGGCTAAGCGCCATGTGCTGCGCCGCCGCCGCCAGGATCACTGCGAAAACGTGCCGACCCGAGGCGTTGGGCGGGGCGTTTTCGGCGGGCCTCTTGCACGATATCGGCCGGGTCGCGCTGGCCGAAGTGGCCGGTGACCGCTACGCCCAGGTGCCGTCCTCGCTGCACGGCCTTGATCTCATTGCCGCCGAGGAGGAGGTGTTGGGGATGGCGCACCCGGAGGCAGGGTATGAACTCGCTGCTCACTGGAGTCTGCCCGCCGGTATCGCCGAAGCCATTCGGTTCCATCACAATCCCGAACGCGCGAGCAAGGAATACGCGGAGACCGTCGCGGTTACCGCCGTCGCGTCCGCGATGGCCTACGCGGCGTCCGACAGCGAAGAGGACAAAGCCCGATACTTCGAGCGAATCGAAGGTCCGATGGCCACCCTCGATCTCGATCGCGAGTCGGCCGAGGCGATTTTCGACGAGTTCCTCTCCCGCCGCGACAGCACCCTGAGAACGTCATAAAGGCGTTAGGCCGCAGGTCTGCCTTCCAACCTGAATCATCATTAGGCCGACGCATCCCCTCCGTACCAGGCTCCGGCCCAGCCCTGGTTAGGGGCGGCAGACAATAGCCCACGGCGTAAGCCCTGGGACGATCCCACACGCAAAGCCAGCCCTGTAAGGGCGAAAGATCGCTTTTCCTCACCTGGATTCAATCATCGGCCTCCTCCAAGGCGGGATCGAGGACTTTCTCGTAGGCAACACGATACGTGACGAATCCGAGCTTCTCGTGAGCCCGTTGCGAGGCACGGTTCTCTATACCTGTTTCGGAGCGTATGACACCGGCGCCGGAAGCGCGGGCGCGTTCTTCGGCGCATCGAACCATTTCGGAGCCGAATCCCTGGCCACGCCAGGAGGGAACAAGTTCCACATCGCGAATCTCCGCTGCGGTCACTGCATATCCGTCAAATTCCGTAAAGGTGACCCAGAGAAATCCCACGCCTTCGCCCGTTTCCGTTTCCCAGATACAGGCCACCGTCCGCGCGTCCTCAAGGGACTGCGCGAAATCACGCAAGAACGTTTCCGGCTGTGGAGTCCGGCGCCATCGGGCGTCGTAACGCTCGAACGGCATCCGCCGCGACCACGGCGTGTCCGATTCGTAGTTGCCCATGGAATGCAGAAGCAAGACAAGTTCGCGATCCTGCTCCAAGTCGACTGGGCGCGGCTTGAGCCCCACGGCTACACTCCTCCCAGGGTTTTGTCCAATCCGTCCTGTACACTTCTATATGCGCAGGGTTCCCATACGGAGGGCCTAACAGCGCGAAGGGATCAAACGGCCCCGATCAGGTCGTTTGCGATGATGCGGCGCAAGTCGGAGATAACCAGCCCGATTCCGTGATCCTGCCGCGCCCAGAAGAAGGCGTCGTCCCACGTGTGCATCCCCGTGAATACGCTATCTGAGAACAGCTCGGTCTTGCGTATGCCGCCCTTCACGTCGATTCCCCTGCTGCCCGTACACACCAAGTCTGGCCCGTGGGGTGTCTCAGCGCCCCGGTAAATGTCGTCGCGCCGCGATATCCGCTGGAACACTCTCGTTCCCCGGTATTCGAGGGTGCCCAGTTTCGCGGCGATCTCGTCCAGGACGGCGTCGCTTTCGACCGAACCTTTGGGATAGCGCCCCCGACGGTGCAAATAAATCCGGCCCGGATCGAGCGCAAACGCCACGGAATCCGCGCTGATGTCCGCGTACGAATCGGGCGGCTCCTTATCGAAGCGCAGATAGCCTTCTTGCCGAAGCCACGCGTTGACGTGAAACTCGCGGTCAACCCTGCAGAACCCATGGTCCGACATCAGGTAGAGCGCGGCGCCCGGCGCCTCGCCCAGATATGCCTCGACAGCGGTACGGCACAGCGCGTCGCACTTGTGATAGTACTCGAGCGCCCTGTCCCGCTCCGGCCCGTCCCCATCGCAGGACGTCCACAGAAAATGCTGCAAGCGGTCGGTGCCGGTAATCACCAATTCAACGAAGTCCCAGTCTTCCTGCGCGAGAAAATGGCGCAGCGCCTTCTCGCGGGAGACGAGGCAGGCGTCGAGCTCGCGGAATAGTTTGTCCGAATCCTCGCGGCAGCCGCGTGTGTCCACATCGATTTGATAGCCCAGGTTCTGCAGCGCGGCAACGTGCGCACGGGGCGACACAGCGCGTTTCAGGTCCACCGCGACAAACCCCGAAACCATGACGCCCGGTATCTCGCGCGCCGGGTAACATCCGGGCTGGTTGATGACCAGACAACGTTTGCCGCTCGCGCCCAACTCGTCCCACAGCGTGTCAGTCTTGAGCTGGGGAAACGAGGGAAAGGTCACGTCGTACGAACCCGGCTTGAGATCGGTGAACCCGAATATACCGTGCTCACCGGGATTGGCGCCGGTCATGAAACTCGACCAGTTGACGCTCGAAATCTCCGGCAGGCACACGCGCATTTGGTGCAGCGTCCCCGTGCGGAACAGCTCGCCCAGGAACGGCATGGTCCCATCGCCCGCAAAGCGCTCGATCAGGCCCTTCGGGACACCGTCCAAACCAAGCAACAGCGCGCGGCGTTTCTTCTCTTTATCGGTAAACATCGCGGGATGCTACCACAGGGTAAGGGGAGTGTGCGAAATTTCACTTGGAATGTTTCCCGGCTATTCCTCGTTAAGCGCGCCCCACTGCCTCAGGATTTCGTACAGCACCACGCCAAACGCGGTGGCGACGTTGATGGTGTTCTTGTAGCCGTGCATGGGGATTTGGACCACGGCGCCGCACTGCGCGAGCGTTTCGGGCTGGATGCCAGTGACTTCGTTTCCGAATACGATCGCCACGGGCAGAGGCCAGGAATAGGCCACGTGGGACACCGCCCCTTCGGCCACCTCGACGGCGACGATGGGAATATGTTCGGCGCGTAACTGGTCCAGCGCCTGGCTAACATGGTCGTGGTAGGTCCAGGGAACGTAGTCGAGCGCGCCCAGGGCGGTCTTCTCGAGCTTCACGTGGGGCGGATAGGCGGTCAGGCCGCAGAGGTGAATGTGCGCCGCGGCCCCGGCGTCGGAGGTGCGGAAGATCGAGCCAACATTAAACGCGCTCCGCAAGTTGTCCAATACGATATGCACGGGATTGCGCGCCAATTGCTTCACGTGCTCGGGCGGAATATTGGCGTAGTGCGGTTCGAGTTCGCTCATCGTCTCATTCGTCGTTCAAATGCGCCATCGGGTTTGCTACAATTCTCCCAGCATTGGACCAACAATGCAAACGCGCAGTTTGCCGCAAACGCAAGGGAATCCGTGTGGGGCTTCTTTCACCGCAGCTCTCGAAACAAAAGTTGGCCAGCCTATGTACAAGGCTAGCCACGATGTACGAGGCGGGTATTCCCCTGGCGCGGTGTTTCGAGCTGCTCGCAGAAACGCGGGACCGGAATCTGCGGGACCTTGCGCGGCGCATTCGCGACGATCTCGAGCATGGCGCAACGTTTGCCGAAGCCGTTCGCGCGCGATCCCGCGTATTGCCTCGATTCTTCGTCGAGATGATCGCCGCGGGCGAAGAAGCGGGCGCGCTCGAAACTGTACTTCAGCACCTGGCGACGGAGTACGAGACGCAGATCGCCAACCGCCGCGCGTTGACGCTGGAGGTCACCTATCCCCTGTGTATTGTTGCCGCCGCACTGTACGTTATACCCCTGTTCCGCATGGCCATGCTGGGCGCTACAGCGTGGCAAATGGGTATGTTCCTTGCCCGATCACTTTCCGGCCCGTTGACGCTACTGGCGCTCTACTCCGCATTCACGCACCTAAAGCCAACGCGGGCCAGCGCACCGGGAACAGCCGGAGTGATTGGAAGATTCTCCGCCATAGCCCGCGCGCTCGATATGGCCAACGCGTTGCGCGCCATGGCCGCCCTGTTTGCGAGCGGTCTATCCGTTCCGCGGTGTCTGGAGAAGACGGCGAGTCTGACCACAAACTCCAAACTGCGCTCGACCCTGCTAAACGCGATACCGCTGCTGCGGCAAGGCGCATCGCTATCCGAGGCGTTGGCAACGACACGGGCGCTTTCGCGGGACACGCTGAACCTGATTGCGGTAGGGGAGCAGTCTGGCAAGCTGGATACCGCCCTCAAGAAGGCATCCACCCTCTTGCGGGACGCCGCGGACCATCGCCTGCGAATTTGGCTCATCAGCCTCGAGTCAATCCTAATCCTACTACTTGGACTCGCCATCGTCGGCGGCGCCTTGTAGCGTCCCCCTCCGGCGGCGGCGCAGGAACTCGGGAGCGCCTGAGAGGTCGTGTCATTGCCGCACGGTCGCAAATCACGCAATCCGTCTGCTAGAATTCGGGTTGTGTTAACCGTGGCCGGCGTGGCGCCTAAGCGCTTCGCGCCACCACCAGAGGAATCGAGACGAACATGGGACTCTACTCAACGCAGGTGTCTGCGAAGAAGCTGGTGCCGCTTTGCCGGCAACTGGCGACCAGTTACGACGCCGGCATACCCATCATGAAATCGCTCGACCTGGTGGCCAGCGGCTATAACGACCGCCAAGTACGTGACTTGCTGCGGGCCATGCGCAACGACCTGGGGAACGGCGCGACCTTGGCCGAGGCGGCCCAATCGCAATCGAAGTACCTGCCCTCGTTTTTCATCCAATTATTGGCGAGCGGCGAGCGCGGCGGCAAGCTCGACGTCATGCTCAATGACTTGGCGAATTACTTTGAAGACCGGCTCAAAATGCAGCGGGAATACAAACGCTTGATGACCTACCCGTGTATTCAGGTCGGGGCGGCGTGGTTCTTGGGCACCTTTGGCCTCGGTTTGGTCGGCAAGATAAAGGACATGTTCGGCCCGCGCGCTTCGGGTGAAATCGACATCTTTGCGTATATCAATGAGTATCTTCGCTTTCAGGGCAAGGCCCTGGTCGTATTTGCGGTTGTGTTTGCTATCAGTGTGATATTGTCGCGCATGGGCGTATTCCGTTGGATATCCGGAGCCGTATCGACCTTCATCTGGCCAATCGCCAGTGTGACGCGAAAGTTCGCCTTGGCGCGTTTTTTTCGGAGCATGTCCCTATTGATCGGCAGCGGTCTTCATCTACCCCGCTGCATCGAAAGCGCCGCCGCGATCACCGCGAATCCGTACATAGAGCGCGACTTGTTGAAGTCGGTTCCGATAGTGCAGCAAGGCCACACTTTGGTCGAGGCCTTTGCCGATTCCCGCTACATGAATGCGACCGCGCGGGAAATGTTGTTCGTGGGCGAACAATCCGGGCAATTGGAGACAACCTTGCGCAAGGTCTCAGAATATATGTTCGCCGAGGCAACCCACGCGGTCCAGTTCATGACGAAAGTATTTTCGCAGGTTATCGGCTTGGCGGTTGGTGTCTTGATCGGGTACATTGTTATCACTTTTTGGGTCACATTATACGGAGGAATGCTTGATGGGCTCGGAGTTTGACGAAATCGCGGAACCTAAGGACAACACCAAACTGATCTGGGCAGGTTTGGCCGCCGCGTTTCTGGTAATGGCTGCAATCGTTTGGCTCTGGTCGCGCCCGCCCAATGCCGTCTCGCAGATACGCTTCCGCCATATCCTGATTACCTTCAAGACCGGCGACGACGCAGATCGGGCGCGCGCCCTCGAAATGATCACCCAGATACGCGAACGGCTCGTGAAAGGGGAGAGCTGGAACACGCTCGCGAAGACGTACTCCAATGACCCCGGAACGGCCGAACGAGGCGGAGACATGGGGTGGGTCATCAAAGGCCAGATGGACGCCATCATCGAGGCGTACGTGTGGGACGCCCCCCTGCGCCAGCTAAGCGATATCATTCAGTCCGGCCGCGGATTCCACGTGGTCGAGGTAACCGGTTTGGACCTCTCGAAAACCGATCTGTATAACAAGGAACTACGGCTTCGCGAAGAAGAGAAGATCAAACAGGAGAGGTCGGCGCCCAAGAAGGATAGCAGCGCCGCGGCCCCGTCGAGTCCTGCGCCCGCCGCGCCGGCGAAATAGTTCCAAGGCCCCGGAAGCGCCATTCCCCTCCGCGGATCGGGTTTGGTTTGTCGTGCCACGCTCATGCGAAGAAATGGACGCAGGCGGGCATGGACCTCGCTTGGTGGAGCGTCTCGCCTGGATTTCCCCACCCCGCTTAACACTACAACGCTATTCGCCATGGTAGACACGGCGCGGCCAGAAAGCGTCTGTACGTTGTCTAACACCAGCACCCGCTTTTGTCTGGTCTCGGTAGAAGGAGGCTTTGTGGCCGCGCCTCTAGGCCTCTGCCACCGCTGCCAAACCGCTCGTCAGGTCTTGCCGTAGAACTTCTGGAGATTCTGCACCACGGGACTGACATTATCCCAACCGCGGAAGACCACGGATAGAAAGAGGATGATCAACTGTTCGAGCGGGGTGGTCGCCCCCAAGGCCGGAGATTGCGCACGCGATACTGTCCGTATGTGTTTCATGAGTCCGCTTCCTTTCCTGCATGGTCCCGCGACATACAATACCGGCTAAGACCAGCCGTTGCAAGGCCGCTTTTTCAGGTCTGGCTCACCACCTCCGATCATCGGAGACCGTTCGCAGGGAATCCGGCCAGAAAGTCGGCTTTCTGGCCGCGCCTCTAGTCCGTCTCACTCGCGGGAATCACATCTACGAAGGAGCGCCCCATTACCTTCGCCGTCAAGAACGCTGAAAGCCCCCGCAGTTGCCCGCGGGGGCTTTCAGATTAAATCGACTTGCTAGATCGCGAACTAGAACGTTACCGAGGTCTCGAAGAACAGGTAGTCGGCGTCATCGCTGCCGCTGCCACCAACAAACAAGATACCATTGAACATGTTGTAGTTGCCGTCGGCCAAACCGTCGCCTACGAACAGGTGAGCCCAACCAGCCTGGAAGCTGAGGTCTTCGCTGTAGTGGTAGGTGCCGATCAATTCGACCTCAAGTCCAAGATCCGAGCTGTTGCTGGAATCCCAGAAGCTCAGAGCCGGCGCGATCGGTACGCGGAACCGGCCAACATTAAAGTGGCGCGGCGCGGCGAACTGCGCATCGGTCTGGAAGTACGACACCGCCAACAACGCTTCGGTCGCTTCCGTCGGCTTGACCTTTACGCCACCACGGAAAATTAGCGCATTGGACAGGTCGGTGTTCTCAAGAAATTCGCTGTACTCCCAGCTCGAGAACAGACGGTTGAAGCTCACGCTCGCTTGCGGACGGTCGAACGGATTCAACCAGTTCCAGAAGCTGATGCTGCGATTGTCTTCGCCGCCCAGGTACGCAAGGCCCAAGTACACACGGGGCGAGTACGACATGTCGAAGGTGTAACCGACTTCGCCGTTGAAACCCCAGTTACCGTCGAAACTGGCGCCGTCATCACCATAGGTGAAGGGCTTCGCCAGGATTCCGTACTGGCCAGCATCGCCAAACTGATACGCAATCTCGGCGTTGAAATCAAACGCGCCGTAGGTCCCAGCCCCGCGGAGGCCGATGGTATGGAGATTCGTTACATCGTAGTTGTCAATCCCGGCAACATCTTCTACCCACTCCGGGAACCACGCGAAATTGGTGTCGTTCAGACGACGGGCGTCACGAGCCAGCAACCAGTAGGCGTCCAACGTGATGTTCTCGATACCTTTGTAGCTACCGTACACGCCATAGAAGTCAACGTCACCGTCTTGCTCAAGCGGCGAATTCTCGGCCAGCTTGGACCACCAGGCGTCCACGCTGAACTGATCGGTCGCGTAGGTCAGGCGGATGGCGTCAAACGACTGCTTGGAAAGACCAGCGGCCGTGCCACCGGAGCCAACGAGCCACTCATTACCGAACGCCAACTCCTGGCGGCCGATACGAGCGCGAACCGGATATCCGAACATCTCGTTGGCTTCGATGTAGGCCTGGTACAGGTCTACGTGTTCGTGAATTCAGCGCGGACATTGAGGCGGGTCAACTGCTCGACATTCTTGAGGTCGTTCGTCCGGTCGCTGTTCCAACTCATGGTACTCACTACCGATTGACCACCGAAAAAGTCGCCAATCGGACGCGCCGGAAGAAAGAACCCGGGCCAGCGGACTTCCGCGCCACCGGGGGCCGATACATAGGTGTTCGTGTACCAATTGCCGCGGATCTTGATCGACCCGCCAACAATTACGTTCTGCAGTTCAGCGAAAGCCGGCAGGGCCGTGACCACAATCGCTGCAGCGAGAAGCATCATTACGCTTTTACGCATGGTGCGTAGTTCTCCTTTTCCTATTATGTTCGAGACGGTCATCAAACCGCCCCAGTATCCAGCGTCACGCGGGCCAGGTTTTGGCGCCCGCCGTTGCGCTGAGCGAATTCGACTCGATCTATAACGCACATCGTATGTCTTGACGATCCCAGGAGCAAGCATATGCCTAAGCGGATTTCATCCCTCCTTCCGGCTCCCGAATATGAATCATCAGCGATGGTACTGTCCGTTCTATAAATTCCCACGACCGGACTCAGTTCTCCACAAGTCCTCCATTCCAAGAGCAAGTTACGTGCCTATCTGCATGAAGAATCACCTTCCAAGCGTCTTCCCCACGTCACAACTTTCCGATTCACCGCTTCACGGCCTGCTCGCAAGCGATAACACTTTCTACTTCACCGTCTTGCGCGATCGAGGGCGAGTCGCCCCGCGCGAGCGCTATGCGCGAAATTGCCCTAAGACAAGTTCCTTGATTCCCGGTACCCTCGGTTAGCGGAAAGCAGGTTAGCGACCAACGCGTAGGAAGTCAAGCGGATAAATACGGTCTCGTCAGTTTGCGCTATCCCCCAGTTACGCTCCCCTAAGCTGATTGGCCAGTTCTTGCCGTCACCAGTTCGGGTATAGTATTGCCGCACACCCGAAACACGAGAGCCCCCGCAGCTGCCTGCGGGGGCTCTCGGCTAGATTCGCGAACTAGAACGTTACCGAGGTCTCGAAGAACAGGTAGTCGGCGTCGTCGTTGCCGCTACCACCGTTGAACGAAGTACCATTGAACACGTTGTAGTTACCGTCGGACAGTCCATCGCCTACGAACAGGTGAGCCCAACCAGCCTGGAAGCTGAGGTCTTCGCTGTAGTGATAGGTGCCGATCAATTCGACTTCAATGCCAAGATCCGAGCTGTTGCTGGAATCCCAGAAGCTAAGAGCCGGCGCGATCGGTACGCGGAACCGGCCAACATTGAAGTGGCGCGGCGCGGCGAACTGCGCATCGGTCTGGAAGTACGACACCGCCAACAACGCTTCGGTCGCTTCCGTCGGCTTCACTTTCACGCCGCCACGGAAGATCAGAGCATTGGACAGGTCGGTGTTCTCAAGGAACTTGCTGTACTCCCAGCTCGAGAACAGACGGTTGAAGCTCACACTCGCTTGCGGACGGTCAAACGGATCCAACCAACTCCAGAAGCTGATGCTGCGATTGTCTTCGCCGCCCAGGTACGCAAGGCCCAAGTACACACGGGGCGAGTACGACATGTCGAAGGTGTAACCGACTTCGCCGTTGAAACCCCAGTTGCCATCGAAACTGGCGCCGTCATCACCATAGGTGAAGGGCTTCGCCAGGATTCCGTACTGGCCAGCATCGCCAAACTGATAGGCGGCTTCAGCATTGAAGTCAAACGCGCCGTAGGTCCCAGCCCCGCGGAGGCCGATGGTATGGAGATTCGTTACATCGTAATTGTCGATCCCGGCAATATCTTCTACCCACTCCGGGAACCACGCGAAATTGGTGTCGTTCAGGCTAGCGGCGTCACGAACCAGCAACCAGTAGGCATCCAACGTGATGTTTTCGATGCCCTTGTAGCTGCCGTACACACCATAGAAGTCAGTGTCGCCATCTTGTTCAAGCGGCGAGACCTCGGCCAGCTTGGACCACCAGGCGTCTACGCTGAACTGGTCGGTCGCGTAGGTCAGGCGGATGGCGTCAAACGACTGCTTGGACAAACCGGCGTTGGCGCCACCGGAGCCGACGAGCCACTCATTACCGAACGCCAACTCCTGGCGGCCGATACGAGCGCGAACCGGATATCCGAACATCTCGTTGGCTTCGATGTAGGCCTGGTACAGGTCTACGTCGTTACCGGACGGAACGTTACGGAAATCGAAACCGGTGATGTAGTTGGAACGGAAGTCCGTACCCCACACGCCGTAGCTGTCCAGTTCGATGAACGCGCTGACGTTGTTCGTGAATTCAGCGCGGACATTGAGGCGGGTCAACTGCTCGACTCCAGTTCGATGAACGCGCTGACGTTGTTCGTGAATTCAGCGCGGACATTGAGGCGGGTCAACTGCTCGACGTTCTTGAGGTCATTCGTGCGATCCGCGTTCCAAGAGTAGGTGCTGACCACGGACTGGCCGCCAAGAAGGTCGCCAATCGCGCGGGCCGGTAGAAAGAACCCGGGCCAGCGGACTTCCGCGCCACCGGGGGCCGATACAAACGTGTTCGTGTACCAATTGCCGCGGATCTTGATCGACCCGCCGACAATTACATTCTGCAGTTCAGCGAAAGCCGGCAGGGCCGTGATCACGATCGCTGCAGCGAGAAGCATCATTACGCTTTTACGCATGGTGCGTAGTTCTCCTTTTCCTATGTTCGAGACGGTCATTAACCGCCCCAGTATCCAGCGTCACGCGGGCCAAGTATTGGCGCCCGCCGTTGCGCTGAGCGAATTCGACTCGATCTATAACTCACACCGCATATTTTGACGATCCCGGGAGCGTTTGCCTAAGCGGATTTCATCCCTCCTTCCGGCTCCTGAATATGAACCATCAGCGATGGTACAGTCGTTCCTTCAACTTTCGTAGTTCCAACCACTCATTGACGCATAATTACCGCGCCACAACCCAACAATTGCGCTACCCTACACCAAGAGCGTGTCCAAACTCAAACCACCCTTCGCCGGGTTAGCTGCGGCGCACTGCACAACCGCCCTGTATACGTCGTTTTCGCCGTTCTTAACGTTGTCTCGCCGACGATCCGCCGATCCTTCAAAGCGGCGCAACTTCCCCCTTATCGGACGCTAGATCCCCGATAAGGACTGTCAACAGAGGACATGATACTTGCAAGGTGGAAAAAAAGTCAAGCAAAAAAATCGCCTCGCTCTTTCGGAGCCTCTTCTGGTTACCCTGGCATAAAGACGCGAGCGTTGGCGGCAAACGGATCATGAATGCATTCAGGGCATTTCGCACGAGATTCTTGGCGCTCTTCGCATTGCTTCACGCCCTCCAGGAGGGAATGCGTACACGAGCCGGGCGAGGACTCGACCCCTCCGGGAGTCGGCCCTTGACCGTGCGAAGAAAGAACCCGCGAAGGACTTGTTCCTTCCTGGAACAACAATCTGGAAAATCGAGTCCTGAATTCCCCGGCCAGAGCCGACGGATCGGCTTTGATCCGCCCTGGCAGGCGTACGCGGTCTCCAGGTGGCACAAAAATCATAATAATGAAGAATCGGCGGTAAGTCGATGAATTCTGCTTGACAAATGACGGATTCTCATATACCATTAAGACAGGTAAATTCCGTAAACTCCGTAGACGTGATGATCCTGGACGTCTTCCGATATCGACGTTGAACGTTGGGACGTGACAACTTGCCCGCTTCCGTAACGGCAAGACTACCGAAAGTGCAGGGTGCGCGATGAAAAATAAGGTGTTCACGAGCGGTGAGGTGGCCACGATCTGCGGGGTCTCCGCCGATACCGTATCGCGCTGGTTCGATCTTGGTCAGATCGACGGCTATCGCCTCGGACCTGGCGGCGACCGGCGTATTCCCTATGACAGCCTGCGGCGATTCATGCTGAGCCACGGCATTCCTCTCGAACGCCTGGAGGAAGGCGAACGCCGCATCCTGGTGGTCGACGATGACCCCTATTACCTCGATATAATTCCCGCCGCGTTATTGAAAGACGCCGACTATCAAGTAGCGGTTGCCTCGACGGGCTTTGACGCTGGCGGGCAAGTGGTCGAGCAAAACCCGCATCTCATCATCCTCGATATTCATCTATCCGATATGGATGGACGAATGGTGTGCGAACGGGTCAAGGGGCGGCCGGAAACTCGTATGACGCGCATATTGGCGATTTCTGGGTA
>JACRLJ010000016.1 GCA_016215105.1 Candidatus Hydrogenedentota bacterium
GATGCTGAGAATCTTGACGTCAATGACCTGACCCTTCTCCAGCATTTCCGACGGATGCGATACCTTCTTGGTCCACGACATGTCGCTGACGTGAAGCAGGCCGTCAATGCCCTCTTCAATCTGCACAAACGCGCCGTAGTCCGTCATGCTGACCACTTTGCCGTGTACCACGGTGCCTACCGGATAGCGCGATGCGGCGGTGCGCCAGGGATTCTCTTGCTTCTGCTTGAGACCCAGGCTGATGCGTTCCGTCTGCGGGTCGAAATTCAACACCATCACGGAAATCTTCTGGCCCACCGAAACCGCCTGCGACGGATGCTTCACGCGGCCCCACGACATGTCTGTCACGTGTAACAGACCGTCGATGCCGCCCACGTCCACAAACGCGCCGAAATCGGTAATATTCTTCACTTCACCGTCAATGATCTGGCCCACCGCGATGGTCGACAGCAAGCGGCTCTTCTCGCCCGCGCGCTGCGCTTCCAAAAGCTTGCGGCGGCTGACCACCACGTTGCGGCGCCGCTTCGTCAGCTTGATGATCTTGAATTCCATCGTCTGGCCAAGGTAACGCTCGAGGTCGCCCGTCGGGCGCCAGGTCAACTGACTCGCCGGCATGAACGCGTCAATACCGATATCGACCTTCAAGCCACCCTTGACGCGGCGGACAATCTTGCCTTCGATCACGCCGTCGTTTTCATAAATCGTCTGGATGTTCGCCCAATTCTTGATGCGGTCCGCCTTGATCTTCGAGAGAATCGGCATACCTTCATCGTCTTCGGGTTCTTCCAGGAATACATCAAATTCATCGCCCACGTGTACATCCGACGCCCGCGTGAACTCTTCCATCGGAATGACGCCTTCGCTCTTGTATCCGATGTCCACGAGTACACGATCCGGTCCGATTTCTACGACGCGGCCACGGACGACCTCGCCCTCCTTAAAGTTCTGAAGAGTCTCGTCATACATCGACTCCAACTCTTCCATGGAGAATTCTTCGAATCCCTCCACAGCGTCATCCGTGAGATCGAGGTTTGCAACGGCAGACGCCGCAGCAGGTTGAGAAGCCCAGTGGGCTTCAGCCGGTTGCTTGGTTTCTTCACTCATGAGGTTTTGTACCGTCTCCACTATTGGTTTAGACACAGAGGACCCCTGCCGGAACGTCCGGCAGACATAGTAGACTAGCAATTATCCGGCGCCGGAGTCAAGTTTCCAACCGGCTACTAAAGGCCGAAACGCCGCGGGCCAAAGGAGTTCCGAGAAGCCGGCTCTAGCGTGGCGATTCAAAATTGAAACAACGTAACTGAACACCGCAATCGAGCGAAAACCGGGGATTGTCTCGCTTTTCGGTAGTTTGAAAAGCGTCTCTGTCCCGAGTGGCGCTAAGATAAAAGTTAAGTGCGCAAGGCTCCAAAGTAGAAGCGGCGTCCTCGCCGCTTCCGATGGCCTTCCCACTGCGTAGCGGCAGCCCCAACGCTATCCTCCTACCTGTCCAATTCGTCTACTTTGTCCACAACGTCCACTACCCTAACTTAGCCCCATTCGTGTCTGTCCCCGCTTTTCGCGGCTGTCGCATCCAAGCATAAGATGCCATCAGCATTTTCGCTCGTTCCCGAGTTGTACTCGGGAATACGCGTGTCCAAAAGCTGCGCTTTGTCCTCCCCACTCCTAAGGCCCTCCTACTCATGCACATAAGCCCACAAACCTACCCGCTCCAACACACCACCGTACCCGCGCGCCGGATAATTCTGCTTCGGGAAATATAAAAACTTATCCCAGTTCGGTCCACCTGCTGGGGTATCTACGTAGATTACGAACGGGTTGCCTTTCCACGAGTCCGGGTCGGTGGCATACTTGAACTCCGGATACGCGCCCATGCCAGTTCCCGGTACGGCGTCGAGGAAATCCGGCGTCAACTCGTCCAATACCCTGGGATAGCCGCCGTGGCCCGTATGATAAGTCTCGATTGCGTCGATGAGCGCGGCGCTTCGCGAGGCGAGCCGGCGAAAAGCGTCCATCCGGACATCGTATGCATAGCTTAGGCACACCTTGGCCCCCGCAAAATACGCGATACCGCTCAACACGAGACACAGGGCCAAACCACGCATCCGCTTTACCGCGAGCAAGGGCAAACTGGCAACTGTCGAAACCAACGCAAGCATGCCAGGAACCAATAGTAGAAGCGTCCCCCAGTTCAGAAGCGCAAGAGATCCCCCAGGGCTGACTGCCTGTTCTTGCAGATATATAGAAACACCGTTCAGCGAAAGCGAACAAAACAACGCAAGCGCCGCGAGACTTGTTGCGCGTTTCAATGTCCTAAGCACTCCGTGACCTTCCTTGTAGGCCTATCTGGTACTGACGTTCGTGACCGAACGCCTACTCGATTCTGCACGACGTCCGTTGAAGCGCGTGCTGGACAGGCCGAGCGTTGCCGCGGACACCGCCGAGAGTTCTTAGCTGCGTATGTAACTTGGCCGGTTTACACAGACGATATACGGATTTCCTTTGTACCACTCGGGATTCTCCGGATTCACAACATAGGTGTACTCGGGGCAGGCTCCCATGCCCGTCGTGGGAACCGAGGGCAGGAAGTCCGGCACGAGATCCTCAAGGTGATCCGGGTACCGTTGGCGTTGGTCGTGATACGATTCGATTGCCCGCACTAGCCCCGCACTCCGGGCCGCGAGTTGATGGAACGCCTTCGCTCGTACGTCCTTTGCAATTTGAAAGCACTCGTACGCGCCAGCCAGGTACACCATCGCGCAGGCCAAGATTATAGATGCCGCCTTCCGCGCTTGCTCGATCCCAAAACAGGGCACGCAAACCATCGCGGCAATGACGGCTAAGAGGGCGTTGGGAGCCAAACAGAGCGCAACCAAAAACGGGTCCATGCCCCCACGTGGACCGAGGGCCACTTTCGTTGCGAGAATGATGAGACCGTTGAGAGCGATTGAAACCACCGCCGTCGCGACGACGCACATCAACGCTACTTTCGCGAACGACACGCGCCGATTCGTAGCTGGCGCGCCGGAATCCGACGCTTGCGTTTCGGATGACATATCTAAATCTCCCCCAAGTTTTGTAGCGCCAGTATTGCCAATTGTGCGCGTCATCTTTGGAAAACTTCATTATAACACGGCCCCCTGCTACCTCGACGCGATCTTGAGGGCCTCTAGGGCCTCTAACAAGACCGCCTTTTCAATCTATGTAGCGCCGCCGTCTCGGCGGCTTCGGGGCGTCAGTACCGAGCCGGCGAGGACGCCGGCGCTACGAGGTCACTTTGCTGCACCAGGCTCTGTTAGACGATCTAACCCGCGATCCCAGGTATTTCGCTTGGTTGACTAACCAGACCGTGCACAATAGAATGCCCGAGCGTTGCGGCGATTGCGCTGATTCGTGGGGTAAACGTCGGTTCAGCTCGGAAGTGGGAGGGTTTTCGCATGCCAAATGAGACCGTCACTCGAAGGGAATTCGTCCAGGAGGCGGTGGCAACCGCCCTGGCGTCAACCGTCGCGCTCTCTGCCGCGGCCAGGACCGGCGGGCAAGGCAAAGTCCCGAATGAAGTGAAGCGCACCCGGAACTACAAGCCGGAAATGGAATATCGCCGGCTAGGCAAGACGGGGCTCTGGGTCTCGGCCGTCTCCCTCGGTGGCCATTGGAAACGGATCGACAAGGCGATCCAGGCGGGCGCGGAAATCGATCCCTATGAAGGGCCGAACCAAAAAGCCGATGTCGAGCCGTTCATGAAGAATCGGGACGCGGTGATTAGCCGCTGCCTCGAGGTGGGATTCAACTGTATCGACTTTGCCGGCAATGCGGAGGCGGAAACCTACTGCAACGTGCTTGGCAAACGGCGCGAGAAGGTGTACCTGTGCTATTCGCATCCCAAGAGCGAACTGCGGGAGCCGGAAAATCGCACCGCCAAGAAACTCCTCGAGTTGTTCGAGGCCGGACTGAAACGCTGTAAGCTCGAGTACGCCGACGTGTGGCGCCTCATGGCCCTCGAGCGCGGTGGCCGCCATTCCCAGGCCGACGTGGATGCGATGATCGAGGCGCTGAACACCGCCCGCAAGAAGGGGCTGTGCCGCCATACGGGGCTATCCACGCACGATCGCGAATGGGCCAAAACCATCATCGAGACCTATCCGGACACCATCGAGGTCCTGTGTACGCCGTACACGGCTACGTCGAAGGAGTTGCCGGAAGACAGTCTTTTCGACGCGATCCGGAAATATGACGTGGGCGTACTGGGCATCAAGCCATTCGCCAGCAACGCCATCTTCAAAGGCGACGGCGCTCCGAACGGGCCGCACGTTGAAGAAGACAACGAGCGCGCGCGGTTGGCCATTCGCTATATTCTTTCCAACCCGGCCATTACGGCCCCCATCCCGGGTCTCGTAAGCGCCCATCAGGTTGATAACATGGTTCGCGCCATCAAGGAAAGCCGCGAGCTTGATTTGAAGGACGTAGCAAAGCTGGACGTGATCCGGAAGGACATGATGGCCCAACTGCCGGACGATCACCGGTGGTTGACAGAATGGGAATACGTCTAGAGGCGCGGCCAGAAAGCCTCCGTTTACCAAAACCCTACAAAGGCGAGCACTAGTGTTAAACAACTTACAGATGCTTTCTGGCCGCGCCGCGTCAATTAACGGCTTTCTGGCCGAACTCCTAGTGATGAACACGATGAAACGGATCTTGCTCGTTGTGTGCGTGTCGTTCTTCGCCGGGCAGTGGGTGGCCAGTTCCGAAGAGGCGCCCACGGCGGCCTCACCGGGAACGGCCGCTGGCCCGAACGGCGCCGCGCCGTGGGAACCGGTGATCGCCGAATGGAAAAGCAAGAAGGACCACAAACCGGCGAGCAACTCTTACTGCTATGTATGCCATCTCAACTACCAGAAAGAGACCTTCGCGCAGAAACACAAGGCCGCAGGTGTTGGCTGCGAAACATGTCACGGCGTTTCCGACAAGCATAGCGAAGACGAGGACAACGTCACGCCACCGGATGTCATGTATCCAAAGGAAGGTATCGCCCCGTTGTGCGCCGTGTGCCATCCGAATGACGATCTGAAAAAAGGCGGAAAACACGACGCACTGTTCACCAACCCGGCCGCCGAAACGAAAGCCTGCATGGAGTGCCACGGCGAAGACCATCGCCTGAAAGTGCGTACGCGCAAATGGGACAAGCAAACCGGCAAACTGGCCTGGGATGATGGGGTGCGGATGATGAAAGAGAATCCAGGAAGCAAGTCAGAGAAAGTCGGGGGTATTTTTGCCAAAGACAATCTCGTAGCGTGGTGTATCGTGCCGTTCGACGCAAAGAAGCGCGGGCCGGTCGAGCGGGCCGACATGCTCAAGCGGCTGGGATTCTCCAAATTCGCCTACGACTGGCGCGACGAGCATGTCCCCTCGTTCGATCAGGAAATAGTGACGTTGAAGGAACACGGCATCGAGTTCTTCGCGTTCTGGGGGCAGCACGAAGAAATGTTCAAGCTGTTTGAAAAACACAAGATCTCGCCTCAAGTCTGGATGGTCGTTCCAAGTCCCCCGGACGGTCCACGCGAGCAGATGGTCGAAGCCGCCGCGAAACAGTTGCTTCCCCTCGTCGAACGGACCCGTCAATTGGGCTGCAAGCTGGGCCTCTATAATCACGGCGGCTGGGGTGGCGAACCCCGGAACATGGCCGCCGTGTGCGAATGGTTGCAGAAGAACGCTGGCGGCAAGCATGTCGGCATTGTCTACAACTTTCATCACGGCCATGCCGACATCGGGCAGTTCCGCGAGCTATTCGCCCTCATGAAGCCGTACCTGCTCTGCGTCAACCTCAACGGCATGAACGCCGACGCAAACCCGCTGATCCTCCCCATCGGCCAAGGCCAGCATGAGAAGGACATGATGCGGGTCGTTGTCGAGAGCGGATACAAAGGCCCCATCGGCATCCTGGGCCACAGAGCCGAAGTCGACGCCGAAGAAGCCCTCCGCCAAAACCTCGAGGGCCTCGATAAACTCGCCCCCGAACTCCTGGGAAAACCGGTGACTGGCGCGGGAAAATAGAACCTATGGCCCGCCGCTTCCGATGGCCTTCCCATTGCGCGTAGGCCGCCCGGATGCCGTGTCCCCATCCGTCCCATCTGTCCTATCCGCTTTTGGACTCGTTCCCGAGTTGTACTCGGGAACGCACTTCTCTGAAAAGCTGCGCTTTGTATTAGCTTCCCCCACCAATACCCGCGCCGTAGTAAACGGGAGGGCGCTCGTCCCCAACCGCCGCGTCGTTCGCCTTTGTTTGAATCCAGCCGACGCCCTGCGGAACCTTACCTAGCTTCACTCGGAATCTCGACGACGAAATTCATCTCTGCGTCTTTCGCGCCATCGAGGGTCACGCGATCGGCGCCGACGATCTTGCCATGACGTGACCTGTAATAGTTGGATTCGCCCGGGGACTGTTGGGCGCTGACCGACGCGGAAACCTTCGCATGGCCGGAATACAGTACGCGAAGTTCGTACTTACCCTCGTCATCGCTCACGGCCATAATCTCGGTTGATTCGCTTTTATCCTCGTACGTGAAAGCCAGCCGTACACTGGAAAGTGGCTTTCCATCACGGTCAGTCACAACGCCCCGAAGACGACTGGGTTCGACTTGCGCGGGCAAGCGAATAATGACGTTCTTCCGGAACTCTCCGGGAGTCAAAGGGCCCACCGTTGCCGTTCCTCTGCGGCCAAGAGCGTCGGTAACCTGAAGCGTATAAGTTGCGCCAACCCCGTCCAAATGCGGCAATACGAATCGCCCGTCTTTTTGGGTCAATGCGGGATGATGCAACTGCAACTTCCCAAGGGGGGTGTATTCCACGTACTTTGCGGAAATGGGTTTGCCATCCGCGCTGATTGCGCGTCCGCTGATAGCACACCCCTTCACGGCTTTGAACTCGATAATCTGATCCACGGGCTTCCCCTGCACTCGACGCAATGGGACCATACCACCCTCGATATACAGCGTCGGGTCTCTGGGGAGAGCGAAATAACAGCCGCCGTCCGATTCTCGGGCATCGAGTGAGAAACGACCGTCGCTATTCGTTTTCCCGGCTCGATGGGCGCAGGATAGGTCAGCACTGCTATTTCGTACGATCTCGGCTTTCACTGGTTGACCGGTCAGCGCATTGACAACGCGGCCTTGAACCGTAAAGGTAGGTATTATCGTGGGCGCCAGTGTCACCGTTACCCCCGTGATCAAGGGCTTGTCGGCCCGAATCCTGACCTCGCCCGACAGAGATTTGCCTTCTATTTGGGCCGACGCGGACACATGTTCTGCGGGATCGTATGAACGGGCGCAGCGGGTCAGTCGGAAATGGCCGTTCTGATCGGTACTCACGGGGGCCATCCGATAGGGTCCCGCATATACCTTGGCGCCGGCTACGGGCTTGCCTTCAGGATCCAGCACAACTCCTTCGATTTCTGTGCCGGGTTTCAGGGGCAGGTCAAACACCGGGGTGTCGAAGGCAACGTGTTCGACGGTCCATGCGTAGCCTTCCTTGGTGAAGGCGAGTCCGGGATCGTAGCCAAGTCCGAAATTGGGGACGGTGATTTGACCGTGCTCATCCGTGACGCCGGCGGGCAGGCAGCCGTCCGCGAGAACTAGCGCCCCGGGCACATGGGTATTCACTCGAATGGTCCGACCGACGCCGATTTTTACGACAACCTTCGGGTGGTGCGAATTGAAGTCCTGGATTCGGAACCAACCGCCGAGCTCGCCAGCCCTCACCCGCGCGAAGACTTGACCGGCCGTTCTGTTTTGAAAAGTCACACGGCCGTCCGTGTCGGTCACCGCTTGTTCATCTGGCTGCAGCTCGGTAAAGCGAGGACCGCAGTTCCAGTCTACGCAGTGGACCTCTGCGCCAGGAACCGGCTTATTGTTCGGGTCATGAACGGTGATGGTGACCGGCGCCCGCGGTAGGTTCTCGAACTGGGCGTAACCTTCTAGTGAAAGGATGAGCGCTAGCGCCGCAAGCGTGACGAGGAGTTTCATATGGAATCCCCAGAACCACCTTTTCCCATATTCTATGCCCAAGAACAGAGTTTAGTTGCATCGCAGGCATATATGAGTCAGTCTATCATGGCAATTCTGTGCGACGACAGAAGAATACAGGGGACGCTACCCAGATCAAAGTTCGCTCTAATTGGATACTCTGAAAGAGTTACATAGGAAATACCGTTACGAACGGCGTCAAGCGCAGGAGGTCCCAAAGTAGAAGCGGCGTCCCGTCGCTTCCGATGGCCTTCCCATTGCGCATAGGCCGCCCCAATGCCGGGTCCCCATCCGTCCCATCTGTCCTATCCGCTCTTGGACTCGTTCCCGAGTTGTACTCGGGAACGCACTTCTCTAAAAAGCTGCGCTTTGTATTAGCTTCCCCCACCTACACCCGCGCCGTAGTAAACGGGAGGGCGCTCGCCGAGCAAGCCATGCGCCGCTCACGAGGCTACCCTGAGTTGGGCCTGCTTGCGGGATTTTGGTTTTGGTCGAACGACGACCTCGACATCCCGGCCAGGCGCATTGAGAAAGCGGAACAGGCGATCGGTCGAAAACCCTGAGAGACGCCCACAGACGAGCGCCGACACTTTCGCTTGATCGACGCCGAGCAGCTTCGCCGCCTCGACCTGAGTGAGGCGCCGCTGTTCTCGCTGAAGGCGAGGAATATCACAGCCCTGGGTAGGCCGCCGAAGGCTTTGCGAAGGCGGCCTACCCAGGGATCAAAGCCCGCCCTGATTGGCTACTCTGAAAGAGTTACATAAAGAATCCCCCGCTACGAACGGCATCAAGATGAAGAGGTTCCTAGCCATCTTAGTGACATTTGTGTCTATCCCCCCTTCTCGCGGCTTCGGCGGTTTGAAAAGCCGGTCTGTCCCGAATGGCGCCGAGTCAAGCGCACGAGGTCCCAAAGTAGAAGCGGCGTCCCGCCGCTTCCGATGGCCTTCCCACTGCGCATAGGCCGCCCCAAAGCCGTATCCCCATCTGTCCCATCCGCTTTTCTTTGCTTCTTTCTTTTCCCGTGAAAAGAAAGAAGAATCTGCAGTAACCCCAAATAAAGCACTCGAGCGTCCAAACAGCGAAAATCCCGCTATGGCGCTATTCGCCATTCTGTAATCTGATCTACCCTCGTTTAGCCAAGTTGGCCCCCCTCATCCCGCAACTAATCAGCGCTAATCGCCAGCCTTTACCGTTCCCGTCAACTGAGCATCCCTCGTTTGACAATTCAGCGCCCGCCTCCGTGCCTTCCAGAAGCTTCTCTGTGCGATCTTGGACGCAGCCGCTTCATCGCATCTGTAAACCGATCTCCCCTCGTTTCGCGTCCTCTCACCCCGCCCTTCCCGTCGGCCAACCCGAAACAACTGACCCTTATATATGGGGACCTTCCGCGACGCGCCGTTGATGGCTCGCGTGTTCGCGGTACCCGTATCGCCGTCGCGCTGAATCTTCACCCGGCGGCAGAGGCTTGAGGCGCGGTTGTGCGGACACTACACTGGATACGTTGTCATCAAACGCGTTGGAGCGGGGACAGGTTCAATCATGAAACGATTCTTCAAATGGGTTGGCATTATCCTGGGGATTCCCCTGGCGATTCTGATCGTCGGATTGCTGGCCTTCTACAACTACTACCACCACATCGTCAGCGCGAAACCGGGAAACTTGGCGGTGAAGGCCGCGCCGGGAAAAATGGGGGAGTTGGTGGACCCCTTCATCGCGACCGGCGGGTTCTCGTGGATGTGTGGTCATGACACCCCGGCGGCGACCACACCGTTTGGGATGGTGCGGCTCGGACCAGACACACGCTCGATTCTGCTGAATGAAACCGGGAACAACCGCTCGGGCTATTTCTACGGGGACAACAAGATCATCGGGTTCAGTCACACGCGGTTGGTGGGCGCGGATGCGTTCGAGGGCGGCTGCTTCCGCGTGTTTCCGACGATTGAGCCGCGGGCAGAGTGGGCGCGGGGCAAGGATCGGTTTGCGGCGTTCTCCCACAAGGACGAACTCGCGTTCCCGGGCTACTACGGGGTGCAACTGCCCAAGGACCAGATTCTGGTCGAACTGACCGCGACCCCGCATGTTGGTCTGCACCGGTGTACGTTTCAGAAGGACGCCGCGCCGCATCTGATCATGGACGTCACGAGCGTGTTTGAGAAGAAGCGCTGCGAGGACGGCGCCGTAACGGTATTGCCGGCGGCGAAGGAGCTGGAAGGCAAGGTCCGAACCTTTGGAACGTTCTCCGGACGCTACGGCGGGTTGGACGTGTACTTTGTGGCGCGGTTCAACCGTCCGTTTGCCGCACACGGGACGTGGACCGGTAAGGACTTCAAACCCGGCGCGAGTGACGCCTTCGGGAACGACATCGGCGTGGACCTGACGTTCGCGAACGAAGGCGTGGGCCAAACGGTCGAGATGCGGTTGGCGCTGTCGTGCGTCAGTATCGAAAACGCGCGGAAGAACTTGGAGGCTGAGGTGGGGGAGAGGCCGTTCGACGACGTGTTGCCCACCACCAAGGCGGCGTGGGAAAAACGTCTGTCGCTCATTCGCGTCCGGGGCGGGACGGACCGCGAGCGGCGCATCTTCTACACGTCGCTCTACCATGCGTTTCAGATGCCGACCGTGTTCACGGATGTGAACGGTGAATACATGGGGTTTGACCGCGCGGTCCACAAGGCCGACGGCTTCGTCTATTACACGGATTTCTCGCTGTGGGACTCATTCCGCACGGTGCATCCGCTATACAACCTGATCGCGCGCGCCGAGCAGCGGGACATGATGGTGTCGCTGGTCGAGATGGCGAAAGCCGGCGGCTGCCTGCCGCGCTGGCCATCCGGCTGCGGCTATACGAACTGCATGCTGGGCACACCTGCGGACATCGCGGTGTCGGAGGCGTACCAAAAGGGCATCCGCGATTTTGACGTCGAAACGGCCTACCAGGCGATGCGGCAGACCGGTCTGACCGGCAAGCCGCCCACGTCCAAGTTTGCCGGACGCGACGGGTTGGACGCTTATCTGAAGCATGGCTATTGTCCCTCGGACGTGACGCGGCGGTCGGCCGCGGCGACACTGGAGTACGCCTACGAGGACTACGCCATCTCGTTGTTGGCCGCGGCGCTCAAGAAAGGCAGCGACGCCACATTGTTCGCCAATCACGCGGCGGCGTATCGGAACGTGTGGAATCCGGAGTCGCAGCACTTCGAACCCAAAGACAGCGCGGGCAACTTCCCGAAAGACCGCAATCCGCTGGTGTTGACCTATACCGACTTCAACGAGAAGTACAGCACCGGCTACGTCGAAGGCAGCGGCGAGCAATGGCGCTGGGCCGTGCCGTTCGATGCTCCAGGCCTGATTGCGCTATTCAAAAGCCCTGCGTATTTTGTCAGTGAGTTGGAAAAGTACTTCGAGAAGTCGAATCGAACCTTGGGCTGGTGGAATCCGGGACCGTATTATTGGCACGGCAACGAGCCCTACATCCACGCCGCGTACTTGTTCAATGCGGCGGGCCGTTCCGACCTCACGCAGAAATGGGTCCGCTGGATACTCGAAACCAAGTACAGCGACGACTACGTCGGCCTCGACGGCAACGACGACGGCGGCACATTGTCGGCGTGGTACGTGTTCAGCGCGCTGGGCTTCTATCCCATCGCGGGGACAACTTGGTATCAACTGGGCTCGCCATTGTTCGACAACGCGGAGATCCAAATCGGCGACGCGGTGCTGAAGGTGATCGCCGAAGACAACAGTCCGGCCAACGTTTACGTGCAAAAAGTGACGTTGAACGGCGCCGTGCTGGACCGCACGGCCTTCACCCACGACGAAATCGCCAAAGGCGGTGAACTGATATTCAAGATGGGACCAAAGCCGGCAGGGCGATAGTGTAGTGGTTCGAAATTGAAGCAACTCAACTGAACACCGCAATCGAGCGAAAACCGGGGACTGACTCGCTTTTCGGCAGTTTGAAAAGTGTGTCTGTCCCCGCTTTTCGCGGCTTTCGCGTTCAAGTATAAGACGCCATCAGCATAACTCACTGCGCTAGTGCCCTGCATTACATCCAGGTTGTCATCGCAGTAGAGGCAGCCTAGTTCGACGTCTTCTGCAGGACGTAATACTTGGGTTGTTGTCCACGGATGGTGACATCGCCGCTGAGCCACGGTAGAAACAGATAGACTTGGCCGTTGAGCGTCTTGACTTCGTATCGGGCGCGAATTTGACTTTGCTTGTCCGTGATCCAGCCGTCTTTCCAGGTCACAGGAAGTGAGGTGGCGCCGTTCTCGAAACAACGCAATTCCTTGAGGAAGAGATCGCCGGGAAAGGCCTTCGCTCCCGGCGTGAAGCGTTCCGCCCGGTCGACAAAATCGACGCTGCGCCAGACTCCAGCCAAATACATGGCGTTAGATGGCGGAATCGTGGGCGCGGAGTCAGGTGTAGCAAGCTGTTGCGCCGGTTCGGGTGAGACGGCGCCGCGTTTCAGAACGTAGTACTTCGGCTGTTGCCCCCGTGTGGTGACGTCACCGCTAAGCCACGGCCAGAACAGGTAGATCTCGCCGTTGAGCGTCTTCACCTCGTATTGAGCGCGAATTTGGCTTTGTTTGTCCGTGATCCAACCGTCTTTCCAGGTCACAGGAAGCGACGTGTCACCGTTTTCAAGACAATGCAGTTCCTTCAGGAAGAGATCACCGGTAAAGAACTTCGCTCCCGGTTTGAAGTTCTCGACGTGTTCAACGAAGTCCACGCTATGCCAGTCTCCCGCTAAGTACAAGGGATTTGACGCGGCAACAGTGGCTCTAGAGTCTGATGGCGGCGAAACGCGGATCGAATAATCCTGCCCGCGTCCCGGACGCTGTTCCCACACCATGAACGCGATGCCCAGTGTTACCAGCACACCAGCGACTATAGGCAGAGCTATCCACTTGGTCGATGAATTCCGGGAGGGGGTAGCATCCGGCTCCGTCCAGGGCTTATCGAGGTAGGGTTCAGTCCACGGATCGGCAGGGTCCTTGCCAGTCCAGGAGTGTGCGACTTCCACGGGCGAGCCGAGGGTGGCGAGTATGCGCTGAAGATCGGGCTCGGTAATGAGGGAGTTGCCGGAGCCGTCGGCGAGATTGGTTACGTGATTTCGGAGATCGTCAACCACTTCCGCTGTGTCCACCGACTGCCCTTGCAGCAGCGCGTTGACTTGGTTCAGATAGGCTTCGAGGCATTTGTGTGCGTCGTTGGTCCAGGTCGTCATGCTTCCCCTTCCTTCATCGGTTGCCGGAGGCGTTGGATGCCGCCGCTCAGAGTATCCCAATGGTTGTTCATCATTCGCCAGCAGCGGAGTCCTTCCGCGGTCAGACTGTAGTATTTGCGTGCGGGACCTTGAGGCGATTCTTCGAGGCGGGCCTGAAGCAGCCCCATCTTTCGCATCCGCGACAACAGCGGATAGATGGAGCCTTCGGCGATGCCAAGGCCGGGAATCTCGATCAGCCGCTTGACGAGATCGTAGCCGTAGAGTTCTTCGTTGGCGAGCATGTTGAGGATACACAGCTCAATGAGGCCGCGCCGCAGTTGCGTGACCCAATTGTCAACGTTAAAGGTTTCGAGCATGCGCTTTATCCCCGGTTTCCGAATTCTGGCTACAGTATACCACATGCTACCATTCGTTGCAAGCTAGTTGTTGGTTCATGAAGAAGGTTCGATCGAATGGCGGCCAGCATAATGATCTTGACCACTTACGAGAAGGTAAGTATACTTAGTACGTATTCATATTCTAATTACATACCAGGACAAGGAGCATGGCATGAAAGCTATTGTCGCCGAGCGCGGGCAGGTCACGATCCCGAAAGAAATTCGCGAGCGTCTTGGTATTACGTCCAAGACAGTGCTGGACTTCCACGAGGAAAACGGGCGACTCATCGCGGTGAAGGTCGCACAAGACGATCCCATTGCGCGGGTCATGGGATGCCTGACGCTGGACAAGCCGACGGATGAGATTGTGCGTGAACTGCGAGGGGAAGCGTGATCACCGCAGTAGATACCAACGTATTGATTGATTTGTTTCGTGATACTCCGGACTTCGGACGCTTGGCGGCGGAAGCAGTCCGGCGATGCATGCAAGAAGGGCGTCTGGTGGTCTGCGACATCGTGTGGGCGGAACTTGCTGGCGTATTCCCGTCCGTGAGGACACTTGAGGACACGATGGAACGGCTCCAGGTGGATCTCCTCGCAATGGAGCCTGCGGCGGCGGCTCTGGCCGGGGAGACGTGGCGGCGTTACCGCGCCCAAGGCGGGGGCCGCGAACGAATGGTCGCTGATTTTCTGATCGCGGCGCACGCAATGGCGCAGTGCGACCGCCTGCTGAGTCGCGATAGGGGATTCTTTCGGAACTACTTCCCAAGACTGAGCGTGATCGATCCTTCAGGGTAAGTATGTCAGGATAGAGCTTCAGTTCTCTGTCGAAATGCGGGTTGGTTGCGCCGGAACAGCAATCTCCGGGACGCGACGCACTCCGAGCCGCTCGGCGGATCCCAAAGACTAGGAGTCGAATAGTCGTGACGTCAAAACCGAAGGCGGATGCGCCCAAGCCAAGCGACACTGAGGGTGTCTCCCTGTTCACGATCGCCATGAGGGTAGCGGTGACGGGCCAACTCGTGGCCTTTCTCCTCTTGTTTCTGGCCGTGGTTGCTACCCCAGTTTCCGCGCGCCTAATCGGAGGGCTATGCGGGGCCGATGCGGTTTGGCGGTTGAGCCTGATGGCCGGGCTTCTTTCGCTTGTCCGCTGCTGGATCGCCGAGATTATCGAACGTTTCGATCAGGACGAAACGAAGACGCCCGATACGGCCGGCGCGGCCGAATGGGCGGTGCGGTGGTACCGTTTCGGTTTAGTTTGTTTCTTTCTTATCTCGTTAAACGCATTCACCTGGGGGCTGCAGCGGCCGGATTATTGGGGGCTGGTATCCGGGCATGACCAGCCGGAGTACTTTGCCTACCTCCACTCCTGGGTCTTTGATCACGACCTGAATTTTCAAAATGAGTATGACCGAATAGCACAGAATCCCGAAGACCTCATGGATAGGTCGGAGTCACCGCCCAAGGCAGTCAACGTTGCTCCAATCGGCGCCCCGGTCTTGTGGCTGCCGTTCTATCTTGCGACCCATGCCGCGGTCCATGTTCTGCGGTGGTTCGGCCTGGAAAGCCCGGCAGACGGTCTGTCCAGTCCGTACGCCACCGGAGTCGCCTTTGGAAATCTGGCGCTAGTTTGGTTCGGTATGTTTCTGGTCTGGGAAAGCGCCCGAAAGTTCAGTTCCGCTCGATCGGCCTTTTTCACGATAGCGCTATTGTGGTTGGCCACACCCCTTTCTTGGTACATCGTCGATGAGGCGTGGATGTCACACGGTTGCGCCTTCTTCACCGGCGCCTTGGTTCTCTATCTGTGGTCGAAAGGCCCTGAGAACCGGTCTGCGGCGGGTTGGGCGGCGCTAGGGGGCGCGGTGGGTCTTGCAGCGCTCGTACGGCCGAGCGAGGCCGCTCTGGTCATCGTGCTGGCGGCAGACGCGGCCGTCCTGGCGCGAACACGTCCGTACGTGTCCTTGCGATACCTCGGCCTTGGCGAAGCTTGCATGGCGGGCGTCTTTTCGCTCCAGTTGATGACCTGGTATTGCATGAGTGGTCTTAGCCAACCGCCAGGCTCGCCCATGATGTGGGCGCATCCCGCAATCTTGCTGACGCTGTTTTCCGCGCGGCACGGGCTGTTTTCCTGGCACCCCGCGGCGTGGCTAGGTATTCTCGGCGTGCCCTTGCTGTGGCGGCGATCGCCGCGGGTCGCGGTCACGACAGGATTTGTGCTCGCCCTCTCGCTCTACATAAACGCGTCCATCGCCGACTGGTCGGCCGGTGTTTCTTTCGGCGCGCGCAGGCTAATTGCCACGCTGCCATTCATGGCGCCGGGTATCGCTGCCGCGGGATCGTGGGGGGTGGCGACCGTGCGGAAGCGCCCCTGGACACTGGCTACGGCCGGTGTGGTGGCCTTGGCAATGTACAACCAAATGCTACTCACTCAGTTTCGCGAACACTGGTTCAATCCGGGCGATGCGATATCCTTTCGGAACGTATGGGCTACCGGCGGAATGCTCTTCCAGGCCCGGTTTGGCCACCCGTTTTCGTACCCGGCCAATTTGTTGTTTGCCGCCCGCAATGGTACGGGCCCAGCGCAATACGACATCCTTGCGTCGGCGCGCCCAAGCGAACTCACCATCAATGCGGCGGGGCCGGACTTGCAGAATTTTCTCGGAAAAGGTTGGGAGGCCCCCCACCGTAACTGGTACGCGCCCAACGCGTATGTTGTCGCGGAACAATCCGAGTGTGCGCTGCTGCTTCCGCTGGAACGCGGTCGTAAGTACAGCGTAATTGTCCAACTCACGCCTCCCCCTAATCGCGGGCGGCCGCAAACTGTCTCCATTACGTTGAACGGCGCGGAATATGGCAGAGTCACGCTCGAACAAGCCGCGGGCAAGAACGTCGAAGTTGTAGTAAGCGGCGACCGTGCAATCGAAGGCCTGAATGTCTTGGGAATGTCGTTTTCGAGTGTCACGACGGTACCACTTGGTCCGCCAGGAGGCGCCGTTGAACGAGGTCTGACGGTAAAGACTCGTCATGACCAGCCGTGCGCCGCGTTCCTGACCCGTCTCACCGTGCGCCGGCTGGAATGACGTCGCGGGCGAAATGACATTGTGGCGATCGACTCCTTCAGGGGGCTGCAGTGTCGGATTCGTCCCCGCGGTCTTGTTCGCTCTCCGGTTCGGGTTGCAGATTACGCAGCGGATTGAAGGGCGACTCCTTCCAAAGGCGTAGCGCTTCGGCGCAGTGCCATGAAGAATCGAGCATGAAACTCTCCACGCCATCCCGGATTTCCTCAGCGGAGAATTCTTCCGGGTAAAGGAGCAACGCGACAAGGAAGGCGGCGTCCGCGTTGCAGTTCACAAGATGAAAACCGATTCGATCGAGTTTGACGATATCGTAGACGTCCGAGCCCGCGCCGCCCTCTTCGAGTGCAGAAGTTATGAGCGAATTTCTACCGGCAGGATAATGCTCCCCGCGAAGGACGTTCGCGCGATCCCCGGCGATCCGTTGAAAGATTGACTGAACCTTTTCATGAACGTCTGCCATGGAATTCGTCCCTCCGTATGAACGTGGGTCACACAGGCGCCAGAATAGGCCGCGCCAATTGACGAATCAACGTCCTCGTATGTTGTAGAATGTCCGTCGCTGCGGGCGCCCCGCAAGGAGGGAGTTGTCATGAGCCACGATGATGTTTCAAGACGGTCATTTCTCAACACTACTGCAACAGGAATTGCGCTGGCCTCGGGGGCGGCGGCATTGACGCCGCAGGCGGTGACGGCCGCAGCGGCGCCCGAAAGCGCGCCGGCGAAGCCGGGAAGTCAGCGCCTGTCTATGGAGGCGCTGAAGAAATGGGAATCGTTGGGCTATGGGATGTTCATTCATTTTGGGATGAGCACATTCGTGGGCGCGGAACTCCCGGATGGCAAAGCGCCGGCGTCGACCTACGCGCCCGACAAGTTGGACGTGGACCAGTGGGTCTCGGTGGCGCGCGATGCGGGGATGAAGTACATCGTGCTTACCTCGAAACACGTCGCCGGACACTGCCTCTGGCCAAGCAAGCACACGGACTACACCGTGGCCAAGAGCGGCAACACCACGGACGTGATCGAAGCGTTTGTGAAGTCGTGTGAGAAGCGGGGTGTGCTGCCGGGGTTCTATTATTGTTCCTGGGACAACCACAACCGGTTTGGCAGCCGGACGTGGTCGGACCGTAAAGAGGATGGCCCGTTCTATACCACCTCCGTCTACCAGACCTTTCAGACGGCGCAGTTGACGGAGTTGCTAACGCAGTACGGACCGATCGCGGAAACGTGGATTGATATTCCGGGCTTGCTGGGACGCGGCTATCGCACCTTCCTATACCAATACCTGGCGTCGCTGCAGCCCAATACCGTCATCATGATGAACAGCGGGATCTCGAGCGGCGACAAGTACGACGTCGAATACGCGTGGCCGTCAGACCTGATCGCCATCGAACGGTCGCTGCCGCCGGATGCCGGTCACAGCCGTATGCGGACTATCGAGGGAAAGGAGTACTACATGCCCGGCGAGGTGTGCGATCCGATCGGCAAGGAATGGTTCTATGTCGACGGCGACGTTCCGCGGCCCGCAGCGGAGCTGGCGAAACAATTCGAGTCGTGCCGCGCCCGCGGGGTGAACCTGCTCCTGGATGTGCCGCCCGACAAGCACGGCGTGATTCCGGAAGCGAGCGTAAAGGCGCTGCTTCAATTGCGCAAGGACGCGAAGATTTGACGGGGTGACGCACCGTGGCGGGCGCTTCGTGCGGCCGCGATGGGCTTGGTGCTGTGCTGTTACGGTGGGAATGCGGGCCGGTGCGGGGTAGATTCCTCGCGTCACTCGGATGGACACGTTGGGCAGGTCTTGGATTGCGAAGACGGGAGAGAATCATGCGCGCACTTTTTTGTCTCAGTCTGGTGGTGTTGGCCGGAGCGACCGGGTCTGCCGCTGAAAAGGGCGGAAAAATCGAGGCGTCGGCGCTGAAAAAGTGGGTCATTGTGGTGGCGCCGGACGCTATTCCCAGCGAGAAGTTCGCCGCGGAAGAGTTTCAGGGGCTAGTCAAGCAGTGTACCGGCCTGGACCTGGCCATCAGCAATACGCCGGCGAATAAGCGCGCCATCCTCATCGGCCTCGGCGCGCAAGGTAAGACGAAAGCCATAACGGCGGACAGTATTGCCAAGCTTGGCGACGAAGGACTGTCCATTGCAGTCGAGCGCAACGTCATCCGCATCGCAGGAGGGCAGCCGCGGGGAACCTTGTATGGCGTGTACGAGTTCTTCGAGCGGTACTTTGGCGTGCGATTTCTCACGTACGACCACACCCACATTCCGCCCGACGCCGCTCAACGGACCATCCCGCTGGAAAGCTATTCCTACACGCCGCCGCTGTCGTTCCGGTACAGCTACTACACCGAGAACCGTGAGCATCATGAGTTCGCGACGCGGCTTCGCGTCAATACCGTTTCCACCGAGGAGAAACTGGGCGGGGTGACGCCGCAGAACCTGATCAACCACAGTTTGTTTCGCTGGGTCACGGTCGAGAAATACGGCAAGACCCACCCGGAGTATTTTGCCTTGGTAGACGGCGAACGCAAGCTTGATGTGAGAGGGGGTGGCCCCGAAGTCTGCGTGACGAATCCGGAAGTCGTGGACATCGTGACCGAGGGCGTGCTGAAAGACCTGGACGCGAATCCCAAGCTGCGCAATATCAGCGTCAGCCAAAATGACAACGATCAATACTGCCATTGCCCAGCGTGCGAAGCAATCAACCAGCGCGAGGGTACGCCCATGGGCTCGCACCTTGCGTTCGTGAATGCGGTGGCGGAGCGGGTTGAGAAAAAGTATCCGGATGTGAAGATTGGAACTCTAGCCTATTGGTACACGCGCAAGGCGCCGAAAACCATCGTGCCGCGCAAGAATATGCAGATTCAGTTGTGCAGCATCGAGTGCTGCACGCTGCATCCCGTCAACGACCCGAACTGTGTGAAGAACCGCGAATTCTATCAGGACATGATGGCATGGAAAGCTGTCTGTAACGACATCTGGATTTGGAACTACAACACGAATTTCGCTATCTACGACCTGCCATTCCCGAATCTGCGCGTGATCGCGCCCAATGTGCGGTGCTTCGTCGAGAACAACGCCCATGGCATCTTCATGCAGGCCAACGCGGGTGGCAACGCCGGCGAGATGAGCGATCTGCGCAATTATGTGATGTCGCGCTGCCTGTGGGACCCGAAGTCGGACGGGGCGGCGCTGGTGAAGGAGTTCTGCGGGCTTCATTACGGCAAGGCGGCCGAGCCGATTCTGGACTACCTCACGATGTTGCACGACAACGCGGAGGCGAAAGGCGTGCATCCGGGGTGTTTTCCCAAGCCGCAGGAAGTCGGCCTTACCCCGGAAATCGCGGTGAAGTCGCTGAAGTATTTCAAACGGGCGGTGGAACAGGCTGATGACGATCTCGTGCGAAAGCGTGTCGAGAAGGCCTCCATTTGCGCGTACAATGCGGCCGTGATGATGGCGCCGGGGACGTGGAAGTACGAGAACGGATACTGCCGCCTGACGGTTCCCGATGAACTGAAGGGCATGAGTACTCGATATGTGGAGCTGTGCAGGACGTACAAGATGTCCGCCGTATCCGAAGGTGGCGATTCCGGGCCTTACCTGGAGGAAGTCGCGCAGCGCGAGGCGGGTTATCCCGCGGAATGCCTGGAGAATGACGTCTGGAGACTGGTCATTCTGCCGGAGCGGAACGCCAAGCTCGTAAGCATGTTCTATAAGCCCGCCAAGAAGGAATTGCTGGTGGCGATGACCCACGGTGACATTTTGCGGGGCACACACAAGGAACTCATCATGAAAGGCGCCAAGAAGGGGACTTCGCCCAAGTTCGAAGTGATCAAGCGCGCCCCGTTTACGCTGCAGGCGGCGTTGGAGAACGGAATGAAGCTAGAGCGAATTATCGCCTTGACTTCGGATGGCGCCATCAAATTTAGATCGAGGCTGACCAATGGCGCCGCGGACCCGGCGGTGTATCAGTTCAAGGCCCATCCGGAGTTCGACCCCGGCAGCATTTCGGACAAGTCCGAAGTGGTATCGGCGTATGTGAAGAGCGGCGGTGTGTGGACAATAGTCAACAAGAACTGGAAGTTGGACACGGGGCCTGGCTTGGCGCTATTGAAGGACGGCAAGGACAGCGCCTTTGCGTTCTACAGTCATGAGGCGCATTTTGGCGTGCAGGTGAGTTATCAACCCAAACAGATTGATCGCCCCTATCTATCGTGGTGGCCGGAGTGGCCACAGATGAATCTCGAAGTCATTAGCCTCGCGAAGGAGTTGAAGACGGGCGAATCACTCGGCCTTGAGTATCAATTCCGTTACCTGGCGGATGCGCCGAAGTAAATGCCGGAAGTTCGTGGGGACACAATGTTCTGAATTGCGAACAGTTCAGACGATAGGGCGAAGACGCGGCGCCGTTCTGCGCGCTAGCGCGGCGGTCTCGCATCATGACCTTTGGTAGCCATTGGGCCGCGGGTCCATAGGGAGAAAGGTGGTCGAATATGCGCACGTGTGTCTATCTCAGTTTGATCGTCATGGCGGGTCTCTCGGCGTCTGCCGCGGAAAAGGGCGGAAAAATCGAGGCTTCGGCGATGAAGAAGTGGGTCATCGTGGTGGCGCCGGACGCGATTCCGAGCGAGAAATACGCCGCCGAAGAATTCCAGGCGCTGTTCAAACAATGCACGGGGGCGGACTTGAAGATCGCCAACGCCACCCCGAGGAAACGCGCCATTCTCATCGGCCTCGGCGCGCAAGGTAAGACGAAAGCCATAACGGCGGATAGTATTGCCAAGCTTGGCGACGAAGGGTTGTCCATTGTGGTCGAACGCAACGTCATCCGCATCGCCGGAGGGCAGCCGCGCGGGACCCTGTACGGCGTATACGAATTCTTCGAGCGGTACTTTGGCGTGCGATTTCTGACCCACGACCACACCTACATTGCGCCGGACGCCGGCTCGAGGACGATTCCGCTTGAAACGCATACGTACACGCCGCCACTCTCGTTCCGGTACAGCTTCTATACCGAAAACCATGAGCATCACGAATTTGCGACGCGGCTACGCGTCAATACGGTTTCAACCGAGGAGAAACTCGGCGGGGTGACGCCGCAGAACTTGATCAACCACAGTTTGTTTCGCTGGGTCACGGTCGAGAAATACGGCCAGTCGCACCCGGAGTATTTTGCCTTGGTGAACGGCGAACGCAAGCTCGAGGTCGGCGGTGGCGGCCCCGAAGTGTGCGTGACGAATCCGGAAGTTGTGGACATCGTGACCGAGGGCGTGCTGAAGGACCTGGACGCGAATCCCAAGTTGCGCAACATCAGTGTCAGCCAAAATGACAACGACCAATACTGCCATTGCGCCACGTGTGAAGCCATCAACCAGCGTGAGGGCACGCCGATGGGCTCGCACCTGGCGTTCGTGAATGCGGTGGCGGAGCGCGTCGAGAAGAAGTACCCGGACGTGAAGATCGGGACCTTGGCGTATTGGTATACGCGCAAGGCGCCGAAGACCATCGTCCCGCGCAAGAATATGCAAATTCAGTTGTGCAGCATCGAGTGCTGCACGCTGCATCCCATCAACGACCCGAACTGCGCCAAGAACCGCGAGTTCTATCAGGACATGATGGCATGGAAGGCCATCTGCAACGACATCTGGATCTGGAACTACAACACCAATTTCAGCAACTACGATCTGCCGTTTCCGAATCTGCGCGTCATCGCGCCCAATGTGCGCTTCTTCGTCGAGAACAACGCTCATGGCATCTTCATGCAGGCGAACGCCAGCGGGAACGCGGGCGAGATGAGCGACTTGCGTAATTATGTAATGTCGCGCTGTCTTTGGGACCCGAAGTCGGACGGGGCGGCGCTGGTGAAGGAGTTCTGTACGCTGCACTACGGCAAGGCGGGCCAGCCCATCCTGGATTACCTCACCATGCTGCACGACAACGCCAATGCTATGGGTGTGCATCCGGGGTGTTTTCCAAAGCCGCAAGAAGTGGGCCTTACGCCGGATATTGCGCAGAAGGCGCTGAAGTATTTCCAGCAGGCTTCGTCCGTAGCGGATGACGACACGGTACGGAAGCGCGTCGAAAAGGCGTCCATCTGCGCTTACAAGGCCGGAGTCATGATGGTACCGGGAAAGTGGAGTTATGAAGACGGGGCTTGCCGCTTCTCGGTCCCTCAAGAGTGGAAAGGGGTCAGCGCCCGGTATGTCGAACTGTGCAAGACGTATAACATGTCGTCGGTTTCCGAGGGTGTAGGCTCCGGTCCATACCTCGAGGACATCAAACAGCGCGACGCGGATTATCCCGCCATGTGCCTGGAAAACGCGGTCTGGAACTTGATTGTGCTGCCGGAACAAAACGGCAAGATTGTAAGCATGTTCAACAAGCCCGCGAAAAGGGAACTGGTGGCGGGAATGACTCACGGGGACATATTGCACGGCACGCATGAGGAGCTAATCCTAAAAGGGGTTCAGGATGGCGCCGCCACAAAGTTTACCGGGACCTCAAAGGGAACTGCGCTGGAGTTGGCGGCGGCACTTTCGGACGGCACAACGTTTGTACGCCGCATCGCGTTGCGACCCAATCAGCCGGACGTGATCTCGTTTGATTCGACTCTGACCCATCGGGGTTCGCAGCCCGTGAAGTACCAGTTCAAGTCGCGTCCTGAGTTCGTTCCTGCGAGCAGATCGGACAAGCCCGAAGTCGTGGGGGCGTATGTGAAGAGCGGCGGCGTCTGGAAACTATTTAATCGTGGTTGGAAGGGCGACACGGGACCGGACCTGGAACTGTTGAGGCAGGGGAAAGACGGGGTGTTCAGTTTCTACAATCATGAGGCCCATTTCGGCGTGCAGGTGAACTACGCGCCGAAGCAAGTTGATCACCCTTACGTATGGTGGTGGCCCGACTGGCCGCAGATTAATCTGGAGATCTTCACGCCGCTGAGGGAGCTTAAGCAGGGCGAGGCGATGAAACTCGAATACCAAATCCGCTACTTGGCCGATGCTCCGAAGTGAGCATCGAGACTCTTGCCGGGGACCTTGGCGGCTTGCCAGGAAAGGTGGTTGAGAATGCGTGTATTTGTTTGTATCTCTCTAGTGTCGCTCGCGAGCGTTGTGGCGGCGGCCTCTGATAAGGGCGCGGGAATTCCCGCCACAGAACTGAAAGACTGGGCCATTGTCGTGGCGCCGGACGCCATTCCGAGCGAGAAGTCTGCGGCGGAAGAGTTCCAATCTCTGTTCAAACAATGTACGGGGACGGATTTGAGGATAGTCGACAGGCCGGCAAAGAAACGCGCCGTGCTTATCGGTATCGGGGCGCAGGGGAAGTCCGAGGCCGCGACTCCGGAGTCTGTCGAAAGGCTAGGTGACGAAGGGCTGTCCATAGTCGTCGAACGGAATGTCATCCGGATTGCGGGCGGGCGCCCGCGCGGGATCTTGTACGGCGTGTACGAGTTCTTCGAGCGGTACTTCGGCGTGCGTTTCCTGACGCACGACCACACGCATATTCCTCCCGGCGCCGGACAGACGGTCATTCCGCTCGATATCTTCAGCTACGTTCCGCCATTCTCATTCCGATGCGCCTCGTACAAAGAGAACTCAGATCACCCGGACTTCGCCGCGCGGCTTCGCATGAACACCTTTTCGCGTGACGAGAAGCTCGGGGGGGCGACTCCACAAAATCTTATCAGTCACTCGTTTCTCCATCAGATCAGCGCCGATGAATATGGCAAGACGCACCCCGAGTACTTTGCGCTGGTGGAAGGAGTTCGCAAGCTCGATGTCTCCGGTATCTCGGGCCGGACGGAATCCCAACCGTGCGTGACGAACCACGACGTTCTGGACATCGTGACGGCCAATGTGTTGAAACAATTGGACGCGAGCCCAGGGATGCGCAACATCAGTGTAAGTCAGAACGACAACGACGAGTACTGCCATTGCCCGGCGTGCGAAGCCATCAATCAGCGCGAGGAAACGCCGATGGGGGCACATTTGGCGTTCGTGAACGCCGTGGCGGAGCGCGTCGAGAAGAAATATCCCCGCGTGAAGGTGGGTACGTTGGCGTACGCCTATACGCGCAAGGCGCCAAAGACGATCAAGCCGCGTCCAAACGTGCAAATCCAACTGTGCAGCATCGAGTGCTGCACGCTGCATCCGATTGACGATCCGGACTGTCCGAAGAACCGAAAGTTCTTTCAGGACGTGATGGCGTGGAAAGCAATCTGCAATGACGTTTGGATGTGGAATTACAACACGGACTTCTCCTATTACGACTTGCCGTTTCCGAACTTGCGCGCCATCGCGCCCAATGTGCGGTTCTTCGCCGAGAACAACGCAAAGGGCGTGTTCATGCAAACCAACGGACAAGGCAACGCGGGTGAGATGTGCGACCTCCGCAACTACGTGATCGCACGATGTTTGTGGAACCCGCGCCAAGATGGCTGGGCCTTGGTGAACGAGTTCTGCGCGCTGCACTACGGAAACGCGGGCCCGCCTATTCTGGACTACCTTGAGATGCTGCATGACACCACCGAGGCCTCGGGAAGTCATCCGGATTGCTATCCGACTCCTGAAGTGGTGGGGCTGACGCCGGAGATTTCGCGCAAAATACTCGGCTATTTCGACCAGGCGCTGGCGCTGGCCGATAGCGACGCCGTTCGGGCGCGAGTCGAAAAAGCGTCCATCTGCGCGTACCGGGCGGTGCTCACCACCGTGGCGAGACCCTGGCGATACGAGGACGGCGTCTGCCGGGTGGACATTCCTGCCGGCATGCGCGGCGTTCCGAGCCGCTATGCGGCGCTGTGCAAGACTTACGGAATGTCCATGTCGGCTGAGAACGTGCCGGTCGAAGTCTACTTGGAACAGGTAAAGCGATTCGATACCGGCTATCCGGCCGTAAAGATCGAGAATAGCGTCTGGCGGTTGCTTGCCCTTCCGGAAGAGGACGGGAAGATTGTAAGCATGTTCCACAAGCCTACAGGGCGGGAATTGCTGGCCGCAACGACGCATCCCGATATACTGAGGGGAACGCACGAGGATCTGTTTCTCACGGGTTTGAAGAAGGGCACACCGTTGAAATACACGGCCACGGTCAAGGATTCGAGGTTGGAACTCCGGCTTCCGTTGGGGAATGACGCCACGTTTGTGCGGCGCGTAGAACTAAAATCAAGCAGGCCCAACACGATCTTCTTCGAGAGTACGTTGACCAACTGTGGAGCGGAGCCGGCCACGTATCAATTCAAGGCCCATCCCGAGTTCAACCCGGCGAGCACGTCGGACAAGCCGGAAGTAATCGCCGGGTACGTTAAGAACGCCGGAAGCTGGACGCAGTTCAATCGTGGATGGCACAGGGAGACCGGGCCGGACCGGGACCTATTGCGGCAGGCGAAAGACGGGGCGTTTGCGTTCTATAGTCACGAAGCGCGTTTTGGCGTGCAAGTGAACTACCGGCGGAGTCAACTTGAGTACCCATATTTTTGGTGGTGGCCTGATTGGCCGCAGGTTAACCTCGAGCTGTTCACTCCGAAAAAGGAATTGAAGAAGGGCGAGGCGATGACGCTCACCTATGAGGTCCGGTACTTGGCGGAAGTGCCGAAGTAGGGGCGGCGAGGGCGATGCGACTCGGAAATTTCAGCTTGTGAAGGCGTCGGCTGCGGCGGGCAGAGATTGTCCCGAGGAATACGCGGCGACTTGGGGCTGCGGGCGCGACCATACTTCGCTGCCTATTTGAATGGCCTCGCGGTGGTACCAGTAGAAATCCACGGTGCGCGAATGAAACATGTCGCGGCGTTTGTAGACGAGTAAGCCCGGATTCCGTTGTTTCACTTCGGCGCACGCGGTCTGGTAGGCGTCCTCGCAGATGTCCAAGCTGCCGGCGTTCTTTCTGCCGCCGCGTCCTTGCGGGATGAACTTGTACAAGTGCCAGGCGTGCAACTGTCCGCCGGATTGTGAGTATTGGGCTAGGAGATCCGCGATTGCAGGAAGCGCACCGATGTTCTGCGCGGTGACGACGGTTGAGATCGTGACGGACTTTCTGGCCGTCCTGAGGCGGGCCATTCGTTCAAGTATGACGCTGTGGTGCCGGTCTTGATAGTGGCGTAGTTCGTTATGGGTGGACGCGTCGGCGGCGTCCAGGGGGAGCACGTAGCGATCGATACTGGGGATATTCTCGAAGTTCTCGGGAAGCATTGTCCCGTTCGTGCCGACCTGGACGAAGAAGCGGCGCGCCTTGGCTTCTCGCGTGAGCTCGATGAGGCTGTGACGCCAGGTAAAGGGCTCACCGCCGCCGAGAACGACGGTGTCCACGCGGTGCGTCCGAAGCAAGTCGAGTAACCGCAGGGCCTGATCGAAACGCATGGCGGAAAACGAATTCTCCGTCACGCAGAACGTGCAAGTCATATTGCATCCGGGATGCAGAAAGAGCACCGCAATTGGTGGCATATTTGAATTCATGAGACCAGCGGTATCCTTTCTTCTGAGACCTCAACGCCGCTGGTTAAGGCTAGCAGATGTTACGTGCGGTGGCAAACAGGCTATCGAGCGCGTATCCGGTGTTTGATGCGGCCACCGTCTCGTGCCATGATAACGACACGCAGCGCATTCAGCTTTCGGGCCAAATGCGGCCGGGACATAGGAAGAAACGATCGAGGAGAATGTCGTGAACCGCTTGTTCAAACGCCGCTGTGTCTTCTTGGTTCTAGTTGCGGTCTCTTACGCGTCCGTCTTGGCGGCGCGTGCGGACCTTAGCGTATCAGACGCGATGGACAGCGTGGTGACGCGCTTGTACGGCACGATGACACCGGACCAACTGGACAAGTTGGACGACGCAGCAGTTCGCAAGATTCTCACGGAGGACGAAAAGAAGGCGTTCGCGACGAAATTCTGGGAATTCGATGTGAACGTGCCTGTGGTCGTTTCGGTGATGCACGAGGTCACGCAAGCAGTAACGCCCTTCTGGCTTGCGGACTCGGGGTTCAAGAAGACCGAGATGCGCGTTCGCAATGAAGAGATGGAATTCGAGGTGTGGCAGAAGGCCTTCAACGCGGGGCACATCGGCTTGGGCGTCAACGGGTTCGATAAGCATCGTCCGCAATATTTCGTGTGCGTGGGCCCGCAGCAGGCGGATGCGAAGGTGGAGTTGACTCATTTTTCTCCCGCGGGTCAGAAAACGGTCGAGATGCGCGTGGGCGCAACAACCTACCACGATTGGACGGAGCTGGTATTGACGAAGGTCCCGGACGAGTTGAAGGGGCAGGTCCTGCTTCAGACAATTCGCGGGCGCGCCAGGGAAGCGCATCTGATCGGGGCGTTCCGAAGGACACCCTATCCCTCATCGGACAAGGCCGACCAAGTGGTTCTGACGTGGAGTGATGAGCCGCGCACGACCCAAACGATTCAGTGGCGGACCAACACGACCGTGGACGCTGGAATCGTGCGTTACCGGGAGAAGAACGTCACCGGGGCGGCTTGGATAGAGGCTGCCGCGGATAAGACGAAGATCGAAGATAGGCTGCTGGCGAATGATCGCTATATCCATCATTTCACCGCGACGCTGACGGGGCTGAAACCGGCCACTGCCTACGAGTACACCGTGGGCCCCGCCGCGGACGTGCAGCGCACAGCTCCCTCGGAATTCATCACCGCTCCCGAAGGGCCCGCTCCGTTCACTTTTGTGTGGATGAGCGATACGCACAACGCCCCGGAAAGCGCCAAGACGTTGGCCAGCATCCTTGAACGCGACCCAAAGACAGCGTTCCTGACCATTTCGGGCGACCTCGTGGGGACGGGCCAGTACCGTGACGATTGGGACAAGCTAATCGGACAGTCATCGGAGTTCTTTAGGCAGCGCCCTCTGGCGCCGTCGATGGGCAATCACGACACGATTGACGGATTGGGCGCAGGGATGTATCTGGGGCTGTTCGGGCTGCCCACGAACGGGGCCAAGAAGGTCGAACCGGAGCGATCGTATAGTTTTCGCTATGGGAATGCGTTGTTTCTCGTACTCGACGCGACCGCGGTGGTGGAAGACCAAACCGCATGGCTCGAAGAGCAACTGGCGCGCACTGATGCGACCTGGAAATTCGCGATCTTCCATTTCCCGCCGTACGCGCCGGACGACGATTACCCCGATATCCGGCGTGAGTGGTGTGCGTTGTTCGACAAATATCACGTGGACTTTGTCCTGGCCGGTCACGTGCATTACTACGAGCGGACGTATCCGTTGAAGGATGGCAAGCGGGTCAATGCGCCAGCGGATGGCACGGTCTACCTTATTACAGTCGCTGTAAAGGGGCGTCCGCGACGCGAGCGAAAGCCGGACTATGCCGAAGTGGTGGACTTCTCGGGCACGCCGCTCTATCAGGTCTTTACGATCGACGGAAACCGGCTGGTGACGCGTTCCTGCGATCAAGAGGGCAAGGTGCGGGACGAACTGGTAGTACAGAAGTAGCCTCGCAATGACGGATGGGAATGGGTGGCGTATTTCTGCTTCGAGGATCGAAACGAATGAGTAAGCCGCGTGTAGCGGGACTAATCCCCGCGCGATATGGATCTACCAGGCTGCCAGGAAAGGCGCTCGAACTCATACGCGGCAAACCGATGATTCAGCGCGTGTACGAGCGCTGTCAGAAGTCCGAGGTGTTGGACGTCGTGGCCGTGGCCACGGATGACAAACGAATTGCCGATGCCGTGCGCGCCTGGGGTGGCGAAGCAATTATGACAGCGGCGGAGCATCCGAGCGGCACGGATCGTCTGGCGGAGGCCGTACGCGCAATTGAAGCGGACATCGTGGTCAACATTCAGGGTGACCAGCCATTCATTAACCCGGTGATGATCGACGAGGCGGTGCAGCCGCTTATCGAGGAGGAGTCGGTGGAGATGTCCACCGTGATCCATCCTATCCACCGGACTGAGGACTTGGAGAACGTGGGCGTAGTGAAAACCGTGGTGGATCGCGTGGGCAACGCGCTGTATTTTTCGCGGTCGCTCATACCGTATCCGCGCCAGGCCGTCCCGCACACGGTGTACGAGCACGTCGGGCTGTATGTCTACCGCAAGGACTTCCTGATCAAACTGGCCGCGCTTCCGCCTACCATACTCGAGCAGGTGGAATCGTTGGAGCAGTTGCGCGTTCTTGAATACGGGTACCGAATCCGGTGCGTGGAAACGCGCTGCGCGGACCATGAGTTCAGCGGCTTTAGTGTGGACACGTTGGAGGATCTACAGCGCGCGGAGGCGATGTTGCGCGAACGCGGCTTAGCGTGAGAATTCGCGCTGGGAGGGAATTATGCAAATTGACCGGACGGCGATTGAAACTATCGCGCAACAACTCGAGCCGGAAATGCGGTCCCGGGCCGAAGCGGCGGCGGACAAGATTGTCGAAATCAAGAACCGCGGCGGCAAAGTGGCCGTTGTCACCGGGAGCGGACCGAACATCCATGAAGGCGTGACCACGCTGATCGCCGAATTGATGCGCCTCGGTATTGTGGACGCGGTCACCACAAGCTCTGCGGTGGTCGCGCACGAAATGGGCGGGACGCTGGACAAGGTAAAGCGCTGTGATGGCGTTGCCTTGGGACTCGACCCGAAGATCCTTCCTAAAGGCGGCGAGTTTGAGTTGACGTTGATGAGCGACGCGGATCTCGAGGCCATTGCGCGCGACATGCCCCTTGATTGCGGGTTGATTGGTGAGCTTCGCGCCGCCGAGGGCAAAACGATCATCAAGGCCGCGGGTAATCTTGGCTACCCGATGGGCCTGTGGCTGGAACACTTCTCGTGGGAAAGGCCGCCGGCCTGGGGGCCGACGAGCGCACAATGATCGGCATCGGAGCCAAGAAAGGCCTGCCGGTACTGGTGACCATTCCTCAATTGGTGGGCGGCGCCATGGTCGGTCTGTGCATCGGCGACAGCATCAGCCTGACCGGGCGGGCATCGCGCGTCGCTCGAATGCTCGACAGCGCGGAGCTAATCATCGAGTCCGCCGTCGCGCTCACGCAGGAGATTCACGACGGTCCGTTCGAGACCTACACCGGCCACGGCCTGTGGTCCGCGTGGCAGGGACACTACACCTACAGCCTCGAAGGCAAAACTCTGGTGCGCATCGACCTTGATCCCAACCTGGAGACGGTGTGCCGCATCGAACGCGAAGGACGCGCCGTGCAGGCCGCCATCGCTGACGGCCTGCCCAAAACCAAGATGTTCAACGTCCCGTTCCGTATGGAGATGTCCGGCTTCGCCCGGCACGAGGGCAGCACGGCAATCATCGGCGATCTTGGCGTGGTATGGCCTGTCATGGCGCTGCGCGCGGCTGACCGGCTGGGCGTCGAGCTTGAGTTTATGTCCTATCCGCAGCAGACGGAACAAGGGCAGGCGATGCGCGAGGCGATTGTGCGGGACGTGAGGCCGCTGTCGCGGCAGAAGATGCTCAACGCGCTGGCCGCGCGAAAGGTCTGAGCCGAATGGGCGAACTGCGCGCGTTGGACATTGCCATCGTTGTGGTGTACTTCGCGGGCATGACCCTGATGGGGCTGTATTCGGCGCGACGGGCGACGAACACCGAAGGGTATTTCGTCGGCAATCGTTCCTATCCGGGATGGCTTATCGGCATTTCGCTGTTTGGGACGACAATCAGCTCGATTACGTTTGTCGGCTATCCCGCCGACGCCTACAAGACCGCGTACCTGCGCTATCTGATTTGTTTGATGCTTCCCGTAGGGGTATTCATTGCGGCGCGCCTATTCGTTCCTTTCTTCCGGCGCGGAAAGATCACATCGGCGTTCCAGTATTTGGAAGGGCGGTTCGGGCCGAAGACGCGCGTGTACGCCGCGAGCGTGTTCATCATCGCGCAGTGTATACGTCTCAGCCTGATTCAATATCTGGTGGCGCTGCTCATGAACAAGATTACTGGTTGGGACGTTACGGTTTGCATTCTACTGGGTGGCGTCGTCACGGCCTTCTACACCGTTGCGGGGGGCATTGACGCGGTGATTTGGACGGACTTTGTGCAGTCGGTGATCTTGACCCTTGGCGGCCTGGCGATTCTGGTGGTGGTTATCGTGAAGTTGCCCGGCGGACTTGGGCAGGTGTTTTCGGTGGCGGCCGCGGACCACAAGTTCATGCTGGGCGATCTGGATATGGCGGACGGCAAGTTGCATCCCGCGCCGTGGGGTTTCGCGCTCGACCACAAGACCGTCTTGATGATGCTGGTGGTGGGTCTGTTTCAGTGGCTGGGCGAATACAGCAGCAACCAGGAGGTCATTCAAAAATACTGCGCGTCCAAAAGCGCCGCCGACGCGCGCCGGGCGATGTGGATCTGTTGCGCGTGCTGCGTTCCGACGTGGGGGTACTTCATGTTTCTTGGCACGAGCCTGTACGCGTTTTATCAGGTGTTTCCCGACACGATGGCGCGCGAGATGCTGACGGGCGTGCGCAAGGCCGAGGAGATCCTGCCCTACTTCGTCACCACGCAGGTACCGCAAGGGCTGTCCGGAGGCGTCATCGCGGCGGTGCTCGCCGCGGCCATGTCATCAATGTCGTCCGCAATGAATTCGATTTCGGCGGTGGCGATCACGGATGTGTACAAGCGCCATCTGGCGCCCGACCGCGATGACCGCCATTACTTCCTGACCGCGAAATGGGTGACCGTGGCGAGTTCAATCTTCATGATCGGCGGCGCCTACGGACTCGTGCGCGCGGAAACCAAAACGCTGCAGCATCTCTCGACGGAATTCGCATCAATCATCGCCGGCGGCCTGGTAGGTTTGTACATGCTGGGATTCTTCACCACGAAAGGCGATGGTCGCGCGGTAGGTGTGGGCATTGCGTTCGCCGTGGCGTTCTCGGCGTTGATTTCGTTCGTCGGCTTGGGATGGACGCCTCCCGGCGTGACCCAGTTCGTCAAGGCCCACTTCGATGACTATTACACCGGTGTAGTGGGTAACGTTGGCATGTTTGTGTTGGGATACGCCATATCTTGCGTCGTGCGGAGGCCAGACCGCGACCTCACCAATATGACGGTGTGGACACAAGACAAAACACCGCTGGATTGACACGCCAGTCAGTTCGGCCGTTCGAGCTGGGTCAGCCATCCTTCGTTGAAGGTTACGTGCTTAATAGCAAAGCGGCGGAACGTGTAGGTGATGTGGATCATGCCGTCCGACGTTTGGAGCAGGCAGGGATAGGAGTACTCGCCCTGCTCTTTGTTCGGCTCCAATTCGATGATCTTTTCGTCCTTCCAGGTCTTGCCTTCGTCTTCCGATTGGTGGATGGCGAGGGTGGCGCGATCTTCGTTGTCGTTGTCGTTGTGCGCCACCAAGAGGCGTCCGCTCTTCAGGCGAATCATGCATATTGCCGAACTGGGGCACTTGAGCGTGGTCGGTACCGTCTTGCTCCACGTGACTCCGGCGTCACGCGACTCACTCGACACGATGAAGGGCATATTCCGGCCGTAGGCCAAGAGGCTCCCGTCGTTTCGCTGGACAAGGGTCATTTGCTCGCCCTTGGCGAACAGGCCGCCGACGCGCGACCACGTGGTCCCGTCGGCGCCGAGACGGGCGAGGACGCTCCCGCTTTCAGTCTTCGTGTCTATGCTCATGGGCAACACAAAAGCGCCGTCCTTGAGCGTGATGGGCGGATTGCGCGGCAACCACCCGAACGTGTCTTTCCACTCGCGGTCCTCGCTCCAGGTCACGCCGCCGTCCGAGGAATTGCGTATCATGAGCCGGCACTGGTCCCAGCCCGTGCCGCGGCGCGTGGGACGGCTGCCTTCCATGCGGCCCCAGATGATCCAGAGTCGGTCTTTCGGGTCGCGGAAGATAATGGCGTTTCCGGGCGGCATGTCCGGATTCTGGATAAGCGGTTTCGGCGTAGACCAGAACCGCTCGCCTTTCTTGAGGCGGGAGAGAAATAACGCTTGATCGTCGGCGGACTCGAAGCTGCCGCCATACCACAGGCAGAGCAGATCGCCGTTCGGCGCCTCGGCAATGGTCGAGCAATGGTGCGTTGTTGCGCCCGGGATTTCCGTGAACACGAGTTCCGACGAAAACGCGATGGAACTGAAGAGGGCCTCGACATCGCGTTTCGGGCCGGGACGGTCAATGGGCGTGCCCTGAACCGGTGTCTCGGCGGCGGTGGTGATGGCTTTGCCTGCGAGCAGCGCGAGGGCCGCGGGTTTCAGTCCCTCGATGTCGCCATGGTAGACGAGTTTCCCTTCGTGATTGATGAGGTAGTATTCGGGCGTGACCTTGGCCCCGAATTGCTTGGCGGCCGCTCTGGAGGGATCGCGATGAACCGGAAACACGACACCACGGCGCTGGCAATACGTGCTAATCTCTTCCCCGCTCTCGTCCGGATTCGAAAACACGCCGACGATGACCATTTCCTCTTTGTCGTCCGCGCGATGCAATTCACGGAGCGCCGCAAGCTGCGCCAGCGTCGCGTCGCAACGGGTCGACATGAACACAACCACCGTCGCCTTATGCTCGGCGTAATTCTTCATCACCCGGGGATGGCCGCTGAGGGTCGTCATGGAGACCGGTCCCACCGCGCCTCCGAGTTCGATGGCGTTGGCCATTAGCGTTCCTCCGAATAGTAGCCCGCAGAGTAGTGTGACAAGTCTAGACAATGTCATGGGTATGCGCTCCAAGTGTTACTTTTGCGACACGCTGATCGTGCCACGCCCGACAACGCGGCGCCATGTGGTTCCCTGCGCATTCACGGTACGAGACTCTCTCTCGTTACGCCGTGCTGGCCTGACCGCGCCTTTCTTCCTCAAATCCTTTACCTTTCACTGGTGTCTGACCGCGCCTATATGTGATGTTACTTTGGTAGGACCTCAAAAATCGGAGAAAGGGAATCGCAGTCCTTGGCTGGCTTGAAATATACAGCATTGGCGCCTTCTTGCCGAAGGAACGATCCGCGCTTGTCGTACGAGCAACGAAATCGCATAGAAGAAAGCGCACTGCGTCCTGCTGCCGCCGCGTCACCAGAGACAACTGAGAAGTTGTCCAGAACTACTTCGTTCTGCAATTCATGAATGGACCATGAACCTTTCCAGTGAAGCTCGGTCAGTGTCGGGTAAGAAAGACGATCCAGGAAACATTCCGAGTTCTTCGTAAGTCTGAGGACCTCGATTCCCTTTTCAATGGCGGCCAGGTAGTTGCCTTCCACAATATGGAATTGTTCCCCGCTAACCACAAGTTCATTTTCACTACGGCCTCGTTCTAGCAGAGTCGGCAATGACGGAGGAACCTTTGGAATTCCAAAGTAGGTATCAGCATTCAACCTGATCACTGGAACACCCCGGGAAACACTCATGATCATCCCTGATGAGTAATAAGTTGTCCATTCGGCTGATTCGCTATTGGGATCGGGACCGAAATGAGCAGCGGCTCCGGTATCAAAGTGCTGGGGCGGCGGAAACCAGTCAACTAACGTCAACTTACCTTGTTGGAAATACCACGGTCCATTAGCTCGCACTACCGTGCCGTTATCAAGTCGAATGATCGCTTCCTCGTACCTGCCATCGCTATTAAGACTCAACATGGCCCCCCCAACCGCACAAAACATGCTATAAACTCCAGGCACTGCGGCGGACTCGGGGGACCGGTTGCACCCAATAGCCAGGACTAGGGGAAGCAGAATGCATAAAGCTCTCACCCACCCATCGCTGCACGCAACTATCGTTAATATCCTCTTACCCCTGTGGGATTCAGGACCCCGTTCCATCGCATTCTCCAAAATGCTTCGCTTTGACTTCTATCCTGACTCCACTCGATCCAATCCATACAAACGGTACGCCGCCAGCCGGGCCAGAATCAACGCGGGACGGAACTGGCTTGCGTATCAATGCCCCGCCGCTACGCAACCGTTCCTCGCGGTGAGCCAATAGCGTTACGGCAGCCGACAAGGTATACTGATAGCGAGCATGAGATCAGGCGCATGAAATCACGTGTATATGTTGACACCTCGGTCTTGAGCGCGCTCTACGACGCGCGGCAACCGGACCGTCAATTCCTCACGCGTGAATTCTGGGAGCGTCGAGAACAATTTGAGCTTGGAAGTTCGAGGCTTTGTGAGGACGAGTTGCGCCATGCTACGGATGAGCAACTCCGGAACAACGTCCTGCAATTGCTGCAGGAACTGTCCCTCGTTGACGTATCCGACGAGGCACGATTGCTCGCCCAGTCATATGTTGCCCGCGGAGCCTTTTCGTCCGCGATGTTGAACGATGCAACTCACGTCGCAACTGCCGTACTGAATCGGTTTGAGATACTGGTGTCGTGGAACTTTCGCCACTTGGTGAATCGCTGACGCCGGGCGATGGTGCAGGCGATCAATGCCGACTTGGGATTGCCCTCCGTGGAAATCCTGGCGCCGCCGGAAATCTGAGGGTAAGAGCGATGACATACTTCGACTACCAATCAACGGCTCGCGAGGCGGGTATACCGGATGACGTCTTGGCCGCATGGCGGGCCGGTTTCGAACGAGAGTATCCCCAGGATGCTATGATGCTCGAGCTTCGCCTCCTTCGGGCGTGTCAAGCCGCGCGTGGCGGAGACGACCAGCGCAAGCGGGTTGTTCAAGCTCTGGAGGAAGAGTTTCGGCTTCTCGACAAGATGCCTGCCTGAGCACTGCGGCACACTAACGACTGGCCGGCCTGCGCGGCAAGGGGGTACACGATGATTTCAAAAGGGCGGTTTTTGAACATCCTGCGGCGGGCCGCCGTCGTGGTGGCCATTTCGTTGACCTTGTTTTCCGTTGTCTTCTACTATCAACAAGGCGTTCTCATCTTCCAAACAGAGCGCGAGCTCACGCGCGATCCCAGCGCGCTGGGATGGGCCTTCGAGGACGTATCGCTTCCCGTGATGGGCGAGACCACTCACGGCTGGTTCATGCCGCTGGAGAGCGCGCGCGGCGTCGTGCTATTTTGTCACGGCAACGGCGGGAACGTGGCGATGCATCTCGACGGGACGCGGCTGTTCCGTGCGCTCGGGTATTCGACGCTCACTTTCGACTATGGCGGCTACGGCCGCAGCACCGGCAGGCCATCCGAGACTCGGATGTACGCGGATAGCTTGGCGATGTGGACGTACGTTACCGAGACCCGGCGAATTCCCGCGAATCACATTATCATCTGGGGTCAGTCCTTTGGCGGCGCCGCGGCGTGCGATCTCGGCGCGCGCGTGCAGCCTGCGGCAGTTGTCCTGGAGAGCACGTTCTTATCCATGGCCGATTGCGTGTTCGGGGAACGCTGGGCACTCCCTGGGGATTGGTTGTTGCGCTATCACTTCCGCAACGTGGACAAGGTCGGGCGAATTCACGCCCCCCTGCTCGTCATTCACAGCCCAGATGACACGCTGTTCCCGATACGTCATGGCCGTGGGCTTTACGAGCGCGCGAATGACCCTAAGCGCTTCATCGAAAAGCGCGGCGACCATTACGACACGGCGATACCCAATAAGCGCCTTCCCGAAGACGTGAAGAAGTTCCTCGAGCCGCTTCTGGTGGACGCGGCGGAAGCGTCGTAACGAATCGATCTGTCGATAGGCTGTCTAGCAAGTTAAGAGGGTCTAGCAGAAGCCTTGGCGACGATACGTGGACGGCGAGGACGCCGTCCCTCCCGTTCGATCCGGCACAGGTTTAGTTAAAGGGTCCGAGGCAGGCAAGCTAGTTTTGCCAGATATTATCGTACTATTGTACGTAAAGGTGTTAGAAACTCGGAGTAAGGAAATGGGAACAGTCAAGAGAACCTATGCGCTTCCCGAGGAAATCGTGACGCGATTTGAACAGTCGGTGGCTCCGAGACGGCGGAGTTCGGTGCTTGCCAAAGTGATGCAGCAATGGATGGCGGAACAGGAACGAGGGGAGCTTACGGAGCGCGTCGTCGAAGGGTGCCGTGAGATGGCGGACACTTACCTTGAACTGGAGCGCGATTTTCACTTGTTGGAGGAGGAGGCCGATCGTGAAATCCCGATTGGCTGGGAGGACATACGCCCTCCCAGCCATGCAGCCGCACGTTTAGTTCTTCCCGACTAGATATCCCATGCGAGGGAAAACGGATCAGAAATGTAGCGTTCCAGAACTGCGCGCTACATCTTTTCTACAATCCTATAGAGGGAACCGCCGGGTTCTCTTAGAACACAGGGCAGTTGTAGGGTGAGGCCGACGGGGGCGTAGACGTAGCTGAACTGGTAGGTGTTTGCCAGCGCTTGCCATTCTTCGGGTGTTCGCGCGGTCCAGCGTTCTTGCCAGGATGGGCCCGGGGTTGGGCGCTGGTCGTAGTGGATACCGTAGAGGTCGGCGAAGATGCGGACTTGCGCGGAGAATAGGCTGGGCATGTAGGCGATCTTGATGGCGTCGGCATCGCCGATGGAGCAATGGCCGGTACGTGTGGGGAATATGAGGTCAGCGGGGCCGCCCAGCAAGATCGCGGAGTCTTGGCCTTGTTCGGCGAGATAGCGCGTGACAGCGCGGTCAAATTCGGATAGCGGAAGTGTTGTGCGTTGGCGCCATTGGCCGTAGGTCATGGTGAGAAGCAGCACGGCACAGCAGACATACGCAATAGCGGGGCGGGCCAGCCACATACCGCGCAGCGCGCCGGCGTTTGCGTGAGACACTTCACGGTGAAGCAGGTACTGCATCACAGCGAATCCTGCCACGGCGCACGCGGCGCCGAAGTGGTGAATCCACCCGACCACGCCGAGCGTGATAAGGCCGAGCGCAGCGTGGACCATGCGCGGGCGCGCATGATCGAATGCACGCAACTGCGCTGCAAACGCCGCGCCGCAGAGCGCCAAGAACACACCGTCACCGGGTTCGATGTAGCGTTTGTAGAGGGTATCCTGCGCGAACGCTCCAAAGACGGGCTTCACGACTTCGAAGAGCAAGACCAAGCCGACAAACATGGCGCCGGATACATATGCGCGCTGATTGCGTTTCTGCGCGCCGCATAGCAGCGCGATGGTCAGGGGTGTCAAGATGAGGGCGGCGTGGTTGATTAGCCGGTAGGGAATCCAGGCAGTGAACACGAAGGGCGTGCTTGGTCCGAGCGTGCACTGTACCGCGATTGTGCCGTAGATGATCGCGGCGACCGTAAACGCGTACACCGCCAATGCGGCGCGTGGTCCCATGCGTTTCTCGCTGCGCCACTCGGTCCAGGCGGCGCCAGCCGTGAGCAGCATCGCAACGATTAGTGCGAGGTGGCCATTGCCATCGTTCGGGCCAATGGGCACGCGCCGGTGCGGGTCGTAGTACGCGATGAACGTCCGCCACGCCTCGGCGGTCTCGGCGTCGAAGGCGTAGGGCCCAGACGCCGGCAACGGCACGGCAAATCGCTGCACGATCAACCAGAACGCGGCGGTAATCGCCAGACCGCCGAGTCCACCGGCCAGCATGGACGTCCACGCACGGCGTTCGCCTCGCCAGTAACACACCACGAGCGCCAGACCGGCCAACGGCAGCAATTGCGGTAGCTGCCCCAAGTGAACGCACGGCATAACGCCGAGCATGAGCCCCGCGACGGCCATGCGGCGGGTCATGATTGCGCAAAGCGCCAGCAGCGCCCAGGCCGTGCCCACCTGTCCGTAGGAGAAGACCCCGGGAAACACCATGAGCGGGTAGACGTTGTCGAAGCTGACATGGACGTGCAGCAGGATGAGCAGCGCCGCGACGTGTCCCGCGACCGCCCGCCGCGCGAGCCGCGCGCCCAGTAGGAAGGCCGGGACCACCGCTGATGCAAGAAACAACACGTTGTGCAGGCCGTTGAAGAAGACCAAATTCGGCCACAGGCGCCACAACGCCGTCGCGGCGTAGGTTTGGCCGCTGAAACTGTTGTGGAGAAAGATGTAGGTAGGGTGATTCACAGGGTAGTGAATCTGACCGAGGAAGATCCGCGCGTCCTCGTAGCTCTCATCCCACTGTACGCCGCGCAGGGCGATCATTAGGATGCAGAACGCAAGCCAGAAGAAGATTCCCCAGCGCAACTGACGGTCGAGTGCGGAGTCAGGCGTCTCGTCGAGGTTATCCGCGGGCTTCAGCATGGCGCCCCCTAGCTAACCAGCAACCACCGGCAAATCCGGCGGCACGAAGAAGGCGGCCCCCAAAGGGCGGCTAGGCGTTTCACTCGGTGCGCAGGCCTTCCATTAGTTAGCTGGAATGGCGGAACCGGCGAATTGGCGATGACCGTGAGACAGGTTTCCATGACCCGGTGATCATCGCACAGCCCCTGCTGAAACACAATACGCGCACGGGGCAGACACAGCTCTCCAGCGCCATCCTGTGCGTGTGGAACTTTTTTGCGCGACTCCCTATTGTATACGCGGCTACGTATGTCTGGCGTGGCAAACGGAGGAGGAGAGGGTCCATGGGTGATGTCCTAGTAGCGGCGTGCGCATTCCTGGGGACGTTGGCGGCAACCGGATCCGCAGTGGCCCCAGACGAAACCGCAGTGGAATTGTTCGACGCCGCTGCCTTGCCGACGAACTTGGTCCAGAATAGCGCCACTGCGTCGCTAGCGCCTGTTGGCGCCGGACACGGCTTGCGGGTCGAATTCCAGAAAGCGGACTGGCCCAACGTCTATTTCAAGGCCCCCCACGGTGTGTGGGACTGGACCGAGTACCTCGGAATCGCCGTCGACATTCAGAATCCCGGGACGGAACCGGTCGATGTGTGCTGCCGTGTAGACAATGAGGGCGCGGACGGCATGAAGGCGTGCAACACCGGCAAGACGACCATACGTCCTGGCGAAACGCAAACGTTCTCGACGTACTTCAACGTCGCGAGCGGCAAGTCGGAGCGGTTCTGGGGGATGCGCGGTGTGCCGGGCAAAGTGATGCGGAGTTCGGGGCCTCCATTGGATCGCGCGAAGATCGTCGCGTTCCAGTACTTCCTTCCCACGCCCCAACATCCGCAAGTTCTTGTTCTGAGCAATATCCGTGTATTCGGAAAAGGAAAGGCGCTCGAGGAGATCGAGAAGTTGCCGTTTGTGGACAAGTACGGCCAGTACAACGGTGCCGACTGGCCTGGAAAACTGAAGAGCGCGCACGACTTCAAGAAATGGTCAAAGGCGGAAAAAGCTGCGCTCGATACAACGCCCGCGCTGGCCGGACGCGACTCATACGGCGGCTGGGCCGATGGTCCAACGCTTGAGGCCACCGGCTGGTTTCGCTCGCAACAGGTAAACGGCAAGTGGTGGCTGGTCACGCCAGACGGTCACTTGTTCTTTTCCGCGGGCATGGATTGCGTCGGCACGTCAGACTCGACGTTCATCACCGGCCGCGACGGATGGTTTGCATCAATTCCCAAGGAGACCTCGAAAAACAAGGCGCTCTTCGGCCAGGTCGATGGCGTGCACAGCATGGCCGAGGCGATCGACGGGAAGGGAAAGATATTCAACTTCTACAAGGCCAATCTGGAACGCAAGTACGGCAAGGACTGGGCCGCGAAGTGGCGCGAAACCACGGTCGCGCGCTTGCAGGCCTGGGGCTTCAACACCATCGCCAACTGGTCGCAGCAGGACGTCGCCGACGTAGGCAAGATGCCGTTTACGGCCACCGCGGGAATCGGCGGCAATTTCCGCCGCGTCGAAGGGGGCAGCGGCTATTGGGGAAGGATGTCCGATCCCTTCGATCCGAGTTTCCTGATCGCGGCCGAGTCGAGTCTGGCGCCGGTTACGGAGAAGTACGGCAAGAATCCCATGTGCATCGGATATTTCGTCGATAACGAGTTGTCGTGGGGAAGCGCGAACGGTCACGCGATCGCCGAATGGGTTCTTAATAGTCCGCCGGACCAGCCGTGCCGGGCGGCGCTCGTGGCGCGCCTCAAGGAGCGCTATCCCGCCATCAGTGACGTGAACCGGGTGTGGGCCACGAACGCGCCGGACTGGGACGCGTTGCGCGCGCCCGGCAATCCCAACGCCGCGTGCGCAAAAGATCTCGACGAGTTCATTTACCTGTTTGCCCGCCGCTATTTCGATACGGTCAACGCGGCGCTCAAGCGCCACGCGCCGCACCAACTGTATCTTGGATGCCGCTTTGCCGGGCCGCCGTGCAAGATGGTCACCCGCGCGTGCGCGGAAGTGGCCGATATCGTCAGCTTCAACCTTTATCAGCGTGCGATCAACGCGGCGGACTGGACCGGGCCCAATGACTTGGGCAAGCCCCTGATTATCGGCGAATTCCATTTCGGCGCGCTGGACCGCGGTATGTTTCACCCAGGGCTTGTTGAAACGAAAGATCAAAACGAGCGCGCGGCAAGCTACAAACTCTACGTCGAGAGCGTGGTAGATTGCCCCGCGTTTGTCGGCTGCCACTGGTTCCAGTACGTGGACGAGCCGATCACGGGGCGCTACTTCGATGGCGAAAACTACAACATCGGATTTGTGACTGTCGTGGATCAGCCCTATCCGGAGATGGTGTCTAAGGCCAAAGAAGCCCACGCGGCTACGTACGCTCGGCGTTACCTCGGCACAAAGTAGCGCCGAATGCCTGAGTCCTTCGAGGCGTCGGGACTAACGTGACTCCCAATGGCCCGCCGACTCTGTAGCAAGGTTGTGTTCAATAGAGGCAGGATCCCAATTCCCCTGCAAAATGATACCGCAGGTACCATTCTGCGAGGGAATTTCACGCAATGGTGTTCCAAATTGGCCTATTTGTCGAAAATGGAGCCGCTCGAATTCGAAATTGCGAGTTGGCTATTACCTGTCGAGTACGATGCGCCGATATAATCTTTGCTCAATCGTACGCCGTCGATTCTGACACCGGTGGTTATGGCGAAGAAACGCAAGCAGAGTACCTCGATCAAAGAGACCGACCTCTACCGGCCGGTCCGGGACTACCTCATCGCGCAGGGGTACACGGTGCGGGCGGAAGTACACGACTGCGACGTGACGGCGACCAAGGATGGCGAACTCATCGTGATCGAACTGAAACGCGCGTTCAACCTCGATCTACTGTTGCAGGCAACGGCGCGGCAGCGCGCGGCGGATTCGGTGTATGTGGCGATACCACGTCCAGCGTCGCTGGCCCGCCGTACGGGTTGGCAGAGCATGAAACACGTATTGCGCCGCCTCGAATTGGGTCTCATCTTGGTAGCGCTGGACACGCCGAAACCTTCAATCGAGATCGTGTTTCATCCGTTGCCCTACGAGCGGAAGAAGAATCGCGGGAAGAAGCGGGCCATCCTTCACGAGATATCCCAACGGTCGGGTGACTTCAACGAAGGCGGAAGCAATCGGCGCGCGCTGATGACCGCGTACCGGGAGGCGGCGATTCGTATCGCCTGCTATCTTGAAACCCTCGGTCCGATGGCGCCGCGCGCGCTGCGCGAGTTGGGAACGGGCGCAAAAACCCTGTCGATTCTCGCGAGCAATTACTACGGATGGTTTGAACGAGTCGAGCGCGGCGTGTACGCCGTGAAAGCGTCCGCGGCGGCCGAGCTGGTCAATTACCCGGAACTGGTCCAGCGTTTTCGAGACGAGCTTCCACGCGAGACGCCGGGATTGCCTGCGCCTGAGTCTTGAGCCACGCGGCCCTGCCGCCGTGAGGCACGAGCGGGGGCGACGGCGCGTCGAACCACTTCTGAGGCAAGTGCGTGTCCAGCATGTCGCGCACCGGGAAACCTTCGGTGAACATCGTTCGCAGGTAACTGGGCTCGGGCTCCCATCGAGGCAAGGAACGATAGTACGCCTCGCGGCGATACGATTCCGCCATCGCAATGGCGCTGCCGTTCGGCACGGGTGTCACCGTGTCCGGCGCGGAACCGGCCTCGGGGCTTCCTGGCTTCGCGCCCCAACGCAGTTCAGGCGGATGATTCGGATCGAACGACAAGTCGAGGAGACGCTTCTCCACTTCGAGCAGCGTAAGCCGGACAGGCTTTCCCGCAGTGTTGGCGTACTCGAAAGAAAGCGCGCCCAGAGCGCGATTCTTGGCGTGTAACACCGCCCCCGCCAGGTCGGCGCGGGTCCACACAGCGTGCGGATTGAGCCCTTCGAGATTGATCTCATCCGCCTTCGTATCGAACAGCGCGATTGCCGAATCCAACCGGTCAGCCAAGGAAAAGTACTTCGCGCGGATCCCCGCATCGGCCAGCGCCGTTGAATAGGCGCCCCAGGCGCCGCCCGCCGTAAACACATTCGCATTCGAAGAGTCTTCCGGAAACGGTATCGGCCCCGTGTCCGACACGTGACGCCAGCCTTCCTGCACCTGCCGTTCGCGATCCTCGAGCAGCGCCCGCATTTCGTCCGCGAACGCCGCGAGATCGGCGTCAACGTTTACGCGCGCATTCGTACGCATGCGTAGACGGACAAACTGTTCAAAATCGCTGACGCGCGCGCCTCCCGCTTCAACCGATTTCTTCTCGGTGATTGCTTCGAGAGCGTCGTACTGGTCGGTGGCGAAGCCAAACTCCCGCATTTCGTCGTCCGTGCGTTGACGAACGCGCTTGACCAGGCCCGTGGAGTCGGCCTCTGCAATGGGCCAACGAAATACCCGGAACCCTCGGTAACACCCTGCATACTCGTGTCCCTGCGCCGAGGACTGTTTCGGAGTCAAGCCCGACACGGCGTTGAATCCATTAAACGCGTAAATGTTGCGGGTTTCCGAAGTAGTCGCGTCGATGAAACGGGGTTCGCCATCGGAAGTGACTTTGGCCAGAATCAGAACGTGGCCGTCAAGGTAGTACATACAGCCGGGAATCAAATATGCCGGTGATATCGCGACGGGCAGGGTATCGGACAGCGCCGCGCCGTTACATCCAAGTTCGACGCGAAAGTTCCCCGTGCAGACTCCGGTAAGGGCGTCGAGAATGAAGCCTTCCGGCGAGCTGCTGTCAATCGAGCTTGCGCTGCCTGTGGGTACGGTGTAACTCGCAGTGCGCACGTCGCCGCCATCCGCGGCGCGCACGTAACTCACCGTCCACGGCAAGGCGCGCCGGTACGCGTAGTAGGTACTGAGCGCGACCGTGAGCTTCGCGCAGTCCACCACACGGTGCGCGGCGCGGATCGTTTCCACCTCCAATTGCGGGTTGCAGCCGTCCCCGGCGAACTCGGGACGCAATAGCAAATTCATGTCCGGTTGCGTCAGCACGCGTTCGAGTTTTGCGAGACGCTGTTCGCGGGTCCCTTCCGACTTCATTTCGTAGATGTGTTGAATCCACTCCCCGTAATGGCGCGTTTCGGCGGCGTTCCACTGACGGTGAATTGGCCACGCGCCGCGGTCTGAATGCAAGGTGGGTGGATTGGGATCCAAGGCATTGGCGGCAGCGCCAACAAGAACGAAACACACCACGCACGTAGCTCGACGGAACGCGTCGCGAAGACGGGCCGGAGCAGTTTTCCGATAGTTCATCGCGTGCTCCCGCGGACGGCGGAGCGGCTGGGCGGTTCAAGGAACGTGGACTTTCCGCCGCTGTAGGGGGCCTGGCTCTGCGGGGTAGATGTGGTTGTGCTCAGTTTTTCCGGAGCAGCTTTGACGCTCGCGATGGCGGGTTGTGGCGTGACAATCCATTTCCCCACTTGAGCGTCGAGTTTGTCGCGTATGGGAAACCCCGTGGTAAACATGTTGGTCAGGCAACTTACATCGGTCTCGCGTTCGCCGAGACAGCGGTAGTAGGCCTCCCACTTGTAGGCGTCTTCCATGGCGACTCGTGCGCCATCGGGCGTGGGCGTATAGGTATTCGGAGCCAATGCGCGTTCTTCGCTGCCAATTGGCGCGCCCCAGCGCAGTTCCGGCGGATGATTGGGATCAAAGGACATATCGTACAGCCTCTGCTCGATATCAAGCAGGGTGAGATGCACTTTTCCGCCTTTCGAATTGGTGTAGGTCATACCGCATTCCTCGAAGATTCGCTTCTTTTCGGCGAGGAAGGCCTTCGCCAGATCGGACTGGCTGTGTACATTGTACTTATCCAGACCGGCGAGATCGAGGAACTGAGGTATCACCCCGTACATGCGAATGGCGTATTCGAGCCAATCCGCAAGATAGAAATACTTGTTGCGCCGGTCCACGTCAGACGAGGGGGAACTCCACGCCTCCCAGCGCCCGTTCGCCTGAAAGATATTTTCGTCGGTTCTGTTTTCGGGGTATACAATCGGCCCGTTGGAGCGGACTTCTCTCCAGGCGTCCTGGACGAATAGTTCTCGGGTGGTGTACGCTTCGAGTATCTCATTCGCATACGCCTCCATGAATTTCAACGGCGTGATCCGGTCGACCGATTTCATGCGGAGCCGGATGAAGTCATGAAGGCTTTGTGCTTGGAGAGCGCCTTCAGTGATGTAGTGTTTGTCGGTGATCTCCCGTGCGATGTCGTATTCTTCGGTGGAAAAACCGAACTCCTTCATCTCCTCGTCGGTGCGGCGGCGCACCTGCAATACCAAACCGCTGGCGTCCGTAATCGCAATGGGATAGCGCAAGACTCGAAGGCCCTGGAAGCATCCGTTCCATTCGGACTCGGGGCCGGTCCCGCGAGGCGTGATTCCGGTTACCGTGTTCATGCCGTTGTAGCTGAAGATATCGCGGGTCGCGGTGGTGCTGCAGTTGAGGAAACAGAGTTCGCCGTATTCGGTAACCCTCGACAGGAGCAGGCAATGACCATCGACGTAGTTGATACAGCCCGGCGTGAGGTAGGTTCGGTTAATGGCGACTGGTACGGTGTCGGAAAGCCCAGCGTTCTTACCGTCGATATTGACGCGGTAGTTGCCGGAAATGAATCCACCGACCGCGGCCATAAAGAATGCTCCCGGCGAGCCGGAGGTGAAGCTGTTAACGCATCCCACCGGGGTGTTCGATTCCGAGGTGCGGATGTCACCGTGTCCGGACGCGACGGCGCTTGTCATCCAAGGCAGCCCGCGGCGGTAGGCGTAATACGCGGGCATGAAAGCCGTGAACTTGGCGCAATCCATCAAGCCGTGCATAGTGCGGATGACGCCGGGCGAGAGCTGCGGATTCGAACCCTCGCCCCGGAAAGTGGTGTCCTCCAAGAGGTTCATTTCGGGGTCGGTGAGTACACGCTCGAGTTTGGCCGTCCGTTGCTCCACGCTCCCGCGGGTCTTCATTTCAAAGACGTGCTCGACCCACTGCGCATAGTGCAGAGTTTCGTCGCGCGTCCACTGCCGGCGTATTGGCCACGCGCCAGAAGCGGAATGGATACTGGGCGGGTTTATCCCAGTATTCGCACTTGTCCGAATACTTCCGGCGTTGGAGCCGCTCACGACATAATTGCGGCCCTGAATGATCGCTCCGGCCGGTTTCTGATCTTCGGCCCACACTACCGCTAGTGCCGTCCAGACGACAAGAACCGCGCGGAAGGCGCGCGGCGGCGCATGAAAGGTGGCCTTCCTGGGCTGGTTCTGGATTAGGTATACAGAGTCTGACCGCATGATCGACACTATTCTACCCGATTTTCCCCGGCGATACGTCATCGTCGTCTCCGAAACGATTCGGTTGACTCCGCCGCCCGAGGACGTATACGCTATGCGCCGTCTATTCAGGAGCGCCCTTGGCCGCCGGCCGGGGGGAGAAGAACGGGTCATGAGCCGAAAGGCGGCGACAGAACGCCGTCATCCCGGCAGCTAACGAAAGGAATTGCTTGTAATGAAGAAAGGACTGATTCTTGGTATTACCCTCATCGCGTTCGCGTTTGTGGGGATCGTCGGGTGCGGGCAGGCCACGTCAGGCCCGGAAGTAAAGGCGCAGGATCCCAAGACCGACGCGCACAAGTCGGCCGCGCCCAAGGCCGAAGCGCCGAAGCCTGAAGCGCCGAAACCCGCCGCGGCTCCTGCGGCCCCATCTGCCGCGCCGTCCACGCCAGCGCCCGCTACGACTCCCGCGTCCATACCGCCGGCGACACCTGCGCCTGCTGGCGCCGCGATAACAGCGCAAAGCATTGTAGGCACGAGCTGGGAAGCCGGCCCCTACAAGCTTACGTTTAACGCGGACGGCAAGCTCAAGGTGAACGACGCGATCGACGGAACGTGGTCCATTGAAGGGACCAAACTCAAGATCGAAGCGGCGGGACAAAAGATCGAAGCGGATATCGAGGGAGACAAGCTCACCTATAACGGCTCTCCGCTGGTCAAGAAGTCGTAGTCGCGTGCGCGTACAATCGAGTTAAGTCGGCGGCCACGCGGGGACAAATCGTCCCTCGCGTGGCCGCTTCGTTCCTTCGCTCCATTTGCTGATAACCCCTAATATGACCCGAGTCGGGGCGAATGGGAGGGCGGCTGTCCCCAGCCGCCGGGGCTTAGGCACGACGTCTTGTCAGGAACTCTAAGGAGGTGCCATGGCGTTTCATCCCGACCGTTACACCACGATGCAGTACCGCCGCAGCGGCCGCAGCGGGCTAATTCTGCCCGCCGTGTCGCTTGGTATGTGGCACAACTTCGGCACGCGCGCGGACCACGAGAACTGCCGCGCCATGATGCGGACCGCGTTTGACCTCGGGATAACGCATTTTGACCTGGCCAACAACTATGGCCCCGAACCGGGAAGCGCGGAAGAGCGCACAGGACGCATCTTGCGCGAGGATTTCGGAGCCCACCGGGATGAACTCATCATTTCCAGTAAAGCGGGCTACCGGATGTGGCCGGGCCCATACGGAGAGTGGGGCAGTAAGAAATATCTCGTGGCGAGCCTCGATCAATCCTTGAAACGGCTTGGCCTTGACTACGTGGACATCTTCTATTCGCACCGTCCGGACCCGAATACTCCGCTCGAAGAAACACTCGGCGCGCTCGACCTAGTTGTCCGGCAGGGCAAAGCGCTATACGCAGGGGTGAGCAGCTACCGCGGGGCGTACTTCGTGCGCGCGGCGGAATGTGCAAGACAGCATGACTGGGCGCCGATCACGATTCATCAGCCGAACTATAACCTGTTCGACCGTTGGATCGAATCCGACCTTCTGCAACATACCGAGTCGTACGGCGCCGGTGTTATCGTCTTTTCGCCCTTGGCGCAGGGAATGCTCACGTCGAAGTATCTCGATCCCGCCAATCCAATTCCGAAGGAATCCCGCGCGGCCGATCCGGATGGGTTTCTTCAACCCGAACAGGTGACCAAAGAGCGAATCGAGCGCGCCCGGAAACTGGCCCCGTTGGCGGAATCGCGCGGTCAAACGCTAGCGCAATTGGCGATTGCGTGGACGCTGCGCGATCCCCGCGTGACCAGCGCTCTGATCGGAGCGCGCACTCCGGCGCAAATCACGGATTGCGTTGGCGCCCTCAAGAATCTGAGTTTCAGCTCGGAAGAATTGGCGCGTATCGACGAGATTTGTCCGCAGCGTGGGTGAAACAGGCCGGGGCGCCGCGAAGGAATTTAACTGCGCGTATCGCGCGAGTACAATGAAGACCTAATGTCAGACCAGAAACCCACCACGATTACCGTGCTTATCCCGGTGTATAACGAATGCGGCACGCTTGAACCGCTTGTCGAGGGGATTACTCACAGTCTCTCGGGGATGCGCCATCGTATCTTGTTTGTAGACGACGGCAGTACGGACGGTTCCTACGAACAACTGTGCGCGTTGCGCGAGCGGTTCGATACCATAGACCTAATCAAATTCCGGCGCAATTTCGGGAAGTCCGCCGCGCTGGCGGCCGGATTCGCCCGGGCCGAAGGCGATCTGCTGTTCACCATGGACGCCGATCTTCAGGACGATCCCAAGGAGATTCCGCGATTCATTGAAAAGCTGAACGAGGGCTACGACCTCGTTTCCGGGTGGAAAGCCGTCCGCCACGACCCCTGGAACAAGACCTTTCCATCGAAGGTCTACAATGCGATTGTTGAACGTCTCACCGGCCTTACGATTCACGATGTGAATTGCGGATTCAAGCTGTACCGCATGGAAGTCGTCAAGCAATTACGAATCTACGGTGACCAGCACCGCCTCATTCCCGTGTACGCCGCAAGCCTTGGCTACCGGATCGGCGAGATAACAGTCGAGCATCACCCGCGAACCTATGGAATGTCGAAATACGGATTCAAGCGATTCTCGCGCGGCGCTCTCGATCTCGCGACCGCGATCTTCCTCACCCACCATCTATTCACGCCCGGACACTTCTTCGGCCGAGTGGGCGTGATCCTGGGAGGCCTCGGCGGCCTAAGCCTGCTCGTCGCGGCGCTGGGATTGTGCGTGAAGTCCCACCTCGTCCTCGCCGTCTTGGCCATCGCAGGGGTAGTGCTCATCGTTGGCGGGTTGCTAGCGGCGGGACTGGGTCTCTGCACGGAACTCGCGCTGCGCCAATTTGTAGATCCGGCGCCATACGCCTACATTTCAGAAGAGCGCGTCAAACGCAACGACACATAAAGTTCTGCCCCTCCTCTCCGCAAGTTCTTCCTTTCGTAATCCGACTCGTTCCCAAGTTGTACTTGGGAACGCGCATGCCTGAAAAGCGGTGCTTTGTATTTCCCGCAAGTTTTCCACGTCATCTTCCGCTTCTAATTCGTATTTCGTAATTCGTAATTCTTTATCTACCACCTACGCCGCGTTCTTCCGCCGCCGGTTCTGGAATAGGGTCATGCCAATAAACACCCCCCGGAAGACCAGCATCCCCGCCACCGCGCCCAACAAGCCGTACGTATGGACGCGATCAATCGCGTAAGCCGCGCCAAACGCAACCGCATAAATCACCATGCGAACCCCCATCCACTCGAATATCGTTCGTTGCAGCCGTTCCTTCGGAACCGACGCAATCGTTTCGAGACGCCGCTGCATGAGCCACAGTCCCAGCGCGCCCGATGCGCCTCCCAAGACAATCCCCGCCGCCACGATTTCGCTTCTCCAGCCAGCCGCCAGCGCGCACGCCAAGGCAATCCCCAGTGACCATCCCACGGCGCGCCGCGTAGCGCGCCTTATTTCACCCGTATTCGCCAATGCGCCGGCTCCATCGTGGTTGCAGTCTATCGCCACGCTAGCAGCGTATCCCTGGCGGGTTCAAGTATGGAGCAGCCCCCGTGTTGAACCGATAGGCAAATGGTCCCTAGAATCTGGCTTATGGACACTGAAAGGAAAACGGTGGCGCGAACGGGCCTCATATACGACGAAGCGATGCTTCGGCACGATACCGGGACTGGTCATCCGGAACGCCCCGCGCGGTTGGACGCGGTACATCGAGCGCTGGATAAGGCCGCGCTCGACCTGCAATCCATACCGTTTAGTGTGGCGGACCGCGCCGACCTTCTCCGCGTGCATACCGAGGCGTATGTTGCTACCGTCGAACGCATGTGCGCAGCGGGAAGCGGGTATCTCGATCCGGACACGCCCGTGGTTGCCGCGTCTTGGAAGGCCGCGCTGCTCGCAGCGGGCGGGTCTATCGCGGCATGCCGGGCTGTCTTGGACAAGACTATCGACAACGCGTTCTGCGCGATCCGGCCGCCGGGCCACCATGCCGAGGCCGATCACGCCATGGGGTTCTGCCTGTTCAACAACGTCGCCATCGCCGCGCGCTGGCTCCAACGTCAAGGCGGTGTGAAGCGGGTGGCCATCGTGGATTGGGATATTCACCACGGCAACGGCACGCAGCACACCTTCTATGAGGACGACTCGGTTTATTACGTGAGCCTGCATCAGCATCCCCTGTACCCCGGAACCGGGCGGGCGAGTGAGCGCGGGAGGAACAACACCAACCTCAATCTTCCTTTTCCGCCAGGGACACCGCCGGAGGCCTGGGTCGAGGCGGTCGATGCCAAGGTAATGCCCGAGCTGAAACGCTTTGAGCCAGATTTCCTGCTGATATCGAGCGGATTCGATGCGCATCACGATGATCCTCTCGGCAGCCAGCGTCTCGAAGCCGTGCACTACGCGGAAATGACGCGCCTCGTCCGTTCGCTTGCCGATGGGCGTATCGTGTCATTGCTGGAAGGCGGCTACAATCTGAACGCCCTCGCCGAATCGGCCACTGCCCACGTTCGCGCGCTGCGGTCGTAGCAGACGGCCCTTGCCGGGTAAGATTGGGCGATTCGTGGTCGATCACGCACGAGCCGGAAGCGCCGTCCGGTAATGGAAGCGCCGGTCAAATTGTAGATTGACTGCGCAAGATTCAGGCATGGCGGATATGGCGGAACTTGGCCTGGGATGATACGATATGCGAAGCGGCCCGCTTTGAGGGGACCGGGAGTTGGAACTATGAATTTGATGATGCGGCGCCGTATTCCATTCGTGGCGTTTCTCTTGGCAATGTTGTATGCGCCGTGGGCGTTTTCCCAAGCCAAGACCGAGTCGTATGTCTTTGACCGAATGTGGCCAACCCTATCGCAGCCATGGTATTTCAACGAGCCCTACGCGTTGGCGACGGACACCTCCGGGAATGTCTACGTCGCCGACACGCAGAATCATCGCGTCCAGAAATTCTCATCCACCGGCGCCTTTGCGACAAGGTGGGGCGCCCTCGGTCAGTCCAACGGCCAGTTTGACACGCCTTCCGGGATAGCGGTGGATAGCGCCGGCGCAGTGTACGTGAGCGACTCCAGGAACAACCGTATCCAGAAGTTCACGTCAGCCGGTGTGTATCAGACATCCTGGGGAAGCAGCGGGACTGGTGACGGCCAATTCAGCTATCCGTTTGGCGTTGCCGTGGACACCGCGGCCGCGATGGTGTACGTGGCTGACTATAACCACAATCGGATTCAGAAATTCACGTCGAGCGGGGCGTTTGTCACTTCCTGGGGATCCTTTGGCTCGGCGACGGGACAGTTCGCGCTGCCTTCCGGTGTCGCAGTGGACGACACCGGCAATGTCTACGTGGCGGACAAGGGCAACAATCGTGTCCAGAAGTTTGACTCCGCGGGCGCGTTTCAAACCGCGTGGGGAGGCGCGGGCGCCGCACAAGGACTGTTCGCCAATCCGTATGGCGTGTGCTTCGCCTCGGGAAGCATCTATGTAGCGGACACGGATAACAATCGCGTCCAGAAGTTCAACACCGCGGGAGTGTTTCAAGCAGAGTGGGGCAGTCTTGGCAATAGTCTTGGCCAGTTCGAC
>JACRLJ010000035.1:0-11135 GCA_016215105.1 Candidatus Hydrogenedentota bacterium
AAGGTTACGATTTGGTCTACGGACGCCGGGCGAAACTCACCGGGCCGATGTACCGGCGTGTGGGAACGCGCGCGGCGAACTTCCTGCTGCGCCATCTGACTGCGGTTCCGATGGGTGACGTTGCCAGCAATTTCATCGCGCTAAACCAGCGATTGGTGCGGCAGTCTGGTCTCTTCCACGATCATTCCCGCTTCTTGAAGAGTTTGTTGGCGTGGCTGTCATATGGACGCTGTTGCGAAGTCGAGGTGGTGAATCGCGAGCGGCAGTACGGAGTCTCCAAGTACACCTTCTGGCAGTTGGTGCGTATCGTGTTGGGGGTTATCGTGAGTCTGTCAGTGCGTCCGCTTGCGCTCACGAGTTACGCCGGCGCGGGGCTGGTGTTTCTGGGAGCGCTCATGGCGGCGCGCTGGACCGCGCTGGTCATTCACGGCGGCTGGGCGGCGAACGAAACGACGTTGTTCGCGGCGCTGGTGTTGTTCGCGGGGGGCATTCAACTGCTTGCCTTGGGTGTCCTGGGCGAGTATATTGGGCGAATCTACGGTGAAGTACGCGAGCGCCCTCCTTACGTGATTTCCGAGGTGTATGGAAATCCGGAGCGGCCGCGAACCTAGGAATCCGGCCAGAAAGTCGGCTTTATGACGCGGCGCGGCCAGAAAGCGTCTGTAAGTTGTTACGCAGCAGCGACGACTCGTACGGAGTTTTACTATTCGGAGGCTTTCTGGCCGCGCCTCTAGAGAAGCGGGTGCGGGCGCCCTGGCCTGCGCGGTCCGCGGGTACCAAGCTACAAACCTATTTGGCGTGAAAGGAAGATCGTACGTGAAGATTTATGCCGGTATTGCCGCGTGCCTTTTTCTGTGTTCGTGCAGCAGCGATGTCACAGACAAGGTGATGGTCGATTTTGGCCTCAAGGAAAAACCGGAAGGGTACCAGTCGCAATCGGACGCGATACTGACGCAGCTTCGCGCGGTTGGCCAGGGGGAGATGAAGCGGATGAATGGCGCCGGGCGCCGCGGGGAAATCCGATTTCAGGATGCTGGCGGTATGCAGGGGACGTACTACAAAGAAGTAAAGGTGTACGAGTCATTTCAGGGCGTAGACGCGCAATCATATAGTACCGCCACGGCGGGTGAGCGCGGGTACTATGGGTACGTCGATTACACGTATCGCCTATATCAGAGTGAACGCACACCGAACAAGGCCGAGGCAGAATCCAAGACCGCCGATATTCGCACGGACAAGACCGGACATGAAACGTATCGGTACAAGTTCGGCAGTGGGGGAACTTGGGACGGCCATGAAGGCGAGCTGGCGCACCGGTAACGGGCGGGTATGGAGCTAGCCGGCGACCCCAGGTGACCGGCCGCCATTGTACTTGAACGGAGAAAGAGTGTCGTCTGTCCGGCGGTGGTCGGCCGTGATCTAACACGGGATATGCGCCGCATTCCCACCCGACGCAGCTAGGTTGCAAATCAAACACCCTCAAGCACTTACAATCGCTGAATCCATTCAGACTCGCGAAGAATTACCTCCTTAATTAAACACTTTATCTTGTGGCATAGACTCTGCTATACTACCGCAGACCACAATATGTTGGGTTAGAAAGGCTAGTGTGAACGGGCATAAACGCAGAGTGCATTTCGTCGGCGTAGGCGGAATAGGAATGAGCGGACTGGCCGAGATTCTCTTGAATCTTGGCTACGAAGTTTCCGGTTCTGATCTGAAAGGCACGGAAATCACGAAACGCCTCGAGGAATGTGGTCTGCGATTTTCGGAAGGTCACGACGCGGCAAATATCGGAGACGCGGGAATTCTTGTGGTCTCGGCGGCGGTGAGTGACGACAATGTCGAGGTGGCTGCCGCGCGCCACCGTGGAACGCCGGTCATTCATCGAAGCGATCTGCTGGCGGACCTGATGCGGCTTAAACCCAATGCGGTTGCGGTCGGTGGAACGCATGGAAAGACGACCACGACATCCATGATCAGCGCGATAATGGATCGGGCGAATATTGGCGCCACGAGCATCGTCGGGGGGATTCTGCATCGCAGCGGAACCAACGCGCGCTGGGGCACCGGCGACTACCTGGTGGCCGAGGCCGACGAGCATGACGGCTCGTTCTTACGCCTGCACCCCACGATCAGCGTGGTCACGAATATTGACGCTGAGCATCTCGAGTATTACGGCACCATCGACAAGATCAAGCGGGCGTTCACGGATTTCTGCAACGATATTCCTTTCTACGGTTACTCGATTCTCTGCCGGGATGACGCGCCGACGCGCTCGATACTTCCTGACATTGAGAGCGTTTGCATCACGTACGGTCTGGAGGACGGCGCATCGCTGGTTGGCTCCCGCGTGCGGCTGGATAGTATCGACGGCGGCACGTCCAAGGCGCGGCAACTGTCGCGTCTGCACACGCGAATGGACGTGACGAGCTACGATGAACGCTTAGGCGCGACCGGCGCGTTAGGTACACTCGTATTCAACGCGATAGGGGAGCATAACGCGCGTAACGCGCTGGCAGCCTGCGCCGTGGGCCTGTGCCTTGGAATGAAGTTCAACCATATCGCCGACGGACTGCGGATGTACGACGGCGTTCAGCGCCGGCTGCAGGTGCGCGGAGAAGCGCGCGGCGTAACCGTCGTCGAAGACTACGCGCATCATCCGACGGAGATCGCGAGCACCTTGGACGCGATCCGCTGGGTGGAGCCGAAGCGCTTGATCTGTGTTTTTCAGCCGCACCTGTACAGCAGAACGAAGTTCTTTTACGATTCATTTGCGCGCGTTCTGGCGACCGCCGATCGGGCGATTGTCACCGCGATTTATCCCTCGCGCGAAGAACCCATGGCGGGCGTGGATTCGGGATTGATAGTCGATGCGGCGCGCGAACAGGGGAACGGCGCCCTCGAACTGGTGAATGACATGTACGAGGCGCCGGCGATGTTGGCGCCGGACTTGGAGGATGGAGACGTGGTCTTGATCCTCGGCGCGGGGAACATCAACCGGATTGCGGACTCGTTGCTCGAGGAGTTGCGGAAGCTTTGATCGCCGAGGTGGACTTTCAGAGCCGCCACAAACGACGCGGTATACGACGCTTCGCGGAGCGGCCGGCAGTTCTCATGATCGAGGCGATGATTTGTATGAGTATACTTGGAGCGGCGGCATACGGTTTGCACCGCTACTTGTACCGGTCCGAGGATTTTCTGGTGAAGACGATACGCGTCGAAGGAACTCGAGGGATCGACCCAAAGGACATTGTCAAGACGGCGGGTATCACGACGGCCGACAGCATCATGCGCATTGACGTGGAGCGGGTCGAGGAAACACTGGTACGCACGATTCCGTACGTGAAAAGTTGCAGCGTCACGCGGTGCTTTCCGGACACCGTGATCATATCGGTCGAGGAACGCACTGCAACGGCGACGTTGCTGGTTGACGGGCACGCATTCGAGATTGACCCCGACGGGGTGGCGCTCCAGGAATTGCCGTCGAACGCGGTTCACGAGGGACCGTATATATCGAACGTGCCGGACCTGGGTGTCGTGCAGATTGGAGATCACTTGACCCAGCCGGCGCTGGCCGCGGCGCTGGAAGTATGGAGCGCGTTCTCCAAGATGAGCATTAGCCGCGAGGTAACGGTATCGGAATTGTCCGCGGTAAGTCCGAACGAGATACGGATGTACTGCGATGAGTTGCCTTACGAGGTTCGATGGGGGAGGCGCGAATTCGACGCGGAAGCGGCGCGATTTGACCTCCTCTGGCGGACCAAGAACAAGCAGTTGGGATGCGCAGAGTATTTGGACCTGCGCTTTGGCGAGGATTTGGCGTGCAAATGATTACGGTCTGGAGATTGGACCTCTAACGGCGGAAACGCGGCGGACCGGCCACAAACGGTAAGGAGAGAGTACAGATGCCTATCGGACTATCGGACGAATTCACATCATTTGACCAGCGGGCCGTCATCAAGGTCTGTGGCATTGGCGGAGGCGGCGGAAACGCCGTCGGACGCATGATTGAAGCCGGACTGAAAGATGTCGAGTTCATTACGGTCAACACAGACGCTCAGGCGCTCAAGCATTCTCCCGCGGGCACCCGGCTTCAGATCGGCGTCGAGATCACCGGGGGGCTTGGTTCCGGCGCGAAGCCGGAAGTAGGCCAGAAGGCCGCAATGGAAGACCGGGATCGGCTTACCGAAGTGCTGCGGGGCTCCGACATGGTTTTCCTTACGGCGGGCCTTGGCGGCGGCACGGGCACCGGGGCCAGTCCCATCGTCGCCGAGATCGCGCGCTCCACCGGGGCATTGACGGTGGCCATTGTAACGCTTCCGTTTGGCTTTGAAGGCAACGAACGCATGGCCAACGCGATGAAGGGGCTGACGGCGCTCGAACAGCATGTGGATACCCTCATCGTGGTGCCAAACGATCGGGTGGCGACGCTCTGTCAGAACAATATTTCGTTACTTACGGCGTTTCGGCAGGCGGATGAAGTGCTGCACAACGGTGTTCGCGCCATATCGGAGTTGATTACCGTGCCGGGGCTGATCAACCTCGATTTCGCGGACGTTCGGACGGTAATGCAGTCGCGCGGCCGCGCACTCATGGGCATAGGCGTCGCGGATGGTGAACATCGCGCGGTGCGCGCCGCCGAAGAAGCGATCATTTGTCCGCTGCTCGAACAATCCAACATCAACGGCGCCATGGGCGTAATTGTGAACATCAAGGGCGGATGCGACATCGGCATGCGCGAGGTCCAGGATGCGGTGACGACCGTTCAGAAATCGGCGCATCCACAGGCCAACATCATTTTCGGAGCGGTCATTGACGAAGAAGAACGGCCTGAACTGCAAGTTACCGTCATTGCCGCCGGGTTCCCGAAGGGGGTCTCGGAGGAGTTCTTGAGCACGGACGGTTCTCGGCCAATGCCACGCGTCCAGGAATCCATCGAACTCACGTCGCCCCCAAAGCCGGCGCAGGCCGCCGTTCCGGAACCGGCGGTGGCCGCCCCGGCCGCCACCGCGAATCCCCAGTTGGAACCGGCCCTCAGCACTGCGGCGCCGGCGGAACAGTATCTATTCCCTGAGGAAGAATCCGTCGCCAGCGCCGAGCCGTTTTCGACATCGTACACGCCTCAGTCGGACCCGGAGGAGGATCTCAGTATTCCGGCCTTCATGCGCAATCGGAAGCGAAAAACGAAATAGGCGCGAGCCGCCACGAAACGCGAGAATACAGGAACCCGGCGCAGACGCTTGGCCTCGATTCGCCGGAGGATACGCCGCTGACATAACTCTGTCAGGCGGGCTGACTCTGAATGACTACCTCGATAGGCTCGACGATGCCGCTGGTTACAGCGAATTTGCGCAGACGCACCAGAAACGCGTCCGTGATGGCCGTTCCGGCCGCCACCAGCATTCGCCCTTCCGAGGTAAGGATCGGCGAGGCCAAGGTAAGCCCCGCCCTGAGCTCCTTGAAGGGCATTGCGATAATTTGAATTGTCTCGAGCTGAACGTCCGCCGAAAACGATTCTCTTCCGAAGGTACGCAACACCCCAGGATCGTACCAACCGTCGCGAGATTGCATGGTCTTGAGGCTTTCCTGACGAGACTGGCCTGAGGTACGCAATTCGTGATAGTCGGCGGCTACCTTGAGGATGCGGCTCCCCAAGGGGATATCCGCGCCAGCCACTTGATCACGGGGAAACCCGTCCCCGTTGAATCGCTTGTTTTGATATAGCACGATCCTCGCGACGTTTTCCAGCCGGGGAATGCGTTCGAGCAGTTCGTGACCAATTGCGGGAACACCCTCCACGGCTTTTCTGTCCTCATCGTCCATGGGCTTGCCTTCGGAAACCCTTGCCAGAGTTTCTGACGGTAGAGCCAGCATCCCAATCTGGCAGAGTGTAGCCGCCAATTCGGTTTCCCAGGGACTTTCCGTTTCGAGTTTGGCGGAGATCGATTTGACGGTATTGCGGAGTTGCACCGCTCGTCCGAAAATCCCGGGGCTGACCCAGGAGATGATTTCGGTAAGGAGTTCCGCCGTTCCCTTCAGCGTCCCCTCCAATACCTCCTTCTCCGCCGTAATAAGGCGATGTTGCTGAACGGCCGCCACCAGGGAATCGCCCATCAACTTCGACGGACACGGTTTGGTCAGGAAACGAAACACGCACCCCTCATTCACGGCGTCCATGGCCGTCTTGACGTCGGAGTTTCCGGTTAGCATCATGCGGACGGTATCCGGCGCGATCTCGCGGACCTTCTTGAGGAACTCGACGCCATTCATCAGCGGCATGTTCATGTCAGCAACGACCACCGCAAAGGGCCCTTTCTCCTGGATTTCCCGCAGCCCGGGATGAGGGCCTTGCGCGGTGCGCACGTGCAGTACGTGCTGGAGCTTTCGCTGGTAGGCCTCCAGGATATTCGGGTCGTCGTCCACGAAGAGCACTCGCTCATCCATCGCTAACCGCCTCCTCTCACATCAATGTTTGCGCAGGCCCCTTCCCAGGCAACTGCGCGACCTTCCAGTCCGAGCCTCCCGAGGTAGGCCATGTCCATCGCTGGGGCTGGATAGTCGGCCGGCTCTTTCTGAAGTCCGAACGCCAAGACATCTGCCGCATGAACGGCCGTCAGCGGCGCGAAACTGGTTCCGACACTATCCGCGGGCCTGTGGTGATACGCAACGGACTCAATAATCGCATGGGGTAACCCCCAGATTCCGAGCAAGTAGGCGCCGACTTCCGCATGGGTGCATCCCAGAACTTGCTTCTCTGCATCGTGCAGCGGAATCGCGTTTACCACGGAGTGGTCGTAGACATGGGCGTATTCTTCTGTGTAAGCGGAAGCCAGCACGAGTTTTCCTGTGTCATGGAGAAGACCGGCCGTATACGCGTCGCCAGCAAGCTCGCTGGAAGTGTTTTCCGCCAGGCAGACTGATCTGGCGTACCAGCCGACTATCATGCTATGCTCCCAGAGCGCGTTGATCGAGAATCCCCGGGGCAGCTTCGAGCCCTCGATGGGGGCGAATAAGCCGGTTGTGAGGACCAATGCGTTGATGGTGTTCAAGCCGAGCAAGGACGCGGCCTGGGTGGCGGTGGCCACTTGCCGCCTCAGCCCAAAGAAGGCGGAGTTGGCCACCTGAAGGATCTTTGCCGTCATGGCCAGGTCCATCTCGATTACGCGGCCGACATCGGCAATCGAGTATTCCGAGGACTTCAGGGCCTCACAAAGCTTGGCGTATACGTGAGGAACGGGAGGCAAGGATCGTATCCGCGCCACGACGGCTTTGAGTGAATCGCTGGCCAGCAGTTCACGCAGGGCAAACGCTTTGTCCACACATTCCTTGAGAAGTTTGGGTTTGCAGGGCTTGCTCAGGAACTGGTGCGCATCGCCGACGGCACGATACACCAGATCGGTCGCGGATTGTCCAGAGAGGACAAAGCGCAGGATATCCGGGTATCGCTTCTTGACCTCGGCCAGTAACTGGGCGCCGTCCATGCCCGGCATGCGCATGTCGGATACAACCACGTCGAAGCGGCTTTGTTCGAGCGTTTCGAGCGCTCGGGACCCGCTGGAGGCGAACGCCATCTTCCACTCGTTCTGCAGGGGATACAGCATCCGTTGCAGACCTTCCAATACGTTGGGTTCATCATCGACAAACAGAATGCGCTTCATGCTGCTCCTCGCTAACCGGGAAGGCCTCGGTATTCTCGCCGACTCGTTCGCCGAACTCTGTGAACGCGCCGCGGTAGGTGTTCGCCGATCTTCGAATTCCGCATTGCATAGGTCACCGTCTATCGTACCTGGCGGTCCGAAGGCCGCGCGCCGCTGGTCGAAACCGCGCCTTCGACCGGCAAGCGGATGACAAAAGTCGTACCCTTCCCAATCTCGCTCTCGACCGAAATCGTCCCGCCGTGCTTTTCGACGATGACATTCCGCGCGATGGCGAGTCCTTGTCCTGTTCCTCTTCCCACTTCCTTGGTGGTAAAGAACGGATCGAAGATGCGCTTCCGGATATCCTCGGCAATCCCTGTACCGGTGTCGGCGACGCGCACCTCGACCCAGGCTCCGTCCCGGCGTGTGCTTACGATTATCTTTCCCCTGCGTTCGGCGCCGTCCCCCACGACGTCGCCTATGGCGTGCGCGGCATTGACTATTATGTTCAGGATGGCCTGATTGACATCCCCCGGCAAGCACAATACCTGAGGCAAGGCGTCATCCAAGTCCAGCTCGAGATCGGCCACGTACTTCCACTCGTTCCGCGACACCGTAGCGGTGCTTCGGATACATCGGTTCAAGTCCACAGAGGTCTTCTCGGCGACACCTGGATGGGAAAACTCCCTCATGGCTTGGACAATGGTAGTTATGCGCCCGACGCCTTCGAGGGATTGCTCGATGGCGCGCGGGACTTGCTCCGCCAGGTATTCGACGTTTGTGCTTTCGAGAAGGTCTTGGACATGGGAGAGTAGCTGTGCGGGAACGGGACCTTTGCGCCCGGCGTCGAGGACTGAAGGCACCGCCCTGGCCAGATCGACAAGACTGTCATAGGCGATCTGCAGAAACTCGATATTGTCGCCCACATACTGTGTCGGGGTGTTGATCTCGTGCGCGATCCCCGCGGCCAGCCGCCCAACCGATTCGAGTTTCTGCGCCTGATTGAGTTCCTGCTCGAGACGCAACTTGTCGGTCATATCCTCCACGACCTCGATGGCCGCGGCGACACGTCCTTCGTGGTCGTGGATGGGCGACGATACGATACGGAAATTCCGGGCGCCGCCCTCTTGCGGGGTAGCCGTCATGGTCTCATGAACTTTCCCGTCCTGGAGGGTCTGCAGAGTGGGGCAGTAGGAGCGAGAGGCCTCAGCGGGAGAAGTGTTGAATGCGCAATGGCAAACGGGATGGGCGTCCGGAGCAATTCCCGGAAACCAATTGCGCATCTGCCGGTTCATTTCGAGAATCCGCATATCCGGGGCGAAGAGGGCAACGCCAAGCCCGATATTATCCACGATCTGACGAAACTTCTCTTCGGAGACTTCGAGACTTTCCGTCAATCGCTTCTTTTCAGTGATATCCCGCACAGAGGCCTGAAGAATTACACCATCTCCAATTTGCACCCGGCTCAGAAGAACGGCCGCGGGAAATTCTTGCCCTTTGAGTTGCTTGTGCCGCCACTCGAAAAGGCAGCTTCCGTCCTGCAATGCTGCCGCGATCAGTTCCTTCGCCTTCTCTGCGGACGACCGTCCGTCGTCCTGGCGCTCCGGCGATACATCCCAAGGCCCTAGGGAAGTGAACTCGCCCTCATCCCTGGCGCCAAACAGCCGGATGGCTACCGGATTGCCTGAGGTGAATCGCCAGGAAGGGGGTTCGAGTGTCATAACCGCGTCCCGCGAGCTGTTGAACAACGCCCGGTGCCGCTCTTCACTCTGCCGAAGGGTGTCCACAATCCGATTGCGGTCGGTAACGTCGCGGACGATACCCACGGCATGCCAAGCGCCGCGTATCTGTACAGAGGAAAGGGAAATCTCTACGGGAAATGGGCTTCCGTCTTTTCGGCGGGCCGTCAACTCGAGTGCTTGTCCTATAGCGGGTCCTTCACCGGATCGCGTGAAATGCTCGATGCCCTTTTCGTAGGCGCTCCGGTACTGTCCCGGCGCCAACAGGCTGTGCAAATCCTTGCCGACGGCCTCTTGCTCGGCCCACCCGAATATGCGCGCTGCCGCCGGGTTGTAGAAGCTAATCCGGCCATCGTTATCCATCATGAGGATGGCGTCGAGGGCGGTATCCGTTATCGCGCGAAACGTCTGATCGCGGTCAAGTAGTTGCTGCTCCACCAGCGTCCGTTGCCGGACTTCTTCCTGCAGCGACTCATTGAGCGCCGCAAGTTCACGCGTGCGTTCTTGTACCTTCAACTCGAGAGACTGATGCGCAAGCCTCAGCGCTTCGTTCGATTCGGCCAGTTTGGCCGCGTGTTCCTTGGCCTGGAGTTCCAGGTCTCGCGCGGAATCTCGAAGGCGCCGGTAGGCTGCGGCCCGTTCCACGGCGGCGTTCAGGATGACCGGGTCCACGGGCTTCTCGACAAAGTCACAGGCGCCGAGATTCATCGAGCGGACGGCCTTCGTGATATCTCCGTCGCCTGTCAGCACCACAGGGCTGACGCGCAAGTGCTCCTGCTGGATGGCCGCCAGCACTTGGAATCCATCGAGTTTGGGCATGCCCAAGTCGATCAGCGCGACGCTGAAGTCCCGTTCGCGCAGCGCCTCGAGCGCGGATTCACCATCCGGAGCCGTGGCGCACGTGTACCCCGCGTCCCGGAGATCGTGAGCTACGATTTCAAGAAGGTGGATATCATCATCCGCGATCAGTACTAGTCCTTTGCCGCTCATCGTGCGTTCCCTTCGATGGTAATTACGCTGAAGGCTATCTGCCGACCCACCCCGCGTCAGTACTGACAACCAACACAAAGACCCTGTCTGAATATTCTCGGTCTATGCTCTGGAGTTAGCGCGGTGTTGCGCCAGCGCCTTGTGTACGGCCTGGGCCAAACTGGCAAGCGATATCGGTTTTCTGAGAATTTCTGAGATGCCCGCGGAGGCGGCGGCTTCGGGCGTTGTCACCTTGCTGAATCCGGTACACAGGATCGCAGGAATGTCCGGGCGCAGCTTCCGTAGTTCTTGAATCAATAGAAGCCCGGTGAGTACGGGCATGGTCTGATCGGTCACGATGAGGTCAAAAGCATTTGGTTGGGCGCTAAAGGTCGAGAGCGCTTCCACGACGCGGCAGCACGCGGTCACGCGGTATCCGAGGCGCTCAAGCATGTTTCTACCGAGGATCATCAAGGACTCCTCATCATCCACCAGAAGGACATGTTCGCCGTTTCCTTTGGGGATCGCGATTGTCGCGGCGGCCTGCTCTGCGGATTTGACCTCTGGGCCAAGCGCGGGGAAATACACGCGAAACGTTGTGCCTCGGCCGGGTTCGCTGTACACGGTAATGGTCCCGCCGTGGTTCTTCACGATACCGTGTACAGTGGCAAGCCCCAGTCCAGTTCCTCCACCGTCGGACTTGGTCGTGAAGAAGGGTTCAAAGACGCGTTCGAGCGTCGCGTCGTCCATTCCATGACCGGTGTCCGTGACGGTAAGCCGAACAAAC
>JACRLJ010000035.1:11258-57278 GCA_016215105.1 Candidatus Hydrogenedentota bacterium
CCAGGCGGACTTCAAGGACCCCGCCGCCGGGCATCGCCTGGTAGGCATTGGTGCAAAGATTCATAACGATTTGGTGTATTTGCGACGGGTCGCTCAGAATCAGGGCGCAATCCGGGGCGATGCTCTCTTCAATCCTGATAGATGAAGGGATGGTTGCTTGGAGCAATTTGAGGACTTCCTTCACCACGAGATTGACCTGTAGTGGTAAGTATTCCTTCTCTCGTTCACGGCTGAACGATAGGATTTGCCGGACCAAGTCTGTGGCCCGGACACCGGCGCAATGGACCTGCTCGAGGGCGTTTCGGGCGGGGCTGTTTACGGGCAAGTCCTGGCGCGCCATTTCGGTGTACCCCATCACGGCGGAGAGGATATTGTTGAAGTCGTGAGCAATACCTCCGGCGAGCGTGGCAATGGCTTCCATTTTCTGAGTCTGGCGAAACTGGGCCTCCAACTGTATTTCGCGCGTGATGTCCCGTTCGACACCGACATACCCCACTATCTCGCCGTTGGCGCCGATCATGGGAGTTACAGTAGCCGCGACCTCGTATGGAGTCCCATCCTTTTTCTTGTTAGTAAAGCGGCCGCTCCAGGTCTCTCCTTGCACAATGGTGTCCCAGAAGTGCGTGTAGACTTGGGCGCCGTGTCTGCCGCTCTTGAGTATGCGCGGGGTCTTTCCCAGGACCTCCTCCGCCGAGTAGCCGGAGGTGCGTTCGAAGGCCGGGTTAACGTAGGTAATATCCCCATCAGCGTCGGTAATGATGAAGGACTCACCGGCGCGCTCGACGGCCGCGGCCAGCCGCATGCGTTCCTGGTCCGCTCGCACCCGCTCTGTGATATCGCGGATGTTGCACTGAACCACCTTGGTCGAATCCACCAGATAGACGTTGCTGACGAACTCCACCTCGACTCGCTGTCCATCCCGTGTTTCCAGCGGTAAATCCTCGTAGCGGACATATCCCTTCTCCTGTAACTCCAAGAAAGCCGCCTCCGAGGCGGCGATGTCCCTAAACGTACCGATTTCCCAGAGTCTCTTGCCCAGGAAGTATTCATGGGTGAAACCCAACAGGTCGAGGAGGAAAGGATTTGCATCTACGATTTCGCCCGTGTCGGCGTCGAGAATCAGGATTCCTTCCTTGGCGCTCTCGAAAAGCCGCCGGTAACGCGTTTCGGAGGCCAGGATGTCATGCTCTGCCCGTTTGCGATCAGTCAGATCGAGGGCAAAAGCGATAATCTGTTCTTCCGTGCCAGGGAGTAGGGCGTCGGCCAAGAAGACCGAGACCCGTGTGCCGTCTCGCCGCACGAATTCCTTCTCATACGGCGTGCACTTACCTCGTTCGCGCAACTCGCGGATCGCATTTTCATCCGCCGGGAGCCATTCTGGTGGAGTAATGGCCCTCCAGTCCACTCGATTTGCTTTGAGATCATCTTGTGTGAAACCGATAAGATTGAGGTAGTAGTTGTTTGCTTCAATGACATCACCTGCGGCGTTAGCGATAACCACGCCGACGATATTGGCGTCAACAAACCGCCGCAGGTGTTCGGCAGTCAGGCGGATGGTCTCCTCCGTGCGTTTGCGCTCGGCTACCTCGCGCTCCAAGGACGCCTTGGCCGATTCAAGCTCCACGAGCTTGTCTTCCAGTTTCCGGATGAGCGCTTGGTTGTACTCCTTGAGGTAGACCGTCTCCTCCAGCACGGGTTTGGAGGGCGGGTTGCGAGGGCCAACCTTATGCGTCTCGATGATTTCCTCGATGATGTCTACTAATGCCTGCGACTCCTGTGGCTTGCGAATGAACCGGTTTGCGCCCATGCGTAGTGCGAGTTGCTCGTCTTTAGGATCGGTATACGTGGCCGTGTAAAAGACGAAGGGGATCTTCTTCAGCTTCTCGTCGCGTTTCCATTGGCGGCATAGCGCGTACCCGTCCATTCCCGGCATGAGGATGTCGGTAATGATCATGTCAGGCGGATTCTCTCGGGCCGCCTTGAGCGCTTCGACGCCGTCGGCCGCCACCAATACGTCATACCCGTGCCTTGTCAGGAGCGTCTCAAGCAGCTGGCAGTTCTGTTGGTTGTCATCTACTACAAGCAGCCTGCTCATTGCCGATGGCCTTCCTGGCGCGTGTTCCTCGCCATTTGCGCCCACACGATGTCGTTCGGAATCGAAACGACAAGGCTCTTCGTACAGGATGGATTGTCACATCGTGGCGCCTATCTCATTGCCAGAAGTTGTGCATTTATCAGGCTATACGAATAGAGGGCAGCATCCGGCTGCAGGGATCTGCTTGTGACTCCGCAATTTCGCGTGCATGTAGCTGGCCTCCCGTCTGTGGCTCGATCTCCTCAATAACCTATTACAAACATTACTTATAGTACAGCTAGTACATCACTAAGACAGGTCGTGTGGCAATCGAGATGCTTCGACTCTCGAAGGTAGTAAGGGGCTTAACCGAAATTGCACATTCAACTGTCTGACATTTTTGCCAGCGGCATCTACTCGTCCTGCAAAGAAGACGCTGACAAAGACGCCAAAAAACGGCGCACGAGAAGGCGAGTGAGCACGCCTCCCGTACACCGCTTGCAGACCGATTCCGGTCGAGCCTTCTTACTAAACGACGGGCGCTACCTCAAGTACGCTTCGTCTTGTCTGAAGCAATAGGCAGCACATGCCGTGCCAGGTGATTGCTCACGATCATAAGACCTGTCATAGATATCGGTTACAAGCTTTTGTCTCGGGCGGCAGATTCCGGTAATGCACGAATAGTGCTCAATTTATGAACAGAGCCATGCGCAATAAGTGAGCACCTGGGGCTGTGAGTGAAGGTGGCGTGAAACCTGCTGACTCGCTCGCAAGCGCGGCGAGTCCGGATTCGGAGGCCTTCCGGCCGGGCCACCAGAGCAGGCGATATCGCGCGGTTTTGAAACCTTCTGGGCCACAAGGGCATAATAGGGGTTGACGGCGCCCAGTGCGTTGGGCGGGTATCTCGTTGTGTCCCTGAAAGATATGCCGACCGAGCTTCGGCAGTTCGCGTCGACAGCGGCACGCCGGAAGCAGCGCAAGCGAGAAGCACCTGTAAATCTCAATTCTATATGGATTTAGCTATTTGGTTTTGGACTGCAACAGTCGCGTTTTCCGGGTATCTCGGCTGCCCGATGAAAGGAGCCTCATGAAGTCGATTGCGCTTGTCGCCGCCGGTGTCTTCTGGATTGCAGTGCTGGCCGCTGGGATTCCAGCGGCGGCAGAAGACGCGACACCCACAGCGCCCGCCGCAACGGCGCCATCGCCGGCGGCCCCAGCGCCGTCACCGGCCGTTCCTGCCGCGAGCGCTGAACCCGTCAAACCCGCCGCGTTGACCGCGACGCCCAGCCACGAACGCCTGACCTTGTGGACCATGATTCAACAGGGCGGATCGATTACCTGGATTCTCATCGTGATGAGCATCGGGACCTTGGCCCTGTGCATTCACTACTTCATGACGCTGACCCCGGCCCGCGAGGCCTCACCGGCCTTTCTACGCCGGGCCTTGGCGCAGGTGCGCGCCGGCGATTTGCGAGGGGCCTACCAGATGTGCGAAGACCGGGAAGAACTCCTGCCCAACGTGATTCGAGCGGGCCTCAAGGCCGCCAGCCATGATCGCTACGTCATACAGGAGGCGATGGAGAGTGAGGGGGAACGAGGCGCCACCGCGCTGTGGCAGAAGATCTCGTACATCAATAACGTCGGGGTAATCGCGCCGTTGTTGGGCCTCTTGGGCACGGTGGTTGGCATGATCCAGGCGTTCGGCTCGATCGCGATGGACAACTCGCAGGTACGCCAAATTGAGGTGGCCTACGGCGTGGCCAAGGCGATGATCACGACCGCAGCGGGCCTGTTGCTGGCGATACCCGCGATGATTGCATATTTCTACTTCCGTGGCCGGGTCGTCAAGATCATTTCGCAGGTCGAGGCCTACGCAACGGAGATGATTGAAGCGTTGACGCGGGAGCCGAAGGAATGAAGTTCGGCCGACGTCAAATCGAACAGTCGGAAGACATTCAGATGGCCCCACTGATCGACATCGTGTTCATCACGCTGGTGTTTTTTATGTCGACGGGTATCTACGCAGGAATTGAGAAAGAAATCGACGTCACGCTGCCGACCGCCAGCAATGCCGTGCCGCTCGAACGGACGCGCGGCGAGATCTACATCAACCTGCTAAAGGATGGACGCATCGTCCTGAACAATCGCGAGATGACGCTAACGGAGTTGCAGGAGGTCTTGAATCGTGTTGCGGCCTATTTCCCGGGCGGGGCGGTAATCGTGCGAGGAGACCGCGACGCGAATCTGGGTACGGCCATCGCGATTCTCAATTGCTGCAAGAACGCCGATATTCAAAATGTGATGTTTGCGGCGACGGACGTAGACAAGGAGCCACCAAAGTAGCGGCTAAGTCAGCACACCGGCAAAGCCGACGGTATGAAGATCAGCCCTAATAGGGGCCTATGTTTGCAGATGGGAGACACGACTCCTAACGTGTCATTCTGAGCGATAGCGAAGAATCTACCCCATGCACAGCGGGCGCTCTGCATAGTACGCATGGGCTATCGCACGTTGGCCGCAGATTCTTCGCTATCGCTCAGAATGACACGTTTCGCGGACCTTCCAAATAGTTCGCTAGAGAGGTTGAGCCGGTTCAATTCTCACCGGCAGAGCCGGTGGAAGAGTTCTGATTTCGGTTGACACAAGGTACGGACAATCCTATGGACATCATCGCGCCACCTCGACTCGCGCCCGGCGATGAGATACGCATTGTCACTCCCGCGCGCAGTCTTGCGGTCACATCGGACACCGTAAGGGATATCGCCTATTCGAGGCTGACCGGCCTCGGACTGCACGTCTCTTTCGGACAAAACGCGAACGAGATCGACGAGAGCCGATCGTCCCCGGTCCAATCGCGGATACACGATCTGCACGAGGCGTTTGCAGACAAGTCCGTGAAAGCGGTGCTGGCGGCGGAGGGGGGGTACAACACCAACCAGATCTTGTCGTACGTCGATTATCAACTGATTCGGAGGAACCCGAAAGTTTTTTGCGGGTTCTCGGACATTACAGCTTTGAACGATGCGATTCTGGCCAAAGCGGGTTTGATGACCTACTACGGTCCGGTGTACTCGAGTTTCGGCGAGCGCGATCATTTCGAGTACAGCCTGGAGCACTTTAGGAAATGTGTGTTCGACTCCGCGCCTGTTACCGTGCGTCCGTCCGAAAACTGGAGCAACGACAGGTGGCGCGCTGACCAGGATGCGCGCGCGCTCATTACGAACGAGGGGTACTGGCCGATCCACGAAGGAGAGGCGCGGGGCACGATCGTGGGCGGAAATCTTGACACCCTCAATTTGCTTCAAGGCACAGAGTTCATGCCGCGGCTTGACGGCGCAATACTCTTTGTCGAGGACGACTCGGCGACGAGTCTGCCCATCCTCGACCGTAACCTTCAGTCCATATTCCACCTGCCGGATTTCCGGCGCGTGAAAGCGCTAATCATGGGGCGCTTCGAGAAGGCCTCCAACATCGCACGGGAAGATCTCGAGCGATTGGTACGGGCTAAGAAAGAACTGGGGGCAATCCCTGTTGTGGCGAATGTGGATTTCGGTCATAGTGAACCGCGCATTACATTTCCTATCGGCGGAACCGCTTCCCTATCCGTCACGAAGAAAGAAACGACACTTGTCATACTCAAGCACTAAACGGAATCTGCGCGGAATGGTCTGGGCGCTAGCGATCTTCCTGCCGGCGGCGGTGACAGCATCAGCCGCCGAAGAGAAACCCGGTGATTCGGACTTTGACTTTGCGAACGGGCTGTTTACGCGCCAGATGTACAAGGACGCCGCGGAACAGTACCGAACGTACCTGGAGAAGAATCCTCAAGGCGAGCACGCGGCGGCGGCACAGTACCGCCTGGGCGAATCGTTGTACTCGACGCAGGACTACGAAGGCGCTCTGCAGGCGTTGGACGCGTTCCTGGCGACGAAACCGGACGGCGTCACGCTGCAGCGCGCGCAGTTGCGCCGGGGAGAAGTGCTGTACCGCATGAAACGATACGCGGACGCGCTCGCGGCTTTGGATCCCTTGAACGGCCCGGACCACGATGCGCAGGTTCGTTTTGGGGCGTTGTACTACATGGGAATGGCGTACTCCGAAAGCGGGAAGAGCGACGAGGCGCAAAAGGCGTTCGAACGCGCGATCAAAGAGGTACCGGACAGTCCGCATCTCGCAACCGCGCGGTTTCAATTGGCGACCGCGTATGCCGCCGCGGACAAGTTGGAGAAGGCCGCAATCGAGTTTTCGGCGGTGGCCGCGTCCAAGGCCGACCCCGCGTTGCGGGCCGATTGCCGTTTTCGGGCGGGGGAGGCTTACGACAAGCTCGGATGGTACGAGGCGGCCGCCGCGGCTTACAGCCAGTTGAAACAGGAATTCCCTGATTCGGCGCACGTAGGGCAGGCGGACTACGGGTATGCATGGGCAATGTACAACGCGGGGAAATACGCCGAAGCGACAACCGCCGCCCAATCGTTCCAAAGCGCCTACCCATCGGACCCGCGATCCGTCGGTATCCAGTATCTTCGGGCCAATTGCCTCCAACAACAGCGCAAATACGACGAAGCGCTTGCGCTCTACAAGGACCTTCGAGAGCGGCACGCCGACTCCGAGTTTGCAGCGCGCTCACAATACAAGACGGCGTGGTGCCTATTCCTGCTTGATAAATTAGACCAAGCGGACACAGAGGTCCGGGAGTTTCTTGATAAGAATGCGGATTCAAGTCTCGCGGGCGACGCGGCGTTCCTGCGCGGCAACATATTGGCGAAGAAGGGCAATTCCGAGGAAGCGCTCCAGGAATTCCGCTTTGTCGCCGAGAAGCATCCGGAGAGTGAATTTGCGGCGGAGGCCCTGTTCAAGGCGGGCGAGTGTCTGGCGCAAATGGGACGCACCGAGGAGGCCGCAAAGGCGTTCGAGGCGTTCGCCAAGCAATATCCCGATAACGTATTGACGGAGCAGGCTATTCTTCGAGCGGGAGACGCCCAATTCTTCGCGGCGGCGTTCTCAGAGGCAATTGAACGCTATAAGAAGACGCTGGAGGCCAAACCAGGCCCCACAGTGGAGCAGGACGTGCTCTACCGCATGGGAATTACGTACCACAACATGAAGAAATTCGATGAGAGCGCGGCGGCATATAAATCGTTGTTGGACAAGTTCCCGGAAGGACCGCACGTGGCTGAAGCCCACCTGCGTATCGGCGACCACTTATTGGACGACGTGAAAGATCCGGTGAAGTCGCTTGACGAATTTCAGAAGGCTTACGATGCAGACCCCAAGGGAGTGTTCGCAGGCCTCGCACTGCGCGGGGCGGCCTTGGCGCGTTATGAGACGAAGGACTTGGACGGCGCCGCGGAGCACTTCTACAAGGTCATTACGGAATTCGCGGATGTACATTTGAACGAGGCCACGTACGCGTGGCTTGGACAGCGCCTGGCCGACCAGAAGAAGTGGGACGAAGCGGCGGCAGTCTTCACGGCCATGTTGACGGCGAATCCGGAATACCCTAATCCGGAGCGGGTGAAGTTCAAAGTTGCCGAGTGCGCCGAGGCGTCCGGAAAGAGTGACGGGGCCATCGAGCAGTACCAAGTGGTGGTCAACGAGGCGCCGGGCAGCACTCTGGCGGTCGAAGCGCGTTACCGCATGGCGAAATTGTACGAAGCGGCGAAGCAGCCGGATAAGGCCCTGCCGCTGTACGAAGAGGCCGCCAATACCAATACCGGCGACGCGGCGGCGAAGTCTCGATTCCGAGCGGGCGAGTTGTATGAAGCAAAGGGAGACTTTGAGGCCGCTGCCAAGAGCTTCATGCGGATCGCCATTCTTTTTGTAAGTGAAGAGCTTTGCCCCGAATCGCTGTGGCGGGCGGGACAGTGCTATGAGAAGGCGTCCAAGCCGGACCAGGCCAAGAAGACTTATCAGGAATTGGTATCGGAGTATCCCAAGAGCCCGGCCGCGGCAAAGGCCAGCGAGCGGCTCGCGCAGATCCCGTAGGAGCGGTCCATGATCAGACGGCGACATATTCTAGCCCTGAGCATCGCCGTATCCCTGTGCCTTCACGGGACCCTACTCGCGGTGTCGCCCCGGATCGGGCTCATGGCCGCTCCGTCGCGCGTCTCTCCGGCAAAGAGCAGTTTTCGCGTCCAATTGCGCGACGACATCCCGATAAAGCTGGAAGCGCCTGGGCCTGCGGCAAAGAAGGGCAGCGGCTCGCCAGACCTGCTCACGTCGCGCCCGGAGTCGATATTGGACTTGCTCAAGCGCGAGACGGAACGATTGAAGCCGTCGAAATCCATGGTAGCGCAGCCGGGCGACGCCTCGCATGTGGTTGAACGCGCCGTGGCGGAGCCGGTACACCGCGAGCACGAACTCCAGCCCGAACCGTCGGTGAGCCAGGGCGTAGACGCGCAGATTATCGCGATATCCGAGGATGCCGCGCGCAAGGACATCGCGGCCCCTCGGCGTTTGGTGTCGCCTGTATCAACCCGAATACTCGCGGAAAACGAAACGCCCGTGATGACAGGCGGCGCGCAACCGCTGCGTCAGGAAGTCCTGTCTATCCCTCCGCTGTGGGCGGACTCCGGGGCAACTAACGCGGATGAAGCGATGGATGTCTCAGAGCCGCCGCCATTGGTCGAGAAGCCTGCTCCGGAGTTGGAACCAATTCCGCCGACTGTTACCGCCCCGTTGGATGAGATCGCGATCGCGCCAAGCCCGGCCTTCGAAGAGGTACAGAAGGATCGTAACTACGAGTTCATGGATGATCTGCTATCCATAACGTTGGATACGTACAAGCCCTCGGGTGAGAAAGAGGCCTTCTTCCGCATCCGGATTCAGCCCAAACAAGACGGCAAAATCGAGATCCTGCCCAAAGACGTAACCTTCGTTATCGACGCATCGAGCAGCATCATCCAACGCAAGCTGGACATGACGGCGGGGGGGGTAAAGGACGCCATCAAGACGTTGCGTCCGGAGGACCGCTTCAACGTCGTGGTGTTTCGGGACACGGCCACGCTATTCCAGCCGGCCCCAGCGTTCGCGACACGCGAAAACAAGACTGCGGCGGAGGCATTTGTAACCGGCCTGAAGTCCTATGGGGAAACCGACGTATTCAAAGCACTCAGCGCGGTGCTTCAGGAGCCGACCCGGCCCGGCATCCCGGACATCGTGTTGTTGATAACAGACGGGCGGCCGACTGCCGGTATGAAAGACGGACGAACCATCATCAACACCCTTACGGAACAGAATGCGGGAGGTCACGCGATCTTTGCTTTCGGCGGCGGACCCACGGTCAACCGCTACTTGCTTGATCTATTGGCGTACCGGAATAGAGGCGAATCCGAGGCCGCGCAAAAGATCGAAAGCATGAACCGCGACCTCGTAAAGCTTTTCTCGAGTACGAGCGATCCGATTCTATCGGAATGCGCGGCTAGTTTTGCCGGCATCGGCGCGCGATCAAAGGAAATCTACCCGCGGGAAATCCCAGACTTTTACAGCGGCCGGGCGGTGACCCTGTACGGACGCTTTGATCCGTCAAAGGACAAGGAGTTCTCGGTGCGCCTGTCAGGGCTGGCGGGACCGCGCAAGAAGGAAGTGATTTTTCGGGCGGATCTCAAGAAGGCCGGCGCGGCCGACCTGGAGTTGGCGCGGAATTGGGCGTTCAACAAGATCTACTTTCTGATCGGCGAAATGTGCCGCGTGGGGGAGAAGCCCGAACTGCTGAACGAATTACGCGAGTTGAGCCGGAAGTACAAGATCAAGACGAGCTATGACGGTTAGGACAGCGCCCGTGCTGACAGTTGCAGACTGGCTCCAACGTCTCGATGGCCAGGATACGGAAACCCGCAAGTCGTTGGCGCGTATGTACGGCGCAAACCAGTCCGTCGTTCAAGACCGTGTCCGGCTGACGCGTCTTGTCCTCACGCGATTTGGCGAGCGCTTCGGCGATGCTCCCGTGAGGGTGTTCCGGTCGCCGGGCCGCATAAACCTGCGCGGCATGCACGTGGATACGCACGGCGGATATATTAATCTGATGACCCACCAACGCGAGGTCGTAATCGCCGCGGCGCCTTCCGAATATGACGAAGTGCGCATCGCCAATTGCGACGATTCATTTTCCGAAGTAACGTTCCGTATCGGAGAATTCTCATCGCACACGGCATTTTCCGGAGAGTGGAACTCGTTCATCTTGAGCCCGGACGTTCACAATGCCGTTTGGACGCGTCGCGGACATTGGGGCAACTATCTTCAAGGCTGCGTATTAAGCGCACAACACCGTTTCCGTGATACACCCCTCCGCGGGATGCGGGCGGTGGTGGGCAGCGATCTGCCTCGAGGCGCCGCGTTGAGTTCATCCGCCGCGTTGTCGGTCGCGTTGCTGAAGGCAGTTCTCGGCCTCAACACAAGAACCCTATCAACGGACGAGGCAATTCTTGCGGTTCGGGATGCGGAATGGTACGCGGGATCTCGTATCGGTGTGAGCGATCAGGCGGCCATGCTCTTGGGGGGCAAGGACACGCTGGTAAACACGGCGTTACTTGCCAGCCGTCTGGACACATCGTCCGCGCGGCGTATTCCGTTTCCCGACGCACTGCGCATACTGGTGGTCAATTCGTACACCGAGCGCAGTCTGAGCGGCGCCCAACTCGTGGAATACACCCGCAACCGTTTCGCGTATTCGCTGGCTCTGGACATTCTCCGCCAAGAGATGCGCGCCGATGGCCTTTCCGGAGATGCGGTCAGCGAAATGGACTGCCTGGCCGCCATCACCGCGGATGCGTTCGCGAGCCATGGCGGCGTGAGCGTTCTGTACCGCTTACTACGCCGCGTGCCACTTCACGCATCACTTTCCGAACTCAAACGGCGATACGATCTGCCCGCGTTCGACACGGCTTACGCAGATTTCTTTGGGACTGTTCCCGTCGAATCGCGACCCGAGGAAATCGATCTTCGGGGTCCGCTCATGTTCGGAATCGCAGAATCAGAACGTGCGCGGCTGTTTCCCGAGGCATTGGAACAACGCGACTTTGTGCGCGCGGGCCGTTTGATGTCGACGGGCCACAACGGGGATCGGCGAATCACGGGGGCCGGCCAGCCGTATCGCTACGATGTGAGTGACGCGGCGATGGAGCATCTCGCGGCGGAAGGCGCGCCCATCGAATGGTGTCCCGGGGTGTACGGCGCCAGCAGCCCGGTCTTGGACACGCTGGTGGATGAGGCGTTGGAAGCGGGCGCGCTGGGGGCGTGCCTGACCGGCGCGGGCATTGCAGGCGCCGTGCTTGCCCTGTGTCACGCGGAGGACGCCGAGGGCGTGGCAGAAGCGATTCGCGCGCGTATGGCTCGGCCGGATTACGCGAAGCTCACCAATAGGGAAGCGCCCTTGACCGAGGCCGAGCTTTCCGGCGCGGTCGTGGTGAATTACGCTACGGCGGGAGCGGGGGAATTGGTACTATAGACGGACTCGTGGCCTGAACTATGGAGCGGGACCTCGTATGAACATGAAGTCACTTTCTCGCCGCGCATTTCTCCGCGTTTCCGTTTTCGGGGGGGCCATGGCGGCGGGAAGACGAACCTACGCGCGGCACGCGCAAGGAGATCAACACGCCATGTCTTGGGAGTTTGCATCATACCGCGACGACGTTACCGGGGCGCGCATCCAAATGCTGACGCAAGGGCCGTCGCGGGATTCCATCGTCTATCAAACCCACCCCATGTGGACTCCGGGAATGGACTACTTAATGTTCATGTCGGATAGGACGGGGTCCGCAATCTGGCCGCACGCGGTCGAGATGAAGACCGGGACAGTTCGGTGTCTGGTGGACCGGGAATGCAAGGACTACGTGTTGGCGCGCAAAGACGACCGCCTATATTTCTTGAGCGGCCGGGACGTGATGGTCGCGGCGGTACGTGAAACGTTCCGGTCGGGTCCACAAGCCAAGAAGACGGCGGCCTTGCCGGATTGGATCGTTCAAACCGAAGGCGGCTTCTCGCTCGACGCCAAGGAGAAAGTGCTTTACGCAGGCGCAGTGTTGCAGAAGGACACGAAATGGGCATTGACGGCCCTGGACCTCGCGACCGGACAGGGGCGCAGAGTGATTGAATTGGACTTTCGCACTGGTCACGTGCAGGCCAACCGGATTACGAGCGGCGTGATCATGTTTTGCCACGAGACTGGCGGCGATGCGCCGCAACGCATGTGGGTGGTGAACGCGGACGGCTCTGGCTTGAAACCGTTCTACAAGGAGACCTATGGCGAGTGGGTGACCCACGAAGTGTGGTGGGGCGCGGACCGGGCGATATTCACGGTGTGGCCCTATGACGAGGAGCGCACACGGAAACCGCACGGAATCATCAGCGCGGATCTCGCCACGGGAGCGCCGAAGATTCACACCCAGTATAAGGCGTGGCACACGCACGGCAGTCCGGATTTGCGCTGGGCGGTCGGTGACGATTTCGACCGCAATCTATGGTTGGTGAAGGCCGCAACGAATGAAAGGCGGCTGCTGACACAGGGCCATCTTGGAAAGGGTTTCGACACGCATCCGCACGCGTCGTTCACACTGGACAACAAGGCCGTGGTGTTCAGTTCGAGCAAGAATGGCTCCGAGGACATCTTCTTGGTGGAACTCCCGGAGTGGGAGAGTCTGCCGAAGCCGGCGTGATCGACCTATCGTTTCCAGAATCTCTGAGAGAAGGACGGAACTCATCTACTATGGAATATCCTTATTTGCTTCTGGACGCGGGAGGCACGCTGCTTTTCCCGGATCAGGACTTGTTGGCGCGGACCGTGGCCGCGGAAGGAAGTGTACTGGAGCCTGAGCGTGTCTACGAAGCGCATTTCCGCCTTTTGCACCAATACGACACCCAGGTCCGCGACACGTCCGGGGTTATATCGGTCTCGTTGCGCGATTTCTTCAGGGACATGCTGGTCCGCGCCGGCGCAGCGAACGGGGTTGCGGAACGCGCGGTGGACAAACTCGTGGCGCGGCACGAGGAGACCAGTCTGTGGACTTACACAAAGCCGTGGGTCGCAGAGACACTGGCAGCGTTGAAGCGCGACGGGATACGGATGTCGGTCATTTCGAACTCCGACGGGCGTGTGCGAAGGCAGCTTGACGCGTGTGGCGTTACGCCGTATCTCGAGGCAGTGTTCGACAGCGGCATCGTAGGCATCGAGAAGCCCGACCCTGGATTGTTCCTACACGCGATGAGCGAACTGGGTATCACGCCGAACGAAGCCGTCTACGTGGGCGACAACTATCATATCGATGTGGTCGGCGCTAACCGGGCCGGCATCGGCGCGGTACATCTTGACCCGCTGGCATGCTACGGCGACTGGCCTGGCCTCCACTTGCGCGACATCCGGGCCTTGCCGGAGTGGATAGCCGAGGTGCGAAGCGACCCAACGCGTTTCGATCTGTTCCCTGCCGGCGGGTAATAGGGACAAGCACGGGAACCGTTCGTCGTGGTGGCAATGCGAGGAGAAGAACTGGCGCATGGATAGACTCCTGGGACGGCGAACTTTTCTGAGAACCGGCGCAACCATGACAGCGGCGCTCGCGATTGGCGCAGACTCGACGAAAGGAGACACTCCTGTGAAGACGGTTCGCGTGGGCATGGTTGGCGTCGGGTCACGGGGCGCGAGCCTGACAAACACGCTGCTGCAGATTCCCGGCGTGGAAGTGACCGCCGTGTGCGATATTCGCGAGGAGCACGCCAAGGCCGCGCAGGACTTGGTGGAAAAGTCCAGCGGAAGACGCCCCGCGAGTTATACCAAGGGGGAGCGCGATTTCGAAAACCTGTGCCACCGCGATGACCTCGACGCCGTGATTACCGCGACACCATGGGAGTGGCATACGCCGGTAATGCTGTGCGCGATGCGCGCGGGAAAGTACGGCGGCACGGAGGTGCCCGCCGGGCTTACGGTGCAAGAGTGCTGGGACCTGGTGAAGACTTCGGAAGAGACTGGCGTGCCGTGCATGATGCTGGAAAACGTGAACTACTTTCAGAACGTCTTGACGGTGCTACGAATGGTGCGCGAGGGGCTCTTCGGTGAGATGCTGCATTGCGAGGCGGGGTATCAGCACGACGTGCGCTTCGTACACATCTCCGATCAGGGCGAGTTGCTGTGGCGCGGCGTGCATGCGGCGGCGAAGAATGGCAATCTGTATCCTACTCATCCGATCGGGCCGATTGCGTGGTGGATGAATATCAATCGCGGAGATCGCTTCACGTACCTGACGAGCATGAGCGCGCCCGCGCGCGGACTGAAAGCCTACGCGGCGGCCAAGTTTGGCGCGGATCACCCCCTGGCCAGGAAGGACTATGCGCTGGGCGATATCAATACCACTCTGATTAAGACGGAACTGGGGAAGACTGTCACCCTGTATTACGACTCGTGTACGCCGCGGCCCTACGACCTGATCTTCCGCGCGCAGGGCACGAAGGGAATTTACATGGGTACGCTGGACAAGGTGTTTCTCGAGGGGGTCTCGCCCGAGCACGAGCAGTACGAGCCCTTTGCGCCGTACCAGGAGAAGTATGCGCATCCCCTATGGAAGGATCTTGAAACCGAGGCCAAGAAGAATGGAGGGCATGGCGGTTGCGACTACATCGTGATATATGAGTTCATCAAGGCGGTTCGTAACCGGACGCAGACTCCCCAAGACATGTACGACGCGGCGACGTGGAGCGTCATCGTACCCTTGACGATTGAATCGGTTGCGAAGCAGAGCGCCCCGGTTGAGTTCCCCGATTTCACGCGGGGAAAATGGAAGACCAATCCACCCGTGAGCGTCACCGGCGCGTGAGGTCGCGCATATACACAAAAAGCCATGGCTCGGCATTAACCGGGCTCATGGCTGAAACGTGTTGATATTCCTTTGGGCTGGAGCTAGTAGCGCGAGCGGTATCCGCCGCCGCCACCACCGCCACCGCCGTAGCTGCGACCACCGCCACCACCACCGCGAGGACGGTCGCCGCCTTCTTCTTTCGGACGGGCTTCGTTAACCTTCACCGCGCGCCCCTTGATATCCGTATTGTTGATGCCGTCAATTGCGGCCTGACCTTCAGCGGCATTCGGCATTTCCACAAACCCAAACCCCTTGGAGCGGCCCGTGGCCTTGTCCATGATGATGCGGGCGGAGTCCACCTTGCCGAACGCGCCAAACGCCTGAGTCAAGTCGTCTTCGGTCGCGCCGTACGCCAAATTGCCCACATAGATATTCATTTCGTCTCCTTTGCATACTGTGTGCCCAGTGCACGGAAATATGGTTCGAGACCTTCGAGAAGCGAACGGGTACCGAGGGAGCTGATGTAGGGGGGATACGTCAGGCGGGATTCTTGGTAGACGTCGTTTTCAAATAGTCCGGAACGCGAGCGCTCACGTGAACGCCATTCTCCGTTTGGGTTTATAACACAACGATCTGCGAAAAACAAGTGTTTTCTTTCCGGCGGAGCAGGGGTCTTGACGAGGCGCCGCGGGTATGTCAGAGTAGCTGATATCGCGAATTCGCTATCATCGCACGGAGACAAGTGACGCCATGATAATCGGGTTCAACTTCACCAGGGGCAGGCGGATCGCGGAGTTTGATTGCATTGGATGGAGCCTTTCGCGGAAGGATTCCACCTGCGTCGAATTCCGCCCCGGCGCCGGCTGCGTCGCCAATCGACTTGGGTTAACCCTCATGTCGCTCGTATTTAGCGTCCCGATTTTCCTCGCGTTGCCGCCGCTGGGACAGGGCATCCCAGAGTTAGTCCCGGGATGGCGATCCCGCGAGGAATTGGCGCTCTCCGTGATTGGCTATACGATTCTTCTGTGCGGGATTCTTGCCCCGTTGAGCGCGATCTGGAATCGAACGCAGGTCCGCGTTGACGCCGGCGGTACGCTCTCCGTGAGCACGTTCTTCCTGTGGCCGCGCACTCGGTCCTGGCGCCTGACGGCTTTCGGCGGCATAGCCTATGGAACCCGCATGCGCGTGATACACCCCCGCCGTTCGAGACCGAGGACATCGTGGCAGTGGTTTGTGCGTCTGAATCCAGCGCCGATGGACAACGAAGGCCCATCGCCATCGTTCGTCGAATTCCGGGTCCACTCGCAGACAGACCCGCCCGAGGACGACCGCCGGCCCCCCGAGACCGTGCAAGCGCTTACCGCCTGGCTCCAACACGCCACCGGCTTGCCGGCATCCGGCCCCGAGCGTCTGGGAAGGCAAACGGGCGTGATCCGGTCTCGTTATGTGACGCGTACCGAGTCCGTCATTACGAACAACGTGTTCACTTCGTACGAGGAATTGCCGGAGGACCTGCGCGCGGAGGTGGATCGGCTGCGCGCCGAAGCGCGGGAGAAGGGCGTCCCTGACGATCAACCCATCGTGCGCAGGGTGAATAGATTCACCATTCGAAGCGGACTAGGCCCCGCCAAGACCTACAACTCTTTGGAAGAGATGCCACCGGATGTCCGCGTGCTCTATGAGCGCATGCGCCAAAACTCGCCGGAGGAATAATGGCGCCCCGAACGGGAATTGAACCCATATCTAATCCTTAGGAGGGACTTGTTCTATCCGTTGAACTATCGGGGCCTGGATGTAAGCTCGCGCTGTCGCTAGGTTAAGACGCAATACCCGCCCGTGGCTGTGGTAGTACATGGGGCATGACTTCACGAGCACTACCGGCGAAGAGTACGCAAAAGTTGGTGTCGGTTCAAGTTTGGCGTGCGTGACAGCGCCATTCGGCGAGCAGGTATCCAACGCGACAGGCGCACCTGGAGTATGCACAATCTCGCCGCCATTTGACGCAGGAGGGCTGGAGCGCGCGGGCAGTTCCACTTGATCCTTTCCCAATGGTATCTAAATTGATAGAATCGCGCTCCAGCAGTTCGGCCACAGCATCAAGCGCCATGTCCAAATGGATGGAGACTTATGAGTTTGTCGAAATCATCAAGCAGTCCTAGTCTGGATCCCACTTCATACCCGCCGGGACTGGCGCCGGGGGCGTTGTTTCTCTCCGCGGATCGGGCGGAACTCCTGGTTGCTGGCGGTACGCCGGAGGAACTCGGGCGCGCGGAGGAGATTCTCGGTCTCATTCTGGAATGCCAAGAACAGCGGCCCGACGCGGCGCATCGCGGCAATTTCCTCTGGAAACACGGTGACGCCGTTGTGGGCGATCTCAACGCGGTTGAATTCATTTTGAAGCACTTCATCCCGATGATGATTCGGCACGCGGACCGCCTCAGCGTTGCAATGCGAGATCGCATCCTGGAAAGCATTCGCCTCGGTCTAGACGAGATTCGCGCCAAGGACGTGGCGATCACCTATACGAACGTGGCCGCAATGGACTGCATGAATTCGTGTCTCGGCGGCGAACTGATACGCGACACCGCGATTGCCCAACGCGGCTACGACAAGCTTAAGCGCCTGACCGATCTCACCGCGGCCAACGGGACGATCTTTGAATTCAACAGCCCAAGCTACGTGCTGGTCACCCTCGCGGCGCTGCACCGTCTGGCTTCGCTCGTGCAACACGAGGAAACGCGGGTTCGCGCGCGCGCGATGGCTGCGCGCCTCGGCCTAAGCATGGCGTTGCACATCCACAAGACGACCGGACGCAACAGCGGTCCGCACAGCCGCGCCTACCTCGCCAACGTCGTTTGTACCGCGCCCCCCGAAGTTACCGTGGTGCGCAAGCTGATGGACGACGGGGTCATCCCTCGCTGGATCGAGCGCGTGCTCGAGGCGCCTGCGCCGACAGGACAGATTGTGGAGACCGCCATGCGGGAGTGGCGCGTCGGAAGCATCGCGTACCACACGCCCAGCTTCGCGATGGGTACCGCGTCGCGTGAAATCAGTTGGCAGACGGACTCGTTCATCGTTCACTACCGCATGCCCGGCGAAGAACGCCCCGGCGTGGTTTACAGCCGCTACCTTATCAACGACGCATGGTTCACCGAAGATCCGAAGGCGCGAGACCGGTCCAACGTCCGGAATCTAACGGAGCACGGCAAATTCTACGGTGTGCAGGATGGACCGCGCGCGATTGGTATCTACGCGCCGCAGACCTTGGAACGTTTCGGCAGCTTCGCGCCGTGCAGCCGCGATATCTTCGACAGCGCCCGGGCGGCCATCATCTGGAGCCGCGCGGACAAGGTGGACGAAGTCTGGGCGGGAGAACGGAGGGTCATGTCGTTCCCTGCGGAGGTGGTGTCCGGCGAAACGGTCGTCGTGGCCAGCGGAGAGGTGTACGTGGCGATCCGCCCCCTAAGCCGGACCGATCTGGGTTACGGCGCGCCCATACGACTGGTTGAGGTGGAAGGGGAGTTGCTCCTCGAAATCTACAACTATCTCGGGCCGAAGAAGTGCCACAACGCGCTGGAACGGCGCAGCCGGTTCTACCAGGGACAGCCTCAATGCGGGTTCTACGCCGAAGTGGCCGAGCGCTCTGCGTATTCCGACAGCGCCGCCTTTGGCAGGGTCGTGGCGAGTGGCGCACTGCGAGACGAGGCGGCGCCGCCGTTTACGGCCTATATGGAGCGCACTGACCGGCCTTGGAATGTCGAGTACACGCGCGACGGCAAGACACTGGGTATCGAAGTCAATCTCATGGAATGGGAGCTCAAGCGCCGGTGGACGGAAAAAGGCGAATTGGGCTGGCCCATGCTGGAGTCCCCGCACGCGCGCCAAAACGCCGATGGCCGCGTTGCCGTTGGTGACGCTGTCCTCACCTGCGGGAAAGCGCCCGCCTGGCTCTTCGCCGATCCGCGGGGCGGATTCTGCGCGGCCGGCTATCACGGCGATCCCGCGCTGCTCACACTGGAGATAGCCGGGCATAATGTCGAGGTCCCGAGTATGGGAATTGGCACGGTCGTGTGGGAAAACGGGAAAGTGACTATCGAGCAGTGAGGGCCTCTTAGTCAGACAGGTCAGACCGATCAGACCAGTCCGCTGGAGTCAACTAGCGGGACCGAGCGGAACTTTGCTCGCAGAATCCTGCTTACCGGCTGTTGCTCGGACGCATGTTTGTGAACGCGACGGCGCCGTCCAATCCGACTTCAGCGCGGTAAAGGTGTATCCGCACCTTCCCGTGGAACGCCGAGACGTGTTGGATCAACTCCCGCGCGTCCATTTCCTGCTGCGCGCGAAGCTCCGCGGTAGTGCGATAGGGAAGTTTGCGGCGGTAGTCAGCGCACATGGCCTCATCGGGCCCATCGGCGGCGCCGCTATGGAAAAGAAGAACGACTTGCTCGATGTCGTGCGCGTCGAGCAGGAAATTACATTCGCGGCGGTAATAGTCGGCCCGCAGATACTCGACGCCGCTGGGGCAGAGCGCGCCCGGTCCGCCGGGGACGTAAAGCCTGTCGTACTGCTCGATGTTGAGTTGTAAGGAAAGGAATTCGTCGGTCTGTTCCTGACACCGTCCGTCGGAACAGGCGATCACGAGCACGTGTGGGCGTGCTGGATCCCACTTGATCGAATGGTGTGTCATCGTAACCTCTGCCTTCCTGGGTCGCCCTGCGCAGAAGTATGTGCCGCGCGTCCGGCATTGTCAACGCGGTGTCTGTCCGGAAATCATTCCGATTGGCGGGTGTGGCGGGCAAGGCGGGTCACGACGCCGAGCCAGGCCGTAGCTGCGGCAAGGGCCGCGGCCGGGAAGACGGCGCCGGGAATGGTTCCGAGAACCTGACCAGCCAAGGCGATCACGCCGGCTACCGCGCCTTTCGAGGCGCGGTAGCCGAAGGCGTCGATGAGTTCCTTGGCGCGGTAGCGCGCGTCGAAGGAAAGCGGCAAATAGAGCAACTCTTTGGCGGCGCGGAACAGCGAATAGTCGACGGACTTGAAGATCAAAAACGCCGCTGCGCCCGTGGCCAGCGACGGCCACACCAGCAACGCGGCGCAGGCGGCCAAGTGGATCAGTGGAAACGCCGCGTGGAGGCGCATGACGCGCACGCGAGCGATGAGCGCGGGCGCCACAACAAATTGCAGGAACGCGGCGACGCCATTCAGATAGAACCAGAAGGCGCCGAGATATTCCGTACGCAGGTCCTTATCCGGCCGGGCGATCTCGAGCAAACCATTGAAGCGAATCTCGAGCACCGCGGCCATCACTTGGGTCAGGACAATCAGCAGGGTCAAGTAGACCAGCACGGAATTGCGCCGAAACAGGTCAAGCGCAAGCCCGCCGCTATGCGGTTCGGTTTCGGCGGGTTCAGGGCGCGGTTCTCCACCCAAGCGAAACGCAAGCGCGGAACAAGCGGCCGCGGGAACAAGCGATACCGCAGCGAAGAGCAGCAACTTCTCCGACGTCATGGACACGGCAGTAAGGTTGACCATCTTGGCCCCGAGAATGGAGCCAAGCGAAGCAATCCCGCAGATCGGGCCATTGAACCGGCTCGCCTGAGCGGGAGTCAACGTACTGTTGATGAACGACCAATACTGCTCGATGATGATGACCACGTAGGCCTCGCGCAGGACGTAGAGTACGCCGGTGGCGAGCCGGCTGCCTGCGCTGATAGCCAGGTAGCACGCGAAGATCGCCGCCCCGGAAAAGAGAGACGTGATCACCAGCGCGTTGCGCGGTCCAACGCGGGAGAGAATCACCGCGTAGGCGTACAAGAAGAGTAAGGTCCCGACAGGGCCCAGCGCCATGACGATAGGCACACGGTCGGCGGAATAGGCGGCAATGAACAGCGACGTGGAGACGCTGCGCACGTATTCATACCCCGCCAACAGAAAGAACGCGGCCACGCCGGCGCAGAGCCCCGCCATGACCGGGTTTCGAGTCGCTGGCGGTGGATTCCTGGCTATGACGGCGTCGGATGCTGGCATGATGGCAGTACTGTACTTGCAGCGCGCGGGTAAGGCAAGATAGCGCCCTGAATCCAACGCGGAGAGAACCGGCAATGAACTCACGAGAACGGATGCTTGCGGCCTTCGATCGCAAACCGGTGGACCGAATTCCCACCGACATCTGGGCCACACAAGAGGTGTGGGACAAACTGCGCGCGCATTTCGGCGAGGGCGCGGATCTTCTCGCCGAACTGCATATTGACGGACTCCCGGGGGTTGACGCCGCATACATAGGCCCGCGGTTGCCCGAGGTGGGTCCGGGAGAATCGGTCGATTTCTGGGGCATGCGCCGGAAGCGAATCGCGCATACCGGCGGGGCTTATGATGAACAGACCTTCTACCCTCTTGCGGCAGCGGAGACGATTGCCGACCTGGACGACTATGCCTGGCCGACTACCGCGTGGTTCGACTATTCCAAAATGAAGGCGCAGGCCCGCGCCGCGCGGGAGACTCGCGCGGTTAGCTGCGGCTATATGGCGCCGTTCTATTTCCACAATCTGCTGCGCGGTCTGGAGCAGTCGTTGATGGACCCGCTCGTGCAGCCGGAGTTCACCCACGAAGTCATCCGGCGGATTTCGGACTTCTTCTACGACCATCATCGGCAGATGTTCGAGGCCTGCGACGGTTTGGTCGACGTCGCGCAGGTTACCGACGATCTCGGGAGTCAGACCGGCCCGTTGCTCGGCATGGACACCTACTTGGAGTTCTATGCGCCTCAGCACAAGCGCTTCATCGATCTGTGCCACAAGTTCGGAGTGCGCGTGTTCCATCACGACGACGGAAGCTGCCGGCCTTTCTTGCCGGTTCTCGTCGAAATGGGAATCGACATTCTGAATCCCATCCAATGGACGTGTCCCGGCATGGATATGCGCGAGCTCAAGAATACTCCCGTTTGGAACTCCGGAGGAGGTCCGAGCTCAAGTACGCGAATGCATTGATGCATTGGCTTGCGACGGCACGGGGTATGTCTTGGCGCCGTGTCACAACCTTCAGGTCGCCTCACCGGTCGAGAACATCATTGCGATGTACGACGAAGCGTGGCGCTACGGGGCGATCGCGGGCGTGAAGCGCTCATGGACATAGACAGAGCACGAGAACTACAACCCAATATGGGTACGGCGGCAGAAACGGGGGAAACCGTTTCGATTAATAACAATGTGGCGGCGCCCTGCGGGTCTGATAAATGGCGGCGGTGCATGCGCCTCGGGAGGGTCGGCGTCCCCGCCGACCATCGTCGCCCGTACGTCCACCGTTTGGCAAAGATCTTTCCGCGCGATCAACAGCTCTATCCCTTTGCCTGCTACCCATGCCAAGGCCGGTCGGCGAGGACTCCGACCCTCCCGCACGAACTTCAGCGGAACTAAAGAGCGGGCACGCGCGTTAACGCGTGCCCGCTCTTACTTAGTGACGATTCGAACTTACTTACCTGCCGGCGCAGGAGCTGGCGCTGCCGCAGGCGCTTTCGCCGGAGCCGGCGCCGCAGCTGGCGCGGGCGGCGGAGCCGGGATGGGCTTCAGGTCGAGAATGCGAATGTTCCGGTAATCCACACGGCTCGAATGATCCTGTAGACCGATGAACCCGGCCGTGCGCTTGAGGCCGGGATGCTTCTCGAGTCCTTCGAGGTGTTCGTTCAAGTTCGCGTCGATGATCGGGAATCCGTTCAACACGACGCTCACTTTCGGGCCTTCGGCGTGAATACGCATGGACTGCCACTCGCCCGCCGGGCGTGTCACGCGGCGCGACGGCGCGACCGTCGAGTACACGCTGCCGCAGTATTGCCAGGGCTCGAGCTTTGTGTAGTCGCTGCCGAAGTCATCCAGCACCTGGATTTCACTGCCGGCAAACGCGGGGTTGCCCTCGCGCGGCGCGCGGATGAACACACCGCTGTTGCCATTCACGGGAACGCGGAATTCGAGTGAGAGATCGAAATCAGCGTATTCCTTCTTGGACGACAGCCAGCCACCGCCGCCGCCATCCGTGTAGAGAATACCGTCGGCTACGTGCCAGGTTTGTTTGTCTCCGCCGACCTGTTCCCAACCGGCGAGATCCTTGCCGTTGAAGAGGTCCACCCAGCCTTCGCCGCGCGGGATTTCGCGGATGTAGATGTTCTTGAACCAAAGGTGAGACCCGTGGTTCTGCAATTCGATCTGGCCCGACGCGTAGATGGGCTTGGTACTATCCCAGTAGTTCTCGAGCGCTACGTTGTCAACGACCAACTTGCCATTAAGCCAGACGTTTACTTTCTCGCCAATCATCTTGATACGGAAGCGGTTCCACTGCCCGATCGGGTTGTCGGCCTTGACGAGCGGATCGTGCGCGCCTTTCTTGTTGTTATAGAGTCCGCCAGATCCGATGCCGTTCGCAGGTTTCGACGCCGGGTCCCAGATCTGAACCTGCGGGCTGCCGCGCAGATAGATGCCGCTGTCGCCGTCCTTCTCGATCTTCCAGTCTACGGTCATTTCGAAGTCTTCGTAGTCGCGGCCAGTACACAGCGCCTCGCCCTTGCCGTCAAAGTTGAGTATGCCGTCCACAACGCTCCAATGCGCGCGCATGGACTCGTCCGCCTTGGCCTGCGCCGCGGCAAGTTCTTCAGGTTTCATCGCAGCCCGCTTCACCGGGTCCGTGACCAGGCCTTTCCAGCCAGCCAGGGTCTTGCCGTCAAATAACGGTTCAAATCCCTTAAGCGGTTTGCCTGCGGCCGTCTCGCCCAGCAGTTCGGCGACGGTCGGCTCGATCGCCGCCGCCCAGAGGACATACCCGGCTTCGTTCGGGTGCAGGGCATCCGGCATGATGGGCTTGGGAATGGTACCGTCAGAGGTCAAAAACTCCCCGCCGATATCCAGGAAGAACACATTCTTCCCGTCGGCGATCTTGGAGGCAATTTCGCTGGCCTTGGCATTCTTGGCGCGTAGTTCGCCGGGCTTTTCCTCACGGGGAAAGATCGCGAGTAACAGCACCTTGGTGTTGGGCAATTTCTGACGCAGTTTGGTTACGACGGCGGTCACTCCGGCTCCGATCTCTTCAGCGGTATTGTCACCGGAATTGTTGGTTCCGATCATCACCACGGCAAGCTTTGGCGTAATACCGTCAATGTTGCCGTTATCCAGACGCCACAAGACGTGCTCGGTCCGGTCGCCGCCAATACCCAGGTTCACGGCGTTGCGGTCACCGTAATACTTGTCCCAGGTGTCTTTACCGCCGCCTTCCCAGCCGTGGGTGATCGAATCGCCGATGAAGAGCAGATCAACGTTTCCTTGCTTTACGCGCGCGTTCATGGACGCATGCCGAGCCTGCCACCAATCCTGAGTCCGCGGTACCGGCGTGGTCGGCGATGCTGGCTTCGCGGGCGCGTCAGCGGCAAACGCCGGAATCGCCGCAATGAGGAGCGCCAACGCCACACCCAACGGGGCGGCGGCTTTCCTGAACTGACTTCGTTTCGTCATATCTGAGCCTTTCTTATCAAATCAAAGTTTCCGCGCACACACGAATTGATACGTTTCGGTCCGGCCTGTCCAGCACATACAGGAGCAACCGCGCCAACGACAGGTATCACATCATAGGTGTGAAGGGCGCCGCTGTCAACGCGTGGCTGGCGCCGCCGCCCGAGTACCCGCGCGCTCGGCGAGCGCGCGCGCACTACAGTCACTTGCGCCAAACCACGTTGGCGTCCTGGGGCCGGTTTTCGCAGAACATCCCCTATTATGTATCGGCACGTTGTTTCGGCTCGGAGTGACGAAATCACCCCGGCGCCCCGCATTGCCTGCGCCTCCGGTCGCGGCCTCCAGTCCGTTCCGTCGCGTCTTGGTTGGAGGGCGGCGCAGGGCCAAGATCGGCCGCTTTTCGAAACAAGGGGTAAACGCGGATAAGTCATTGCGGTGTAAGTGGTTGTGGACGTGATGGCGGCATGGGGCTGGATTCGTATTTTAGAAGGCTGGCGAGCGCGTCCGGTCAGCGAATCAGGGGAGCGCGGCGATGCCGGCAGGATGCCAGCGTTACCGCTGATGGCCCGTGATGTAACGCCGCTCCATACGCAGCGACCGGCGAATGAGGACATTCGCCATCCCGGCCACGGAGTCTCAACTCGGTTTTCTTTTCGAGAACGGCCGCGTCGCGGGGCATTTGGATCAAGTACAAGGCTCAGTCCCTGTGGCGGATTCCCGAAACGGAAGAGCCTGATGAACTCTCACCAGCTTGGGTGACAGATTGGTCTGGATTCAGGTAGATACATGCGTGCGATTCCATATGGTTTTGGAGTACTCTTTTTCGCACCGCAGTCGCTACGCCTGAACGAAAGGATTCATCATGCCCGACCCGAAAGCTGGGGCCAAGCCGCCCAAGTCTGCAACTATAGTCAGCGCGGATCATCCGTTGATCATTCTACAAACGTCACCGTATTTCGAGGAGCCGGCGGAAATGGGACGCGAGGTTGCGCGGGTTTGGAAGGAAGTCCTGCCGGACGATATACGGCTGTATTGTCAGGCACAGGTCGAGATTCGCATGTCGGACCACGAGAAACGGTACCACTCGTTTCAGCGTCTGTTCGACGAGCTGCAAAAAGCGGAGGTACCGGCCAACTTTCAGTTCGCCGACCCGCATGACGTGTATGTGTTCGATCCGATTTATGTGGAGAAGCTGACGCAGGAATACCCGTGTATCAAGAGTTTCACCATTACCGAAATCGGGTACGAGCACTACTCGACATTCAATGTGCCGCGTTATGCGGTGTCGCAGGAAGCCCGGTACGCGATCGATCATATCGGACCACGCCATTTGCCGCGTCAGACCTCGGTCTGGGGGCATTGGATTGCTGGCGCGGTGGAACACTGGGGCGTCGAGCCGCAGTCGTGGTGGTTCGAGAACGGGCGGATGATCACACCGGGGGTATTCGGTCAGCGCGAGCCGGACAACACGCGCATCATGCCGCCGGGGCTGTACCGGGCGATGATACTCATGGGCGCGATGATGGGGGCGACGGTCTATCAATTCGAACCGTTCTGGGACTTGTTCGACTACGACAATTCGCATTGCTGGCGGGATGTGATCTATCCCACGCTGATGGAGGTCATCAACCGAAAGCTCATTCCGGCGCGCGAAACGGTGATGGAAAAGACGAAGGTGGCGTACCAACTCAAGTCCGCGCGGGATATCAACGAGTTTCACGAGAATTTGCGCGATGTGGACCAGATCGGTAACGAGGGGTTGTTACAGCGGGCGGCGTATGGGGTCTGGGAAAAGTACTTGGAGCATGAACTGATCCCAAACAAGGGTCAGAACTATTTCATACCGCTGCTGCCGCCGAAAACGCCGGATACGGTGTTGCGGCATTTCGCGCACGTGATCAAGACGGGTGAGTGCGACAGCGTCGCAGGGTATGAGAAGCTATTGGCCAAGTACTATCGCGGCGACGGCGAAGGCAATGCCTGCATCATGTCCATGAACGGGTATACCTATGTGATGCAGACGCACGAGAACCTGTACGAGCGTCAAGACTACGCCGTGGATCTGCCGGCGCCGGTTTGCGGGTTGTCCGGGAGTTGGACGGACAAGGGGCTGAAACTCGAATGGAGCGCCGCCCCTGGCGCCGGCGTCTATCACGTTCGGAGGCGTAACGGCGGGGAACAGGAAGACCGGCCGGCGACGTTTGCGGAGATTGCCACCAGCCGTGAGGCGCATTACGTCGACACGCACGCGGAACGCGGCAAGTCGTACACGTACACTGTCACCGCGGACACACGCACGTTAGAACGCAAGAGCGGAACGGTAAACTACCTCGATTACCTCGTGTTCAGCCAGACAGAGAGCCTGCCCGGAGAGGTAATCACCGTTTCCGGCGACGGTGTTATTCGCGCGCAGCGTGTGGTGGAGCCCGAAGACACGCGGCCCGCAAGTCAGGTGTGGTATCCGACGTTTGACGGGGCAGAAGGGGAGAACCTAATTCTGGCTAGACAGATCGTGACGCGAATAGATCAGTTCAAGCAGCATTATGACGCGATGGATTGGCGCAAGGTCACGGAACTGTATTCGGCGCGCTACCAGGACCCGAACGGATTTCACCGGGAGTACGTGGGCCGGGCGTGGAAGTGGTGGTTCTTTCGGAACAACATCTGCTGCATGCTGCGCCAGATTCGGTGGTGGGACTTCGGCGAATACGCGAACTCGGGCGTCGTGAGGGTGAAACTGTTCAGCCTGTTCCGGGCCACGCGGCGTGATGATCAAACCTTTGGCTATCGCTATGACGGCACGGTGCGGGTTCCGCGGCATTTCGACGAGGAAGTGGTCTATTCGTGGGTGTGCGAGGACGACGGGGCGTGGCGGATCATTCATACCGATCCCGCGATACCGAACTTCGAGGAGATGCTCTGGAACAGCCGCGGCAGCGACCATAAGGGAAAACTGCGCTTCGGCGTGGATGACTAGCGCAAAACCAACTACAGATTCCTGGTACGCCAGTGCTCCAGATCATCTGCCGTGTGTGCGGTTCCCTGCGCGCCAGACGATGTCACCTTGCCAAAAGTTCAACTGACCGCTTTCAGTGTACCCTTGCTGCCCCCCGTCGTCCGCCAGGTCAATTCCGACACTGTAAAGCAGGAAGCTCTGTCCCGCCGGTCTGTAATGAAGCGGCTGCCCTGTATATGGGTCCAGAGGCACACGGCCGCCAAGGGTCGGCGCGATTGCGTCTAAGGTCGCTGGATAGGTTCCATGCTGTGTGTGGTACAACTCGAGCGCAAGGCCGACTTGCAGGAGCGCGATAAGCGCTTCGTCACGCGCTTGCATATCAACTGCGCGCGCGAAATTTGACAGCAGAATACCCGTAAGTAATCGGGTCCCCCTGACACCGCCGGCAATACCTTCGCCGACGATTCGCCCTATCGCAGGCTCCGCTTGGTATGTGGGAAGATCGGCCACGTCCTGTATGCGGGTCAGGGCTTCGGTGAAGACAGTTTCGTCCATATTCAACAGAGGACGCGCAATCGAAGAACCCATGACCGTTTCAAGAACTCGGAGCGCCCCAGGATCTGAAACTCCCGAAGTAGGACCAAGAAATCCCAGGAATCCCTCTGCGTTTCCGTCTCTCAATCGGTCAAAGGTATCCAGACCACACGCACTCTCACCGGCAAGCGAATCCAAAAAACTCTGATGGGAGTCCATCTGTCCCACAGTCCGGATTACGCGCTCAGCCGATTCAGGAGAAAGCCTGTCCGCCGGTAGATCGTCCACGACGGACATGAACGCCATTGTTTCCATTTCGATTCGGACGAATTGCGACGCGAAGATGTGTTCGTCCTTGACTACCTTACCTAGTTTGAGCTCCGCGAGAATGTCCTCGACGACCTCGCCGTAGTTTCTCTGTTGGGACTTCACCCAGGCGTCAATGCGTAGGAGCTTCGCGCAGTATCGCAGTGGTTCAAGGTGAGGCAACTTAATCGCCGATCCTTTTGAATAATCCAGTTCCAGCGCCGGACCACCCAGTTCCGCAAGTCTCCGGATTTCGAGGATCACGTCGCGCGACGCTTTGGCTAACTCCCTGGCTTGCGCTTGCTCTTCGGCGTTCCACTCAGTTGGAGGCCTCTTGAGGAATTTGTAGCGCTCGTCTTTGGCGAAGACCTCCACGTGCCGGAAGAGGTCGGCGAACGCGGCTGCGCTTTCGCTCGGGTCACGCGGCTCGGATTGCGGCAAGCCGGCTGGTTCCGGGCCATTTTGCCCCGTGGACAACTGAGACGGAGGGAGATTCTTCAGTTCTTGAGTCAGAACCGCCGGTAGTTTCAATCGCGCGCGGGCCGCGCCTCGCCGCTGTTCCGTGAGCATCTGAATCACAATCGCCGCAATCACGACCATCACGAACAGACCGGCAAGCCCCATGAAGAATCGTTCGGTGGATACCTTCATCGTGCGCCAACCCCTTTTCGCTCTGCGCCACCACACCGCGCACACACATCACTCGGTGCTCCATATCACGCACAATCCGCGGTTAGCCGATTACTCGAGCGTGATATCTTGGACGCCTTTGTCAGAAGCTCTGCTACGCAGCGGCGGATGAGGACATCCGCCCTCCCGTTCGCTGTGGCGTGGAGTCCATTTGAGATTCTAACACATGATCCCTGGGGAAATGGTAAGGCCCGCCCAGTTTGTCAGAAACGTTGCGCTTCTGCAATCTGTGCGGGCCACCGTCAATATCTTCGTTCGATTACGTTGCTTGACGTCTTCGGCGCTACCACGGGTTAGCGGTATGCGCCATGGCTCCACTGTTGCGAGGATACGTATCGTTCGCGCTCCGGCGGACGCGGCGAGACGGCGCGTCTACTTTAGTGTCAGCCTAAGACGCCTGACGAAGCGTTGCGCCGGAACTGCGGCGGCTGAGGACAGCCGCCCTCCCGTTCGCCTTGACGTAAGTCCTGCTTTGGGATCTTAGCCCTTTGCCGCTTTGTAAAGTTCGGCGACTCTGTCCCAGTTGACGACGTTCCACCAGGCCGCGATGTAGTCCGGGCGGCGGTTTTGGTAGTGCAGGTAGTAGGCGTGTTCCCAGACGTCGAGCGCGAGAATCGGCGTTAGGCCCTGCGACAGCGGGGAGTCCTGGTTTGCCGTGCTGAGCGCGACGAGCTTCTTGTCCGCGCCGACGCACAACCACGACCAGCCGCTGCCGAAACGCGTGGCGCCGTTTGCGGAGAACTTCTCTCTGAACGATCCGAAGTCGCCGAAGGAGGCTTTAATGTCGTCCGCAAGGGCGCCTTTGGGTTCGCCGCCTTTGCCGGGTCCCATGATTTCCCAGAAGAGGGAGTGGTTGGCGTGGCCGCCGGCGTTGTTGATAAGCGCCTGGCGCTTGGCTTCGGGGGCTTTGCTGATGTTCTTGAGAAGTTCTTCGACGCTCAGAGCGGCGAGGGCGGTTTCGCCTTCGAGGGCCTTGTTGGCGTTGGTGATATAGGCCTGATGGTGTTTGGAGTGGTGAATCTCCATCGTCTTCGCGTCAATGTGCGGCTCGAGCGCGTTGTACGCGTAGGGAAGTTTGGGAAGTTCGTATGCCATTTTCGTATCTCCTTCTTTCGGGTTCGCTTTATTCTTCTGATTGGCGGCTTGCGCGAGGGCCACAGACCCGACAGCCGCGCTTGCAGCACTAACACTTACGGTTCGTAGAAAACTCCGGCGATCCATAGGTCTTCTTCATCCTTCTGGTTAGGGAACGGAGGTCCGAATCGGCCACCTCCTACGATTCCACCCGGAATACACTCCTACGTAACACGTGTTTCGCAACATTCATTCCGGGTGGTGGTTACCGTAGTCCCTGGTCCCTAGTATATTGAGTCATGCGGACTGAGTCTTGTGCTTGGACGCGAATGCCGCGAAAAGCAGGGACAGACACGCTTTTCAAACTGCCGAAAAGCGAGTCAGTCCCCGTTTTTCGCTTGAGCTCCGTGCTCATTTTGATTCCAGGTGGTGGTCACCGTAGTCCCTCGACAAGACGCCTGCCGCGTTTGTTCGCGGGCTCAGTATAGCCCCGGATGTGTACGTGTTCAACGCAGGATCATGCCGCATGTTTGATCCGTGCTGGCGGTGTTAGTAGACTTCTTCGCCGTGCGAAGGCGCCGGTCCCGGCCAACTGCGAAATTCAAGCCAGAAAGAGGAAACCATGCCCGAATTGACGAAAGTAGCGCAGATAAAAGACATCCCCGTTGGCGAATCCATTGCAGTTCAGTGCGGACGCGAGCGGGTCGCAATCTTCAATATCGACGGCAACTACTACGCCGTGAGCGATATGTGCCCGCACGCGGGAGGACCGCTCTCACAAGGCTACGTGAAGGGCACGCGGGTGAGCTGTCCGTGGCATGGGTGGCAATTTGATCTCTGTCCTGTGGACGAGAACCCGAACGACGGGGTTTGCCGTTTTCCGATCCATATCCAGGGTGAGGATATTCTGGTCGAGATTTAGCTGTGATCGCGCGCGGGCAGGTCTTGGGTTTCTGATATAATTGATCAGTAGCTCAAGGCAGAGGGATGCGCGATGACTACGGTAACGACTCTCAGAGAACTTCTCGCCGAACATACGATCGCGGCCGCTCCGGAACTGGTCCGTCGCGAGGACGGAGGGGTGATTCGGTGTTTGGCTTGCGGCCATCGGTGCCGGATTGGCGAGGGTAAGGCGGGCATCTGCAAGGTGCGGTTCAATTCGGGCGGCGAACTGCGAGTGCCGGGCGGGTACGTGGCCGGAGTGCAGGTCGATCCCATCGAGAAGAAGCCGTTCTTCCACGCGTTTCCGGGGCGGGAGGCGCTGTCGTTCGGGATGCTCGGCTGCGATTTCCATTGCGGATACTGCCAGAACTGGGTCAGCAGCCAGGTCCTGCGCGATGACCAAGCCGTGACGTATCCGCGCTTTTGCGACGCCGATACGCTGGTGTCGCTGGCGCTCGAACAGAACGCGCCGGTAGTGGTGAGCACGTACAACGAGCCGCTGATTACGTCGGACTGGGCGGTCAAAGTGTTCGATAGAGCCATTGCCAAGGGGTTGGTGTGCGGCTACGTGAGCAACGGTAACGGCACGCCGGAAGTCATCGAGTTCATCAAACCGTTTGTCCGCCTGTACAAGGTCGATCTGAAGAGTTTCAACGAGAAGAACTACCACAAGCTGGGCGGGGTGCTCGGCAACGTGCTTGCGACGATTGAGCGGCTCAAAGCGATGGGGTTCTGGGTCGAAATCGTGACGCTGACGGTGCCGGGCTTCAACGACAGTGATGAAGAGCTCGGGCAGATGGCCAGGTTCATCGCGGGCGTATCGCCGGACATCCCGTGGCACGTGACGGCGTTTCATCCGGACTATAAGATGACCGAGCCGCCACGAACGACGGTGGAGACGCTGTTTCGTGCGTACGACATCGGCAAGGCGGCGGGGTTGCGGTACATCTATCCGGGCAATCTGCCGGGGCAGGTGGGGGATAAGGAGAACACGTACTGCTCGGGCTGCGGGGAGTTGCTGATCGAGCGCTATGGCTTCTACGTGAAACGGAATCGCATGCGCGGGGATAATTGCCCGGAGTGCGGCGTGATTGTGCCGGGGGTTTGGGAGGAGCGTGCGCCGGTGGAGAGTATGGGGACGGGGATTCCGCGCGGGGTGCGGTTGGGGCGGTGACGCGAGTAGGTGTAATTTGAAAGGCTGTTTAACCTAGCCAAGGGAGGCAAACGTGGTCATTTCTATGTTGTTAGCAGTCGCTCTATCGGCACGGTCGACTGATCGCGCGGACCAACAGCCGCTGGTGATCGGCGTCGTGCTACACACTGGCATTTGGAAAACTGACTTTGGACTGCCCGGCGCCACTGGCGAAACGTACGAGGACTTTGTCCTGTTTCCGTTGGCAGTTAGCGAAAAGAAGACGCTGAAGCCGTTCTTCCCTTCGGGGGAATGGGACCAGAACTTGTCCAAAATGGCGGATGTCGAGGCATTTCTTTCGGACCGAACGACAAGTATCGTGAATCGAATGCTCTATGGGGTGGGTGATAAGGGACGCGTCTTCTGTCCGCAGAACCTGGTGCGGTGTTGTGGGTCGCTGGGAACGAGTGTCTACGGGTATCGCGGTAGATGGAACGACGGCGCCACTCCGAATCGGCCGACGATAGTCAGTACCAGGCCCATACGATCCCTCGTCACAACGGGTAAGACAGATACTGGAGGAGTCTTGGCATTGTCGGCCGAGGCAATCCGAAAGATGGAACCTGGATACAAGGACACGTACCTGGCCAAAGACTATGGGTTCGATCCCACTCTGGAAGGCGCCCCAACGCAAACGCTGTCTCAGAATCTTCGCGCTATCCGAGGGAAACGCGCAAGATGGATAGAGATCACGAAACCGTACAAGAGAAAGCCTGACGCAGAATGTACATTTAGCGCCCTGTATCAAGGCCTTTTTTGCAGGAATCGCGCCGGGTGGTCACCGTACTGGGAACAGGCCATATTGCTACAGAACGACGGACCGCTTTATGAGGAACGCTATACCCTTCTCGGGGCTTGCGACGCAAACAACGATAACACGCCTGAGTTTGTATTCCAGACGAACACTTGCGAGTCCTCTTCGTTGGTGATCAAAGAACTTCGTGACGGAAAGCTAGTGGAGTTGGCGAGTCTGTACGGGCCGTTTTGGTGGGACTGAGGGGCTTACCTCGTCCCGATGTTGTTACGTCCGTATTCCTTCTTTCGTGAATAGTGATTCTTCACGCCTAGACGAATCGCAGTGGAATTTCGTAGTTTATGCGCCCCGACCGGCGGATGAGGACATCCGCCCTCCCGGCCATGGAGCCTCTGTATGGTGTCCTCTTTCTCAAACAGATCCGTACCGCGGTTCTCGGCTCAGAATGACAGGTTAGTAGTCGTGAGTGAAATTGTCTTGAGTCTGTATCCTGCCTTGGTGGCCTTTATCGCCCCGATAAGGTGATCGTAATTGGAGACGGTACGAGCGCCCGGGCGACGCGGCGAGACGGCGCGTCTACTTTTCGGAGCAAGCTTCCCCATAGTTTCGGCGGTCTTGCGCCCCGATGAGGCGATGGTGATTGGAGACGGTACGTACTCCCGGACGGCGCGGCGAGACGGCGCGCCTACTCTTTAGAGCAAGCTTCCTCACTGTTTCGGGGGTGTTGCGCCCCGATTGGGTGGTGGTGATTGGAGACGGTAAGTGCGGCCGGGCGGCACGGCGAGGCCCCGCGCCTACATTTTCCAATCACGCTGGTGTGTCGCGGTGACATGGGACGCGGGAATCGGGTAGTCTACGTCGCTTGTAACTGCGACGGAGGCTTGAGCGTGTCTGACACCAAGAACGTGTTGCTTATTATAGCGGACCAATTCCGCTGGGACTGTTTGGGGGCGGCGGGGAACCGGATTATTCGGACGCCGAATCTGGATATGTTGGCGGCGGCGGGGACGCTGTTTACGAAGGCGTTTGTGCAGACGGCGCCGTGCGGGCCGAGCCGGATGTGTATCTTCACGAGCCGGTATATGTGCTCGATGCGGGCGGTGAATAACATGACGCCGTTGATTGACGCTGAGGATACTCTGCCGTGGTATTTGAGCAAGGCCGGGGCGGCGCCGGGGTTCATCGGCTACAACGACTATGCGGTGGACCCGCGGATATTGCCGGAAGGGGACGCGCGGCGGACGAGTCTGAGCTATCACAACTTCCTGCCGGGGTTTGATGTGGTGCTGGACCACGAGTACGAGTCGGCGGAGTGGTTCGAGTACCTGCGTAAGAAGGGCTATCCGGAGCATTTGTTCAGTCATGAGGCCATTCACGCGCCGAACGTGCCGCCGGAAGGTCCGGGCGAGCATGTGCCGTACTGGTTTCCGGCGCACTACAAGGCTGAGGATAGCGAGGCGCAGTTCGTGACGAGCACGGCGATCGATTACATCCGGCAGCGGACGGGCTCGGGCTGGCGGCTGAGTCTGAACTACATCAAGCCTCATCCGCCGCGGATATGTCCCGATCCGTATCATCGGATGTATGACCCGGCGGACATGCCGCCGCCGAACCGGCGTCCGGAGGAGTTGGACGATACGCATCCGTACTTGCAGCGGATGCACCGCGAACCGGTATTCGTCGAGGAGCGCGAGCTTCGCGAGACACAGTCCAATTACTACGGGATGATCTCGGAGTTGGACGCGTGTTTCGGACGGCTGTTTCAGTCGCTGAAGGACTCGGGGGATTGGGACAACACCCTGATCATCTTCACGTCGGATCACGGGGAGTACTTGGGCGACCATTACTTCCGGGAAAAAGCGCATTTCTACGACGAGACGATGCGCGTGCCGTATATCGTGCGTGACCCATCGCCGGAGGCGGACGTAACACGGGGGAAGCAGCTTGACCATTTTGTGGAGGCGATTGACACGGCGCCGACGATTCTGGAGTATCTGGGATTGCCGATTCCGGATCGGTTCCAGGGCAAGAGCGTGCTGGGGCTGGTGCGCGGACGCGCGGACGCGCAGCCGAAACGGGAGATTCATTTCGAGTTTGATTTCCGGGGCCATTCGCAGGAGTTCCCGGGCTCGGACCCGGATGAATGGGTGTTGTGGGTGTTGCGCGACGACGAGTACAAGTACGTGCAGTTCGGGGTGGAGTGGATGCCGCCGATGCTGTTTGACTTGAAGGCCGATCCGGGGGAATTCCGAAATCTTGCGCAGGAGCCTGCGTTCGCGGGGGTAGTGGCGCGGTATTGTCAGAAGATGCTGCGGTGGCGGATGAAGTACGAGGATCAGCGAATGGAGCATTGGGCATTTCCGTTGCGATAGGGGAAGAGCAGGGTTTGGTGTTTGGGGTTTGGGGTTTGGGAACATATTGGTGGTGGAAGACGACAAGAAGATGGCGGCGTTCGTAGCCAGGGCGCTGCGGGCCGAGGGCTATGTTGTGTCGGTGTTGCACAACGGAGATGAGGCGTTGGCGGCGTTGCTGGGGACGTCGTTCGATGCGGCGGTATTGGACATCATGTTGCACGGACGGGACGGCTTAAGCGTGGTGAAGCAGGCCCGCGCGAATGGTAATCACACACCGGTCTTGTTGTGTTCGGCGCGGGGCGACGCGAACGAGCGCATTGAGGGGCTTAACGCGGGGGCGGACGATTACTTGCCGAAGCCGTTTGTGCTCGAGGAACTCGTGGCGCGCGTGCGCGCGTTGACGCGGCGCGGTGGCGAGCGGACCACCTCGGTGATGCGGCTCGCTGACTTGACGCTCGACACTACCACGCACAAGGCGGAACGCGGCGGGCGTTTGATCGAGCTGACGGCGCGTGAATACCGGCTGCTGGAGTACCTCATGCGTTCGACACCCCGTGTGTGTACACGGATGATGATTCTGGAAAAGGTTTGGGATTATCACTTTGACCCCGGGTCGAACATCATTGATGTGTACATTCGCAAGCTGCGCGATAAGATTGATGTGGAAACCGAGGTCAAACTACTTCACAGCGTGCGCGGGGCCGGTTACGTGATGAAGGAAGAATCATGACGATTCGTCATCGTCTGATTCTGCGCTACGGTTCGGTAGTTGGCGGATGTCTGTTGCTGCTTGCGGGGCTGGCTCACCACGAATTCGTTGTGGAGCCTCGAGAGCGCTTGGAGATGGGAATACCAGAATTGCCGGAGACCCATTGGAATGAGTTGGCGGAAGTCTTCTTTTACGGCATGATCCCAGTTGTGCTGGGAATTGGGTGGTGGCTTATGCGGAAGACGCTGTCGCCGATCGACGAGTTCGCGCATCGGATTGAATGTGTACACACAGGGAATCTGCATGAGCCGCTGCCGTACACTGGGCGAGGGGATGAAGTCGACCGGCTCACGAAGGTTTTCAATGACATGATGCAGCGGCTGGACCACACGTTCCGGCACGCGCGGGAGTTTGCGCTGCACGCGTCGCACGAACTAAAGACCCCGTTGACGGTGATGCGGGCGGAATTTGAAAGTCTGCAGAAGGATACATCGCGCCCCGTGTCATGCCGCGAATGCGCCGCGGGCCGTCTCGACGAGATTCAGCGCATGGCGTGGATTGTAGACTCGCTCACGCTTCTCACGAAGGCCGATGTGGGCTTGATCGACATTGAGCACAAGCTGGTTATGTTGCCAGACTTGATCTGCGAGTGCTTCGAGGACACGCAGATTCTCGCGGAGCCGCACGACGTGACCGTGGTGCTTGGAGAGTGCGACACGGCCGTGGTGACGGGGGACCGCCACCGGCTGCGGCAGCTTTTGCTCAATCTCGCCGACAACGCGGTGAAATACAACCGGCCTGGGGGAACCATCACGCTTTCGCTGCGGATCGTAGGCGGATTTGCGGAGATCGCGGTTGCGAACACCGGCGCGGGAATTCCGCCGGAACTAAAGGGGCGCGTGTTCGACCGGTTTGTCCGCGGGGACGAGGCGCGTGAACGCGCCACGGACGGGTGCGGTCTTGGGTTATCCATTTGCCAGTGGATCGCCGAAGCGCACGGGGGAACGATTGAGCTCAAGTCGGAGCCTGACGGTCTGACGGTCGTCACGACGCGGATTCCGACACACCTGTAGCGCGCTTCACTTCTGATTCCCACCATTCTTCCATCACTACCGCTTTGTTGATCTATCTGCGGGCTTTTGTTCAAACGCGGGCCTTGCTCGGGTTTGGGAAGCCGCGCTCGGCGAGCGCGGCTGTACTCGGCGGGCCTTTCGTACCGGGGTAGGGGACCTCCCGGCGGAATAATGAACACAAATTCATTGTGTATTCACACCTGATTCATCGTTCGCGCGTAGATTCACCATGTATCGGGAAGTGTTTACGGGTATCGCGGGCCGTCAATACCGACGGCGCGAAACAGATTGTGGGTACGGGAACAGGGTCCATTGGAAACGTATAGCCCAAGATGTGTTGGTGGCTGCCCGGTTATTGGGGGCACTCAAGCCTACTGCCAAAACAATTCGGATACGGTATGCGAGGCGTACTTGCGCGGCGGTAAGGGTCATGGGCGACCTGAAGAAGCAGTCACGCCGCGTCCGACCGGATGGAGGCGCGATGACGTTCCTGACCCGGCGCAGCGCCTCGACCGCGCGTTTCGACACGCACGCGAGTTCGCGCTGTATGCGCCGCACGAGTTGAAGACGCCTCTGACGGTAATGCGCGCGGATATCGAAACCGTTCGCGACGACACTTCACGTTCCGAGGCGTGCGGCGAATGCGCCGCGAGGCGGCTGGACGAGATTCAGCGTCTGGCGGGGATTGTGGACGCGCTTACGCTGCTTACCAAGGCAGATGTCGGTCTGGTCACCATCGAGCAAGAACTCGTATTGCTGCCCGAACTGATTTGCGAATGCTTCCAAGATACGCAAGTTCTTGCGGAGGCGCAGGACGTGAGCGTATCGCTTGGCGAATGCGACACGGTGATGGTCACCGGAGATAGGCATCGCCTGCGTCAGTTGCTGCTCAATCTCGCCGATAACGCGGTGAAATACAACAAGCCCGGCGGAACCGTCACGTTCTCTCTGCGCATCGTTGGTGAGTCCGCTGAAATTGTGGTCAGCAATACGGGACTCGGGATTCCGCCGAAACTTCTGGGACACGTGTTCGACCGCTTTGTCCGCGGGCAAGAGGCGCGCGAGCGGGACGTGGACGGGTGTGGTCTGGGACTTTCCATCTGTCAGTGGATCGTGGAAGCGCACGGGGGAAGCATCGGTATCGATTCCGAGCCTGACGGCCTGACGATTGCTACGGTCCGGCTTCCGGCGCATGTGTAACACGCCGCGCTCGGCGAGCGCGGCGCTACCCGGCGCGGCGATACTCCGCGCGGCGGTACTCGGAAAGAGTTGGCGGAAAAATGAATACAAATTCATTTTGAATTCACGGCCCATTCATGGTGGCCGGATAAAGTTCTAGCGTATCTGGGAGAAGAGCTGGCCACCGGTGGGCGGTGGCGACAGCGGAAGAAAGGGAGCAACGAGAAGATGACTAAGATGAATCGTGTGTTACGAATGGGCGCCGGTGGCGCCTAGCGTGGTTCCGAGTTCGCTTGTCGTTCTCCCCAATCCCGCTCTCGGTGGCGACCTAGCCACGGGAACAGTGACCGTGAGCGCGCCCGCGCCGGCCGGTGGTCAGGTAGTGAGTCTGTCGTCCGGTAACGCGGCGGCGACTGTTCCCGCGTCGGTCCTTGTGGCTGCGGGTTCGACCAGCGCGACGTTTGTGATCAGCACTACCGCCGTCGCGGCGACTACCGTGGCCAGTATTACGGCGAGCGCGAATGGCGCCTCTGCGAGCGCGTCACTGACGATCACCGCGCCGGTAGTTACGCCGCCTGCTACGACCAGCACAGGCAAAATTGAAGAACTCGAGCTTGACTCGACGATCAAGGTTGGTGAAAAGGTGAAGGGCAAGGTCACGTTGACCGCGCTGGCGCCTGCGGGAGGGACAACCGTCCAACTCGCGAGCTCGAACGCGGCAGCGTTGGGCGTGCCCGCCTCGGTTGTGGTCCCGGCAGGAAAGAAGAGCGTTTACTTCCCGGCGACCGTAGGCAGGGTGAGCGCGCCGACGACAGTGCAGGTGACGGCTACTCTGGGCACGTCACAGAAATCCAGGACGGTAACCGTTACGCGGTAGACGGACCGTACAGAGCAGCATCTCCTCGGGGTGGCCACTGTGAGGGGTGGCCGCCCCGAGCTGTTTTTTGACGCCGCATACGACGACAGAGTAGGTGGGTAATCATTCATATGCCCCGTTCGTTACTCGGTGTTAGTGCGGCCTTCTCTGACAAAGAGTTCGGGACGGAACTCAAAATGCATGGTGTCATAATGGCTCCACTTCCCGCCCCAGATGAATCCATGTTTTTCGAATGCTTGAACCACTTGACCAAGACGTTGATCTTCTAGGACCGCCGCCGGATAGGTTCCACTTTGAGAACTCTCTTTGCTTTCCCATTTCCAGTAGTGCGTCAGACCTTTTGGTAGTTGGAAGTCCATCGCGATGCCAAAACTGTGCGGGCTGAGTCGTCGTGTTCCTTCGATGGTACGCCACGAGAATGTGCCGATTGGATTGGCTACATACGCCCTTGCGTCCGGGGACAGTTTGGCGATTTCAGCGCCGACACGCTCGAGAGCAGCCGCAGCCCCATTCACGCTGCTGAAAAGTACGGCGCCTTCCTTCTGGGACGTCGTCGCCCATTGAACCGCTTGTAGCCGCTTTCGTACTTCCGCTTCCGAATTGCCATACATCTTGAGAAAGAACGGACCATTCCGTATACGACCCGGATCAAAATCTTTCGATGGCGCTACAAAAGGCCAGCCCGCAGGATACTCGACGGACATTTGATCTTTGAGACTTGCCCGGTCAAGTACATCCTGATAATCCGCCTTCGGGATTCCGTCGTCGTAAGCCGTCTCGGTACCGTCTTTCCAAACAAGTACATTGCTGCCATTCATACGCGCCAGGAATTCGGGGTAGGCTTTCACCAAACGCGCTGCGCCGGCCAGCGGCGATTCGGGCGTCGTGGTGTCTTTGGGGCCGTTAGCTTCGGAAGGGGGCTCGATTGCTCCTGCAAGACCGTGACCAGCGATGAATAGAATCGCGAATGCCAGAAGATAAACGCGGGAGGAAACATCGTCCGCGATGCCCCGTGTGAAGTTGGTGATCCTACTATGAGTCGCGAACAAGACTGTCTCTCAATCGGTGTAGCGCCGCCGTCCCGGCGGCTTCTGGGCGTCTGCACTGAGCCGGCGAGGACGCCGGCGCTACGGAATTACTTCGTTGCACGGTGCTCTTAGGGGCTCTGCGTTGGGATAGGTCTATAGTGTTTCTTTACCCGTACGCGTTGGCGCTGTTCCTATATTGTCTTCCCGCGCGCGTTGCGCGGGACCGTAACTCGAAAGAATACACAGGCCCAAACGCGACCGCTACCGGGGTTTACGCGCCGAACTCCCCGCACGTGGGCTACATCATAGCAGAGAGAGTGCGCTGCGGGTAGGGCATCTGCGCGGATGGCGAGGGCGACGGTGGTGAGTCGGGCGAAAATGATAAAGCCCGTGGTGCGGCAAAGAATCATGCGTCGACTCGTTGAGGAATGCGGTGTGTACGACGTGATGATAGCAGCATTGACTTGTTTTGTGTGGCCGGTTTGGAGTTGGGGCGTAGACGTGGTGGTTTTGAGATGCTTGACAGAAGCGGGTAGAATCTAATTGCTACGGAAACCGCGCGGACTTTGCGACAGTGGCTTCCGGAAAGGGTTAGAGAACATGCAGGCCTACCGATTCAGTGCGACGATCCCCGAGGACCACCGAGTGACGCTTGAAATCCCTGCGGAAGTGCCTGCGGGCCAGGCGGAGATTCTCGTCTTGGTCCGTGACGCCGTGGTCGTTACGAAGGGGATATCCGGCGGCGCTGAGACACCTCCGTGGGAGGCGCTTCAATCCATCATGAGGGAGGCGCCTCACGAATACTTGGATGCGATCCCGCCCGATGCGGCGGAACAACACGATCATTACATCTACGGCACGCCCAAGAAATGAGGCGGGTGTTCGCGGACACGTTTTACTGGATTGCGTTGGCGCTGCCAAGGGACGCCTATCACGATCGCGCGATGGCCGCCAGCCGAAAGCTGGACGGTACACCTATTGTGACCACGGACGAAGTACTCTCAGAATTCCTTACGTTTTTCGCAGCCATGCGTCCGGAATTGAGGAGCAGGGCCGTATTACTCGTTGAAAGCCTGATGAACAGCTCCGTGGTTACTGTACTTCCCCAGACTCAGGAATCCTTCCTCGCTGGCTTGACGCTTTATAGGGATCGACCGGATAAGGGGTACAGTCTAGTAGACTGCGTCTCCATGTGCGCCATGAAGCGGGAGGGTGTGGTGGAGATTCTCACAGGGGATGTCCATTTCGCGCAAGAAGGGTTCAAGGCTATCTTGCTTGATTCGTAGGCCAATCGATCTTGGAGTGACCATTTGCGGTATCGAACGTCACGTCTAGCGAGGAGCCCGCGACGAAGGCAACAGTCGCCTGATAGGTAGATGGTCCGGCGCCCCTGGCAATAAGCTTTGCCGTGGGCGCTTCTCCTTGCGAGACCGGATGCAGCAGCGTGCAGAGGGTGAGTGGCAGTTTCGCCGTGACCGAATAGCTGACGACGGGGGCGGGTTGCCGGTCGTTGTGGCCGAGGGCGTACCAGCCTTGGATGGTGGGGGTTTCTTGGCCGGTGATGATGGCGGCTTGGAGCCCGTCGTGCGGCGCGGGAGTAATGCGGAGATTGGGACCTTCGGGCATCGTCGTGCGGACGGAGAGGTCCGCGTCTTGAGTCACGGTGAGGCCGGGAGCGTAATGAAAGAGTGATTCGACTCTGTGGGTCCCTTCGCCGGCAATTTCGTCAAGGATAATCCAGAAGCCGGGGTATTTGTTGGGCTTGGGACCGACCTGGGGTTTGACGAAGACAATGGAGCGACGGTGGGTCACGGGCAGGTGATCGGGTCCGTAGCCGGAATCGTAAGTGGCGCTGGCGAAGTCGAGGGTGTCGTCGGATTGCCAGATGGGTTTGGGGTGTTCGGGAGCTTCGAGTTCGATGCCGCTGGAACGGTTTTGGCCGAGTCCGTCGATGAGGATGGTGGAATGCGCGGCAGTACTGACGAAATATTGGCGCCATTGGTCGTTGGTGTAGTGGTAGGGGCCAGGATCGATGAGGAAGTCACGGCCGTAGGCGGAGAGTTCGAAGGCGAGCTTGTCTTCGTGCGAGTGCGACACGCCGAGGGGGCCACCGTCGAAGAAAAGAAACAGCGCCTGCGAATCCCAGCCCGAACGCATTGCGTAGTAACCAGCGTGAGCGAGAACGTGTGACAGTCCGTCGGGAGCTTTTCCTTGCGCGCCGCTGGTGGCGATGTAACGGAAGTCGTCGCGGTTGAAGCGTTCGGCGCCGGTAGCGAGCACCTTACGAGTATCGAGCGCGCCGGAGTCGCTGGGCGTGGGGGAGAGCCCGCTGGGTTTGGCGATCCACATGAGATAGTCGTACATGGATTCGAGGCGTTGCGCGAATTCCCGCGGAAGATCGGTCTTGCTGTCTCGGGCGAGTTGGTAGGCGATATCGAAGTCGGCAAGGCATTTGTTGTGGTAGGACGGCGCGAGTTCGTATTGCGCGCCATCCGGATAGACCTGCATGCGGAGCTGGTTGGTCAGCCGTTCGTAGCCGGTCTTGCGCCATTCGTCCGCGCCGGTGAGTTCGGGCCAATAGGCGCCGACTGCGGCAAGTCCGGTGGAATCGACGACACTCCAGTTGTTGGGCTTGCGCAGTCCAGCGGGATGTTTGAGCAGATAATCGCCGTGACTCCAGAGCGAGCCGAGCATGAGTTGAATATGCTGCGGCGTGAAGTGGGGCGAACTCAGAAAACCGTAGAAGGCGGCGGGCCAGGTTCTGGAGCACCGTCCGCCCGCTTCGAGATTGCGCCAAGTCGCGACACGGGTGAGAGTATAGGGTGGCGCGGGATTCTCGACAATCCAGTCGGCGACTTGCGCGCCAAACTCGTCAGTGTATCTTTCGTTGCGCGTGGACAGGTAGGCGTCTAGCAGTTGGACGAAATGATGGTGGTTATTGAAATTCCAAAGCCACTCTTTGACTTCGACAGGGTGGCGGCTCCAGTGGATAACCGGGCCCATATCCACCGTGGCGCCGCCTTGTTTGAAGATGTGACGGCAAATGTCCTCGGCGACGGGGTCGGTGGCGGAGGCCGGTTTGTCCGCGGGTTTCTTGATGAGTTCGGCCGGGGTGGTCTTGCGGCGGTAGTATTCGGCGAGTTCGTAGAGGGCGAGGACGGGCTTGTGCGCGGCGTAGGCCGTCCTGACGGGTTCGAGGCCGGTCGTGTCGAGATTGATCATGGACTCGAGGAATTGTTTCTCGAAGTGTTCCTGGCTCAGAACGAAGTATTCCGTTGAAATCAGGCTGCGGTAGACCGAGCGATCAAGATTCTCGGCAGTGTTGACTTTTTCGGAGCCGAACTTGCCATCGGGAAGGGAAAACGTAGCGCGGCATTGAATGCCTTTGTCGATATCCGAGCATTCGGCTTGGATCGCCGGGTTGTTCCCGCCGACGCCCCAGACGCGCAATTTGACCGTGGTCTTCGCCGTTTCCGGCTCGAGTTCGAACTGAGCCCAGCCGTGGCGCGCAATGCCGTCACCGAGTTGCGCTGCGAAGGGAAGGGCCTCTTTGACTTGACAGGCTTCGATGAGCTTGCGGACTTGGTCTTGGGTGACGGATTGAGAAACGGGTTGGCCTTCTATCCCGCGTGTCGTCCGCGCGGCCCAGTCGCCGGTGACAACCCGAAGAGAGCCGGTGTCGGCGAGGATTTCGGCGGCGCGGGTGTTGAAAGCGAAGGCGTTGAAAAGGAGAAATAGAATGAACCCTGTGGCGCGGCGTAATGTCATGCGGCAGCTCCTTGAGGATTGCGGCAACTACGACGTGATGATAGCAGGAGGATGGCGGGGAGCGCATGCGGCGAAGCGACGGGCGGGCGAGGGATGATTTCTTTGTCGACGCGCCCAGGAACATCATTGCGAATGCACCAGCATAAGTGCGCCCGGACCGGTGATTGAGGACAATCGCCCACCCGATCACGATCCCTCCCAAGCGCGGCCGAGTTAGGCTGCAGGGGCTTTCGTTTTCCGGAAGACATTCGAGAGGTCGTCGAAGAGGGAGTAGGCGACGGGGGTGGCGATTAGGGTAAGGAGGAGGGAGAGGGTTTGTCCGCCGATGACGACGCTGCTGATGGTTTTGTTGATGGCGGCGCCGGCGCCGCTGGAGAGGAGCAGGGGGAACATGCCTGCGACGAAGGCTACGGTGGTCATGAGGATGGGACGAAGGCGGTCGGTGTTGGCGGCGATCATGGCGTCGTAGCGGGACATGCCTGCGGCGCGGAGCCGGATGGTGTGGTCAATCTGGAGAATGGCGTTCTTCTTGACCACAGCGAATAGCACCAGCATGCCCAAGATGGAAAAGACGTTGAGCGACTGATTGAATATGAATAGGGAGATTAAGGCGAAGGGCAGGGTCAGGGGGAGCGCGAGCAGCACGGTGATGGGGTGGAGCCAGGATTCGAATTGGGCGGCGATGACCAGGTAGGCAATCACGAAGGACATGAGGAACACCGCGAGAAACGCTTGAAGGGTACGCGCCATCTCTTTCGATTTACCGACAAGCATGGTCTTGTATTCGGGTCCCATGTTTAAGGATTTGGCTTCGTCGTCGAGCGCGTCAATGAGGGCTTGGAGCGAGGCGTTGGCGGCCATGTTGGCGCTGATGGTGACCTCGCGGGCACGGCTGAGCCGGTTGATTTGGGCGGGACCGGTCCCCTCGGTAAAGCGTACCACGTCGCGCAGGGGAACCGCTTTCCCGGTAATTGAGGGAAGGGTGACCATTTCCATTAGGTCGAGATTGTTGCGCGAGTCGGCCAGAGCGCGAACGTGGACTTCGTATTGTTCGCCGCCTTCGTTGTAGTCGGAGACCTTGTTACCCGCCAGGAGCAATCGAATCGACGTGGCGATGTCGTTCACGGATACACCGAGTTCGTCGGCCTTGTCGCGGTTGATGGTAACACCGTATTGGGGTTTTCCGGTGATGAGGCTGGAGTCTACGTCCACGGCGCCGGGGACTTTCTTGAGCCGGTCCATGAGCTTGCCGGCGTATTCTTTGAGCTTGTTCATGTCGGGTCCGCCGACCACGTATAGTCCGGGGTCAGTGCTGTTGCCCGCGATGGGGTCGATGGCCTTGATGCTCACGCGCAGGTTTTCGGCGCTGTAACGGGGCACGACGTTCTTGCGGACGAAATCGATGAGTTGAACCTGCGAGAAGGAGCGTTGGTTGATCTCGGTCATATGCACGTAGATGCTGGCGAGATTGGGGACGTGCTGCTCGGTGTCCGCGGTGGTGGCGATGGTGTAGGAGACCCCGTTGAGCTGGCGAATGTCGCGCGCGATGCGGGCGGCCAGGAGCTGCGTGGCCTCCATGGATGTTCCTTCGGGCGCGCGGACCTGCATTTGGAATTCGGACTGGTCGTCGTCGGGCACGAAGTCTTTGGCGACGTATTTGAACTGGAGCGGCACGGAAGCGAGCAGCAATACCGCAGTCAGGACCACGAGCCAGCGGTGGGCCAGCGAGAATCGCAGCAACGCGAGGTAGCCGCTCTCGACGACGTGGTAGGCGCCGCGCTTCTTTGAGGCGGCGCGGGCGTGTTCCGCGGCAATGATTTCGGGGGACGTCTCTTCGTCGGGCGTAACGCCGTTGGCGCCGTTACCGTTTTTCGCAGCGGCTTTCTTGAGCCATCTCGAGGCCAACATGGGGGCCATAGTGAAGCTGACGAACAAGCTGAGCAGAATGGCCGAGGCCATGGTGACGCCGAAGGACTTCATAAACTGGCCGACGATTCCCTGCATGAACGCGATGGGAAGAAACACGGCGACCAGCGACATGGTAATGGTCATCACGGCGAGACCGATTTCCTTGGTGGCGGCGAACACGGCCTCGCGCGGGCTGTAGCGTTTCTCCTCGATGAACCGGTAAATGTTTTCGAGCACTACGATGGCGTCGTCGATTACGATACCCACGGACAACGTTAGCGCGAGGAGCGTAAGCATGTTGAGGGTGTAGCCCATGAAATACACGACCGAGA
>JACRLJ010000036.1:0-36330 GCA_016215105.1 Candidatus Hydrogenedentota bacterium
GTAATAGCGATCATCGTGGCTTCCTCGAATGCGGTGAATCTGACGGATGGGTTGGATGGATTGGCGATTGGCGCGTCAATTATGTCACTGCTGGCGTACACGGGAATCGCCTATGTGGTGAGCCGCGCCGACTGGTCCGACTATCTCTTTCTCATTTATGTTCCGGAGGCGAGCGAATTGACGGTGTTTGGCGCGGCGTTGCTGGGCACGGGGTTGGGCTTCTTGTGGTTCAACGCCCATCCCGCCGAGGTTTTTATGGGTGACACGGGGTCGCTGGCGCTCGGGGGCGCGATAGGAACAATGGCGATACTGACGAAACAGGAACTCCTGCTCATCGTGGTAGGCGGCTTGTTCGTGTTGGAGGCGGGCAGCGTCATCATTCAGGTCGCTTCGTTCAAGCTACGTGGTAAGCGGGTGTTCAAGATGGCGCCGCTGCACCACCACTTCGAGTTGATGGGGTGGTCGGAGACGAAAGTAACGGTGCGGTTTTGGATTCTTGCGATACTTTTTGCCTTGATGAGTCTTGGCACGTTGAAGTTGCGGTGACGGCATGGATGTGCGCGGGAGAAAAGTAACAGTAGTTGGGTTGGGGCGGACCGCGGTATCGCTGGTCCGCCTCTTGCTCCGCGAGGGCGCGCGCCCGTTTGTCACCGAAGTGTCCGATACGCCGAAGGTGGCCGCCTACCGCGCGGAGCTGGACACTCTTGGGGTGTTCTGCGAGTGCGGTGGTCATACGGATGCGGCGTTCGAGGACGCCGTGCTGGTGATACCGAGTCCTGGTGTATCGCCTCGCGTGGGGCCGATAGCCCGGGCACGTGAGGCAGGCGCCGAGGTCCTGGGCGAGATGGAGGTTGCCTTCGCTTATTGCCAATCGCGTGTGCTGGCGGTGACGGGCACCAATGGCAAAACGACGACCACCGAGCTGCTGAAGACGCTGATTGAGAGTTGCGGTCACCGGGTGGTTCTGGCGGGCAACAACGCATTTCCGTTTTCCGAGGCCGTACAGATTAGCCCGGCGCCGGAGTACGTTGTGGTCGAGGTAAGCAGTTACCAGTTGGAGACGATTCGGGAATTTCGTCCGTGGATTGCCGCGGCGCTTAATGTGACTCCGGACCACTTGTCGCGTCACGGGAGTATGGAGACCTACTCCGCGGTGAAGGCGCGTATATTCGAGAACCAGTCGGACGGCGACATCTCGGTTGTGAACTACGACGACCCGGCGGTTCGCGGGATGGCGGATGAGCGCCGCGGACGAGTGTGGCCGTTTAGTCTGGCCACCCGTTTGGACAATGGAATCTGGCTGGACGGATCGGACATACGGCTTGGCGGCGAGCGGATCGCGCGCGCGTCGGACACGATACTTCCGGGGCGGCACAACTTGCAGAATGTTCTGGCGGCGCTGAGCATGATGCGCGCCGGCGGGTTTGACTGGGGGAAGACGCTGGCGGGACTGCGCGAATTTCGCGGCGTGGAGCATCGGATAGAGTTCGTGGCCCGTATAGGCGGAGTGGATTTCTACAACGACTCGAAATCGACGAATATCGACAGTCTAAAGGTTGCGCTGGAGAGTTTTTCGGCGCCTGTCATTTTGATTGCGGGCGGTGAAGGCAAGGGGGCCGATTACCGCGTATTGCGAGACTCGTTTGGCCGCCGGGTGAAGGCATTGGTTACGTTAGGGGACGACGCACCGTTGTTGGAGGCGGCCTTTGGCGACTTGGCCCCGACGGAGCGGGCGGAGGATATGGACGATGCTGTGCTGCGCGCGGCGGCGGCGTCCGTACCGGGCGACGTCGTGCTGTTGTCACCGGCGTGCGCCAGTTTTGACATGTACGAAAGCTTCGAGCATCGTGGCAAAGTGTTCAAGGAGAGTGTTATCCGCTATCGTGAAAGGGCTCTGCAATGAAGCGGGAAACGATGTTTGTGTTGACGGTGACGCTGGCGCTAACTCTGGTGGGTATTTTGATGGTGTACAGCTCGAGTGGCGTAGGGACACGCGCCGCCGAACGCCTTCGCGAGCCGAGCCCGCTCTATTATGTAAATCGCCAGTTGGCCTATATGGCAATAGGTCTTCTCGGCATGTGGATTGCTTCGCGGATTGATTACCACCGTTGGGCCACACCGCTGTATTTTCGTGGGATTGTGTTCGTGTCGCTGGCGCTCTTAGTTCTAGTGCTGATGATTGGCGCGAAGACCGGCGGCGCCTGCCGCTGGATTCCAGTGGCGGGCTTTCGGTTTCAGCCGTCGGAATTTGCCAAGTTCGCGGTGATTCTGTTACTGGCGGTCAAGCTTTCTCAAAACCAACAGCATATTCGCAGCTTTTGGCGGGGAATTGCGCCGCCAGCGGTTACTACGTGCGTGTTTCTTGGGTTGATTGTCGCCGAACACGATCTTGGTGTGCCGGTCGTGATCGGGTCGGTGTGTCTTTTGATGCTGCTGATGGCGGGTATTCCAAAACGCTATTTCTTCCTCGCTTTGGGGTGTGGCGGAGCGGGGGTGGCGGGGCTGATCTACTTGAGTCCGAACCGCATGGAGCGAATTCTGGCGTTTCGCAATCCTTGGGCCGATCCGAGCGACACCGGTCTTCAATTGATACAGTCATTGGCGGCGTTCGCGCAGGGCGGGATTCTTGGACGCGGTCCGGGCGCCAGTGAGAAGAAACTTCACTACTTGCCCGCCGCGCACACGGACTTCATTTTTGCCGTTTGGGGCGAGGAGATGGGTTTGGTGGGTTGTCTCGCGCTGGTTGTGTTATTTGTCGCGCTGCTGATTGCGTCGATGCGGATCGTTGCCGGCGCGCGGGATTCGTTTGGCGCACTGCTTGCGGGGGGGATCGTGTCCCTGGTATCGTTTCAGGCGGCGTTCAACATGGCAGTGACCATTGGGTTGCTACCTACGAAGGGCTTACCGCTGCCATTCATCAGTTCCGGCGGAACCGCGTTGATAGTCTATTTGAGCATGATCGGCGTGTTGTTGAATATCGGGCTGCAGGCCGAAGATCCTGAACGCGCGGGGGATTTCGTTCCCACGACGTAAGGGCCGACGCGCTGGCACGTCTGGCGAGAACATAATGCGAATCATCATTACAGGCGGCGGCACGGGGGGGCATACCTCGCCCGCCGTAGCTGTCATCGAGGAATTACAGAAGCGCGATCCCCGACTTCACTTGCTTTGGGTTGGACGCACGGGCGGTGTTGAGCAGCGCATTAGCGAGAAACTATCGCTGCCTTTCCGTGGCTTGCCCGTCGAGGGTTGGCCTCGCCGCCGCACGCCCCGACAACTTTGGGCGGGGGCGAAGCTGGTCTATAGCGCGTTGCGTTCGATGCTCATCGTACGCAAGTTTAGTCCGCAGATGGTACTCGGTGTTGGCGGATACGTTTCGCTTCCTTTGGTTTGGGCGGCGCAACGGTTGGGCCTCCCGACGGTATTGCATGAGCAGAACAAGCGCTTGGGCATGGCGAACCGGATTCTGGCGCGCCGAGCGACGCGGCTGTTTTTGAGCTACCCGGATACATTGGGGAACTTTCCGCCGGGGATTGCCCGTGTGGTTGGCAATCCCGTTCGCGCGGGGTTCACAAAGCCACCCAGCCGTGAGACGGCGCGCGCCACGATGGGCCTGGAACCTTCGATTCCTGTGGTCTTAGTAAGCGGCGGCAGCCAGGGGTCGCGAACCTTGAATCAGGCGCTAACGGGCCTGGTGGGGCAGCTTGCGCCGGGTGAAGCGCAGATCCTCTGGATGACGGGCGCCAGCGGCGCCGCCGACGCACGCCGTGTAGCGGCGGAATCCAAGGCGCGCGTCGAGGTATTTCCGTACATTGAGGACATGGTCAGCGCGTGTGCGGCGGCGGACTTGATTATATCGCGATCCGGGGCGTCAAGCACCGCGGAGATTGCGATGTTGGGCAAACCGACGATCCTTGTGCCGTATCCGTTCGCAGCGGACAATCATCAGGAGGAAAACGCGCGGGCGTTCGAGCAGGCGGAGGCCTCACTGATCTTGCTCGATTCGGAGTGTTCGCCGGAGCGTCTGTTATCGGAAATGCGGGGCCTTCTGGCGGACAAGGCGCGATTGGCGGCCATGGGAACGGCGGCCGCTTCGTTGGCGCGGCCAGGCGCGGCCGAACACATGGTAGAGGACATGTTCTCGCTGGTATTTCCGACCACACCCGCGGATTAGAAGGGGGTGAAGGGTTGCGTGCGGCGCGACTTCGGGACGAGCGCCTTTTGACACATCCTATGGCGATAGGGTAAGATCGCTGAACTTTCCTTTGAAGGAAATCTTGCCGGAGTGGTGAAATTGGCAGACACGCATGGTTCAGGGCCATGTGGGCGCAAGCCCGTGGGGGTTCAAGTCCCTTCTCCGGCACCACGATTGAGCTAGGCCAGCCGCATGCGGCTGGCCTTTTTTTGTGACTGGGAAGGGCCGGTACAAGCGGTGTGGGGTATTCCTCCCGTGTGGAAGCGTCCGGAGCCGAGTTGGACAGGGGATCAGTATTTGTAGATGAGGGACGGCATATGCGCGTGAATCTCGGACTATTGGCGGCTAACGTGATCGTTGTTGTACTGACGGCAACCGGTGTGGTGGCGCGGGCGGATGATCCGAAGCCCGTTGAGCCGTTCACGAATTCGATTGGTATGAGGATGATTCCCATTCCGGCGGGGTCGTTCGTGATGGGTGAGATGAACCCGGTGTCGAAGGAGATGGCGGGGCCCGGACAGACGGAACGAGGCAACTATGACGAGCTTCCCGTTCATAAGGTGACTATCCTAGGGTCGTACTATGTGTCGGAAACGGAAGTGACCGCGGAGCAGTTTCGGCAGTTTCGCCCGGGCTATGGGGGTCCCGAGGTCTCTAAACCGTACGCGGCGGGAATAAGCTGGACGGAGGCGTCGGCGTTTTGCCGGTGGCTTAGCGATAAAGAGGGCAAGGCATATCGTCTTCCAACGGAGGCGGAGTGGGAATATGCGTGCCGTGGAGGGGCGCAAACGCCGTTCTGGTCTGGGACTACGCCGCCGAAAGACGATGTGAATCCGTTTGGACTCAAGAACATACACTCCGGCGTGGGGGAATGGTGCTCGGACTGGTATGGTCCCTACCCGTACGAGGATCAGGTCGATCCCGTGGGTCCAGCGTCTGGTATGACGCGCGTCATTCGAGGCGGCGGGATCGAAGTGCATCCGCCGAACAAGGGACTCACGGCGGAGGCGGAAGCAAGGGATATGTTGGGGTACTACGGTGTTCCCTTGGGTGGCTGTCCGGCCTTTTACCGGCGTTCTGCGAATAGGGCGAGCCTTATGCCGAATTGTCCACGGCCTGGCGCAGACCCGCCGCTACAGCATTTCGTTGGATTCCGGGTGGCGCAAGGCGCGGCGCCAGGGACAAAACTACTTCGGCGTGAGACGCCCTGGCCAATGCAGGGTGTGAAACAGACGAAGGTGAGCGTGACGGCGGGTCCTGAGGCGGGCAAACCCTATTTGAAGGTGCGTCCGATGTTACCTATTCCGCCTGAAAACTGTCCGGAAGCCGCGATCACTGCGGCGGGCATCAACCCCGGCGTCATGGGCCACAACCATTCCGGCGGCATCACGGTATGCCCGAACGGCGACCTGTTCATGGTGAGCTTTAGTTGCACCATGCGCATATCGGAGTCGTCGAGCAGTTCGACCATGATGTGTACGCGTCTGCGCTACGGCGCGGAGGAATGGGATACCCCCGATGTGTTTGCGGACGTTGCCGATCTGAATGATCAGTCCGGTCTGGTTTGGACCGACAAGGATACGGTTTGGTTCTTTGGCGGCGGCAGGTTCTTCGGGCCAGGAGAACAGGTCGAGGGCAACGTGCCGTTCCGGTATTGCCGATCGACCGACAGCGGCGCGACGTGGTCTGAACTCATGGTTCCGGCGATTACGGGACCTGTGGGGAGCTTTACGGCGCAGCCCATTAGCAGTGCGTTTCGCGGGCCGGATGGGGCGATCTTCTTTGGTATGGATGGCGCCGGGGCTGCGTCGTTACTCTGGATGAGCAAGGACGAGGGAGAAACGTGGGAAGATACGGGAGGGCGAACGTTTGCGCGGCACACCGCGTTTGTCGTTCTGAAAGACCAGCGCATCCTCCTTGGGAGCAAACCAGCGGCCGGCGCTAATCCGCTTGAAGAGCGGGCGGATATTCTTTGGCACCGACTGTCAGCATATCAGCGCCATGCCGCCGGAAGGCATGAAGATGCGCGGCGTGATGGTGGCCTTGTCAGAAGACGAGGGCGAAACCTGGCGCGTGAAGCAACTTGCAGTGGCCACGCCGCATGAACGTCACCGCGGCAAGACGGATCCGTGGCAGCCGCAGGACGGGCCTGAGCACCGGTATCCCACAATTGGGTACTCGGCCGCGGCGCAATCGCCGAATGGCATGATCCATTTGATGAGTTCCATGAACCATCCATCGCTACACTTTGAGATGAATGAAGCGTGGATACTGTCCGGCGAGACGGCGGAAATTGCCGTCGATACCGGTTCCGCGAGCGGTTCCTCGGCGGGTATTCCGGTGACGACTCACGAGGAGCGTTACCCGGACGGTTCGCTGAGAATGGCGTGGGGCAGCCGTGTTGGCGTCAATGGCCGGTACGTGTTGGACGGGGTCGAGACTTGGTATTACGCGGGCGGCACGAAACAGTACGAGGCGACATACGACTATGGCCGCAAGATCGGCGCGGAGACTTTGTGGGACGAGGCCGGCAACAAGAAATGGTCTTGGGAGCGCGGGAAGGACGGCGGTGGCACTTGGATTCAGTACTGGCCGAATGGTCAGAAACGGATTGAATCGCACTGGGTTGGAGTTACGGCGGAGGGGCCGGCGACGCAGTGGGATCGCGAGGGTCACGTGGTGAAAGCGGTGTCGTTCAAAGGCGGAGCTCTGCAGGAGTAGACGTTCGGCCGACGCTGCGGGCACCGGCGTGGGGAGTGTGTGGTGAAATGGGCGAAAGAGACCAAGGGGACCAAAGGGTTCGACTGATGCACAAGCACTTGATGCGAGCGTTCGCAGGGATAGCGTGTCTGTGGTTTGGCGCGTTCGGCGCGGAGGCCGCTGGGGATGCAGCGATTCCGAAGACGATTGCGTACAGCGCGGCGCCCACGGCGTATTTTGACGAGCATGCGAGCGAGGTTGCCACCATCTACGATGGCTTCTTTTTTGTATTGGGGGACTGGGACGAAGGGGTTCGCGCGAATGTCGGATTGGGGCCGGATTCTCCCGCGGCAACCGATTGGATGGCGAGGGCAGGCAAGAATCTGGAGCACTTGCGCGCGGCCGGGGTGACAGAGAACTTGCTAAGCGTGTGCTTTTCGGAGACGGGGGCGTGGCCATCGCCGGAGACCCTTCTTTCGGCGGACCACGCGGCGAAGCTGGCGCGCCACTTTGGCAGACTTGGCGAGGTCGCCCGTGAACTTGGCTTTCGCGGGGTGAGCATCGACGTTGAATATCCCTATCGGCGCTATAGTCTGGACAATCCGGTGTACAAATACGACGGATACACGGCGGAGGATCTGACGGCGGCGGCGGACCGTCAAGGGCGGGCGGTGATGGGGGCGGTGCTCTATGCGTTTCCGGAGGCCGTCGTTTGGGTATTGCCGGGGGTGTTGGGAGACCGGCCTATCGAGCGGGCGTTCGCGTCGGCGATGTTGGACGTGATGGCGGAACGGGACGCGCCGGGAGGGTTGCATCTCGGATCCGAGCGTTCGTATGGGCTGCTGGACGCCGTGGCGCAAGTGGCGATACCGCGCTCAGGGGATCTCGCGGCGCGCGCGCTGTTTCAGGGCAAGACCCTGGACTACTGGAAGCGGCGTTGCACGGTGGCGCCGGGTGTTTGGCCGCTGCACATGGTGGAAACGGGCAGTCCCGACTATCCTGTGCGCGCGTGGCGCGATGAACTGGCCGAGCTTCGACAACAGATGCAGATTCTGCGGACAGTCTCGAAGCGTTATATCTGGTCGTTCTCGGGTCAGCCAGTGTGGTATCCGTACTCGGCGGAACTCGCCCAACGGTATGGGTTGCCGAAGCAGGATTTCGATGGCGCCGCGGAAGCGATCGCGGGATGGCATGAAGTCTTGCGGGAACGGAAGCGCTCGGAGGACGCGGGAATTCTCAAGTTGGCGCGGGTGGTGCGTCAGTTTGACCGAGGGCGACTTAGCGCGGCGGAGTTGTGCAGCCGCTTCGGCACACCGGGCGATTGGCTGATCCTTGGTCCGCTGGGGAATCCGTTCACGCATCCGGCGTTTTCGGCGCCGAGTCTGGGCGTGAGCCCGTTGTGTCTTGATGCGGCTGTTGATGGGAGAGACGGGTTGGTGCGCTGGTTCAGGTATCGCAACTTTAATGCGTTGGGTCAGGTGAACCTGCCGGCGGCGTTTGGCTGGCGCGGGATGGACGATTGCTCGGCGCTGCTGGCTACCACGGTTATTGCTCGGAGCGCGCGTGACGGGTACTTGTGGATAGGGTGGGACGATGGGGTGGTGGTGCGGTTCGACGGTCAGACGGTGTTCAGTCACCCGCAGTATCCGGAGCGCGGCCATGGTATGGTGTTCAAAGACCGGTATGATTTTGAAGAGCATGTTCCTCTGAAGATTCCCAAGGGTGAACACCTGCTGACGGTGACCTCGATCAACGCGAAAGGCCGTTGGGGCGTCAATCTGCGTATTGGGGACGAGAATGGGTTTCCGTTGGACGGGGTTTCGTTTTCTGTTTGTAGTACTATTTAGATAGTGATGTGGTAGTTTGGGGCTTAGTGGACTTAGTGGACAGGGTGGACAGGAGCTAGTTCTTCAGGATTAGTTTTGCGCAGACGGGGTAGTGATCGCTGGGGTAGCGGCCGTCTTCGTTGTAGAGGATGGTTTCGCAGGATTCGACCTTCACTGAGCCGCGGACGAGCACCCAGTCGATTCGGGATTTGGAGACTTTCGCGGGGGGTTGAAAGGCGCTCCAGGTGACGTCGGGCCCGATGCGGTTGGCGGCGGCGAGCCAACAATCCTTCATGCCTTCGCCGGTAAGGATGTGCCAGGGTTCGCTTGATTCGGCGTTGTCGTTGAAGTCGCCGGTGACGACGGCGGTGGCTCCGTCGGGCAAGTGACGAATACGGTCCGCCAGGAGGCGGGCGCCTTCGCGGCGGGCCTCTTCACTGCCGTTGTCGAGGTGCGTGTTGTAATAGAAGAAGGGACTTCCTCCGGTTTTGGGCTGAAACTTGGCCCACATGACCATTCGTATGCTGTGAGAGCCCCAGTCTTTTGAGCCGGGTGTTTCGGGGGCTTTGGAAAGCCAGAATTGCCCTTTCTCTTCAGGGACGAGGGTATCCTTTTTGTAGAAGATGGCGACGTTCTCGCCGCTGCCGTCTCGTTCGCGTCCGACGCCGAACCATGCGTATTCCGGCAAGGCCGCGGCAATGTATTTGGCTTGGAAGTCAAGGCACTCTTGCGTGCCGAGGACATCCGGCGCGCATTGCCTGATGGTTCTGGTCAGGACATCCTTGCGGCGATCCCAGGAATTAGGGCCGTCGTCGGCGGTTCCGTAGCGCACGTTGAATGACATGACCGTCAACGCGGTATCGGCGGGCGCGGCGGCGCCGAGAAACGCGGTTAGTAGCGCCACAATCCCCATCCTTATTCTCATGATTGCGTTCCTCTCGGTCCTTGCAACACAGGGGATGGAACGTCCATGGCATTTCTCGCGCGGTCACCGCGCGTTGAACGGCGCGGACAGCCGTGCGCCGCCGGAACTTCGTTTCCATCATGGCAGTTGTGTCGCAGCGAATTCCAGTTCCAGCGGCGGTCGCTCTTCCCTCGCGCGAGCTCGCGGAAAGGTCCCTACATATAAGGGTCAGGTGTTTCGGGTGTGGTGACGGGAAAGACGGGGAAAATTCGGGAATGTGACGGATTTCGGACGCTCTGGCGGGGAGTGAGGCGGGCGCGAGACGAGGGGGAATTGGTTGACTCGCGCCACAGACGGGCTGCGGTCTGGGCTGGTGGGAGCGGGGCCAGGTAGGCTGGGGAAGAGGCGCCGAGATCGTCAAACGAGGGATGCTCAGTTGACGGAAATGCTGAGGGCCGCAGGTTAGCGCAGGTTGGTTGTGGGAAGAGGAGGCAACTTCGCCAAACGAGGGTAAATTAAATCACAGAATTCGGAATAGTGTTACAGCGAGTTTTTCGTTGTTGGGGGCATGTAGTCCAGGGATAGCGGTGGAGCGCGGCGCTGCCGCGACCCAGAGTCAGTCAACCACGGAACACATGGCGCGGCGCAGCCACAACCAAAGTAGGACGGCAGACTAGACGCGGAGACCACGCTCTTCGGCGTGCTCGAATCCATCAAGTCCGTCGGCTTCGTGGGGCGCGCCAAACTGAATCCGTGATACAACCACAAGACCACCTAATTTGTTGTCCCTGATATTCGGTTCTTACTTCCGGCTTTGGTGGAGGCGAGTCATGGGGTCTTGTTGATGGTTGCTGTCTGCGCATCGCAGCAGGGCGTCTGCGGGGTATGAAGCAGTTCGCGGAAGTGGTTGCGGGTAGACTTGGAGAAGAAGTCTTCGGCGGTGGAGGCGAATTCGGATTGGAGGTGTTCGACTTTGCGCTGGAGCGTTTCGTAAAGGTTGTTCATGGATGGGGAGGCGGGGGCGTTTGTCTTGCGGGCGTAGTCGCGGAGGATGCGGAAATCGTTCCATTCTCCCAAGGCGGTTTGAACTTTCTTGAGTTTGTCGATGAACTTGAGCATGGGGTCGCCGTAGAGCGAATCGTAGGATTCACAGGCGTAGCGCAGCGTCTTGAGCGCGACCCTGACGGTGTGGAGGTCGGCGTCTTGTTGGGAGCGGGACCAGAGGCGGTAGCGTGCTCGGAGGCGTCGCATGTGTCTGCGCAGACTGCGTCGAGCGGCGCTGATGCGGCAGGTTTTGGGGGCGGAGGCATTTTCGACGAGGGCGTTTGCGGCTCGGCCGAAGGCATTCGATTCGATCGTGTCGGCGCTGCGCGCCGTGGCGGCGTTTTCGTTCTCGCGTTCGGTTTTCAGTTGGCCGGTTAGGTCGTCCAGGGCGGGGTGATCGGGCGCGGGGACTTCTGTGCGCAATTCGGCGATTCTCTGCAGCGTAACGTCGAGTTCCCGCGCGGCGCTTAGGCCTCGGGTGATAAGGCGAGCGCGCTTCTGGAGAAGCTTGCGGGGTTTTGGTGGCAGAAATGCGCGGTATTCGCGGAGGACGGCGCGCAGACGCCGGGACGCGACCCTCATATCGTGGATTCCATCGGGGTCGTGGGCGCGGACGTTGGGGACGAGGCTACGCAGGGTGTCGAGGCGCGCGATGATTAGGTCGCGGGCGGTGGTGAGCCCGGGGTGGCAGCGTTTTCCCATGTCTGGCGACCTCCGAGCCTGTGGGCTCGCGAAGGAATTTGCGGCTTAGGCGCATTGGCCACGCGCAACAGGCTGAGGGCGTGGTACGCGCAGGGCAGATTCTTCACTTCGTTCAGAATGACACGTTGGTTGCTCTATCTACGAATATTAGTGTCGCGAAAAGCAGGGACAGACACGCTTTTCCAACCGCCGAAAAGCGAGTCAGTGCCTGGTTTTCGCTTGGGCTCGGTGTTTGTTGCGCGCATGCCGCGAAAAGCAGGGACAGACACGCTTTTCAAACTACCGAAAAGCGAGTCAGTCCCTGTTTTTCGCTCCCAATTGCGGAACTTGGGATCAACGTGACAGGCCCGCAGGGAACGCGGTTGGCGTCCCTGCGGGCCGAAGGATTCGGCGTTGGAGTTAGTTGGGCTTATAGTCCGCGGGGATCTTGATCACCACGGGCATGGGGCGTTCGCCGCCTCGAATGACACGCAGCAGGATGGTTTTTCCGGGCTGGGCCTTCTGAGCGATGAGATCGCGGAATTCGGTCACGCCGTTCACGGGTTGCTGGGCGATCTCGGTGATGATGTCACCGCGTTGGATATCGGAGTCGGCGGCGGGGCTGTCCGGGGCGATGTCCATAACGACGACGCCTTTTGTACCGGGTTCGACGCCGAGGCGTTCGGCCAACTCCGGGGTAAGTCCTTGAATTTTGACGCCGAGGGAGGACTTGGCTTTGGCTCCTTCGCGGGCCTCTTCCGGCTTGTATTCCTCGACTTTCACGTCGACGGAAATGATTTGGCCTTTGCGCCAGACTTCGAGTTTCGCCGTGGCTCCGGGTTGCACTTCGGAGATACGTCTCACGAGTTCATCGGGCCCCTTGATGGGCTCTCCGTTGACCTTTCGGATGATGTCGTCATAGAGGATTCCGGCCTTCTGCGCGGGGGTGTTCTCGACAACAGACACGACGTAGGCGCCGACGTCGTCGGGCAGGCTGAGGGCGTCTTTGAGATTGCGGTTGACGGGCTGAACTTGCACGCCGAGGAAGCCACGGACAATGTGTCCTTTGGCGATGAGTTCGGGAAGGACCTCTTTCACCTTGTTTACGGGGATAGCGAATCCGAGGGACTGGGCTCCCCAAACGATGGCGGTGTTGATACCGATGACCTGACCTTCGATGTTGACGAGGGGTCCGCCGCTGTTGCCGAGGTTGATTGCGGCGTCGGTTTGAATGAAGTTTCTGAAGCGGATGCGGGGCAGGTCAACTTCGTTTCGTCCGAGCGCGCTGATGTGCCCGAAGGAGACGGAGCCTTCGAATCCACGCGGACTACCCATGGCGACGGCGAATTGGCCGACTTTGACGGAGTCGGAATCGCCGAAGACGACGACTGGCAAGTCCTTTTTGGGGTCGATTTTGATGACGGCGATATCAGTATCGGGGTCTCTTCCGACGACGGTTGCTTCGAATTTGGAGTTATCGTGGAGGGTGACCTCGATGGTGTCGGCGTTTTCGACGACGTGGTTGTTGGTGATGATCATGCCTTCCTTGCTGTAGATGAACCCGGAGCCGACGGCGGTTTGCTTACGCGGGGTTCTTCCGTGGGGGTTGTTTGGTCCGGGTCCGGGTATGCCGAAGAACTTGAACAGGTCGTTGTAGTCGTCGGGATCCTGGGGTCCCATATCGTCCTTCTTGCCCTGGATTTCGATACTCACGACCGCGGGTAGGACTTGGTCGGAGAGCTTCACGAAGGCGTCTTCGAACTCGCGGAGCAGGGGCGTGATAGCGCGCGCGGGCAGGGCAAGCCCCGCCACGGCCAGCGCGGCGACAAGGAACACTCGAGTGATGGTTTTCATTGGGAACCTCCTTTGGTTTCTACGGCAGGCCTGGGATGGATGGCGTCCAAGAGGCCATCGCGGATCACGGCCTGCGCTTCTTCGTCCACGATTTTTGAATTACCCATAGTAACATAGAACGAGTCACGCACACGGCGCGCGTCGGTGGCGATATGCGCGGAGGCAATGTCGAGTCCCTCTTTAGCGAGCGCGTGCGTGATGTCGTACAAGAGTCCGGTTCGGTCGCCGGTTTCGATATCGACGACGGTATGTGATCGGGATGAGTTGTTATCGAATTCGACCCGCGTACGCACTTGCGTGCGGGGTTGGAGCAAGGCGAACAGGCGGCGGCGCGACTGGTCGACATAGGTCTGGATGTCCTGGTTTTCGAGGAGCACGGCGCGCAGCACGCGTTCAAACGCTTTGAACTCCTCTTCGGTCAAGGGCCGGCGGAAGCGGGCGTCGGTGACGGTGAAGCAATCGACCACGAAACCATCGGGCCGGGTGAAGAGCGCGGCTCCGTTGACATCGACGAGTTGCGAGGTGAAGCTTCCCGCGATTTTGGAGAAGAGTCCGTGCTGGTCCTGTGTACTGACGACGACCTCGCTCATTCCGGTTTCCGGGTTCTGGGTACAGCGCACGGCCAATCCAGTTTGTTCGGCCTCGGCGACGCATTCGACGTGTATGGCGATGTGGTGTGGCGAGAACGCGAAGAAGTACCGCTCACCGAGGAATCTCAACTGTTCTTGGACTCGCGGGCGCAGTTCAGGTTTCAGTTGTTCGGCGGCCTCTTGGGCTTTTTGGGCTTTCCAGTATTCCTCTTCCATGCTTTCGGATCGGCCGAGCAGAATTCTCTCGGATTTCAGGTAGAGTTTGAGGAGGAGCGCTCCTTTCCAATCGGTCCAGACATCGGGTCCGACTGCGGAGAGGTCGGCGTAGGAGAGAATGAAGAGCGCGCGCAGGCGCTGTTCGCTTTTCATGGTGGTGGCGAAGCTGCGCACGATATCGTCGTCGTCGATATCGCGGTACTGGCTTATTTCGGTCATGAGTTGGTGATGCCGGACGAGAAAGGCGATGCGGTCTTCGTCATCTTCGCTCATTCCCATGCGTTTGCAGATTTGGCGGGCGAGGAGGACGCCTTGCTCGATATGGATTTCGCCGGCCGCTTTTCCGAAGTCGTGGAATAGGACGGCCATAACAAGAATGTAGGGGTCGGACAGGTGCTCGATGGCTTTGTGCAGGCATCCGATGACGGGGCCTTCGTCGTCCTGGAGTCTTGCGAGCGCTTCAATTGCGCGCAGGGTGTGCTCATCGACCGGGTAGTGGTGGAAGTCCTCGTAGCGGATGATGCCTTGAATTGCGGCGAATTCGGGCAGATAGCGTCCGAGTAGTCCGACATTTGCGGCTTGGCGCAGCGCGTGTCCGGCTTGAAAAGGGCGGTTGCAGATTGCGGTGAAGAAACGGCGGACGAGGTCGTTCGACTGGAAGGTGGGTCCGACGAGGGCCAAGTTGGCGGTCACCATGCGTTCGGTTGGGCGGCTGAGCACGGCCATATGGCGCGCGCATTCCCAGAAGACTTCCATGACGCGCGCGGGTTGTTCGGCGAACCAGTTCTCGTCGCCGAGTCCGGCGTAGATTTCACCGTCTTCGATTGCGATGGCGGGGACTTGTGGGCGCGGGGAATCGAGGAGGTTGGCGGATGCCTGGTAGTTGCAGAGGCGCGCCGCGATTCGGAGAAAGCGGCGGAGTTGGCGCGCGGCGGCGTAGTAGTCCTGCATGAAACGCGAGACGTTTTGCGCTCCGGCGGTTGTGTAGCCGAAGGCGGCGGCGACATGGCGCTGATTCTCGAAGCTGAGGCGGTCATCAACTTTTCCGGCATGGAAATGCAGTTCGTTACGAATACGCCAGATGAAGTCGAGCCCCTCGACGAAATCGAGTTGTTCTTCGGGATCGACGAGTTCCTGGCTGACGGCCTCATCGAGAGACCCCAAGCCGTGAGAGACCATGAGGAGCCAGATAGCGGTGTGAAAGTCGCGGAGTCCGCCGGCATTTTCCTTGATTTGGGGGTCGGGCCGGTAGAGGTCTTGCAGCTCGGCGGGCAATTCTTCGTGCCGTTCACGGATTTTTGTTTTGATGAAGGTGTCGGGGAAGCCTCGCGCGAGGAGTTCGCGCATGGACAGTTTGAGGCGGGCGTATACGGTGTTGTCTCCCGCGATGAGGCGGCATTCGAGAAAACTGGTAAAGGCCTTGAGGTCCTCGTTGGCGAGATCGAGCGCTTCGCGCACGCTTCGGATGGCGTATCCGACGGGCACGCCGATGTCCCACAGGAAGGGCACGAGGTAGCTGTTGAGGCAGGTGAGGTTTTCATCCAAGGCGCCGTCATACAGTAGGCAGACGTCGAGGTCGGAATAGGGGCTCAGTTCGGCGCGGCCGTATCCGCCGAGGGCGCAGAGGGAGGCGCGGTCCATGAGATTGCGGCCGTTTGGTACGCTGGCCAGGCCGAAGCGCAGAATTCCCCTCAGCACGGAGTCGGCGATTTCGGCGAGCATTCGGACGACGTTGCTTCCCGATTCGCCTCGGGTGTGGCGATCCTGCACGATAGCGCGCCGTTGCGTTATGTAGGCGCGTGCCGCTTCAACACACTCTTGACGGCTGACACTTTCGAAGGCTTCGCTGTCGAGTGTAGCGAGGGACACTAATTCGTTAAAGGAACGGGTCATTTCGTATTCCCTGATTGAGGAGGGTCTTGCGCCGATTTTGGCGTAGTGGGTTCGTAGGGCGGCCCCACGAAGATGAGGCTGGAGTCTGGAGTCCAGCCAGTTTCGCCACCCGCGGTCTTGACGCGCGCCCATCCCCGTTCACGGCGATCCACCGTCACACGATCTCCTTCGTGCAATTCGAACCGCACAGTTTGATTGAGGTCAGTTCCGTAGCGCACGGGAACGGCTTCGTCCGCGGCGACGGCAAGAGTACCGGTACTGGATTTGGCCCAGGCGGAGGCCCCGAACGCCAAGGCGAGGATTGCGGTTACGGCGGCGACGCCTTGCACGTATCGGGCTGGCCGGAATTGGCGTATTGCGAGTGTGATCCAGAAGGCGAGCCAAAACGCGAGCGCGAGCCACCGCGTAACCGACGACGGCAAGTGATAGTGCCAGAAGAGGAGGCTCTGCTCCCAGTCGGGGGGGAGTGGCCGTGCGAGGCGCTGCTGTGTTTCGCTCACGCAATGCGCGAGATTCTGGCGCGCGCTATCGAATCCGGGGTCGAGTTGCAGGGCGCGTTCGTAGTTGGCGATTGCGGGCGCGAGCTTTCCGGCGCGGTAGTAGGCGTTGCCGAGATTGTAGAACACGGCGGCGTGGAAGGCTTGTTCCGAGACGAGTTGCTCGAAGGCCTGAATGGCTCCGGAGTAGTCACCGGTCTTGTAGTGGTCATTGGCGCGAGTGAAGGTTTCAGTGTAGGCGTTGCCCTGCGCCGTGAGTAATGACGCTACTATGAGAATGGTGGCGCTCATACCTTGGCGTCCTTGGCGACCGATTCGAGTTTGTTCATGGCGGTGTCCGCGGCGTTCGTGAGGGCCTTGATTTCATCATCGGAGAGCTTGACGGCGGCGTACCGGGCTCGTTCGCAGGCTTTGACGATTTTGACGATGCTTTCGGTGAGTTCGGAGCCGGTTTTTTTTGTTTCGAGCAACTGGCGCAGATCGGAGGAAGTCAGTCCGGCGCTGGCGACGTTGAATTTGTCTGCTACGAAGCCGGTTACGGCGCGGCAGAGTTCCTCGGCGGGTTCGGCGGCCTGCGCAACAGCGAGGAGGCGCTTGTGTGCATTCGATTTTGCGAAATAGGATCGCGCGTAGGCGGAATCGTGTTCGAAGCGCCGGCGGCGGGCCATCATAAACGCGAGGCCGGCGTAGGCCAATGCGGGGACGACGCCGGCAGTGATGTTAACCACTGCGGATGGACGGTAGGGGCGCAGCGAAGGCGGCGCGTCGACGTTGGGGAGAATGTCCTTCCCGGTGATGTTGACTTTCCCGTGCGTTACGGGGATTTCCTTGGTGACGATTGCGGCGCCGGCCTGTTCGGCGGATGGACGAGCGTCCATATCGAAGGGGCCGACGACTTGTGTAGCGTAGCGTTCCGTTGCGGGGTCGAAATAGCAGAATTCGATGGGAGGGATAGTGAGTTTGCCTGATTCCAGCGGCGTGATGGTATAGATGAATTCCTTGGTGACGATTCCGGTCGAGGAGTCCACATTGGGTGGCGCAACGGTGTCAGCTTTGGAGACGGTTGCGCCGGCGATGGGAGGCAGTTTTGGTTCGCCAATCGAGTCGGGATTTCCGTCGCCCTGTACTTCGAGCGAAAGTTTGAAGGGAACACCTTGGATCGCGGTCTTGGGCGCAGGGGCCGTCATGCTCTGGCGAAACGTGAAGGTTCCTACGGCGCCGCTGAAGTTAGGTGGTTGCGGCGGCAGGGGCTTCACGGTGATGGCAATGGGGTCGGTGGCGAGGGCGTATTCCTGGCGGAGGAGACGTCCGCTGCTTGTGCGCATCAGCGCTTCTCCGTTGAACTGCCATGAGCCTATGTTCAGCTGTCCGGTGCGGGTGGGGTAGAGTTTTTGTGTGAGTTGGAGGAGATGGTAGGGCCAATTCCCACGGGTGCGGTCTTCTTGGCGCGGCTCGAGTTCGGTGGTGTAGAAACCCTCGGTGTCCGGGTAGCCGGGGTCCGCGCTCCGATAGGGGCTGGCCTGAACTCCGCTCAATACCCATCGGCTCAGAGTAAGTTGCACGGCCTCGCCTTGATAGACGGATTGCTTATCGACTTCGGCGGTAACGAGTACGGCGTCTTCCGGCGTGGGGGTGCGGTCAGGCGCGGCGGCGTTCGCGGCGGCATCGGAGTCTTGAACGGCTTCCTGGCGGACCGGTTGCTGCGCGCGCGGTATTGGCGCGGTTGCCTTTCCCTCGAGGACGGTGAGATCGATTGGCATCGAGCTTATTTCCTTGCCATCAACGCGGGCGGTAATGGGGGGGATGATGACTTTTCCGGGCCGGGTCGCGGTGGCCTTGTAAATCAACGTCTGGGACTGGGACATGGCTCCGTTGACAATCGAGAGCTGGTTCGACCGCTGGACGGGGACGGGCTCGATGGCTAGTCCGTCGGCGTCAGAAATCTTTGGGGCTTCGCTTCTTCCTCCGGTGATCTCGACTTTGAGTCCGAACGGATTGTTTGCGCGCACGGTGGTTTGTTCGACCGAGACCCGTATGGCGGGTTCGCCCCATGCGGAACAGGCGGCGAGCACGGCGAGGGCGCTAAGAAATGAACGCGTCACCACCAGTCCCTCCTCATTCGGATCGAGCCGCGGGGATTTTGCATATCCTTCTGTTCGCGGTTGTCCTGCGCTTCGAGGGAATCGAGGATGGCTTCGATAGACTGCTGATCGGGTTTTTGTTTTTCGTTTTGCTGGGCGGAGTTTTGATCTTGCGACTGTTGCTGATTGTCATTCTTCTTGGCTTCGGCCAATTGCTGCTTCTTTTCCGCTTCGGTGGACTTGTCGCCGTCTTTGTTGTTCTGGTCCGAGTTTTTCTCGGAATCTTCCTTATCTTTGCCGTCTTGTTGTTGGGCCTGCGCTTGTTTCTGTTCCTGGCTTTGGCCCTGCTCGCCTTGCTGGTCCTTTTTGTCGCCCTCGGCGCTTTGTCCTTGTTGCTTCTGTTCCGACTCTTGTTCTTTGCCGGGGTCTTCTTTCTTTTGGTCTTGTTTGCCCTGGCCGTCTTGTTTTTGTTCCTGGGGTTTCGGCGGGTTCTGGAGCAGCTTCTTGAGGAGGTAGCGGGCGTGGTCAAGATTGTTTCTCGCGGCGGTGTCGTTCGGATTTCTTTTCAGCAGTTCCTCGTATTGCCCGATGGCGGACTTGAATGCATCGGTGGCGGCCTTGCCGTCGCCCGCTTTTGCGGAGAGCTCGGCGAGGCGCGTGCCGGTGTTTGCGCCATTGTAGATGGCTTGACGGCGGATGCGTTCGTCGGGGCTCAGGCTGGCCTTTGCGAATGAGTCTCGCGCGGCCTTGAAGTTTTCGATGGCGTGTTCGGGTGATGGGGATTCGATTTCCTGTTCTCCCTGCTTGTATTGCGCGCATCCTTGGCCGTAATAGAGCAGGTGGGATTCGGGGTCATCGGTTTGGAGGTCGCGGTACATGGAGAGAGCGCCGCCGGGGTCGCCGTTGATGAGCTGGCGGTTGGCCTTTCTTACGCGCTGGTTGAAGGAGTCACCGTAGGCGTTGGCGGCGCACGCGACCGCGAGGAGAAGCGCGGCGGCAATTCCGGAGGTCAGTTTAGACTTTGGCATGGGCCTCCTCCTGTCGCTCTCGCGACGTTTGGGGCTGGCGCGTTCGGCGCGCCCGGAGGATTGGAAGCACGGTGAGCCAGAGTCCTTCGGCGGCGAAGCATAGAATGGCCAGGCCGAGCGGCCATTGATAGCGATTCACGAGACGCAAGCGGACGTCGCTTCCGACGTCGCGGGTCGCGAGTTTGGCGATGAGATCGGTGAGCTGATCGATATCCGAGTTGTCGGGGGTGGATCGGGTGTATCCGCCGTTTCCTTCGAGGGCGATCTTGGTGAGGGTTTCTTCATCGAGCTTGGAGAGGTGTGTGCGATCGGCGTCGCGAACTTGGACGTAGCGTTCGAGGTCTTCCGGGAATTTGATTTCGACGCCATTGGGATCGCCGACACCGATCACGTAGATATGGGCGTATTTTCCGGCTTCTTTCGCGGCCTCGACAATACGTTCTTTCGCCTTTTCGGCGTTTTCGGCATCTGCCTCGTCGCCGTCGGAAATGAGAAGAATGGCGCGCGCATCGCGGTTGAAGTCGTCGGTGTGTTCGTCTTCGTCTTTGAAAGTCTTGGCGGCTTCTTTGAGCGCGGCGGCGATGTTAGTGCCTTTTTCGCTGATGGTATCGGTGTCGACGGCCTTGAGCACGGCGTGGAAGTAGCCGTGGTCGCGGGTGAGGGGGCATTGGAGTGCGGCGCCTCCGGCGAAGGCGACGAGGCCGAAGCGGTCGGCGGATTCACGTTCGAGAAGGGCGATGATTTTTTGTTTTGCGCGTTCCAATCGGCTCGGCGGCGGATTGATGGCGCGCATGCTTTCGGAGGTGTCGAGCACGACCAAGACGTCGTGGCTTCGGCGCTGGATATTCTGCCAGGACTGCCCCCAGTGCGGCTGAGCGAAGGTGACGGCCAAGGCTACGACGCCGAGCATGGTGAACCAATGGAGAGGACGGCGCAGGGGGGCTTCGGCTCCGAGGGCCAGGCGTGGCGCCAAGTTGGCGTCGGCGAAGCAGGCGAGCCGTTGTTTGCGGCGGCGTTCGAGGAGCGCGAGTCCGAACGCGACGAGGGCAACGATGGCAAGGGCGAGGCCGAGCCACCAGTGCAACTGGCGCAGAGGGAATATGAATCCTGCGTTCATCGAAGCGTCCTACGGGATTGTTTCAAACCAGAGTCTACGGGAGAAGACGGAGCCTAACAGGGCGATGGCGCCGACGACGGCGTAGGGGACAAATCCTTCTTGAAAGTCGTAGTAGTCGCCGGTAATGACTTCGGTGGTTTCCAGTTTGCTGATTTCATCGTACGCGTTTCTCAGCGATTGGGTATCGGAGGCGCGGTAGTAGCGCCCGCCGGTCAATTTGGCGATGCGTTCCAGGAGCGCGTCGTCAACAGGGGCGTCGATCACGCCCATGGTGGTTCCGAAAATGCTTTGTTGGGGTATGAGGGCCTGACCGCGCGAACCCGCGCCGATGGTGTATACCCGGATGCCGTAGTCTTTGGCGATTTGTCCGGCGGTTGCGGGGTCCAATTGGCCGGCGTTGTTCATTCCGTCCGTGAGGAGGATGACGATTTTCGATTTGGCTTCGGATTTCATGAGGCGCTTGACGGCGAGTCCGAGCGCGGAGCCGATGGCGGTGCGTTGTTTTCGCGCGTCGGAGTGGTCGACGTGGGCGGAGGCGATTTCGCGTTGGAGGACGCCGTAATCGAGCGTCAGAGGGCACTGGGTCCAGGCGTAGCCGCCAAAGAGAATCAAGCCGGTGCGGTCCAGGCCGTAGCGGTCCATTTTGTTGTCTTTGCGGCTTTCGACGAAGTCGTGTAGGACGCGTTTGGTGATGTCGAGGCGGCTGACATATTGATTGTCGAGGACATAGTCTACGGCTTCCATACTGCCGGAGACGTCCGCGCAGACCATGATGTCGATGACCTCGGCGCGATCCTTGTGCGCCTGCAGGCCCTGGAGAGGGCGCGCGAGGGCGAAGAGCAGAAAGGCCAGCCCGAGGGCGCGCAGCACGGCGGGAACCCAACGGGCCAGAATGGCGCGGCGAGATTGAATCGCGGCAAGGGATTCGCCGGTTGAAATGGTCATGACTCCCGGGGCGCGGGCGGCGACTTCAGCGACGAGCAGGGCGAGGACCGCGAGCAGCAATAGCAGCACCCAGGGGTGCGTGAAATGGCTGAAGTGGAATGGCTCGAGGAGTCTCATGCGGCCTCCTCCTGCGCGGGTTCCGGCCGGGGCACGGTCTCGTCAATGAAGTTCAGGACGAGGGACATGCTGTGGTCCATTTCGGAGACGGTGGGCTGGAACTGGGCGAATTTCACGCGGTCGCTGTGGCGGAGGAATCCGGCGAGCAGTTTTTGGTGGTCGTCGGTTAGGGCGCCGGCGCCGGAGGCCTCGGCGAGGAACTCCGGTGTGGTGCGTTCGGGAGCGTGGAGCGTGAAGCGGTCTTCGATGTAGTGGCGCAGAATATCCGAGAGTTCGACGTAGAACGGCTCGTATTGGCCGGCCTGGGGGAACTGGCGGGCATCGAGTTCGCGCAGGCGCTCATAGGCGCGCTCCCACGCGGGCCGGGGTGGCGGGGCCACGGCAATCTTGGGCTTGGTCCAGTAGCGATACGCGAACCATGCCGCCACGGCCAGGGCGAGGGCGCCAGCAGCGGAGACGATGGCGGTTCTCGTGAACAATGGATTGGGCGGATCGATGGGGCCGGTGACGGGTTCGACGCGCTCGGCGGCTTCTTGCTCTTCGGGGGTCAAGTTGCGCACACGCAGGGCGGGCGAGGGGACCGTTACGGCCAAGGCGTCGTTCGAGTAGATGGCCGCGGCGGCGATGAAGTAGTCCTTTACGAGAATTGGATCGAGTGTGTAGGTGTTGCTAACACGGGTACGATTGCCGCTCAGCGTTTCCCGTTTGAGTATTGGCGGGCCGGAGATATCGACACCGCCAAACTTTCCCGCCATGTCGGGAAGCTTGATTTCGGCGCCGGCGGGGGCTTCGACCGTGATGGTATAGGTGGCTTGCTTATTGAAGGGGATAGCAGACGGTTCGAGCGTGACATACGCGTCGATTCCGTCCGGCGCGGCGGCACCGAGGAGCATGAGGGCTAGACTGACGAGGCCGCTCACGACTTGTCTTCCTCCTTCTTGAGGCGTTCGGGGTAGAGCTTGACGTCGCGCGCTTTGAGGGTGTCCTCGATGAGCGCGTTGACTTGTTCCTGTTCCTTTTGCCTGCGGAACATTTTCTCGGCCTGCGGCTTTACTTCGTCGAAGGCGGGCGTCTTCGCGGGCGTTTTCGAGATGACTTGAAAGACGTACCAGCGGTCTTCGATCTGGAGCGGGGCTGTGGTGGCGCCAGCGTCCGCGGCGAAAATGCTCTTGGTCGCCTCCGGCGCATCGGGCAGTCCGGGAATACGTCCACTTGCGGAGACTGTAACGGGGTCTTTGGGGAAGTCCGTCAGGGACTTGGCCGCGGCTTCGGTGTCCGCCTCGCCGATCTTCACTTGGGCTGTGGCGGGTTGGGTGAAGCGTTTCGTTTCCGCGTTGTAGAAGCGCTGTACGTCCTCGGGTGTGACGGTGACTTTGGACTGGACTTCGTTCTCGATGAGTTTTCGGACGATGAGCGCGTTGCGTTGGCCGGCCATATCCTGTTCGACTTTGGGGTCCTTCTCGAGGCCAAGGCGCAAGGCCTTGTCGACGAGGAGGCGCTCGACCACGATATTCTTGAGGAAGTCCGCTTTCTTTTCCGGGGATTCGATGGACTGGCGCACTTGGACCGGCAAGCGGTCCATTTGGGCTTCGAGATCGCGATCCGTGATTACTTCGCCGGCAAACTCGGCGATGATGGTTTCTCCGGTCTGGAGATCGGCGGCGGTGCGTTTGGGGGAGGTGCGCTTTTTCAATTCGCGGCGGAGATCGGCGGAACGTCCGGTTTTGTCGAGACAGAAGACAATCTTCTTGTCAATCTCCGACTTGAGATCGGAGTTGGGGTCGATCTTTTCGGCTTGGTAGAGGTACGCGAGGGCCCTATCGAATTGTTCGGTGTCAACGGCTAGCGTGGCGACGCTGTAGCAGATCTTGGCGCGGGCGCCGGGTTCGAGCGTGGCGCGATCCAGGTACTTGTCGTAGGCGGCGATGGCTTCGGAGTTGAGTTTCTTGTCGGCGAGGTAGGCCGCGTATTCCCGCCATTGATCGGTAGTCAGGCCGCCGGCGCCGGCGGTGTTGTTCTTTTCTTTGAGGACATAGGGCAGTCCGACGAGTAGCGCGGCGGAGACGACGACCGCGGTTACGAGGGAAGACAGCAGGATGGGGCGGAGACTCGACTTCGCGGGGGCCGGTTGGTTTTGCGCGCGAAACTCCTTTAGGCGGTCTGGTGCGATATCAGGCATAGCGGCGCTCCCGCATACGGAAAAACCGGTAGATCTCCTCGACGTACGAGCGGTCGGTGCGGACGCGGATGGCGTCCACGCGGGTACGTTGCAGGATTTGGTCGCGCTGTTTGGCGCGCTCGATGGCGGCCTTGGCGTAGTCACTGCGGACTTTGGTGTCGCTGGAATTCACGAGGATTTCGCGACCCGTTTCGGCGTCCCGCAGGGAGATGAGTCCGACGTTTGGCAGCTCCTCCTCACGGGGGTCGGTCACGGTCACGGCAATGACGTCGTGGCGTCTATTGGCGATGCGCAGGGGGATCTCGTAATCGTTGGCCATAAAGTCAGACACGAGGAAGGTGACTGCGCGGCGTTTGAGGACGCCATTCATGAAATGGAGCGCTCCGGGGATATTCGTGCCGACTCCTTTGGGTTCGAAATAGAGGACTTCGCGAATTACGCGCAGCACGTGTTTTCGCCCCTTGCTGGGGGGGACGTAAAGCTCGACGTCATTGGTGAAGATGATGAGGCCGACTTTGTCGTTGTTTTTTATGGCGGAGAAGGCAAGTACGGCGCAGAGTGGAATTCCATGCCTTGGCCCTTGAACACGCTCTCGTATTGGCCGGCCAGGATGTCGTTGACCATGTGGCTGGTGCGAATTTGAATCCGGCGGATCTGCTTCATGACTTCCTGGGGGATCATGCGGGCTTCCTCCGGGATTCGGCGCGCGCGCAGGCGTGAAGGGCCGGATGCTTCGCGGGCGTGGCGGGGTGTGAGTGAGAATGGAATCTCATCCCCCTTTGAACCAGCGTCATCATGGTAAGCACTCCTTAGGCCTCTTGCGCTAGGGCACCGGCACAGCGTCGAGGATTTTACGGACGATGTCTTCGCTGGTCATGTTTTCGGCCTCGGCTTCGTAGGTTACGATGACGCGATGCCGAAGGATATCCATGGCGACTTGCTTGACGTCGTTCGGGAAGACATTGCCTTCCCCTTGCAGGAACGCGAGGGCGCGCGCGGCCTGTTGAAGGTAAATGGTTGCTCGCGGTGACGCGCCGTATTCGATGAGATGGTTGAGCTTGAGGCCGAACGCGTCGGGGGTGCGAGTCGCCTGGACAATATCAACGATATAGTTCTTGGCCTTGGCGTCCACGTAGATGGCGTTAACGACTTCGCGGGCCTGGATGATTTCCTGTTTGGTGACGACGGGCCGGACTACGGCGTTGTGGAGAATGTCCACGCGGTCCATGATTTCGCGTTCTTCAGCGCGGGTCGGGTAGGTGACTTTGAGTTTAAGCATGAAGCGGTCAACCTGGGCTTCGGGAAGTGAATAGGTTCCTTCCTGCTCGATGGGGTTTTGAGTTGCGAGAACCATAAAGGGTTCGTCGAGCGGAAAAGTGTTGTCGCCGATGGTGACCTGGCGTTCCTGCATGGCTTCGAGCAGGGCGCTCTGGACCTTGGCAGGGGCGCGGTTGATTTCGTCGGCGAGGATGATGTTTCCGAAGATGGGGCCCTTCTTGGTGGTGAACGTGCTGTCCTTGGGGCTGTACACCAGGGTTCCGATTAGGTCGGCGGGCAAGAGGTCCGGGGTGAACTGGATGCGGCTGAACTGGCATGCGATGGACTGGGCGAGCGTTTTGGCGGCGGTGGTGTTGGCCAATCCGGGGACGCCTTCGATGAGGACATGCCCGTTGGCGAGGATTCCGACGAGGAGGCGGTCGATCATGTACTGCTGGCCGATGACGACCTTTGCAATCTCTTCGCGCAAGCGGTTGACGAAGAGACTCTGGGCCTCGACGTTTCGGCGGATGGCGTCAACGGATTGGGTCATAAATTCAACTCCTCTTTCATTTTCTTCAGGGCGCGTTCGACGGTGCGGACATCGCCCTCCAAGTCGTCCTCGGTGGGGCGGACGCCGCGAAATCCGACGTCGTTTGCGCGCGTTTTCAGCCGGGCCGCGAGATCGTTCTCCGGCTGACTTGGAGACAATACCTGCACGGCGCGGTTCAATTCCACATAAAACTCGTAGTATTCGCCATTTATGCGGCGTTGCCGCGCATTTTTCAGAGCGGATTCCGCACTGGCGATATCGGGCGCTGGGGACGGGGAGGGGCGCTCGGCCCGGCGCTTACGATTTCGTTTCGCAAACCACCAGCCGAGCGCCACACATAAGGATAACACCCCGAGGCCGCCGGAGACCCAGGCAAGGGTCCTGTCGGGTTGCACACGCAGAGTGAACGGGTCTGACGCGAGCGTTGGGGAGGCGCCACGTTCAGGGGGGTCCGTTCGGGAGGCATTGGTCTCCGACGGGGAGATATCCTCGGGGTGGAGATAGGCGATTGTAATGGCCGGGACCGAGAACTCGCCGACTTTTTCAGGGACGATTTCGACGGTTTGCGAGACGAGATTCATCCCGTCGCGCACGGTAGCGATGCTTTTTTTGACACGCACCGTGCCCCAGTCAATGGTTTCGGTTTCGGCGGGTAGAATGGCGTAGCGGGCCGGGTCACCTTCCCAGGTGACTTCACACACGATCTGATAGGCTTGCCGAGGATGCGCCGGTTGAGCTTGTGGAGTAGTTTTCAACTCCGGCTCTGCGTACGCCGCACCGCCCGCCAGAAACACGAGAACCCAAACTGTACCTCTGAGGACTGGATTCAACTGTTTACTTCTCATTGAGCGCATACAGTAGCGGGAGAGCATGTTTCGTGCCGTCTTCCTTGGACGCCGGAAGGTATTGAGTTGTAGAAGTTTAGGCGAATTCATGATTCCTCGGTATAGCGCCTCATATCGGGTATTTGCGCGGGTGAGAGTCCATCTGGGGCAAACGTTGCGTGAAGTCGATTGCGCTGCGCTGGCCAATTCTGTCTATCCTTGTAACGGGAGGATACTGCACGGGACTTTTGTGTCTAGGAGTTCGGCAGAAGCGATGTTCGATTAGGCGGATCGTACCATGGGAGCATTCGGGACTGAAGTGTCAGGTTCTGGGTGATAGAAGTTACACTTGGGAAACGGCGTCTTGACGGGTGGAGGGCGGGGATGATTTTAATTTCTTGCGGGAAATTCGGGTTTGGTGGTAGGCTTTGGAGTGATTTGTTTCTAGGGACGGCGTTCGGGGGAATGGGTTGGACAGAGTGGACGGGGTGGACAGGTCGGACGGGTTGATTGGGGACAATTCGGGCTGCGCGGCGCGAGCGGTATTGTCAAGAACAATGTGCATTGGCAGTCGGTTCTTGGGCTAGGGACCGATTTTGGAGGCCGTCGGGAAGGCATGGCGCTTTTAATTGGCTCTTCAATTCTGCTTCAACTGATCGCGATGGGGTTTGCGGCGCATCTTGGCCGCGTGACACGCCGGTATGGTCCCTGGCTGGCGATTGCCGCGGCGCTGGCGTTGATGGCGGTACGGCGCACGATCACGTTGGAGCGGATGCTGTCCGCGGCGCCGCTGCAAGCCCCGGACCTGATGGTGGAGATTCTCGCGTTCCTGATTTCGCTTCTGGCGGTATTGGGCTTGGCGCGGGTTGCGCCGATTTTCCGGTCGCTACGTCAATTGGCCGAGACGCAGCACGCTTCGCAGCAGTTAGTTCAATCCATACTTGACGGGCTATCCGCGCACATCGCGCTTCTCGACAATAGAGGCACAATCATTACCGTGAATCCGGCCTGGCGCCGGTTCGCGGAGGCGAGCGGGCTATGCATTCCGCGTCACTCGGTTGGTCAGAACTATGTGGAGACCTGCGACCGCGCGGCGGCGGCGGGCATTGAAGAGGGGGCCGCGATGGCGGAGGGGATACGGTCCGTGCTGAACGGGGCCTGCGCGGAGTTTACGCTGGAATATCCGTGCGAGCGGGATGGCGAACCCCTTTGGTTTGTAGCGCGCGTAACCCGGGCGAGTGGCGCAGAGCCTATTCGAATAGTTGTTACGCATGAAGATGTCACGGCGCTGAAGCGGGCCGCTCAGGCGCTATCGGATAGTCAGGCCCGGAATCAGGAGATATTAGACAATTCATTGGACCTGGCGCATCGACTGAATCTCGTTACGGAGACCTTTGACTACTTTAGTCCGTCGGTGACGCGGATGACGGGTTTGAGCGTGGTTGAGGCGCTGTCGTTGACGCTCGATGGATTTCTGGCGCTGATTCATCCGGAGGACGCTCCGGTGTACGCGGCGAATATTGCACGGCGAAGTTGTGATCCTCCCGACCCCGGGGCTGGGAACGTGATGGAGTATCGGTTTAGGCACGCGAGCGGCGAATACCGGTGGTTCGCGGAGCATTCGAACCCTGTGCGCGACCGGCAAGGACGGCTGGTGGCGCTGGTGGGCACGATCCGGGACGTTACGGATCGCAAACGCGGTGAGGAGGCGATACTCGGCGCGGCGCGCATGGAAGCGACGGCGACGCTGGCGGGCGGGATAGCGCACGAGTTTAACAATCTGATGGTAGGAGTTTTGGGGAACGCGGAGCTTCTGCGGTCTGATTTTGTGGAGGATAGTGATTCCGAAACGTCGGAGATGCTGACCGACATTTCGGAATCAGCGCGGCGCGCCGGGCAGCTTGCATGTCAAATGCTGGCGTTTGCCCGCGGGGGTAAGTTTGAACACAAGGTGTGTGATTTGGCGGATATAGTGCGACAGACATTGACACTCCGGGAGTCTTTGGTACGGGGCGAGGTTACAGTGACGACGGAAATCGCGGATACACGGTGTCTCATACTCGGCGACCCGGGCCAACTGAGTCAGGTTGTGGTGAGCCTGTTTACGAATGCGGTGGAGGCGATTTCGGAGAGCGGGGAGATCGGCCTAGGGCTTACAGTGGTTAAGCTTGAGGGCGCCGGCGCAACGGATTCGCCGCCTCTGCCGCCGGGTAGTTATGCGAAATTGACGGTATGCGACACTGGATGCGGGATGACTCCGGAAGTGCGGAGACGGGCATTTGAGCCTTTTTTTACGACGAAGTTCCAGGGACGAGGTCTTGGGCTTGCGGCGGTGTATGGAATCGTGCGAAGTCATAACGGATCTATCAGTGTACGAAGTGGGCTGGGGCAAGGGTCGGAATTTGAAGTCTTGCTTCCCGTCACGGCGGAAGCGCCTGAGTAGAGCGAGAGGGAGTCTGGGCGGCGCGTTGCGACGGAAGGCCTTGCGCGGCATCCAGTTCGGTGTTACCATTGGAGTGTCGTTCAAGTGGGCTGCAAAGAGTTTTCGCAAGGTAGTATGGTTATTGGTTGGGAGTGGGGCGCCACGCTGTTGCCGTTGACCAATATCGCTAGCCGCCGTGAGGGTACCGGCTGTGACTCTGCGCCGGAAGAGTGCGGGGATCGCTTATGTCGAGACGGTTTAGTCGGAGTAGTCGAGAATAATGGGGCGGGGCCGCCCCGGGGATTCTGGAATGGATGAAGTTACGAAATCACGCCCGCACATACTGGTAGTGGATGACTTGCGCGAGAACACCGCGATCTTGCAGCGATTCCTTGGACCGAAGGGCTACAAGGTTACGACCGCTTTTTCGGGGGAAGAGGCCTTGGAGAAGGTGGAGAACGATCCGCCGGACGTAATACTTCTCGATTTGGTGATGCCGGGGATGGACGGATTCACCGTTTGCCAACGTGTAAAGCACGACGCACGGACCCGGCACATTCCGGTGGTTGTGCTCACGGGCATGTCGGAGCCCGAGGCGAACGTGAAGGCGTTGGAGATGGGGGCGGACGATTTCATGGCCAAGCCGTTCGATTCGACCGTTCTGGACGCACGCATCCGGAACTCGCTACGGTCGAAGGCGCTTCAGGATCGAGTGCTCGAGTACCAGCGGGAGTTGGAGGCCGCCAACGAGTCGCTGGAACAGCGGATTCGCGATCGAACAGCGCAACTGGCGCGCACGCAGCAGGTTACGGTGTTCTCGTTGGCGAAGCTGGCGGAGTCCCGCGATACGGAAACGGGCGAACACTTGGATCGTATGCGCCGGTACGCCACGGAAATCGCGGTCGAATTGGCCAATTCTCCAAGGTTTGCCAATGTGGTCACCAAATCGTTTGTGGACGCGCTGTTTGAGTCGAGTCCGCTACATGACATTGGGAAAGTCGGCATACCGGACCAAATACTCCTCAAGCCGGGCAAACTCACGCGGGAGGAGTTTGACGTGATGAAGACGCACACGCAGATTGGCGGGGACACGCTGAAGGCGGCCGACCTGGAGGCGGGCGGAGACTCGTTCTTGGGGATGGGACGTGACATAGCGTATACGCACCACGAGAAATGGGACGGCACGGGGTATCCGATGGGGCTCCGGGGCCTCGACATTCCGTTGGCGGGCCGGATCTGCGCGTTGGGCGACGTGTATGACGCGTTGACCTCCAAGCGCCCGTACAAGGAGGCGTTCAGCCACGAGAAGTCCAAGGAGATCATCTTGGCGGGGCGCGGGGCCCACTTTGATCCGGATATCGTGGACGCGTTTCTGGCTCGGGAGCGGCAGTTTACAGAGATCTCGCGCAGTTATCACGATGATGGCCGTCCGTCGAAGATTCAGGAAATTGTGGAGCATTTGACGAAAGCTGCTCAGGCGCCTCCTCCGGACGCGCCTTCGTCATAGGGGGGGGCGGTGGGGGAAGTTGGACGGGGGGACTGGTCGGGGGGTGGATGGGGTGGATGGGGCGTCATCTTCTCGGCGGCGGACTTCGAGGGAACTTCTGAAACGCGCTGGGTATAATAGGCATTAGCGGTTTGAGTATGCAGTAGGGTCAACGACTATGCGGCGTCGAATATTGACCACCTTCGTGTTTGTTCATAGAGTCGGAGTTTCGCGGCGTAATTCGATTCGGGAAGGACTACACGTTCTCGGGCGTTGTATGAGTCGTCCTAGATCCAAGCACAAAATCAGGGCCAGAAATCCCGTGTTCTTAGTGTATTCGCGAAAAGCAGGGACAGACACGCTTTTCAAACTACCGAAAAGCGAAACGGTCGCTGGTTTTCGCTTGGGCTTCGTGTTCGTAGCGCTATTGCCGCGAAAAGCAGGGACAGACACGCTTTTCAAACTACCGAAAAGCGAGTCAGTCGCTGGTTTTCGCTTGGGCTTGGTGTTGGTTGCGCGATTGCCGCGAGAAGCAGGGACAGACAGGCTTTTCAAACCGCCGAAAAGCGAGTCAGTTCCCGCCTTTCGCTCGACTGCGGCGTTCAGTTAAGTTGCGTGAATCTTGGACCACCGCACTAGGAGAATTGCATCATGGAACAGTGTGGATGCGGCCCGACTCAGGATCCTCCGGGACATTGGTTGCGGCCCTCGACGCGGCGGGACTTCCTGCGTGTGGGAGTCTTGGCGGGGTTAGGACTCTCACTTGGCGACTATTTCCGAATGCGGGACGCGTACGGCGCTGACGCGGCGCCAACGGGTCCCCCGCCGGCCGCGGAATCGGTCATTTTCATATTCATGGCGGGGGGAATGAGCCATCTGGACACGTTCGATCCCAAGCCGTATGCGCCTGTTGAATACCGGGGTGAGCTGGGCACCGTACCCACGACAAATGGGGATGTGTTTAGCGGTTTGCTTCCGAACTTGGCGAAAGTGGCGGATAAAATGACCGTGATACGGTCGATGACTCATGGCGAGGCGGCGCACGAGCGTGGCACGCATAACATGCTGACCGGGTATAGGCCGAGTCCAGCGCTGGTGTATCCGAGTATAGGGTCGGTGGTGGCGCACGAGTATGGTCCGCGCAAGGATATTCCTCCGTATATTTGTATTCCGTCGGCAGGCGACGCGACGTTGGGCACGGGGTATCTGAGTTCCGCGTATGGCCCTTTTAGTGTTGGGGGTGAACCCGCGACCAAAGGGTTCCAGGTTCGTGACTTGAATCTGGACGCCAGCGTGGACGCGGCGCGGATGGAGCGCCGCAAGAGCTTGTTGGCGGCGGTGGACAGCCATTTCAGCAAAATGGAGTCCAGTGACGCGTTGAGCGCGATGGACAGCTACTATCAGCGGGCGTATGCGCTGATTAGTTCGCAGACGGCTCGGGAGGCGTTCAATATCAACGCCGAGCCCGATGCGATGCGGGACCAGTATGGCCGGCACGCGTTTGGGCAGCGGCTTTTGCTGGCGCGGCGGCTGGTCGAGGGCGGGGCGCGCTTCGTGACCGTGATAGATGGCGGTTGGGACCATCACGTGGGTATCAAGAACGCCATGCAGAGTCAATTGCCTCCGGTGGATCAGGGTCTGGCGGCGTTGATTGGAGACTTGGACAGCCGCGGTCTCTTGGCGAAGACGCTGGTGGTGATGGTGAGCGAGTTTGGGCGCACGGTGAAATTGAACAAGGATGCGGGCCGTGATCACTGGCCGAAGGCATTCAGCATCGTCATGGCCGGCGCGGGGACGAAACGAGGACTCATTTACGGTCAGACCGACGCGTTTGGGTCGGAGCCGAAGGAAGGCGCGGTGAGCCCGGAAGGTATGGCGGCGACGATTTATACACAGTTGGGCATTGATCCGACCAAGAGGCTCATGACGCCCGGCAATAGGCCGGCGTTTATTGTGCGTGACGGGACAGTGATCAAAGAAGTTCTTGCATGATTTGTTGTGACCGATGAACGCGCAACGGGCATTGCGCGTATTCACGACTATTGGGCTGGCCTTTTGGACCGTTCCAGCCTGGGGGGGAGATCCGTCGTTGGGGGAGATCCTTCCGCGCGGCGCCGCACGCGGGGGCAAGGTTGCCGTGGTGATCACGGGATCGCGCCTGGCGGACGCGGTTGACTTGGTGTTTCATGAGACGGGCATCAAGCTGGCGTCGTTGGCTGCGGAGAATGACACCAAGGTCAAGTGCGAGATCGAGATCGCAGCCGATTGTCCATTGGGGACGCAAGCGATCCGCGTGCGCACCAAGTCCGGCATCTCCAATCTTCGCTTGTTCAGTGTGGGCAATCTCAAAGAAATGGATGAGAAAGAGCCGAACAACGATCTCGCGGGAGCGGAAGTTGTTCCGCTGGGCTCGACGATTAACGGCGTGATCACGAGTGAGGACGTGGACTACTTCGCGGTGAATCTTGACGCGGGGGCGCGTCTTACGGCGGAGGTCGAGGCGTTACGGTTGGGGGGACAACTGTTTGACCCGAAGCTGCGCCTATTTGATGCGGGGGGACATGAGCTGGTGTCCGAAGACGACACGGGGTTGATGGCGCAGGATGCGGCGGTTGTATTCACGGCGCCAGCGGCAGGGCGGTTTGTACTTGCGGTTAGTGAGTCCGCGTACGGGGGAGCGGGTGATTTCTATTACCGCTTGCACGTGGGGCAGTTTCCGAGGCCCTTGGCGTTTCTTCCCATGGGGGGCAAGGCCGGCACGACCATCGAAGTGAAGTGGCTTGGCGATCCCGGAATTGCGGCGCAATCGGCGCCGTTGCCGGGCGGGCCGGCAGACGGCGCCTTTCCACTTTACGCTCAGAACAATCTCGGGGTTTCTCCGACGCCGGTGTCTTTTCGGCTAACCGCAGACCCGGTGACCTTGGAAACGGAGCCGAATAACGAGGCGGCCAAGGCGACGCCTGGTCCGGCGCCGGGTTCGTTTGACGGCGTGATCGATCCGGCGGGCGACACGGATTGGTTTAAGTTCGACGCCAAGAAGGGGCAGGTCTACAACGCGCGCGTTTGGGCCAAGGGGTTGGGATCGGCTTTGGATAGCGTGCTGACGTTTGCGAACGCGGCGGGATCGGCTATTGCGAGCGACGATGACGGGGCGGGGATCGACAGCGCGCTTCGTGTGACGATTCCTGAGGACGGCGCGTATACATTCAGCGTGCGCGACCATCGCATGCGGGGTGGCCCGTTGTTCACGTATCACCTTGAAGTGACGCCGGTACAACCGCATCTGGAATTCGGCGTGTTGGAGAATCTTTCGGCGGCGTTGAACGTTCCTCAGGGGAATCATGCGCTCATTTTGCTGTCGGTGAAACGGGCGGATTTTGACGGACCGGTGTCGGTGAGCGTGACCGATCTTCCGCCGGGTGTGACGGCGGAGTCGTCACCGGCGCTTCCCGGTCAGACGGTGTGCCCGGTGCTTCTGTCGGCCGCCGGGGATGCGGCGCTGGGTGGCGCGTTGGCGTCGATCAACGGTGTGTGCAGTCAGAATGGCGCGGAGGTGAAGGGCGGTCTGAACTACCCGGTGGAACTGATCTACGGCGCAAACAAAACGATCTTTCTGACACATGTGGCGCAGCGACTGGCGGTGGCGGCATCTGAAAAGGCTCCGTATTCGATAGAGATTGCGCAGCCGAAGGTACCGATTGTGAAGAGTGGCTCCATGGAGCTTCGCGTTGTTGCGCATAGGGCGGAAGGGTTTAAGGGCGTGATTGATTTGCGAATGCCGTGGGCTCCTCCGGGTGTGGGGGCGGGGACGGCGACGATTGCCGCTGACGCGTCCGAAGGCCGCCTGCATATCGACGCTAACGGGAGCGCCGCCGTGGGCGCATGGAGAATTGCGCTAACCGGATCGAGCGGCGGGTACGTAGTGAGCACGCCGTTCACGTCGATCGAGGTCGCCGAACCGTGGGTTAGCTTCGACGTCGCCAATGTGGAGACGGAACAGGGGAAGCCGGTCGAGGCGGTGGTGAAAGTTACGCAGTCGCACGACTATTCGGGAACATACAAAGCGCAGTTGCTAGGGTTTCCCAAAGGGGTGACGACGACGGAATTGGATATGACGCACGATACGAAGGAACTCAAGTTTCCGTTGACGGTCGCGGCGGACGCGCCCGCTGGCAAGTTTCCGGGGTTGTTCGTGCGCGTGACGCTTCAGTCCGACGGCGAACCGATTCAGCATCAGGCGGGAGGCGGCCAACTGACAATTCAGAAGCCGCTGCCGCCGGCGTTGCAGCAGGCGGCTCCGCCGCCTAAGCCCGAACAACCCAAAGCCGGCGAGCCGGAACGCAAGACACGCTTTCCAGGGAGTTGAAGTGATGAAGTCTTGGAGAATAGCAGCGTTTGGCCGTGGTGGCGCGAGATTGTTCGCGTGCGTGATTGCGTGCGGCGCCAGTTGGTGCGAATCGGCACTGGCGGACGCGATCGCGGCTTACCCGGACAAGGTTCAACTGGACAATACGGCGGACCTGCAGCGTGTGGTGGCGCAGCAGACGCGTGATGACGGGGTGACATTGGACGTAACGGGTGGAATGACGGTGACGTTTGCGCCCGAAGGGATCGCGAAGTGGACGGATGACCGACGTGTGGCTCCGGTCGCCGATGGCGATACGACGATGACGATCACGGTTGGGGATAAGAGCCTAGCCGTTCCGGTGAAGGCGCAGAACGCGGGGAAGCCACGGCCGGTGAGTTTTCGTAATGACGTTGAACCGGCGCTCATGCGGGCGGGGTGCAATGCGGGATCGTGCCATGGCAGCGCGCAGGGGAAGAACGGGTTTCATTTGTCGCTGTTTGGGTATGACCCTCCTCAGGACTACCTGACGTTGACGCGCCAGGAGCGCGCGCGGCGCATGAATGAGGCGGACCCGCACGCGAGTTTGATGTTGCAGAAGCCGGCGGGACAGGTTGACCACGAAGGCGGGACTCGGTTCACGCCGGACAGCGCGTTGTATGGGGTATTGAAGAAGTGGATTGCGGACGGGGCTCCGGATGATCCGGGTGACGTTGCGAATCTTACGGGCATAGAGTTGTTGCCGCACTCGTGCGTGTTTGAGGGCGAAGGCGCGCAACAGCAGTTCATGGTGCGCGCGACCTATTCCGACGGCACGGACAGGGACGTGACCGAACTCGCAGTATTGAGTTCGAGTGACGAGCAGACGGTCGCGGTAGACAAGGACACTGGCTTGGCCAAGTCGGGCGGGCGGGGCGAAGCGTACGTGATGGCGCGATTTGGATCGTTCGCCGTCATTTCAAAAGTGATCACGCTTCCCAAGGACCTCAAGCTTCAGTGGCCGGACGCCGCTTCGCACAACTATATCGATGAGTTGGTATTCGCCAAGCTCAAGAAGCTGCGGGTACCACCGGCGGAACCTTGCAGCGACACCGTGTTTGTCCGCCGGGTGTATCTGGATATTCTGGGAGTGTTGCCAACCGCGAAGGAATCGCAGGAGTTTGTAGCGGACGCCGCGGCTGACAAACGGGCCAAGCTGATCGATGCGCTGCTGCAGCGTCCCGAGTTTCCTGAACTGTGGGCGATGAAGTGGGCGGAATTGTTGCGGGTTCAGACCAATCCGGTGATTGATCGCAAAGCAATGCATCGGTACAACGATTGGATACGGCAGTCGATTGCGGCGAACAAGCCCATAGACCAAATGGTCAAAGAATTGCTGACGGCGCAGGGCGGAAACTTTACGGAAGCGGCGGCGAATTTCTATTTGACCGATCCGGCGCCGACGCAGATGGCTGAGAACGTGGCGCAAGTTTATTTGGGTATCCAGATCAAGTGCGCGCAATGTCACAACCATCCTTTTGAGCGTTGGACGATGGACGATTACTATTCGTTTGCGGCGTTTTTTGCGCAGGCGGGC
>JACRLJ010000036.1:36356-41801 GCA_016215105.1 Candidatus Hydrogenedentota bacterium
CGAGTGATCCGCGAGAAACCATCGTGTTCGACAGCCGTTCGGGCGAGGTAGCGAATCTGAGGAACGGCGTCAATATGGCCCCGAAGTTCTTGGGTGGGGCAACGTCGGATCGCGCTGGGAAGGACCGGCGGGCGTTGTTGGCGGACTGGATGACGGCTCCGGATAACCCGTGGTTCGCCAAGTGTTTTGCGAACCGGATTTGGCGGCAGTTTTTCGGCATGGGTATCACCGAGGCCCCCGACGACGTGCGCGCAACCAATCCGCCGAGCAATCCGGAACTGCTGGATGAATTAGCGAAGAAGCTCTTGTCGTATCACTACGACATGCGTGGTTTGGTTCGCGACATTTGCGCCTCGTATACGTATCAGATGGCGACACGGCCACGCGATCCGGCGATCGTGGACAACCGGAATTTCTCGCATGCGATGGTGCGCCGGCTGCCCGCGGAGCAGTTGTTAGACGCCGTTGCATTGGTGACCGAGAGCAAAGTGAAGTTCGCGAATCTGCCGTTGGGTGCGCGGGCGGCGCAGGTGGCCGACGGCAATAGCGGCAACTACTTTCTCGAACTGTTTGGGCGTCCGGCGCGCGCGACGGTATCGGTGTGTGAACGGCGGGACGAGCCTACCTTAGGTCAGACGCTCCATTTGATCAATGGAGACACGATCAATTCCGCGATTCGCGCTCCTGGCGGAAGGTTGGAGCGACTGGCCGCCGCAACAACCCCTCCGGCGGAGGTCGCGGGAGAGTTGTATCAGTCGGCGTATAGCCGTCCACCGACGGATGAAGAGAAGGCGCAGATTGACACGTATATGGCGGGATCCCCGGATCACAAAACCGGATTGGAGGATGTTATGTGGAGTATTCTGAATTCGAAGGAGTTTGTTTTCAATCATTGAAGCGCGCGCGCCCTTGGGGTGAGGGACAGACACGCTTTTCAAACTACCGAAAAGCGAGTCAGTCCCTGGTTTTCGCTTGGTATAGATTTAGGGCGCTTTATTATTGAATCATTGAATTAGGTTGATCAGCCAAATGGGAGAAGCGGACATGCGAGTGGTTGTGACACGAATTGGATTGATGGGCGTATTGGGATGCGTGGCGCTCTTCGGGATGCTGGCGCTTGCGGCGTGGTCCGAGGACAAACCCGCGCCCGCGCCTGCCCCAGCGGCGGCTCCTGCGCCTGCCCCTGCCCCTGCCCCTGCCCCTGCCCCTGCGGCGCCGGCTCCGGCCGCAGCGCCCGCACCGCCGCCAGCGGTGGATGTGGACAAGGTATTGGATGCGCTTGCGAAACTTGGGCCGGATGCGCTTTCGGGGCGGGTGACAGAATTGCGCAAGAAGATCGAAGCGATGACCGCGGAGGCGGCGGGGCTGCGCAAGAAGGCGGAGGAACTCGATGCGCAGACGAAGGAGCTGAAACAGCGCATCGACGTGATCGAGAAGTTTACGGCCAGCGTAGCGACCGCGATGCAACCGCCCGCGCCCGCACCGGCGGCGGCTCCGGCGGCGGCTGCGCCTGCGGCAAAGTAGGGTCGAGAAGGAGTTCAGATCGTGTGGTTCACGAACGATAGAGCAATGAACAGTGATCATAGGTGTCTTGCGCGATCCGTACAGATGGTTCGCGCAATTGTGGTTGGTGGTGCGATAGCGCTTGGAGCCATTATGTCTCCTGCGGATCCTCCAGCGCCGGAGGCGGTGGACGCGGCGTTGGATTCGCTTCTGAAGGTTGAGCCCAGCAAGCTGGCCGCGAAGCTCAAGGAAATGAAGGCGCAAGCGGAGTCTCTGGCGAAGCAGTCGCAGGAGGTCAAGAAGCAGGCCGAGGGCGTGGAGGCGCAAGTGAAGGCGGCTACGGCGCAATTGGACGCCATTCAGGCGGCGATTCAGGCGGTGGCGAAGTCCCTTCAGCCAGCGCCCGTGGAAGCTCCGACGGTTCCGATGGCGCCCGCCGCAGCGGCGCCAGCGGCGGCTCCCGCGCCCAAGATGGAGGCCAAGGCAATGGCTCCCGCGGCGGGAGCGCCGACGCCGGCGGGCCCGGTCACGAATTTCGAGCAGCATATCAAGCCGATCATTCAAGCGCGCTGCTCTCGGTGCCACAACGATGAGCAGAAGAAGAGCGGATTATCACTGGCGTCGTTCAATACCGCGATGGAAGGTGGAAGTTCCGGCAAGGTGATTGTCGCCGGACAGCCTGATGGGAGCCGCCTGTTTCGTCTGGTTAGCGGCGCGGAACAACCGAACATGCCGCCCTCGGGTGGACCGTTGGACGCGGAGCAATTGAAGCTGATCAAACAGTGGATAGAACAGGGCGCCCTGGCGAACGCGGAATCGAAACCTGTCAAGGCCGCGGCGGCGGATATGAAGGCTGAGCAGCCGGGGTTCGTGGCGGCGACGTTCCGGGACGGTCCGCCGCCCATGCCGGAAAAGGCGTTACCGGCCGTTGCGAAAGGCGGAGTGCGCGGATTGGCGGCGCGGGCGGTCGCGGTGAGCCCGCGAGCGCCCTTGATGGCGGTCGGCGGCGACAAGCAAATCGTGTTGTATGACGCCGAGAAGTATCAGCCGCTGGGGGCGTTGCCTTTTCCCGAAGGCGAGGTGTTTGCATTGACCTTCAGTTTGAACGGGGAGCTGCTGTTGGCTGGTGGCGGACACGCAGGCAAGGCGGGGCTGGTGGTTACGTGGGATGTGCGCAAGGGGGAGCGCGCGGGCACGTACGGCGAGGAATTCGACACGGTGCTGGCGGCGGATGTGAGTCCCGATCATACCCTGATCGCCGAAGGCGGCCCCAACAAGGTCGTCAAGGTATTTTCGACGAAAGACGGGAAAGTACTCTACAAGCTGGATGTTCACACGGACTGGGTTCAAGCGGTGAAGTTCACACCGGACGGGGAGTTGTTGGCGACGGCGGACCGCGCGGGTGGACTGTATTTGTGGCAAGCAGCCAACGGGCGTCCGGTGGAGACGCTACGCGGGCATACCGGCGCGATCTATTCGCTGGCGTACACGTCTGACTCGAACACGCTGGCGTCGGCTGGGGCGGATGGCACGGTACAGTTTTGGGACACGTGGAAATACAAGAAGATCTCGCAAATTGCGGCTCACGCAGGCGCGGCCTTGAGCGTAGATTTCGGCGCAGACGGCCAATTGGTGACAACCGGTGCGGATCAACTTGCGAAGCGTTGGGATAAGGCCGGCAAGTGCGTGTCGACCTACGAGAAGCTGCCCGACTGGGGTTACCGCGCGTGTTTTGGGCCGAAGGAGGGCATTGTGCTAGCGGGGACGTGGACGGGGGCCATCGAGGTGTTCAAGAGCGACAGCGGCGAGAAGTTGGCGACGTTGTCTACTGCGCCGGCTTCGTAGGGTTGGCCTGCGCCCGCGCCTGTTGGATAGCCTCGGCGCCGGGAAGGGCGTGGTTCCAATCCTGGATGCTCTTTCCGTCCCTGACCAAGAAGAATCGCGGGGGCTCCCCCTCAATAAACTGCATGAACGCCAAGGTGATCCCGACGGAATCCAGGCGGGTTTGGATGGCGTCTTGCGTCAGCACCGTGGGGAACATCGGGTTCGTCTGCGCTCGGAAGCGGGACAACTCGGACTGATCTCCCAACATGATGGCGACGATAGGTGGCAGGTCCGGGACCTGCATTAGGCCGTTTATGGCGGGCACTGAGCCCATGCAGACATCACACGTGGCGCTGAGCATCGCGACGAAGTATTCTCCGCGGCCCAAATCGTACGAGCGGCCATCGGCGTCAAACTTGAACCGGGCAAATGGCGCGTCCTTGAAGTTCGCTTCGACGCCTTGGGGGGGCTTCGCGGTCTGGCTACCTGGTTGCGTGGCAGACGAAGAACTGAATTGGGCCGTCGCAGCGACAGCGACAACGGTCAGAGCCGCAGCGGCGCACCGGGCGGTTGCCGACGGATTCATAAACCAGTGTTTCGGCGATTGTTCCGACGCTTCTCGTCGGGTTCCTACGGCGGCGACGACGGCCATCAGCATCATAAGGATGTTCTTGCCAATGGATGGTCCCGGCGCCATTGGGGCGTACTTGCCGAAGCAGCCGCAGTCGGCCAGTCCGTGGTACCTCCAAGCGTAGGCGATGAGGCCGGTGAAGGCAAGGAGCATGAGGAGGGTGAGCGCGATGGTTACTCCCCGGAGGCGGACACCGGTGAGCAGGGCGATCCCGAGGGCGGTTTCGACGCAGAGCGCGCCCCATGCCGCCGTACGGATGAGAGACGGGTCGCGCAGGACACCGTAGAGGGAGACCTGAACGGTGAAAGCGTCCATGTCGAGGGCTTTTAGAATCGCGGCGCCGACAAACAAGACGCCCAAGAGCGCTTCAAGAAACCGGCTTAATTGGCGCATGTATCTCCGTTCTTCAGATGGGACTCTTGATTAAGACTCTTCTACCCGATTGATTTATTCCCAAATCTTCTAAAATACGGCCTGTACAGTGGTTATCTGAACGGCCTTCATCTAGGACTTCGGACAGCACGCCGATCACTTGGCGCGGCGCGGCCCGAAAGCGTCTGTAAGTTGTTCAAGATTAGCACTGGAACTCGCTGAGTATTGCGAAATGGAGGCATTCAGGCCGCGCCTCTACTAGTCCTTCAACGAATCGCAAATCTGGACTACGCCCAGTCGCCAACCGCAGATGAGGGTGGCACGGTTGCGTAAGACTGGGGGCTGAGCATCACATTGGATTGGGAGCACGAAATGACACTACGTTTTTCCACAGCGCTGTCGGTATTCTCGAACACGCCGGATCGGTTTATTCCGGAAGGTTACCGCGACATGCCTCGCCTTCAGGAGCGGGTGTCGACCGCAGCCAAGATCAAAGGCATCAAGGGCATCGAGGTCGCGCAGAACGATGTAACACCGGATTTTCCGATAAAAGAACTCAAGCGCGTGCTGAAGGAGTACAACTTGTTGTGCTCGGGCGTTGCGGCGAACTTGGCGCATGACAGGCGGTTCGCGTTGGGGGCGTTTGGCCACCAGCACCCGAAGACGCGAAATGCAGCCATAGACGAAGGGCGTAAAGCGGTTGATATGGCTCGTCAGCTTGGGGCGACCGAGGTGACGTTGCGTTTGTACAGCGACGGGTTCGATTACCCGTTCCATATTGACTATGCGACGCATTGGAACACGGTGATATCGTCGATTAAGACGATAGCGAAGTATGCTTCACCTGACATTAATGTGGCGATAGCGTACAAACCCCGTGAGCCGCGCAAGTACTTGACCGTGGGTACGGTGGGCAAGGCGTTGTCGTTGTGTCAGGAAATTGCGATGAAGAATGTGGGCGTGGCGATGAATTTCTCGCACGCGATGATGGCGGGAGAGAATCCGGCGGAGTCCATCGCATTTCTGACACGGTCGAACAAGCTATTCCAGGTGTACTTCAGTGACGCGTACCGTCTGTGGGACGATATGATGCTTCCGGGAAGCATCAATATGTG
>JACRLJ010000036.1:41824-55957 GCA_016215105.1 Candidatus Hydrogenedentota bacterium
TGTGGGACGATATGATGCTTCCGGGAAGCATCAATAGGTGGGAGACGATGGAGGCGTTACTGTACTTGAAGATGGCGAAGTTTAAGGGTTTCTACATCATTGACATGGTGCCGACTCGGATCGATCCGACGCAGGCGTGTCAGATCGCGATTGGGAACCTTTCGATATTGTGGAAAAAACTCGAGAAGTTGGATCCGGCGGAGTTGCGCAAGGCCCAGAAGACCTTGGACGCGGTGGAAAGCCAGAAGATCATACGCCGGGTAATGTTACAAGGATAGTTGTGAAGCGCAGGCTTCGATTGGCAAACGAGAATAATCGCCGGACACAGGGAGTGACGCTGTGTCCGGCGTTTTGTTTCGGGGTGTCTGAAGCTGTTGAGGTAATCGTATTCACGTTTTAGGAAACACCCGCGGCTTGAAGGCCTCGCCGTTGCGACACTTGGAACGGCTGGCGAACCGCCGCAGCAAGTCGGATCGCGTGGTATCACCGGAATTGGCGCGCGCGTTGACGGAGATATCGTGCGAAATCCAGCGTCAGGTCGGCGTGATCATGGATCGCCGGGGGCATATCCAGGCGGTCGTGGTGGGGGACGCCCGCAGTGTATTCCTTCCGGATCTTTCCATGCGGCGCGGCCGAGACCGGTTGAGCGGCCTGCGGCTGGTACACACGCATCTGGCGCATGAACCGCTGACGGACGATGACCTGACGGACATGCTGTTGCTGCGCTTGGACATGGTGTCGGCAATTGAGGTCTTGGACGAGGGGTTACCGGGCAAGGTGTATTCGGCGCATCTCATGCCGGAGAGTGAAGGGGAGACTCCGTGGGATATCCTGGCTCCGGCGAGCGTCCACGATCTGCCGGACGATTTTCCGCAGATGATGGATGCGCTGGACGAGGAATTTGCGCGCGCGCGGCGACCTCGCCGTGCGGGGGACAACCGGGACCGGGCGATCTTGTTGCACGTATCCACGTTGAGCACTGCGGCTGCGGAAGACTCGATTGGCGAGTTGCGCGAGTTGGCGCGCAGCGCGGGCATTGTGGTCGTGGATGAGTTTGTGCAGCGGCGTCCAATCGACCCGCGTCACGTGATGGGGCAGGGGAAGTTGAGGCAGGTTCTTATCAAGGCGCTGCAACTGGGGGCGGAGCTGCTGATATTTGACATGAACTTATCACCGTCGCAGGTGGAGCACCTGGCGAATTACACGGACCTTAAGATTCTGGATCGCACGCAGGTGATCCTGGATATCTTCGCGCAACACGCGGAGACGCGCGAGGGCAAGTTGCAGGTTGAACTGGCGCAGCTTCGGTATATGCTTCCGCGGCTCAGTTCGAAGCATACGGCGATGTCGCGCCTGACGGGCGGCATTGGCGGGCGCGGTCCCGGTGAAACGAAGCTCGAGGTGGATCGGCGCCGTGTAGGGGATCGCATGGCGATGCTCGAGCGGGAAGTGGGCAAGTTGGGTGACCGGCGCAAGCTGCGGCGGCGCATGCGGACCAAGAAGGGTTTGCCCATCGTGTCCATCGTGGGCTACACGAATGCGGGCAAATCGACGCTGCTTAACAACCTTACCGAGAGTCAGGTTATCGCGGAAGACGCGCTGTTTGCGACACTGAATCCGGTATCGCGGCGATTGCGCTTCCCGGAGGAACGCGAGATCATCGTGACTGACACGGTAGGGTTTATCCGGAACCTTCCGAATGAGTTGAAGTCGGCGTTTCATACCACGTTCGAGGAGTTGTACGATTCCGATTTGCTGGTTCACGTTCTGGACGCGTCGCGCCCGGACATCGACGAGCAGCGTGAAACGGTGCGCCGGGTGTTGGCGGAGCTCGAATTGGATTCCAAGCCTCATATCGTGGTACTGAATAAGTCCGATCAGTGCGACCCGGACGTGTTGCATGGGTTGGAGGCCAACTACAGAGGCGTTTCGGTGTGCGCGTTGGATCGGGCGACCTTTGGGCCTCTGCTGGACGCGATTGAGCGGGCGTTGTGGTCGGCGGCGCCGGTGGGGATGGCGGAGGCGGGGGAGATATCGGACAGGGTGGACCGATCTGACAGGTCGGACAGGTCGGACAGGTCGGACAGGTCGGATGGGTCGGATGGGTCGGACAGGTCGGACAGGTCGGACGGCGTCTGGTCGAGCGGCAACGACGTTTTGAAGAGATTGGGAAGCTGATGGCTTAATGGCCGCAGTCATAGGATAGGTTATGCATATTGCATATATGATTCGTAGTTTCCGGTTCGCCTTGGTCTGGTGCGCGGTGATTGGTGTTGCGCGCGGGGCGGACGCGTCGGTGGCGGACGCTCACGAGAAGGTGGCGCTATTCAAGCAGGAACTCAAGGCGGCGTCCGACGCGGGGCAGGCGGGCGATCAGGCGGGCGCGGCAAAGCATGAGGGCGCGGCGCAGTCCGCGTTGAACGAAGCGCGCGCGTTGTACGACGCGGCAAAGAAGTCGCTTGGCAAGGATACGACGACGCTGCTCGAGTACGCGGAGGTGCTGCGGTACGGCGGGGATCACGACCTTGCGGCGGAGATACTGAAGCGGGTGACGCGCCTGGCTCCGGACAACGCCGACGCCTGGCTGCAACTGGGGGACGCGCTGTCGCGTTGCGGTCCGACGCGTGCGCGCGACGCGGAGAGCGCGCTGCGCAAGGCGATATCGCTGGCCACGGCGCCAGTGGATGTCGCGCGGGCGCATGCCGCCCTTGGCGGGTGGTATCGGCGGGAGGGGCTGTATGACTTGGCTCGCGAGAACCTGGACAAGGCGGCGCAAACGGATCCGGCGAACGCCGGGGCGAAAATCGGCCTTGCCGCGTTGAACGCGCGCGAAGGACGCGTGCGCGAAGCCGAGGATCTGTTGAATGGCTTGGGCGCGGTTGCGCCGGAAGCGGGGCAACTCATGGAGTCGGCGTTGAAGGACGCGTTGGACGATTTTCAGCGCTCCCGGCGCTTGATTCCGGACACGGCGGCGGATCACCTGGCGTATGCGAAGCTGTTGTTTCGCGCGGGCCGGATTCAGGAGACCGCAGGGCCGCTGGAACGGTCTGTGAAGCTCGATCCGAACAACGTGGTGGCGTGGAACTTACTGGGGTCTGTCAGCCGGTACTTGAACGATACGGCGCGCGCTCGTGAGGCGTTTACGCGGTCGCTGGCGCTCAGGCCGGACGATGTGAAGACGCAGGAGGCGCTGAAGGAGTTGGATGCGGCGCCGGTTGCGCAGGGACCTGCGCCGAGCGGCGGCAGTGGGCAGTAAGCAGGCCAGGTTATTTTGAGTTATTGAAGATACTTCTTTCTTTTCGCGGGAAAAGAAAGAAGCAAAGAAAAGCGGGATTGGGGCGCATTGTTTGGCGGTGCGCTTGGGGTATGCGCTGGGCGCATTGCGGGGATGTTCTTGCTCGTTGCTATGACGAGCATACCGGCGTTCTCGGCGGAGGGCGTGGGGAAGAGCTGTTGACGCTCGCCCCTGAGCCTTGTGGCAATCTCAAGAGACGATTTCATATCTCCTTGGTAGCGCGACTTGAGGTCGTCCGGAATTCCCTTGCCAGTCTCAAACGCCTCCACGGCACGATCGGTTCCGGCCGAAGGAAGCGAAACGAATGCGCGTTCCCTGAAGTGTTCAACCGTCTGCTCCGCGTCCATTTTCGATCCAGGAACCGAAATATTCCTTCCCGACCAGTACTCCTTCGTGAGCATTTTGAATACTTCGTCAATTCCTTCCTCAATGCCACATTCCGCGAGATTGTGAATGCAGGCGCCTAGAACACCGCACTCTTCCTTGGACAGTTCTTTCTTGTCTGGCGCTAGGAACTTGTGGAGCTGCTCAAAGATTACGGCGAGGGCGCGGGGATCGCAGGTCATCCCGAGAGTCAAAGCCGCCTTTTGCCGCGTCACCATATTGCGCTTTTCGTCACCCAAGACTTGGGCAAGGTATGGGATAAGCGCCTCGTAATTGTAACGGCTAAGGATATCTTCTGCTTGCTTCTTACTGAAGTTTGCCATTCTGTTGTCGAGAATTCGATCTAAGTCGATCCTTGCTTCTTCCGGGAGTGAAGCGTCCCCGGACGCTGCCTTGTTTCCAGAGGCCGCTGGCGCTATCGCGGATGGCGCTGTTGGCGTCGATGGAATCGCGGGCGGCGGTGGAACGGGGTCGCTGACTTGGGCGGGATTCCTCCGCGATTCTTCGGTATTGTTATTAGCCTGAGCGCGCTGCAAGAAGACTTCTGTCTGAGTCTGCAGCGGGGCAATGCCTTTTTTCAGGGTATCGACAAAGGTCTTTAGAGGCACTTCTCCGGGCGATTCGGGTTCCAACGCCAGTCTGTCTATTAGCTCCAGCGTCTTCTTCAGTTCCGCGAGGGCCATGCGAGAAAGTTCGATTTCGCGTTTTGGGTCCATTCGTCCGTGCTGCGCAACGGTCGCCGCATAGACGAAGTGCGCCTCGACTATCCAGCGATTCGTAGATTTGTATTTGGCGAAGATTATCTCGTACTGCTTGGAGATCGGGTCAAGCGGAGAGAGGAATTCGCCGTTTGGGTCGGGAAAGTTGATCATGGCGTTCCCTTTGGCCAGATCAACGTACATGCACGCTTCTGAATCCTGCCCCAGCAATTGCTTCAGAGTATCCAGGGTTTTGAGGGCAGCCGCTTTTTGTTGGGTACCCAATTCCCACTTCGCCTGCTTCGCAAGCAGGAATCCGCGCAGAGGAGGTCCCAGATAGGAAAGAGACGTCAGACGCCGAAGCGACTCGACCGCGATTCTTGCATTGCCAACGTTGACTGCTTGAACGTATGCCTTGTACGAGGCGAGATCGTCCGGTCGAAATACCGCGTCTGCCTGAAGCTGCGCTGCGAGATCCGGGAATATGGTCGACTCCGCTCTGCGCAGGTAATCCTCTGATGTCGTGCCTAACACAAGTGCCATACATAGCAGAGTGACCATCAATGCCTCCTAATTGCGGATCTGTCGGCGAAGTGGATCCCCGCCAGAATTGTACCGGCCCCGTTTTGACTGGTAAAGTCAGTTTGGCAAAGCGCGGCGTAATATGCAAGTGATTCTTATGCGGGCGCATCGTGTCGCGTGGTAGGGTGTTTACGCGATGGCAAGTCTGGCACGTTTCCGCGGTCTATTCGCATTGGCTGCCCGCGCTCATCGAGCGCGGGCGTACGCGGGGCTATCGCGTCTGGGTCTGACATGAAGTGAAGGGCCCCTTCCGTTCCGTGCATGTTCTACACCAAATGACGCGGGTATGGTGAAAAGGTTACCGGGGGATGGGGCAGGTTGTGTCGCGCCGGCGACGTGATTGCATGTTGGCAGGGGATTCTACGCTTCGCTCCTAAGAACACAATTAAGTAAGTCGTTTACTTTCAATACCCAAAACTCGCGAGAATAATCACCGCTTGGCCGAGGCATCGAGCCTGGCGCCGCCCGCAGAATGACACAGCGCGGCGTAGCCGCAACTAAACCGACGTTGCCGCAAAAGAACGCAAAGAACTCAAAGAAGAAAGAAAGTGAATGATCCACAGATTTCACGGCGCGGCGTAGCCGCAACCAAGAAGGAACTTGAGATTTGAGATCTCAGATTTGAAAACCAAGAAAGGCGGACACCGGCTGGGTCAGTTTCTGCGAAAGAATGACGGAATACGACGGTTAGTAGTACAGACGCACACAGATTTAGGAAAGGGAAATCACGGCAGGAATGCACATTTCTGAATGTGAGTAGTACAGGTTGATGCGGTCGGACCGGCGAATGAGGACATTCGCCCTCCCGGTTACGGTGCTTCGACTCGGTGTTCGTTTCACAAACAGATGTGTCCCGGGGTTCTCGGCTTGGAATGACACGCTTTTGTAGAGTACTAGATACATAGGCTTATCCTATGGCTCGGGCGGCGCTCTTTTGCGTGTCCGAGTGTGTCGAAATTCGCACTATTACCATATTATCGAGTTTAGGGGGTTCTTGTTCAATATCTTGTGGCTCATTTCTCGCTTATTGTCATAATCACACTATATATTGTGTCGATTGAATTTCTAAGCCTACTTGTGGTCGCTGTAACTCCTTGGGGTCAAACGAGAAGCGTCGCGTCATTGAAAAACTTTTCCCTTGACAAAAGTGGTATGTAGTGGTAGATTCGGGTTGTTTAGTGGTTGAAATGAAGTGCGGAAGGGTAGAAGATCGTGTATTTTGGCGAATATACCACGCGGTTGGATGACAAGGGCCGGATCACGGTTCCGAGTCAGTACCGCAAGATCATGGAGGTTTTGGGCCATGACGTGTGGTATATGACGCGGGGGTTTGACCGTTCGATTTTTCTATTTCACCGTGAGGAGTGGAACAAGCTTCGGGGGCAGGTGGGGAAATATTCTTCGATGAACGCGCGCGCATTGGATTTCCGCCGGCTGTTTTTTGGGAGCGTGGCGGAGGTGCGGCACGATCCTCAGGGGCGCATGGCGGTGCCGCAGCATTTGCGGGAGCATGCGGGACTCAATGGCGAAGCGGTTCTGATCGGTGTGGACGATCACATCGAGTTGTGGGATAAGAATGCGTGGCGCGCATTCCAGAGCAGCAATGAAGCGGAGTTCAAGGCCATGGCGTCGCAACTCTTCGTGGGCGAAGAGGGCAATGACGCCGCAACGGAGAAAGGCGGGAGGGTAGAATGAAGATCGAGCGTTTAGAGATGGGACCGGTGACGGTGCTGCGGCTTGAAGGTGACATTGACGAATATGGGGTCAAGGATCTTCGGGCGTCGTTGCTCGAGTGCCTGAAGGCCGGGCGGACGAATCTGGTGGTGAACATGAGCAGCGTGCGTTTTCTGAGCTACATGGGCTTGGGCGTGCTGGTCGAGCGGTTGCGCCAGGTTCGGATGTGCCACGGTGACATGAAACTGGTCGGATTGAACGTCTACATGGAACGGTTGTTCCGCATGGTTGGCGTGACGTCGCTGTTTGAGACGTTTGACAACGAGGTCCAGGCGGTGCAGATCTTCCGCGAGGCCGCGTAAGGCGTGCATATCCCGGTACTCGCGGAAGAGGCCTTGACGTGGCTGAATGTCCGTGAGGACGGGGTTTACGTGGATTGCACGGCGGGCGCGGGCGGTCATTCGGCGCTGATTGCGGAGCGGCTGACGACCGGGCGTCTGATTGCGTTGGATAGGGACGCGGCGGCGGTGGAAACGGCGCGGCGGCGGCTGGCCGGATTTGACTGCGCGCGCGTGATACATACGAATCACGGACGATTGCGCGAGGCGCTTGCGGAAGCGGGTATAGAACGCGTGGATGGGGTCTTGCTCGACGCCGGGTTGTCGAGCATGCAACTCGACACCCCGTCGCGGGGATTCTCCTTCCAGCAGGATGGTCCGCTAGACATGCGCATGGACACGGAGGAAGGCGTAACGGCCGCCGAGTACCTAGCGTCCGTAAGCGGAAGTGAATTGATTCGAGTGTTGAAGGAGTACGGCGATATCGGGCCGGCGCGGCGGATCGCCGACGCGGTGATACGCCGCAGGGATAAAGGCGCAATGAACACAACGCGGGACTTGGCGGATGCGGTGGCCGAGGCGTTGCCGTTTGTGACAGGGGTTCCCGAGGAGACGCGCACGGTATTTCAGGCGGTGCGGATCGCGGTGAACGACGAATTGCGGTGGCTGGACGAGGGGGTCAGGCAGGCCGTCGGCGTGTTGAACGCGGGCGGGCGCTTCGTGGGCATATCGTTTCATTCCGGTGAGGATCGCATCATCAAGAATGTATTGCGGGCGGCGTCTCGTCCGTTTCGCGAGCTTCGTCCCGATGGGCGTGTTCAGCGCACGACGCCGGCGTTGGTGAAGGTTCTGACACCGAAACCGGTGGAGCCGACGGACGGCGAGATGCGGAGGAATCCGCGCGCGCGAAGCGCGCGGTTACGCGCGGCGGAACGTCTTGGCGTTGTGACGGAAGAGGAGTAAGAAGCTATGCGCATTTATCATTCGCCGTCACGAAAAGCCACGCTAAGCGGATGGGCTAAGTGGATTCTGGTGATCGCCATTCCGTTCTCGATTCTGTTTTTTGAGACGTGGCTTCGCACGCAGTCTCTGCAATACGGGTTTGTCAAGAATGACTTGATGAAGAAGCAAGCGGAACTGAACGAGCGATTGAAGGAACTCCGGGCGGACGAAGCGGGCCTGAAGCGGATGGATAGAATCGAGGCGAAGGCTCCCGATTTGGGGCTGGTGGAGCCGGCGCCGGCTCAGATCAAGATTGTCCGGGTCAAGGCGACCAAGAGTCCGGACATGGAAATGATGCCCGTCGATGAGAATTACAGCATGGCGCGTTTGAGCGCGAGCGCGCCGACGGCTCCGGCGGACACTGACGCCCTGCCGTTTGCAGAATAGGGGGGCGGCCATGGCGGGAATGGCGGCGCCGCGGCGGCCGGTTACGGATTCCCCAGCCGAGCCTGTGGGCAAAGTACACATTTCGCGGATACGCGTGGTGCGCTGGATATTCCTCATTGCATTCTTTCTGGTGGGGTTGCGTTTGGTTCGCATGCAGCTTGACCCCGACCTGCGTTTTACGCAGGAAGACCTCACGCACGTTGGCCAGAAAGACATCCCGATCTTCCGTGGCGAGATCTACGACAATAGTCAGCGCCTGCTTGCGACGGATCGCCCTTGTTCGACGCTCAGCGCCGACCCGCGCCAGATTAGCGATCCCGTAGGCCTCGCGCGGCAAATCGCGCCGCTGCTTCAACTGGACGAAAGCGACATTTTGGCGCGCCTGACCCGCTTGGATGAAAACGGGCAAAAGATGAAGTCGGTGCGCATCAAGCGGTGGCTGACCGATTCGGAGGAGGAAGCGATCAAGCCGATCGTGACCGAGGCCGGACGGGGGCTTTTGTTCGAGCGTGAGCCGATTCGCGTGTATCCGGAAGGGCAGTTGGCGGCTCACGTCATTGGCTTTGCCAGCCGCGAGCGGATTGGCACGGAAGGCGTCGAGCTGGCCTATGACGGGTATCTGCGCGGCATACCCGGGCTTCGGCGCGGGCGTGTGGACGGGAAGGATAGGCAGTTTCTCCCGACGGGCACAGCGGAGTACGTGGCGCCGCGGGGCGGTGAGCAAGTTACGCTGACCATAAACGCGGAAATTCAGTTCCGGCTGGAACAGGAATTGGATAAGGCATTGGTGAGCGCGCAGGCGCCGCGCGCGATGGGGATGGTGATGGACCCGAAGACGGGGGCCATTCTCGCGCTGGCGTGCCGTCCTGCGTTTGATCCCAACGAGTACTGGACGGCGACTCCGGAACAGCGCAAGAACCGAAGCGTGGTGGACGTGTTCGAACCGGGGTCGTCTTTCAAGATAGTGACGGCTTCGGGCGCTTTGGAGCATGGTCTGGTCACTCCCGATACAATGATTGATTGCGAAAACGGCTCGTTCAATCCGTACGGGCACACGATCAAGGACTTCCATCCCAAGGGCGTCATACCGTTTTCCGAATGCTTCGCGGAATCCAGCAACATCGCCATGATCAAAATCGGGGCGATGCTGGGACCGGAACGTATGGAGAGCTGGATCAAGCGGTTCGGGTTTGGGCAGAAGACGTGTCCGGATTTCCATGGGGAAAGCCGCGGCATATTCCGACCGCGATCAAAGTGGTCTCGTCTATCGATGGGATCGCTGCCGATGGGACAGGAGCTTGCGGTGACGATGCCGCAGCTTGCGCGCGCGTTTTGCGTAATCGCCAGCGGAGGCTATCTTGTCGAGCCCTATTTGGTGGAATCGTCGGTGAGCCAGGACGGCATGATCTCCTACGAGCATGAAGGCGAAGCGCCGGTGCGGATCCTGTCGGCGCAAACGGCGCAGACGATGCGGGAGCTTAGTCATCTGGTAGTACTGCACGGCACCGGACAATTGGCGAACATTCCGGAGTACCGGGTCGGCGGCAAGACGGGCACGGCGCAAATGGCGAACCCGCGGGGCGGGTATATTCCGGGCAAGTTTACGGCGATCTTCGCGGGATTTGCGCCGGTGGCCGATCCGCGCATTGTCGCGGTTATTGTCGTGGAAGAGCCCGCGATCAAGCTGCACTTTGGCGGTCAGATTTGCGCGCCTGTGTTTCGCGACGTGGTTCGAGAATCGCTTATCATGATGAATTGTCCGCAGGACCCGGTTCAGGGTCCTGGCCCGCTCGCGCCGAAGAGCAGCGTGGTGGAGGACGTAGCCGGCAATGCGGGCGGGGAGAACGACGCCGACACGGTGGCGCCGCCTCAGGTGGCGATGGAGTTCTTGGAGGGGGCGCCGGACGAGACGCCTCAGAACGGAAATCAACTTCAACTCACCAGCGCGGAACCGAAGTTGTCGTACGGCGACGCAGGCTTACCGGATTTTCGGGGGATGACAAAGCGTCAGGCGCAACTTCAAGCCGCATCGCTGGGCCTGAACTGGGATGCGCAAGGCTCGGGGTGGGTTGTGGAACAGGATCCGCCGCCGGGCACGCTTATTGACACGGTGACGTTGTGCCGGCTCGTGTTCTCAAACGTCAAGTCCACGCCGGCCTCGACGAAAGCAGATGATACCGCATCGAAGGCGCCGGCTCCGAGCGCGACGGGCGACGCAACATCGATCAAGACAACCCATACGAAGTCGGCACAGACCGGGAACCATGATACTCAAGCAATTGCTAAGACGGCTCGGATGTAATACGGACGCCTCTCCCGGCGTGGAGATCCGCGCCGTGACGGAAGACTCACGCCGTGTTGGGCCGGGGAGTCTTTTTGTAGCGGCGCCGGGGGAGCGCGTGGACGGTCATGCGTTCGCCGAACAGGCGGTGACGGCGGGAGCGGTGGCGGTCCTTGGCGACCGAACAGGAATCACCAGCATCGCAGGCGCGCCCTATATTCATGTCGCGCACCCTCGCCGCGCGTTGGGAATCGCGGCGCACGCGCTGGCGGGCGACCCGACCGACGAGATGACGGTCATTGGCGTCACGGGCACCAACGGCAAGTCGAGCATCGTGACGATGGCCAGTCATATCTTGAATGCGGGCGCACGGCCATCGGCGTGTTTTGGCACGTTGGGGTATCGTATTGACGATGAGACGATACCGGCTCCGCACACGACGCCGTTTGGTGAAGACTTGGCGGCTTTGTTTCTCCGGGCGAAAGAGGCGGGCGCGCGGTACGTGGCGATGGAGGTCAGTTCGCACGCGTTGGAGCAGGAACGGGTTGCGGGGATTCATTTTCGCGCGGGCGCATTCACGAATCTGACACAGGATCATCTCGATTATCATCACGACATGGAAACGTATTGCCGGGCGAAGCTGAGACTTTTCGAGCGAATCGAGGGGGCTGACGCATTCACGGTGGTGAATGCCGATGACCCGAGTTCGTCTCGGTTCGTGTCGGCCTCGCGTGTGCGCTGCATCACGTATGGCGGCGCGGGCGACTGCCGGGCCGAGAAGGTTCGCATGGAGTTGCAGGGGACGCGATTCAGCGCGGTGACGCCGTGGGGGACGGCGGAACTGTCGATGAAACTCTTGGGCGCTCACAACGTATCCAATGCGATGTGCGCGCTGGCGATTTGCGGTGGCTGCGGGTTGAGCTTGACCGAGATCGCAACGGCGTTCACGACGTTGCCGAGCGTTCCGGGCCGATTCGAGCACGTGGACGCGGGCCAGGACTTTCAGGTGATCGTGGACTACGCGCATACCGAAGACGGTTTGCGCAATGTATTGCGGGCGGCGCGAGACCTGTGCAAAGGGCGTGTGATTCTGGTTTTTGGATGCGGCGGAGACCGCGACCGCACGAAGCGGCCTAAGATGGCCGCGGCGGCCGCGGAACTGGCGGATTTCTCGATTATCACGTCGGACAATCCGCGCAGTGAGAACCCTGACCTGATCCTGCTGGATATTGAGTCCGGAATGCAGTTTGCGGGGATGAAGAAGGATGACAGCTACACGTTGATATGCGATCGGACCGAGGCGATTCGGCGCGCGATCACGATGGCGCGTGCCGGAGACTTGGTGATGATTGCAGGAAAGGGACACGAGACGTATCAGATTCTCGGTTCGCAACGCATACACTTCGATGATCGCGAGGTAGCGCGCGCGATTCTTGGGGAGCGGTAGGATTTATGGGTTGGAGCTATACACTACGACAACTTGCTTCCATCTTGGACGTGAATTGGGATGGCGCGGATTGCTCGTTTTCCGCGGTCTCGACGGATACCCGCACGTTACAGCCCGGAGAACTGTTCTTTGCGCTTTCGGGGGAACGTTTCGACGGCAATCAGTTTGTGCCCGACGCGTTCGCAAGAGGGGCGAGCGCGGCCGTGTGTACGTCCGCCTCCGGCGCGGGGCCGTGCCTGGTGGTTCGGGACGCGCTGGGCGCGCTGCAATCGTTGGCGGCGTACCACCGGAGCCGCTACGCAATACCTGTACTTGCGTTGACGGGGTCCTGCGGCAAGACATCGACGAAGGATTTTGCCGCGGCTGTCTTGGCGACGAAATACACCGTGGTAAAGACGCAAGGGAACTTGAACAACGAGATCGGCTGTCCGCGGTCCCTGCTGCAGATTGACGCGGAGACCCGCGTCGCGGTCGTGGAGATGGGCGCCAACCATCGTGGCGAGATCGCGCAATTGTGCCGGGTGGCCAAGCCCACGGAGTCGGCGATAACGTTGATTGCTCCGTCGCACCTGGAAGGATTTGGAAGTATCGACGGAGTGGCGCAGGCAAAGGCGGAAATTGTCGAGGCGCTGCCGCCGAACGGCACGTTCTATATCAATAACGACGATCCATGGTGCGTTCGCATTGGGGAGAGGTTTGCCGGTGACACGATTACGTTTGGGCGTACCGGAGACGTGGCCTTGGAAGACTGCCGGTTCGACGAATCGGGCGAGATGAGGTTACGGATTAAGCCAATTGGAGAACTACGGTTGCCGCTATATTGCCGCGCGCACGCGCATAACGTCTTGTTAGCCGTTGCTGTCGGGCTGCGGCATGGCGTAAGCGAATTTGAAGCGCCGTTGCGCGCGGCGATTCAGAGCGGTTCCCGTTTCAAGGTGTATTCGCTTGGTCCGCTGTCGGTGATCGACGACACGTACAACGCCAATCCGCGGAGTATGGAAGCGGCGCTTCAGGGCTTGGCTGATCGCCCGAGCGCGGGATCGCGCATTGCGGCGCTGGGAGAGATGCTCGAGCTTGGCGCGGACGCGGCGCTGTATCATCGGGGCGTGGGCGAGTATGCGGGAAAAGTGGGGGTCACGCACCTATTTGCGCGCGGCCCACACGCTTGTGATACCATCGGCGCCGCTCGGTCCGCGAAAGTGCCTTTTGCCGAGGCCATCGAGGACCATCACGCCATAGCCGAAGCCATTCATCGAGTCGCCCGGCCGGGTGACGTGCTTCTGGTCAAAGGATCCCGAGGAATGAAGATGGAACGTGTCCTGGAATCCTTGCGCGCGATGTACTCTTAAGGCGGCCCGGCCGCAACGATGTAGTTCTTGGTATGACTTCATTGTCCGCAACACTTACGCGAATAGCAGGGAAGTTGCGGACAAAGAAGCTAGGCGCCCGAGCCGCAAGGGCGAAGTTGGTGGTGTGACTTCTTTGTCCGCAATACTTACGCGAACAACAAGGAAGTTGCGGACAAAGAAGCTAAGGAAACAGGATGCTCTACTATTTAGCCGTATATCTTCAGCCGCACCTCAGCGCGCTGAATGTGTTTACGTACCACACGGTTCGCGCGGGCGGCGCGGCGTTGACCGGATTCTTGCTGTGCCTTTTCGCGGGCCCCAAGCTGATCGAGTGGCTGCGCATCTTGAAGGTTGGACAGCATATCCGGCAAGAGCATGTGGCAGACTTGCACGCGTTGCACAAGGGCAAGTCCGGAACGCCAACCATGGGCGGATCGTTGATTATTCTTGCGACGGTAGTGTCGCTGTTGTTGTGGGGCATCCTCGACAATCGGTTGTTGGTTCTTGCCATGCTCGTGTTGTGTTTGCTCGGGGCGGTAGGCTTCTTGGACGACTACGTGAAGCTGCGCCGGAAGCACAACCAAGGGCTAAGCGCCAAGGCGAAATTCGCGGGACAGATCGTGGCTGGTTTGGGTCTCGGACTTTATCTGTTCAACTTTCCCATAACGGATGGGGCGGCGTATTTGTCACCCGTGG
>JACRLJ010000078.1:0-6654 GCA_016215105.1 Candidatus Hydrogenedentota bacterium
CCGGGGACCGAGGTCTTCCAGGCGCGTCCGAAGAACGGACCAAACGCCGCATCATCAAACGCTTCCCAGCCCGAGCTATGGGCTGGCGTAAGCGTCTTCACGTCGTTCATCGCCGCAAACTCAAACACGTCGCTTATCTTCGGAGCCGGTACAGGCTTGGGCGCGGCTAATTTCGCATCGGGGGGCAGCGAAGCCAACGTCTGCGCGAGAACGTTCGTCACAAACCGCGCGGCGTAGCCATGGCCTCGGTCATTGGGGTGTACTTCGTCGGCTTCGACATCCGTCCACGCCATGCGTCCCGCCTTTATCTCCGGCCAAAGAGCGTCTCGAAAACTTACCATCGGCAGTCCGTAGTGCCGGCCTATCAACTCGTGCTGCTCCTGTGCATTGCCACCCTCTTTGTTCATCATGAATAGCAACATTACCGCGGGACTATTCGATTCCCGGAGAATCTGCCTCACCACGCCTTCCAGCGTTTCCGCCGACGCCGGCGCGTTAGGATCGTTGACGGCGTATTCGACTACAACAAAGTCAGGATGACGCCCTAACAGGTGTGCGCGAACGCGGTGCGCCCCGATGTCCGAACCGGTCGCGCCGATCCCTGCGTTGACAAATTCAATCTGCGCCTTCGGAAACGTCTCACGCCACCACGCCGCGATTCGATTGCCGTACCGGTTCTCTTCTTTCGACGCTCCGGCGCCCTGCGTGATCGAACCACCCAAGACTCCCACGACGACGCGCTCGCCGCGCCGCGCCTTGGCCAGCGCCGCCTGCAGCCGCGCGGTATCGCCCAAACTCACCAGAGACCGCGCAACGATGTCTGCGTCCGACCCGCCGGCCTCACCCGCTTCCGCAGCACCTGCGAAGACAAGCGAAATCAAACTACCGGCAGCAAGCCACGTCATACATGAAGTCATATACGACTTTCCCTTCGTGACGATTTGTTGAGTCCCGCATCCATCATATCGGAGACACGATTTTCGACACGGCCGGGAGGGCGAATGTCCTCATTCGCCGGTCAGAGCGCACAGACCGGCGCCAGTGCAAGCGTGTCCCTAGGCGCGACTGCAACGAGTCTACTCCACACACACCGGACGCTACCCAGCACGCGCGGCTACTTCTTCACGAACTTAACCGCATCCGCAACGACATTCCCATTCGCGGCGTTACTCGCCATCACGTAACCCTCGGTACCCGCCACAAACTCAAACTCCCCAAGCGAAACCCATCGCCCGGCGTTCTGTTTCAGGTTCACATGCGTCACCGTATCACCGCCAGCATGGTGAACCGTATACGGCGCATCCGAGGCATGATCGTTCATCGGATCGCCGCCAAACCACACATACACCGCGTATCTACCCGGCTCAACCAACTTCGGACGCCACGTCGCCCGCGCGTCGCCGTTCCCCTTCGACGCCCAGTGCAACAAACTCATATAGTCGTCCCCGCCCGTGCCAACGGTCCACTTCCCGTCGGTCTTGAACGAGCCATCGTCCGCCGAGTCATCAACGACAATCGCGCCTTTTTCTTCCGGCTGCTCGTAGTCCGCGTTCAACCCGATCTGAACGTTTCCTTTGCTGTTATTCACGATCTTCGCTTTGCCATCAAACGTGTTGCCGACGATAACAGCCGAGCGGACGCCGGGTTCAAGGTCGACGTGCGTGCGGTTCACGTCCTTGAATAAACAGTTCATCACCGAAAGGCTTCCGCCCGACGCAAGCAGATTGATCGTTGCCGTATTCTGCGGGTCCAAGGTGATGAAATGACAGTTGTCGAACGAAACGTGACCTTTCCCTTTCAGATCAAGATGAATCGGTTCGACGATCTCCTTCTGCCGGGTCGCGCCAAAGAACCCGCAGCCGGTAAAGCGCACGGGGCCGGTATTGGTGTCCCGAACGACGATACGCCCAAACAATTGCGAGTTCTCGAACGACACGCCCGCATGAGTCTGGCAGTCGTCCACCAACACCGCCGAAGGACAAATATCCGCCCCACTCTGCGTCAGCAGCACGTTCGGACTGCCCGAGTCGGTCTTAATGAAATGAAACCCAACCTTGTAGAAGATCGCGAACGAGTTGGTGATGTACTCCCAATCCGTGCGGCCGATAATGAACGCCTCCGCGTTTTCCGTCACGAACTTGCCCAACGCGTCGTCGTCACCCGAATACCCCCAGAACGGCCACAAGTGAACGTTATTGATCCGCCCGATGTCGTAGCACTTGTCGATGAAGATCCCTTTGAACAACGGATAGGCGTACAGATTCTCGATGTAATGCCTCCCCGACCCCGACGAGCCGAAATCCACCGCCTGATACGGGTTCACAAGCAACACGTCGCGAATCGTGCAATGGTCGGCCCCGCCTTCCGTAACTCCTATGGTCCAAGGGTACGGTTTCGGCGGATTCGCCTTGATTTGATTGGGATAGAAGATCGTGATCCCCTTGATGCAGCAGTTCACATGCAGCGAAATGAACGGTGGCCCATCGGTCTTGCCTTCGCCCGCAGTCGCGAGCAGCACCGTCCCCGGTACCTTCTCGTTCGCCCGTTCAGCGTACCAGAACTTGTACGGCGTCGGCACGAACTCCCAAACGCCCTCCAACGTCACGTTCGGCGGAAACCGCAAATTCCCCGCGATCAGATACGTGCCTCTCGGCGCGAATACCGTCCCCCCCATACCCGTCGCGCCAGCATCAGATATGGCCTTTTGAAACGCCGCCGTATCATCCGTAACGCCGTCCGCCTTCGCCCCGTACGGCGCCTTCGTCACGTCAAACGCCCCCGGATCAGCCGCGTACGCCGTAGCCCACCCAAGCGCGCACGCCGTCAAACACGCCACAATCCCACGATTCCAAATCCGCATCGCTCTCCTCCCCACGCTCTTGACGAAACCCATAGCCCAGCTCGGCCACACGCCCCACTCTAACAGGTCCACCACACGTCCTCAATCCGCCCAAGGCGCAGGAATTGGCTTGGCGCTCGTCAGCAAGAAAGCGTCAGCAACCAGCAGTGGAACTGGTGGTACGAATAAGGCCCCCAAAGGGACCCATGTCTTCGGCCCGGAGTCACGACCGCCAACGCGTCATTCTGAGTAAAGCACTCCGGAACGGAACTGTTTGTGAAAAAGAACCGAGTCAAGGCGCCGTGGCCGGGAGGGCGAATGTCCTCATTCGCCGGTCGGAGCGCTTCAACCTGTGTCGTTATGTAAGCGGCGCTAGGCTCGATACCGCGGCCAAGCGGTGGTTCTTATGTCGAGAGTTTCGTCTACTGAAAATGAACGTCTTACGCGATTGTGTTCTTGGAAGGAGCCATAGCGAAGAATCTGCGGCCAACGTGCAACCGCCTCCCTATCAAGCGCAACGCTCAATAAGCCGCCCAGGAAAAGTCAACCGGCGTTTTCCCTGTGCTCCGTACGACCATCCGTCACATTCCTTCATTCCTTCGCAGAAGTTCATGCCACGGCGTCTACAAGTCGCCCTGCCACGATCACTTTTCATTCAGTTGCCTGTGTTCACACTTCTTGGTTCTCAAATCTGAGATCTCAAATCTCAAATCTCTTTCGGTTGCGCCGCCTACCTCGGTTCGCGTTCCTAATTCGTAATTCATAATTCATAATTCATAATTCGTAATTCGTAATTGCTTTGCGCTCTCTGCGTTCTCTTGCGGCTGAACGCGTTCGGCTCGTCTATCGTCCGCGCAACAAACCCGCCCGATGTGACCGTACTCGCCTCCGTCGCGCGCCTGCTGGGCGTCTCCGTCGATTGGCTATTGGACGGAGACGAATCACGCGACACATTCGACGGCGCCGCGAGCGAGAAAAGAAAACATCCCGAAAAGGCAGGCGCCGTGAAATTCCAGAATTGAGCGCAATTGGACGGGTTGCCCTTGAGGGCCTGCGCACGGGAGAGTGGATATCGGCGCGCGCTTGGCTATAATGACCTAGCACACGACAACCCTTTACAATGGGGAGAGTACAATGTCCAACGACACGCATACCGCGCGCATGTCATCGCGAGAACGGGTGATGACGGTCCTGCATCACGGAATTCCAGACCGGGTTCCAATCGACTACTGCGCAAACCCGGGGATTGACGGGCGTCTGAAGGCCCACTTCGGCCTCGCCCCGGACGACGGCGAGGGGTTGCTGCGCGCGTTGGGCGTGGACTTCCATGGGATCGGAGCGCCATACATCGGACCGCGCATTCACCCGGAAGTTCCCGACCGTCACGTGGACCCGCTATGGGGCATACGCACGCGCTGGGTCGAGCACGGCAGCGGCGGATATTGGGACTTCTGTGACTTCCCGCTGAAGGATGCCGGCGAAGACGCCGTCGCCGCGCTGCCCATGCCCTCACCGGACGATTACGATTACAGCAAGATCGCGGAGTACTGCGCGCGGAACGACGGCTACTGCCTCTTCGTCGGAGGAGCCGGCACGGGCGACATCATCAACACCTCGGGAATGATCTTCTCCGTTGATCGGGTAATGACGGATGTTCTCACCGAAGACCCCGCCTGGCAACTGTGGGTGGATCGAAAACACGCCGTCGAACTCAAAGTCTACGAGCGTGTCTTGGACGCCGCCAAAGGGCGGATCGATTTCATGTGGATGGGCGAGGATCTGGGGTCGCAGCGCGCGCCCCTAATCAGTCTCGACACCTTCCGCCGCATGATACGGCCGCGTCACCAGAAGTTCATCGATCTGGCCAAGGCCTATAATATTCCCGTGATGACCCACACCTGCGGCTCGAGCAGTTGGGCGTACGAAGACTTCATCGAGATGGGTATCGGCGCCGTGGACACCCTGCAACCGGAAGCGAAGGACATGGCGCCCGCGTATCTCAAGGAACATTTCGGTGGGCGTCTGGCGTTCCACGGATGTATCAGTACGGCCGGTCCGGTCTCGTTCGGAACCGTGGACGATGTAATCCGGAACTGCCGCGAGACCTTGGACATCATGATGCCCGGAGGCGGCTACTGCTTCTCCCCCACGCACGCGTTGCAGGACAACAGCCCAACGGAGAATGTCGTGGCGATGTACGAGACCGGGCGCCGCTACGGAGTGTACGCATAACCCCCGTAGAGCGCGGCGCCCCGTGCTGATCCAGCCGATATTTCCGGTGATATCGTGGCTGCGCGTGGTATAATTGGTGTAGCGAACGGGGGCGGAAGTACATGGAGGGTTGCGACATGTTTACCGCGATTCAAGTGCTATTTCCAACCGATTTTTCCCCTTACGCCCACTACGCCATGCGCTACGCCTTTGCGTTGGCGAAACGCTACAAAGGCGCCGTTCACATCGCGCATTGTGTCGAGTCGTCCGCGTTATCGATCGCCGGTATGCACGGTTTCGACGCCTCGCAACCGGAACTCGAGACGCTTCTGAACTCGATGCGCGAGCACGCCGAGAGCCGTCTGGCGCACTACGTGCAAATGGCGCACGACGACGGTATCGACGCCACCCATCACATCGTCAGCGGACGCCCCTCGCACGAGATCATCAAACTCGCCGAGGAACTTGATTGCGTCATGATCGTCATCGCCACCCACGGGCGCACCGGCTTCGACCACGTCGTATTCGGAAGCGTGTGCGAACAAGTCGTGCGGCACTCACCCATTCCCGTGCTAAGCGTGAAGCATCCGGAACACGATTTCGTGGAAGGGCAAAGCCTTGACATCAATATCCGGCGTGTATTGTTCCCAACGGATTTCTCCGAATACTCGGTCCGCGCGCTACCGTACGCAGAGTCGTTGTGCCGCGAGTTCGGCGCAACTCTGGTGCTTTTCCACTCGACGGAAGCGCCAAATGTGCCGCCCGATTTCTGGAACGATCTCACCACCACCAATATGGCGACCATGGGCCGCTACGCCGAAGAAGCCCTCGCGCACATCAAGGAAGGCGTGAAGGACGTCGAATGCGAAGTCATTTCCGCCACCGGCTCAGCCTACCGCGAAATCGTCCGCCTCGTCGAGGATTCTGAGGTAGACCTGGTCGTCATCCCCACGCACGGACGCTCGGGTCTGGCCCACGTCATGTTCGGCAGCGTCGCCGAACGCGTCGTGCGCCGCGCCCCCTGCCCGGTCCTGACAATTCGCCTGGACGACAAGTAATACGAATGTAGTGATTCAGAATTGAAGCAACTTAACGGAACACCGCAATCGAGCAATAACCGGCGAAAACCGGAGACTGACTCGCTTTTCGGCAGTTTGAAAAGCGTGTCTGTCCCCGCTTTTCGCGGCTTTCCCGTCCAAGAATAAAACCCCATCAGCATGACTCACTAAACGAGCCCGTTATCCGAGCCGCCCGAAGCGATCGAAGAAATCCGGAAAGGTCTTGCTGACGCATCCAGGATCGTTGATGACCACCCCCGGTACGCGCAGGCCCGCCATCGCAAAACTCATCGCCATCCGGTGATCGTCATACGTGTCAATCGCCGCGCCGCGCAACGGTCCCGGCGTGATGCGGAACCCGTCATCAAACTCCTCGACGCCCGCGCCAAGCTTGCGAAGCTCCGTAACCGTCGCGCTGATCCGGTCGCACTCCTTGATGCGCAAATTCGCTACGTTGCGCACGGTAGTCGGCCCTCTCGCGAAGAGCGCGGTTACCGCCAAGGTCTGCGCCATGTCGGGCATCGCATTCAGGTCGATCTCGATGCC
>JACRLJ010000078.1:6704-12053 GCA_016215105.1 Candidatus Hydrogenedentota bacterium
GCCGGATTGCACCTCAATCCAGTCAGGACCTTCGAGCGCAACGCAACCCATGCGCTCCAGAACCGATGCGAATTGGGCGTCGCCTTGATGCGACTTGCGCGTCAGGTTCGCCACGCGGACGCGGCCGCCCGCAATCGCCGCGGCCGCCAGGAAGTACGAAGCGCCCGATGCGTCGGCCTCAATAGGGTACGTGCCCGGCGCATAGACTTGGTTGCACGCTACGCGAAAACACCGATAGCCGTCGTGTGACGCGGTGACGCCACGTTCGGCCATCATGGCGATAGTCAGGTCGATGTACGGCTTGGAAACAAGCTCGCCTTCGACCTCGATCTCGCAGGGCTGGTTCGCCCGAGGCGCGGCCATGAGCAAACCAGACAGATACTGGCTGCTGGCCCCGCCGCGAATCCGCGTGCGCCCTCCAAACGCGCCCGACGACACCACGCGGACCGGAGGACACTGCGTGTCCGAAGCCGTTACGGTGACGCCCCACATTTGCAGCGCATCCACCAAATCCCCGATAGGACGCTGGCGCATCCGAGGACCGCCGTCCAACACCGCCTCGCCATTCATCGCCGCGCACGCCGCACACAAGAAACGCATCGCCGTGCCGGAGTTGCCCAGAAGCATCGGAGCCAATGGAGACTCGAATGCGTGCCCATCAACGACAAGGCTCTTGGGACTTGTACTCGAATATCGAGTAACGGGCACACCCAGCGCCGTCAGGCCCGCTATCATGCAGTCCGTGTCGTCGCAGTCCGCGGGCTCGACGAGCGCCGAATTGCCATGAGTCAGACCCGCCATCACCAGGGCCCGAGCGGTACAACTCTTCGAGCCAGGAATTGTAACTGACGCGTCCAATGCGCCATGAGGGATGATCGAAACCGTAACGAAACGATGGGTCATCACGGCTACAAGAGCACTTGGACCGCGTCGCCGCGGGTTAGGCCGAGGGTGGCGGCGGCGCTGCCGAGGTGTACCGCAATCTCGAGGTAATCGGCGCTGCCGAACAGCACAATCGATGAACCCGGCGCCGCATCGGCATACGTGCGCGACAACTCGATCCACGTGTATTTCCCCGCGCGGAATTCTCTCGGCTTGCTGTCGCTGATTGTCGCGCGGCGAACATTCGTAATCAGGTTTCCGAATCGATCCACGTGGATGATCTCCCCGCGAATCACGCCCGTAGATAGCCGCTCCGGCGTCGGCAAGTCGAGAGTGACAAGTTTACTGGTCACCGGGCCAAGCTCGGAAAACGGCGTGCCGGAAGCCAGGGCCGCGGCAACCGGCGCAAAGATATCCCGGCCGTGAAACGTCGCGCTAATCGTCTTGAGCATCACCGCCGGATTCGTAATCACGCGCGCCTCGAGGATCGGCATATTGCGGGACACCAGGGTCAACAAGCCGTTGTCGGGACATACAACTATGAAGTGGGCAAAGCGCGCGGCTATCGCGTTACGGCTCGCGCCAACCCCCGGATCGATCACCGCGAAATGTATCGCGTCCTCCGGAAAATGCGGCAGCGCCGCCGCTAAGAACAACGCGCCTTCCCGGATATCGCCCGCGGCAATCTCGTGCGACAAGTCCACGATGCGCGCATCGGGGCACCGCGATAGAATCACTCCTTTTACCGACGCCATGTAGGGATCGCGCGACCCGAAATCGGTGGTCAATGTGATTAGACGGGACACTTCACTCTCCCGCGACGCGAATACAATTCCGGCCAGCCGCCTTGGCCGCGTAAAGCGCGCCATCCGCGGCAGCCAGTATGCTCTCCATTGAGTTGCCGTGTAGCGGCCATTCGGCCAGCCCTTGGCTGATGCTAACCTGAAAGCGGTGGCCTTGCATTTCGAAAATGCGGCCCTCGATCGTCGTCCGGAGACGCTCCGTGATCGCTTTCGCCTCGTCCATGGCCGTGTTCGGAAAGTACAACATGGTCTCGTCGCCGCCGAAAAGCCCGCCGCGGTCGTCGGGACGCAGAATATCGCGTATCATCTGGCCCATCTCGCGCACCACCATGGCGCCGGCGGCGTGGCCGTATGTGTCGTTCACCTTCTTCAGGCCGTCGAGATCGGTCATCGCCAGCACAAACTTCGTCGAGCTGTCCGCCTTCTGGATATCGGCCTCCAACTGCTGCTTGAACGCGGTCAACTTCAGCAGACCCGTCAACTGATCGTAATGGATCAGGCGGTGAACTTCCTGGTGGTACCGCTCGTCAACCGAATCGCGCAATACGAAGCGCAACAGCACGTCCCCCATTTGAATCCGGTCGCCGTTCTCCAGCCGGATCGATTCAACGGAGTTGTTGTTCACGCGCGTGCCGTTCATGCTGCCCAGATCAACAATCTCGTAATAGTTGTTGTCGTCTGAGGTCACGCGCACGATCTTGGCGTGCTGCCGTGAAATGGACGGAACCGGAATCGGCGCGCTCACGTTGGCGGCCCGGCCGATGACCACCTCAGGACCGGCCACTTCGATTTCGCGGCCAATTTCCCAGCCCTCCAGCACAATCAAACTGGCCTTGCGGGACGCGGGCGGCTCATAGAGGTCGCCCGGCGGGGTGACCATCGTCATATCGTAATTCTGAAATTTAGCGGTGTCGTCGTTCAGCACGTTGTATGTACCTGCCTCTTGGTTTTGCGCACGTAATGATACCAGGATTGCGCCGGACACGCAATTCAACGCACAGCCTGCATCGCGGCGCCGGACCTGCTACAATAGCGTCCACGTCAGCGTCATCCGCAGGGATCCCGCTGCCACAGTAGTAATACCAGCGGCCACGTGTTGCGTTGCGGCCCGGCTGCTGTAAGTCTACGTAATCGAAAGGAGATCCTATGCGCGTTATCGTACTCGGCGGCACCGGGCTCATCAGCACCGCGATTGTCGAGCGCCTGCTGCAGACGGGACACACGCCGATTCTGTTCAACCGGGGCCAAACCCCGCCGCGTTTTCAGGGGCAAGTCGAGCAGATTCACGGAGATCGCGCCGATTTCGCGGACTTTAAGAAGAAAATGGCCGCGATCAAAGCGGAAGCGGTCATCGACATGATCACCTTCGATGCGGACACGGCCCACAGTTCCATCGCCGCGTTCGACGGCAGAATTAGCCATTATCTCTTTTGTAGCACCGTGTGCGTCTACGGCGGCCCCCTCACCAAAGTCCCCGCCGGCGACGACGAGCCGCACCGGCCCGTCAGCGGCTACGGAACGAACAAGTCCCTAGCGGAAGCCGCGTTCATGGCGGAACATCACGATTCCGGGTTTCCCGTGACCATATTTCGTCCATCGCACTGCTACGGTCCGGGCCGGCCCCTTCTCGACATTTGGGGATACAACGGTTCCCTGGTCACCCGCGTCCGCGAAGGCAAACCGCTCATCGTGTCCGGCGACGGCTACGGCCTCTGGCAGCCGGGCCTTGTGTCGGACGTAGCCAAGGGCTTCGTCGGAGCCTTGGGCCGCGCCGCAACCAAAGGCAAGGCCTACAACATCGTGGGTAACGAAATCATGACGTGGCGCGAGTTCCACGAGCGCATGGCGAAAGCCCTGGGACTCGAGGCCAACATCGTCACCCTGACCACCGCGCAGATTCTCGCGGGCGCGCCGCGCGAAGCCTCGGGCATGCTCGAGGAAATATTCCAATTCCACGCCGCGTACAGCAACGCCCGGTTGAAAAAGGACGTTCCCGAATTCTCCCATCTGACGTCGTGGGAAGACGGCGTGCGCCAGACCGTCGCCTGGATGGACGAGGCCGGCGCGCATCAGCCGAGCGACCGCCAGCCATGGATTGACACGTTGGCGGAGCGCGAACGCGCATTTCGGCTTAGCCTGGGAAGCGCGTAACCCACGATGCAGTTTGTAAAGTTGGCCAAGGTGTCTGATTTTGCCGGCGCCCGATTCAAAGCCTACACCTTGATGGGACGCCGCGTCGCGATCTTCAAGGAGCCCGACGGTACCTTCTACGCCTCAGAGGTGAGCTGCAAACACCAGAACGCCGACCTGCTCACCGGACGCATCGACGGGGACATTGTCATTTGCCCGCGCCATCAGTGGAAGTACAATCTCAGGACCGGCGAATGCCTCACGCATAACTCCGCGAGGCTGCGCCGCCACGCCCTCAAAGTCGAAGGCGAAGACATCTTCGTCTCCCTGACCCCATCTGAGGACTGATTCATTCATACGGCTACTTTCCTCGCCGCTTGGCCGGGACTGTTCCAAATGGCGCAGAGCTAAGGCCTCAAGTCCCTGACTGAATCCATGTCCGTCCGTTGTAGCGCCGGCTTCTAGCCGGCATCGGTCGGTACCACTCGTTCCCGAGTTGCACTCGGGAACGCACCCAACCCACCCAACTCGTTCCCGAGTTGTACTCGCGAACCCACCCAACCCACCCAACTCGTTCCCGAGTTGCACTCGGGAACGCACTTGCCTGAAAAGCTGCGCTTTGTATTCCCCTCCCCTCCCTCTCCTCGCCCCCCCCGCACGCCCGTAGCGCTGCGTTTTGAGGCGGCGCAAACCATTTGCTAGAATCCCCCTGCGGCGGCTGAGCCGAAATAGCGGAGACGCCGGTGTTGTTCCTATGTTTGCAGCCTCCGCATCGTGATTTCGGACGTTGCTGTCTAGAAGCCAAAGGAGCAGTACGTGTCGGTGCTGAATATGGTGCTATACCCTGACGATCCACTCAGTCAGGTCGCCGAACCCTTCGCCAAAGTCGGCCCTGAGGTGGTGAAACTCGCCCAGGACATGCTCGAAACGATGGACACCTACGAAGGCATCGGTTTGGCCGGGCCGCAAGTCGGCGTGTCCAAACGGATCTTCGTGCTGCGCGAACCCGACGGACCCAAGATGTGCCTTATCAACCCGGAGATCCTCGAAGTCGACGGGTGCGAAGAAGGCGAAGAAGGCTGCCTGAGCCTGCCCCGGATCTACACCGAAGTGCAGCGCGCCACCTGGATCAAGGTCCGCGCGCTCGACGTCTACGGCAAACGCCACGAGTTCGAGGCCGAAGACCTGCTCGCCCGCATCATTCAGCACGAAAACGACCATCTCGACGGCGTCATCTTTCTCGACCGCGTCGATGTCCTGAAACGCCAGGAAAAACTGCAGGAGTGGGAAGAGGTTCGCGGACGGATGATGGCCGCCCTCGGTGGGGGCTAGACCGCCGTGCTCACCAACGCGCCCTCCGTCGAACGCCTCATCGAGGCGTTCCGCGTACTGCCCGGAGTAGGCAAACGCTCCGCGGAACGATTCGCACTCCACCTGCTCGGCGCGCCCGAAAGCGATTGCGTCCGCCTCAGCGACGCCATCCAGGAAGCCCGCCGCCGCATCACCACCTGCTCCATCTGCTGCTACCTCACCG
>JACRLJ010000037.1:0-77540 GCA_016215105.1 Candidatus Hydrogenedentota bacterium
TTACCGCGAAACGACTACTTCGCGGTTTGCTGTTGTTTGATCAGGTTCAGGGCGCTTCCTGCTTTGAACCATTCGATTTGGCCAGAGTTGTACGTGTGATTCGCCTTGATGGTGTGGCTCGTGCCGTCGCTGTGATGGAGTACGACGGTGAGGGGCTGGCCTTCTCTGAAATTCGTAAGCCCTTGGATATCGACCGTGTCGTCCTCCTGAACCAAGTCGTAGTCGGCCTTGTTGGCGAACGTAAGCGCGAGCATTCCCTGTTTCTTGAGGTTGGTCTCATGGATGCGGGCGAACGACCGGACAAGAATCGCGCGCACCCCAAGGTGCCGCGGCTCCATCGCCGCATGCTCACGTGACGAGCCCTCACCGTAGTTTTCATCGCCTACCACCACGGAACTGATGCCCGCCTTCTTGTACGCGCGCTGGGTACTGGGTACCGGGCCGTATTCGCCGGTTAGCTGGTTCTTGACGAGATCTGCTTTGTCGTTGAATGCGTTGATGGCCCCAATAAAGCAATTGTCGGAGATTTTATCGAGGTGGCCGCGGAACTTGAGCCATGGACCGGCCATCGAGATGTGGTCCGTGGTACACTTGCCCTTGGCCTTTAGCAGTAGTTTCAAGCCGGTGTAGTCGTTGCCGCTCCATGCAGAGAACGGATCGAGTAATTGCAGGCGCTTTGATGCGGGGTCAACGAGTACTTGAACCGCCGAACCGTCTTTGGCTGGCGCCTGATAGCCCGGATCCTTCACGTCAAATCCCTTGGGCGGAAGTTCGCTGCCCCTTGGCTCATCCAACTTGACCGATTGGCCGTCCTCGTTGGTGAGCGAATCCGTCAACGGATTAAAAGTGAGCTTGCCGGCGATGGCTAACGCGGTCACGATTTCCGGAGACGCGACAAAAGCGTGAGTGTTGGGGTTGCCGTCGGCGCGTTTGGCGAAGTTGCGGTTATATGAGGTGATAATCGAATTCTTCGGTTGCTTATCGCTGCCGGCGCGCGCCCATTGACCGATGCAGGGTCCGCACGCGTTCGCGAGCACGAGACCGCCGATCTTCGCGAACGCATCGAGTTGACCGTCGCGCGCGATGGTGTAGCGAATCATTTCCGAGCCGGGCGTGACGATGAATTCCGACTTGGCCTTGAGCTTCTTAGCTTCGGCTTGCTTGGCCAACGACGCGGCGCGATCGAGATCCTCGTAGGAGGAGTTGGTGCATGAGCCGATAAGGCCCGCATCGAGTTTCTCCGGCCAGCCCTTTTCGCGGACGGCCGCGGCGAATTTCGAGATGGGCCACGCCAGATCGGGAGTGAATGGACCGTTGACGTGGGGTTCAAGCTCGGAAAGATTGATTTCGATGACTTGGTCATAGTATTTGGCGGGGTCCGCATAGACTTCCGCATCGCTCCGCAGATGCTCGCGAATGGCGTCGGCGGCCGCCGCGACATCCGCCCGGCTGGTGGACTTGAGGTAATCGGCCATATGGCTGTCGTATGCGAAAACGGACGTGGTCGCCCCAATTTCCGCGCCCATATTGCAGATGGTGCCCTTGCCCGTAGCGGAGAGGGTCTCCGCGCCTTCGCCGAAGTACTCGAGGATACATCCAGTGCCACCCTTGACAGTCAGAATGCCGGCCACCTTCAAGATGATGTCTTTAGGGGCTGCCCACCCGCTGAGTTTACCGGTGAGTTTTACGCCAATCATCTTCGGGAACTTCAGTTCCCACGCCATTCCCGCCATGACGTCGACCGCGTCCGCGCCGCCCACGCCAATGGCGATCATGCCCAGACCGCCCGCATTGGGCGTATGCGAGTCCGTCCCGATCATCATGCCGCCCGGGAACGCGTAGTTCTCGATGACGACTTGGTGAATGATTCCGGCGCCGGGCTTCCAAAAGCCGATTCCGTACTTGTTCGATACCGAGGCGAGGAAATCGTAGACTTCTTTGTTGATATCGACCGCTGCGGCCAAATCGTTGTCCGCGCCGACTCGGGCCTGAATCAGGTGATCGCAGTGTACCGTTGAAGGGACCGCGGTCTGCGCTTTACCGGCGTGCATGAACTGCAGAAGCGCCATCTGAGCGGTGGCGTCCTGCATCGCGACACGATCCGGCGCAAAATCGACGTATGACTCGCCTCGGGCAAACGCGGTTGTCGGCGATCCTTCGTAAAGGTGCGCGTACAAGATCTTCTCAATCAGCGTCAAGGGTTTGCCGACTGCCTTCCGCGCCGCGCGAATCCGGTCTGGAATGCGGGCGTATACCGCCTTGATCATGTCGATATCGAATGCCATGGGTCCTACCTCGGGTTGAGTTTGCGCTTCGAAGACTACTAGGAGAACAGAAGTATACTCCGCCGCCAATTGGATTGGCAAACGGAGAGGAAATCACACGAGAAACGGAGCAGGATTTGGTTGTGCTATCGTACTGGGGCGACCAAGCACGAACCAAAAGCAATGACTCGGCTCGATGCGAGGTAGCGGCGAAGGGACCCGCGGTCGTCCACTTCTCACTGAACCGGGACAGATGGACAAGGGTCATCACTATGCCGGTAGATAGGAGGAACGATTGGATGAATGAATCGGTCGGCAGTGCGCGCTGGGGAAAGCTCATGGTTGTGCTCGGCGCGTTATGGTGGGTGATGTTCAGCGCACTGGCGGTCGTGTTGCGCGGGGTACGATGGGACGATAGCTACGAGTATGCCCAAGTGCTGCTCAACCTCATCCACTATCCTGACGGTCACCCCATGTTGTTGAATAGCCGAAACTCCTTTTGCCTGCAGACGTACATTACGGCGGCCATCATGTGGATACTCCCCGGCCCTTCCGCCGCGTGCGGCTTCCGCAACGTTCTGTACATTCTTTCTGGAACATTGCCTGCCTATCTCTTGGGCTCGCTTGTTTCCCGCAGGGCGATAGCCGGGCATGCGGCTGCCCTGCTCGCGTTCATGCTGGCTCCGGGCTTTACAGACGCGTACCCCACGGAGTCATGGCCGATCCTTTCGGGCTATGGCGTAATCGGTCTCGGATTTGCTCTTTGCACCCTCTGCTTCGTGGCGATAGACCGTCCCGGGGCCGCGTTCTTCATGGTGGGATTGATGCCCGCGATCCACCTTGGCCAATTTCCGCCGATCCTGGTCATCGCATGCCTGTATGCGGCGGATGCGTGCTGGCGTGGCCGCCGCGATGTGGTGCGCAGCGCCTTGGCGGGAGGCTGCGCCGGACTCGCAGTAACAGGGGGGAGCCTACTGATCCTGCTCTTCGTCTCCGTCGCTCCGCCTGTTTCCGGCCCCTACTCTTCGAGCATTCCCTGGATCGCGGTGTGGCAAGGCTACTTGGCCCATTTCAATTACCACCGCATACTGCACGTGGGTATCGACCAGCTCGTTCTATTCTGGGCCGTCTTGCTGGGTTCGGTACTAATCATTGTCGAACGCCGGCGTTCTATTTGTGGCCCCGGATCGTGGTTGGGAATCTACGGCTGGGCCATCGCCCTTATCGTATGGGGCGCTATGGCCATTCACTGCTATCTAGGTAACCAAATGCCGCCCTCATTGCTTGCCTGGATGCCGTACCGCCTGCCCAACCACCTCGCCCCCCTTCTGGTTGCGTTGATGGCGAGTCTGCTGACCACGGTCCGGTCGGCGCCCGGGCTGGGACTGCTGCTAGTGCCTGCGATTGTGTGCGCTGGTCTGGGCATTGATAAGAAGACCATCTTTCTAGTCCTTTGCGGGGCAACGGTTCACGCCGTCTTCGTCATGACGCGGGAAGATCGATGGGTTGCGCGCCTGTGGCTGCTTGCGTGTGTTACGGGATGCTATGGCCTTTCCAGAACCTTGGGGGATTATTATGCGCTTGTCGCGCTAGGTGGTTGGCTCGCCGCCGTTGCGGCCGCGTGGGCGGATAGAATGGCGGGATATCGGCGATGGACGGAGGCATACTCCTTGTGGTTGACGGGAATCGCTGTACTCGTAACGGCGACCGGGCTCTTGTACGGACAGTGGCAACACAGGGCTGACGCGCCGCAGGAACTTCTCACGATCAACCCGTTTGAGGAAGAGGTGACGAGTTACCTGTATGATCGTAATGAACAAGACGCGATGATCGCTGTTCCACCACTGCAAGTGCGGTCGCAGGAGCGTTTGAACCACCCTGTGACGGGCGACGCGTCCACGATACCTTGGGTACCGTATCACAAGTCCGTCGCCCCAATCATTGCCAAGTTCTTCAAGGACCTGTACGGCATCGACCTGACGCGTCCGCCTGGTAAGATCTCGACGCTGGACTTTTCTCTGATTCTCAAATATGGAGATGTCTGGAGGCGCCGCAGCGTACAGGAATGGCAAACCATCGGAGGCGAGTACGGGTTTCGATATGTCATTATGCTGTCAGATGTCCCGCTTCAGCTTCCCGTGGCTGTGGACGGATCTCCTTTCCGAATGTATGCCATTCCCGCCAAAGACGGTAGTTAGCTTCTGTCCGCAGCTTCCATATTATTCGCGTAGATGTTGCGGACAAAGAAATCACGCCACTAACTACGCCTTTGCGGCTCAGCCGCCTTAGGCGGCGTGACTCCGACTACGCAACGACGCAAGGCCACAGTCTGACTCCAATATGAATGTTGACGTCGCCTCACAAAGCGCCCGTAAGCTGTCTGATACCAGCGATCTCTTTTGCCGAGTCTAGGTAAACGGAGGCCTTCCGGCCGCGCCTCTAGCGGACAACTGCGCGAATCCGGTAGAATGACGCGACACGTCCCATGCGGGGCGATGCGGAAAACGGAGGAAATTTGAAGTGAGTCGCACTATCGCAATCATCGGCGCATCCACCGATCGCCGTAAGTACGGAAACAAAGCTGTCCGCGCGTTTCAGCAAGGCGGATGGACTGTCTACCCCGTCAATGCCAAGGCCAATGAAGTCGAAGGACTCAAATGCTATTCTTCGATTTCCGACGTTCCTGAGCCTATTGACCGTGTATCCATGTACGTTGCGCCGGCCATCGGGAAGGGACTGCTGAAGGATATCGCTGCGAAGAAACCGGGTGAAGTCTATTTCAATCCCGGCTCCGAGGACGACGAGATTCTGAGTCAGGCAGAGGCGCTTGGACTGAACGCCATCAACGCATGCAGCATTGTGAACATTGGTTTGCGTCCCGAAATGTTTGGTGACGATTGAAGTTGAGTGAAGAGTCCGCCGATTGTCGCCGCGCCGCTTAGCCGGAGACGTAGTTCAAGGCCCATTGCTTCCAATAGTATTGTAACGAGTCGGGCGCCGGCCATCGGCTATAGATCTTTTCCCAGGACAGACCAAAGCCGGCCATGTGTGGCTCCATCGAATCGGGATGAATCGGTTCCGACAGTGGTTGATAGCGGTAGTCCACCGACAGTCTGAGGGCGTCCTGCGTGGAATTGTCGCGGCCCTGGTGGATTGTCAGACTGTGGAATAGCAATACGTCGCCGCAATGCATTGGACTTGCCGCCCATTCCGCGTCGTCAGGCACATTGACTTGTTGCCCGCCGGCGCCTTTGCCGGGGTGCGAGGGAAGAAAACCGCCTCTATGAGAGCCGGGAATGAGCGCCAGGCCGCCCAGGTCGGCCGGGCAGTCCCCAAGCGGGATCCAACAGGTCCAGGTGTTCTCTGAACCGCGAATATACAAGTAGTCCTGATGCGGTGGCGTCGTGTACTCCTGAGTCTGTGGAAACATGACGCGGCAGATGTTGCGGCTGTGAGTAACCACAGCCTCACCGAACAGTTGGCTGAGCGCGTAGTGGATCGGCGGCTCCATCGCCAGCGCGTGGAAACTCCGCTGACACAGGATCTCCTTGTAGACGGTAATCCATCGAGGGTCTCCGGATTCCAGTACCAGTACGTCCGGACACCGAATACCCGCCTCGATTGGATGCTTTGACGACATCCAGCCGTGCCGCGCGCAGATTTCGAGCACTTGGCGGCGAACGCTGAGTACCTTACCGGGATCCAAGAGGCCGCGGAACAGAAGATAGCCGTCTCGGTCCGCTTGACGCCAAAGCGCCGGGGCATCATCCAGTGTGGCGTTCGCTTCCGAGAGAGATACCGTCTTCCGCATGGGCGCCATTGCCATAATTCGCCGTCTCCGCTTTTGTCCGCCGCAGGTTATCAGGCGTGAGTATACGTCACGGAGGGCAATGCGGCAATGATGAGTTATCGCACTGGCGCGGCCCGGGCGGCCTGGCCCGGGCTACGCCAAGGCGCACGACCGTTCAGAGCGATGGCAAACTGAAGCCGCGGCGGGTCAGGTCAGATAGAAGTCAATTGTGTCACCGTCTTTCAGGGCGAGCGTCTGAGAGTCAGATTTGGAGCCGTTGGTGGCATTGCACGTATACGTGGCTTGCTGAAGCGCCGCACTGGCGTGAGGCGTAGACGCGCACGAGGTGGTAACCGTTCTTTCGACATTTCCGTTTCGAACGAACTGAACGGTCGTGGCGTTAAGGCAAGTTGTTGATGGCGAAGGTCCGTCCCAGCAATACACATCTACGTTAATTGATGGCATCGATTCATTCCTCCGTCTTTTGTTGTACCCTCAGTTATTCACATATCACGAGGCGCCCGCCCCGCTCGATTGCGAGAAGGAACCACACGAGTATCTGCGTTGTGGTCCGAAGATCAGGACGACATATTCTCCCTGCGGCAGTTGGCGCCCGCAGAAGTCTCCCGGCGTGAGGCAGTTCCATTGTGAACTACTACCCTAGGAGGCGTTCCAGACTTGGGCGATATCGCCGGAAGTCGTAATGACCGTCAACCCGTCTGACGTAAAAAGTCCATTCCGAACTGCTCCGGGCGGCAGCGGAAGGGCGGCCATTTCGGCGCCCGACCGGACATCCCAGAGCTTGGCGGCTCCGGTGCTGGACGAAGTGAGGATGCGTTGACCGTCGGGGCTGAAACATAATCCACTCACATCAAAATGATAGGCGGGCAGCGAGAGAATCTCCTGCCCATCGAGCGACCAAATCTTCACGAAGCCATCCGAGGAGCGCGTCGCTATTTCCTCTTGATTGGGGGAGAACACGGCCCCGAGGACGTCGTTCCTGTGGCCGCGCAGCGTCGCCAACTCCTTCCCTGAATCGACATCCCACAGTTTGGCGGTCATATCGCCCGATGTGGTTACCACTTGCCTACCGTCGGGACTGAAGATCGCCGCTGAGAGTCCACGTGTGTGGCCCGACAAGACACGAAGCTCGCGTCCTGACGCGGCATCCCAAATTCGCGCCGTCAGATCACCCGATGAAGTGACTATCTTTGTCCCAGACGGGTCGAAACTCGCGCTTCCTACGCCCTCAGTGTGTGCTATTAGCGTTTGTAGCTCCGCGCCCGTGGTCGTATCCCAGAGCTTTGCGGTGGCGTCGAGAGAGGCGGTCACGACGCGGGTTCCGTCGGGGCTGAATTCGGCGTCAGTTAGCTGTTTGGTATGCCCTTTCAACGTGAGAAGCGCCTGACCTGTCGTGGCATCCCAAACAATGGCCGTGGTGTCGCTGGACGAGGTCACAATGCGAGACTCGTCGGCGCTGAAATGAGCTGTGACGATGTTGTGACTATGGCCGGAGAGGGTCAGAAGCTCGCGCCCCGTTCGCGGCTCCCAAACCTTTGCCGAACCGCTCTGATAGGCCGTGATGAGGCGGCTTCCATCTCGATTCACGGCGAGTGCGGTGGCGTCGCCGGCGTTTCCGTTCAACCTGCGCTGTTCGGGCGTCGCCGGATGGAGGACGCTCCAAATCTTTGCGGTTCCGTCCGTTGACGCCGTCACAATATGGGCGGCGTCGGGGCTGAAGTCCGCGGCGTTGATCGCGTTCGAATGGCCATGCAGTGTGGCTAGTTTTGAGCCGGATTCGGCGTCCCACAGGCAGGCCGAATTGTCCGTTGACGCCGTCACAATATTGGCGCCATCCGGACTGTACCGCGCTTTCATGCCCCCTTCTTGATGACCGGGCAGCGTCAAGAGCTCCGCGCCGGTTTGTGCGTCGAACACTTTTGCGTAGCCGGCGCGGAAAGCTGCGGCAATTCGGGTACCATCCGGACTGAATGTTGCGTCACAAAGTTTTCCATCCCGGCCATCAATAACGATTAGGTTTTCGCCGGAGTCAGCGTCCCAAATGTGAACCGTATTGTCCGCCGCCCGAGTAAGCATACGGGCTCCATCGGCGGTGAAGCTGGCGCTCATGACCGCGCCGCCATGGCTAAGCGAACGAACCTGTTGCCCTGTCGAGGCGTCCCAAACTTTGGCCGTCGCGTCAGCAGACACGGTGATAATGTCCCTGCCATCCGGATAGAACCTAGCCATCCTGAGTCCGGCCGTGTGGCCAACCAGGGTGAACATTTCCTTTCCTGAAGCCGCATCCCATACTTTCGCAGTCTTGTCATCGGAGGCCGTTACGACACGTGTCGCGTCTGGGCTGAACTCAGCAGTCATGACCCAGTCTGTGTGGCCGGTCAGTGCGACACGCTCATTGCCAGACGCCGCATCCCAGATCTTCGCGGTCTTGTCATAGGAGCAAGTAACGATCTTGGTTCCGTCGGAACTGAAATGGGCTTGCTCAACCGGGTCGGTGTGACCCGTGAGTGTGCACAATACGGCTCCAGACGCTACGTCCCACACTTTCGCGGTGGAATCGTCCGACGCGGTCAATATGCGTTTTCCGTTCGGGCTGTACTCGGCCCACGGCACGGCGTTTCCATGCCCGGCGAGCGTGCGTTCGTCGAGGTGGCAGAGGCGATAGTAGAACTTCCACTCCCAGTTCCGCAGTTGTTCCGGCGCCCGTTCCAGCGCCTGCATGGCTACATCGTAGCGTCTGCTATCGACACTTTCCCGCGCGAGAAAGATGCACGAGATGTACAGTTGCCGTTCGGCCGCCTCGCGCTGTTGTGCTTCCTGGTCGCGCGCCACGACGGCATCGTTTCGGGCTGCTACTGCGTCGTTGCGCGCAACGACCGCGCGATCACGTTCCTGCCGGACTTGGACGTACGAGACCGCGGCGACCACGATCAGAGCGGCGATGCCTGCCGCCGCTGTCACCAGCTTGGTTTTGTGGCGTCGCACAAACCGGTTTAGGTGTTCGCTGAATCGGTACGCATATGCCTGAACCAGCGCGCCCTCCTGGAATCGCCGGATCTCCTCCGCGAGTTGCTTTGCATTCGCATAGCGATTGGCGGGAAGCGAGTCCATAGCCTTCTCGCAGATGGCGATTAATTCGGGCGGCGCGTCCGAAACGTGGTCGCGGATGGGTTTCGGACGCTCGTTGGCGGCTTGGGCCAGGATGGCCTTGACGGTCTTTCCATCGAGTGGCAATGCGCCCGTCAACAACTCGTACAATACCGCCCCGAGTGAATACACGTCGGAACGTTCATCCACTGACTCCAGTTGACCCCGTGCTTGCTCGGGCGCCATATAGACCGGCGTTCCCAGCGCTTCTCCATAGTGCGTCTTCACCGGGCTAGGCGAATCGTCAATTTGCATGGCGCGAATTGTCTCTTCGAGCGTGCCCAGATGGACGTCCTCCTTGTCGATTACCTTCGCGAGGCCCCAATCAATGACTACAGTTTCCCCGAAGTCGCCAATCATCACGTTATCCGGCTTAATGTCGCGATGAATTACTTTGCGGGCATGGGCGTACGCGATGGCTTGGCAAAGATCGAGGTAGTGGGGGAGATAGGCCAGGCGTTTTTCAAGGCTTGTGCTTTCGTGCAGCGCCTTGCCGAGGGTCATCCCGCGGACGAGTTTCATCGTGTAGTATAGATGCCCGTCCCGCCGCCGGCCCATCTCGTATACGGGGACGATAGAGGGATGCTCCAACTGACCGGTGATCCGCGCTTCCTGAAGGAATCGGTGTACCACGGGCATTAGGTTCCGTACCGGCGTGTTCGGCATAACGGTGGTAGCGTCAGACGAGACTGATGGCAGCAACTCTTTTAGCGCGATATCCCGGCCCAGGTGTTGATCGTGGGCCAGCAGCACGCGGCCCATACCCCCGTGGCCGTATTGGCTGATATGCGTATAACGCCCCGGGGTTTCTTCGACCGCTGGAAGCATGCCCAACTCGCTATCGGCAATCTCGCTGGAGGTGCTCGGGATATATCGGAAACCACCGTCTGGCGTGAGCGAGATTACATTCGAGAAGCAGCGACGAATCTGATCCTCGCCGCCAAAGCTTGCCAACGCGTCAGAGTCAATGCCGTTGTGCGCGCGAATCGCCGCCTCCACAAGGGTCTGGAGCAGCGTACTGTCTTTAGTGGACAGGAGATTTCGGGTGAGCAGGTGGCTATGCAACGGTTGGCTCGGATCCGAGGCCCACACTTCCGCCGCTTCGGCGAGCTGGAGCGGAGTTATCTTGTCGAGCTGGACAGCCAGTACGCCAAACAGCAGATTTCGATCTCGGCTCACGGTTCCCCTCTATAACGCAGTGATGATGAACTGCCGCGACTGCCAGTGTATCGTATGTCCTGGACTGCGCTTTTGTCAATGGCTCAAGGTTTGTGCCAGAATCTGGCCCGCGCCACGGCGTTCCCGCGGATACCGCCGCAAGAGCTCTGCGCCAGGAAACTTACGCGGATCTCTTCCGCTTATTACCGGAAGCATTTCGCCTGAGGGCGCGCAAGAATTGTGCGTTCCTGAGTGATCTTTGGACAGGATCTCGGCGTAGTGAGCGTCTCTTCGTGTTTTCAGCGGGAGAAGGAATACAGCCCTCACCAACGGTTAGCTCCGGAACTCCCGGACCTGCCAACGACAAGGAATGAAGAATGCATAACCATATGCGTCGACCCTGGAAGGTCTCGCTGCACGGTGGCCACAGCGGCGAGTTCTGTGACCACGCGAAGGGAACGCTACGCGAGGTCATCGAGGCCGCCATCGCTTGTGGTTACCACACCTTTGGCGTAAGTGAGCACGCGCCGAGATTGGGCGAACGCTATCTCTACCCGACCGAACGGGACATGGGCTGGGACGTCGCCAAAATCGCTACCGATTTCGACGCATACGGACGATCTATCGGTGTCCTTGCCGAGGAGTATGCCGACCGCATCACCATCCTGCGCGGGTTTGAGATTGAAGTTGTGCCTGGTGATCGATACGTCGAAATCATGTCGAATTATCGCCGCCAGTACGAGTTCGAATACATCGTCGGCTCGGTGCATTACCTTCACGACATTAGCATCGACAGCTCGCAGGAGGAATACGTGAGCGCGATGGAAATTGCGGGCGGGCTTGAGGCCCTCACGATTGAGTACTACGAGGCCGTCACGAGCATGATTAAGGCACTCAAACCAGAAGTGGTCGGCCATCTCGATCTGATGCGAAAGAACGCTGGACCCCACGGACCTGTTGACACACCGCCGATTCGCCGCGCCGCCTTGCGGGCGCTCGAGGCCGCGCGCGAATTCGGGGGCATCCTCGATCTCAACACAGCCGGCTACCGGAAGGGGTTGGGTACGCCGTATCCCGCGCCGTGGCTCGTTCGTGAAGCCAATCGCATGGGCGTTCCCTTCTGTATTGGTGACGATAGCCACGGGCCAGATGACGTTGGGGCGGGGCTCGACGCAGCGCGCGCGTACCTGCTTGAAAACGGGGTGAACAGCGTAACCGTATTGACCAAAGAGGATGGTGAACTTGTCCGCAAGACGGTTCCGCTGTAGCGGCATGGTGTGCGTGCGCCTGCGCGCATTGGGAAGGCCGCGGGGCAATCGGTTCTCAGCGGAGCATTGACCCCTTGTCCAGGCGATGCGTGATGGTTGCGTACGTAGATGCCTTCGGGTCGTGGGTGACCATGATCACCGTCTTCCCGAAGTCGCGGTTCAGCTTGCGAAGAATGGTGAGGACTTCCTCAGCCGAATGCGCATCCAAATCTCCAGTCGGTTCATCAGCGAGAATCATATTGGGATCGGTGATCAGTGCGCGCGCGATAGCCACGCGCTGTTCCTGTCCGCCCGAAAGCTGCCGTGGATAGTGGGTCATACGGTCGCTCAACCCCACAATGTCCAGCGCGGTCCGCACGTGCTCCTCGCGTTCACGCCTGCTCAGGCTCGTTAGCAGTAGCGGCATCTCAACGTTTTCGAACGCCGTCAGCACCGGAATAAGGTTGAACGACTGGAACACGAACCCAATGTGCTCGATACGCCATTCCGATAGCTCTTCTTCGTTCATGTCGCTGATTTCGTGATCCAACACCCAGCAGTCTCCGCTGGTGGGGTGATCGATCCCCGCAATGATATGAAGCAAGGTTGATTTGCCCGATCCCGATGGTCCCATCAGTGAGACGAACTCACCGGCCACGATGTCTAGATCGATATTGTCCAACGCGACGACATCCGTGCCGCCGTGAATGAAGGTCTTGCGCAAGTTCCGGATTTGAACGATTGGTCGTGCCATGAATTCGAGCTATCCGTTCTACGGCGTTGCGACGACGCGGACGCCGTCCTTCAGCTTGTCGGTGGGGGACACAATCAGTGTTTCCGATCCGTCAAGTCCTTGTATGACTTCCATTCCTTGTGCGGCGTCGATCCCAAGTCTTACGGCTTTGGCTTTAGCTTTGCCGTCCGCGAGGATGTATACGATGGAATCCTTGTCGTTTTGTACTAGGGCGGTCTTGGGAATCCAGAGGCGCGATTGTCCTTTGGAGTTTGACGCAGTTGACGCATCCCCGAGGAACGTGACACGCGCGTTCACCTCCGTCGTAATTGAATCGTCTGGGTCAACTACACGGACTTTGACTTGGACTGTTCCCTTTTGGCGGTCGGCCTGTGGTGAAATATCGTCGACCTCACCCGAATATACTTTGCCGGGACGTGAATCAAGCCGAATCTCGGATTGCTGGCGCAGCTTGATCTTCGAGAGTTCAGTCTCGTTGAGGTCGATCTCGACCTGCAGGTCGCTTAAGTCCGCCATCGTAACGACCGAACTCTTGGCGCCGCGTGTGCCACCGAAATTGGTGTTGGTGACCAGTTCGCCTTGTTCCGCCAATTTCTCCAGAATTGTGCCGCTGATGGGCGCGCAAATCACGGTGTACGCCAATTCCGTCTGCGCCAATTCGAGATTTCCTTCGGCCTCATGCAATTGCGCTTCCGCGGCGTCGATCTGTTCCTTGCGCGGCCCGATGGCCACGAGTTCCGCGGCCTTGCGATCCGAGTCCAACTTCGCTCTAGCCACGTCGCATGTGGTTGTGGCGCGGTCAAGTTCCTGTTGAGACACCGCCCCGCGTCTACGCAGGTTCTTCAAGCGGTCAACGTCGAGTTCCGCGTTGCGCAGTGTTGCTTCCGAGGATGCGACGTTTGCTTTGGCGGCGGCGATTTCCTGTGGGCGCGAGCCTGCGCGCAGCTCTGCGAGCCGGGCGCGCAACGTGACTACTTGCGCCTGCGCCGACTTTACCCGCGCCTGATAATCGGCGTCGTCAATTCGTAGCAGCACATCGCCGGCTTTTACCCGGTCGCCGCGCTTGATCCGCAGTTCCTGAACCCGTCCGACGATCATCGAGCTTACCTCGACTTTGTGCCGAGGCGTTATATAACCGCTTGCCGTTACCAAGGCAGGCCCCTTGCCCGTAGCGGTGTCTTCCTGTTGAATTCGCGCGGTCGTGACAGGAATCGGCGCGTTCCGCATTGCATGTATTCCGAACGCGCCGCCGGCGAACGCCAGCACGGCAATGGTCCAGGTTGCGATCCCTCGCCGCCGGCGAGGACGCTTTCTTTCGTTCGCGATTCGTAGTTTCGAGAGTTGGTTATCCAGATTGGGGTTGGTCATCGTTGCCCTCTTACATCTACCGTTTGTGCCGTCATCACACGGACCTCAAGGCGGAAAGAACCGGCTGCTTCGAGGCCGACCACGCGGGTGGCAATCCTCCCGCGGCGCCCATGGCGGCTGCGAAGAGCATACCTTTTAGCATTAGTTGCGGGGTAATCGAGAACAGAAACACGATTTCGCTGAAGGAATCGAAATTGGTGGTGCCAGTCGCCAACCCGTTGATTGGCAGCGCAAGGACGCAGCCCAGCGCGCCGCCCAGCAATGCGAGGCACACGGATTCGATCAAGAAGCTCACAAGGATCGCGCGCGGGGAGAAGCCCATAATGCGCAGCGTTCCAATCTCACGAACGCGGTTTGCCACATTTCCGTACATCGTATTCATGCCGGCAAAGCACGCGCCAATCGCCATGGTCATCGCCAAGAATGCCGCGAAAGCCTTGACCGGTTTCGCGGTCTTGGTTTGTTGTTGGTAGTACTCCACTTCATCTTTCGCGATCAACTTCAGGCGTTTATCTTGATCTACATAATTCCGGATGGCCGAGACAGCGTCACGGTCGCGCGCGCGAACCACAACGGTGCTGTAATTTACCCGGTCGAATTCCTGCATTACCTCTCTGCCATCCGCCCATATCTCCGAGTTATATGCAGTTCCCTGCGCGTCGAAGATGCCCACAACGGTGAACTCGCCCCGGCCAAGCCTGGGGTGATCTCCCAGGCGGAGTCCTTGATAGCGGTCAGACACTGGACGCGCCACGATCATTTCGCGTAGACCGGGGCGCATCATTCGCCCGTCAACGAGCCGTACCGCCGGCCGCAACCGAAACGCGTTCGCGTGTACACCGCGAATCATTATGTTCGCCGTGCGTCCGTCCCTGCGCGGTTTGTTGATCAGGGTGATAATCTCAGGGGCGGCCAGTGGCTCGCCGTTGTCTGCGGACGCTACGCCGGGGATGTTCCGGGCGAGTTGGTATTGCTCCATGCTGATTTCACTCTGGCTGTCGGCCTGGGCTCCGGACCGCATGATGATGACGTTAAGGGGATTGCCCGTTGTTGTAAGGGCGCGGTCAATACCCTGCGCAAGAGACATCACGATCACAAATGTCGCCACGACCAAAGAAAACGTCGCCGCAGTCAAAGTCGTGCTCTTCCACCGGGTCATCAGGTACCGAATGTTGTAGCGCAACGGAATCAGCATCGTCAGTCCAGATGGCGCATTGCGGCGCTGATGTTCAGGCGTACGGCCTGCCGGGCAGGGAAGAAGCCGGACAGAATACCGATGGCTAGCCCGGTTCCCAATACGACGGCGTACGTCATCGCAGTGGGGCTGAATCGCGTGATGAACCCCTGCGTCATTCGATTGAGGTCGGCGAAGCGCAACGCGGCGCCCATTGCGATGCCCAATCCAGCTCCTGTCATCGAGATCGACAACGCCTCCCCCATGACGAGCGAAAGGATAGTCCTCCGCGGAAACCCAATCGTCTTGAGAATTGCGACTTCTTTTACGCGTTCACGCATTGTCATTGCCATGGTGCTGACGGCGACCAGAAGCATGGTGAACACGACGACTCCAGCAACCGAACTGATAATGGTCTGAATGTTGCCCAGCATCGAGACGAAACCCAGCACAAATGCTTTTTCCGTGGTCGTTTTTGTTTCCGCGGGTGAGTTCCGGAACATGGTGTCGATGGCCTCGGCAACTCTTGGCACGGCCGCGGCGCTCGACGCTTTCACTGCGAACGTGCCCGATATTCCGGGATTGCCCAGGGCTTCCTCCAGATAGTCGTGACGAAGGTACAGCATTTCAGCGGAAGTCGGTTCGGTGAAAATGCCCACGATCTTGAGTTCGAGGTCTACCGGAAAAATCGTTCCCTGAAGCGTGATTGTGTCGCCGACCTTCCACCCAAACCGAGCGGCCAGCTTCTCACTGGCGGTTGCTCCGCTGCGTGTCGCGGCGAACGCGGCCTTCTGTTCCGGGCTTATCTTCTGCTCGGAGTAGATTTCCCATATTCCTTTCGGATCAACGGAAAAATTCGCGAAGAGATAGTCCGGGTCCTTGTAGATGCCGTTGACCCACTGGAAGGGGATAACTTTCTCGACTTCGGGTATCCGTTTGATCTTGTCGAGATAGGCCAAGGGAAGTATATCGGCCAGCGACGTAGAGCGCGCCACAATGAGCCGGAGCGCTGATTCGTCCTGGATCACGGGATGCAGAAGCACATCCATGAAGGTGAGCAAAGCCAGGAGCAGGAACAGCGAAAAGCCAATACTGAGAACAGTGAGCCCGGTGCGCCGCTTGTTTCGCAGGGCGTTCTTCCAGATATAGCGTGCAAGACTCATGCGACCGACCCGGCGATCTCCTACCGTTCGAAGTCCATCCGCCAAATATAGTATCGCGGTGTGGAACGGATATCCACTCGAATCCGATTTCCCCAAAGTGAGAGAACTGAAGAGCCGGGACGGACTGCTGTCCGCCCCGGTCTCGCGCTATTCCTGCTATTGATCGACACCCGGCCTTGTCCGGGTAAAATGGCGTAATCCCGTTAGTTCACGGACACTTCGACCTTGCGGGGCTGTACCTGTTCTGGTTTCGGCAGAAGTACACGCAGGACACCGTTCTCGAACTTCGCTTCCACCTTGGCCGCGTCGATTTTCTCGGCAAAGCGGAATGTGCGCTCGAACGCGCCATAGCGCCGCTCGGACTGCCGATACTGTCCCGATTCAGGCGCTGGTTCGCTCTTCCGTTCGCCCTTAATGGTGAGCGTGTTGGCGATGACTTCCAGTTCGAAGTCTTCGCGTTTCAAGCCGGGCAAATCTACTTCCAGCGTGAACGCGCCGGGCGTTTCCAGAATGTCCACCGCGGGCGCCCAATCCGATGGCCGCGCTGTTTCCTTGGCGGCGCCATCCGAGAAACTGCGATTCAGTTCGTTTACGATCTGCCACAAGGCGGCGGGTTGAAAACCAGTTCTGCACGCATATGTCATGGGGTAATTCTCCTTCATTCTTGGGTTTCGGATCTGTCAGCCGGTTCAAAGACCGATACTGCTCTATGGAGCAACCGCTGTGCCATGACGCATTGCGCCCGGGAAGACCGAAATCATGCGCGTTTTGTTCGTAATCCTGCTCGCCGGGCGCTTCCGCGCGATCCGGTTGTTCGGTTTTGAAACCAATCGTCTGATTCATATTGAAGCGGCGGCAGATCGAATCGTATCGCACACCGGCCTCACTATCTGGTACGATAGGGTCCTTCGCTGAGTTTGCCCAGCGGACTTCTTTAGCGCTTCTGAGACATCTGGATGACTCTGTCTTGATCCTGCCTCGAAAGAATATTTCCTTCACTCACGTTCAGTCCGCATGATGGAACTGGAATCGAGAGCGCCGGCGCTTGTGCCCCGCGCCACACATTGGTGGAACTTCTGGATTTGCGGATGGGAGGCGGCCATTTATATTGCGGCCGCCCAGATGATGGGGCCGATGACGCTTATCCCGTTTCTTTTCAAACAGACGGGAATTGACGACGCCTGGCTCGGCCTATTTACGATTTCTGCCCTTATCGCCGCGGTGGGGGGACCTATTGGTTCCGCGTGGGGCGGTAATCGCGCGTACAAGCTTCCGTTCTGTCTGCCGGTGTGCTTTGTGCAGCGGCTTCCGTTCTTTGCGGTTCCCCTCGGCGTGTGGCTGTTGTTCTCGCACCCGGCGGCGCTTCTTTGGGTGCTGGTTGGCGCCTGGGTCGCGAGCAGCTTTCTCGGCGGCGTTGTCGAGCCTGTCTACCACGCGATGCTCACGCACAGTACGCGCGAACGCTGGTGGGGACGGTTGATCGGTACGCGGAATGTTCTTGCTGCGGCCGCGGGGCTGGCTACCGCCGTGTTGGTGTGGCGAGTGAACCTGGCGTTCACTGTCCCACAGAACTATATCGTATTGGGTTGGCTCGGTGTCGTCCTGTTGTTTGTCTCATACTATCTGATATCGCGCATTCGTGAAATTCCGGCGCCAATTGCCTGGCGCGGGGAACGTCAGTCCCTCGGCTCCGCGCTCCTATCGACGTGGAGCATCTATCGCGAAAATACCCACGTGCGATGGCTGGTCATCGCGCGGGTGGTGCGCAGCGCAGGTTTTGTCATGGGCACGTATCTCCCGGCATTCTTCATCAGCCGTTGCGGCTTGACCGAGGCGCAGATGTGGGCGCCATTGGCGCTGACCAGCATTTCCGAGATTACCGCGTACACCGTCGGCGGTTGGATCGTGGATCGATTCGGCGCCAAGGCGGCGCTGGTGATGTCCGGATCGCTTATTTTCGTCAACTCCTTTTTGCTCATGCACTGTTATTCGATGACGGCGTTTATTCTGCTGTATCCGAGTCTGTCCCTCGGTGGAAGTCTGCTCACCATCGGTTGGCCGACGTACATTCTCAAGTTTGCCCCGGGCGAACAGCGCTCGGCGTATTGGTCTGCGATAGGGCTGGCCTCCGCGCCGGGCAGCGTCGTTGCCAGCATCGCGGGCGTCGTACTTGTGCGAATGTACGGGTTCGAGTATATCTTCTACCTTAGCGCGCTCGGCGGACTCGGTTCCGCCGTCTTGTTCTACCTGAAGGTTCCGCGGGTTCGCTCGGCGGCGGTGTAGAGCACGAAAGCGGCACGACCACTCGTCATCCTTTGTGTAAGGCGCTAAGGTTTCTCGGAACTACGCGCCGCTTCATCTACGCCGCGCAATCCGAGCGCCAATCCGGTTAGCGCCAGGACGCATACCGTGAAGATGATTCCGTTCGGCGTGCGCGAGGTCCATGTGGTCCAAGGCCAGGGGAAGCGGAAGACCGCCCAGTTCAGGATAAAGTAGGTCCACACGCTGAGCAGCAGCGCCCGGCGCGCGAATTCGCGGCCGGTCAGGGCTGTCGAATGCGCGATGAACCAGATCGCCAAGAGCAGGCCGATTGCTATTGGGATGATCCCATAGATGGTCCATCCGGACGCGAAGTCGATCGCCGAATTCTCGTACACCAGGATCAAGACCGTCTTTCCCGCAATGGGGATCAGCGTCACGAGAAATACCATCAGATAGGGCGCCCAACGTCCGTTTATTACGGCGGCGATGGGGAGTATGCCCATGGCGATGCCGATGCCATACATCTGGCCGGGAATCTTCGCGTTCAGGAACTCCGCGTTGAGCAGCAAGGTGACATGCGCGGTGATGAGGACCAGTTCGGCGGGGATGGGCAGTACGTCCGCTTCGGCGATTTCGGCGGGTCGAATCCGCCTTCGGTTGAGCCAGAGGCCAAGGCCAAGCGCGGCGCCCATGGTGGTTCCGAAGGTGGTCTCCATCATGTTCCACCAGTTTACTCCATCTTTCGGCGATGACCATTCTATGTGCGAACAGAGCGTATTCCATAGGCCATTCTGAAAGACCTCGGGGTTCCAGGCGTGGTAGGCCTGGAGGCATTGTCCGAGCGGAAAACCGATGGCGCCGCCGAGCAGTCCCCAGAGCGCAAGCCGCCAGGCCAGTCCATCCTTCTTCCAGAGCCCGGCGTAGGCAATCGTCATTACGAGGGCAAACAATATACCGCCCCAGACTTCGGGGCGCGGCTTGAGCGTGGCTGCGTCGGCGTCGGGACTCCAATACCAGCTTGCAGAAAAGTAGATCGCTGGGAGCGCTTTTTGCTGCGGGTCAAAGGGCCTGTTGAGGAGATAGACACCGAGCGTGTGTATGCCTACCGCGGCGATGAGAAGTAGAAACAACTCCCAGTACCGGTAGCGCGTGCCGCTTAATCCCATCCCAAGAAAGACGCCGGCAAACCCAATCCACAGCGCGCCCTTGATGGACAGGCCGAGCATGCCCCAGCGCAGGGCTTCCCAATTGCCGATGACGGGCGCGTTCTGCGTCAGACCAATGGTCTGGCCGTATGTCATCGAGCCGCCGAATCCGATTGCGATTGTGCCTAAGGCGACCGCACGCACGATCTCCAGCGCACTGGCCTTCGGACACAGCAGCAAGGTCAACGTCAGGCTGACGAGGAGTCCGGCGATCATCGCTCCGGTTTCGTGGCCGTACTGGCCGCGAATGCCCCACCCCATTCCGCCCGCCAAAGCGGCAAACAGTACCGGCTGCCACCAGGGGACATTCAGGTTGGCGTCACTCTCTATCGAATTGCTCACGGCGCTCCTCCCTTTTCTCCTGCGCCTACTCTAGAGGATGAGGCGTCGGGAAACCAGTCGGAGCGAGATGCCGCCCTCAGCGAGCGCGGTAGTTCGACTTTCGGCTACGGGGTGCGGTCTACTTTGGTGGAGTCGAGGTAGTCGGTGTTGGCGACTCGGGCGGTGGTCATGGTGAGGTGGTAGCGGACTCCGTTGTTGGTGGCTTGGGTTTCGGTGGTTTGGCGTTTGACGGGGACGGACTTGGGGTCGGGGCCGTCTTTGAGGAGTTCGTGGAGGATGCGTCCGTTCATGGTGAGCGGGGTGGCGATCTGATTGAGGAAGCAGAGGGTGGGGGCGAGATCGATGTTGCCGGTGGGCGCGGGGTTGTGGGTCTTGGCTTTGATTTCGGGGCCGGCGGCGATGAGCACGTTGTGGATTTCGTAGGGGCTGGAGGTCCCGTGGCCGGCGGGGCCGGGCAGGGTGGTGCGGCCTTTGTATGCGAATTCGTTGGCGTCATCGGTCCAATTCGCGGAGACGAGGATGTCGCCGGCGCGGGGATGGTTCCAGTGGATGGCGGATTGGGACAGGGTTCCGGGGATAACGCCCTGGGGCGAACCGGGCGCGGCCTCTTTGGTGAAAATGGCTCCGGCCCAAGGGGTGGCCTGCAACAGTTTGACAATCTTCGCGATGATCTCGGGGTCGTGGTTCTTGACGTAGATGGCGCCTTCGGCGACGATGACGTCGCCGCTGTCCTTACTCGCTTTCAGCTTGTTTTCGATGAGGAGCGCGGGAATGTCCGCGGGACCGTTCTGGGTTGCGAATCCGTGGTCGGATGCGACGAACACGTTGACCTTGGTGGTGAGACCTTTCTGTTTGAGGGTATCGAGAATGCGTCCGAATTCGGTGTCGACAGCGCGCAAGGCGTCGTTCGTCAATGGCGATCCAATGCCGGATTCGTGGGCGGTATGGTCCGGGTCCGATATCCAGAGAATTGTGACGGCGGGGTGGAATTCGTCGAGTCCAAATTTGAGGTAAGCGTCTACGGCGCGGGCGTTGAGCGCTTTGTTGGGCATGGTCTCGGGCGGGACAGGGCCTTGAAGCTGCAGGATGCGGGGTTCGAGTGACGCGGGCAGAGTCAGCTCGCAATTGAGTATGGCGCCGCCGCTGATCTTGTGATTCAGCAGGAACGCCGAGCCGGGCGAGCCGGAACTCGCGATGAGCAGCTTCTGGCCGCGTTGCTGGAGCAGCTCTCCGAGCGTGACCGCCGTAATGAGTTTGCCTCCGGTCGCTTCATCGGCCTTCTTCATCCTGTCGGCTGAGCCGGTGCTGATCCCGGCGGTTGGGTTCGCTTCCGGGACATAGATGCTGTTTCCGAGAATGCCGTGGGTGGCCGGATAGGCTCCCGTGGAAAACGAGGTGGCGTTGAGGCGTGTTACGGTCGGGAATACCGAGTGATGATCGTCGCACACGAAGCTTTCTTCGCTGAAGGCGTAGAGACGGGGCATGAGGTCCGGGGTGATGTAGTCCGGCCGCAGCCCGTCCATGACGATGAGCAGACAGGTGTGGTCCTTGGGCATGGGGGCGGCGTTGGCTGAGACGGCAAGGATGATGGCGGTGGCGCAGACAATAACTCTACGAGCGAGGACTCTTGCAGTGACGTGTCTCATGTGAAGCTCGCCTTCTGTGCTTGATTCGCCACAATTGCTGATTAGAAGAAATCAGGGTTTGCAATAGAAGTTCAGGGCTCGGATTGTGGCATGGACGGGCGGCAATGTAAAGTGTGGGCGTGGTTAGAACAGAGGCAATACGAGAGGAGACCGGTTCATGGCCGCTGGGCGAGAACTTCTGATTGCCGGGGCGCTTGCGTGCGCGATGCTGCTGGGGCCGATGGGAGATGCGATGGGACAAGTGGATACACGAGAGGACGATGCGCACAAGTCAGCGGCGCAAGTCGCGTGGGAGAAGAAGCTTACTGTTGCGGAGCGGGCGCAACCGGGATTCGCGTTTGTGGAGGAGGACCCGAAGCTGCCGCGCGCGCTGTTGATAGGGGACTCGATCTCGATTGGATATACCCCTGTGGTGCGGGAGTTGCTGAAGGGGAAGGCGAACGTATTGCGTATTCCAGCGAATGGCGGCTCGACGCGGACCGGGATCGCGAACATCGAGCAGTGGCTGGGATCGGGTAAGTGGGACGTGATTCATTTCAACTGGGGGCTACATGATATCAAGCACGTGAAGGCGGGGAAGTTGGACGTGGCAGGAAGACGCCAGGTCAGCGCAGAACGATATGAGAAGAACTTGGACAAGCTCGTTCGCCGTCTCAAGTCCACAGGCGCCGCCATCATTTGGGCGACGACAACTCCGGTTCCGGAGGGGGCGGGGGGGCGGTTCAAGGGTGACGAGGTCGAGGTCAACAAGATTGCGGCGAAGGTGATGAAGAAGCACGGCGTTCCGAGCGATGACTTGTACGCGCACGTATTCCCGCATTTGGCGGCGTACCAGACGCCGAGGAATGTGCATTTTGCCAAGGAGGGGTATGCCTTTCTGGGGAAGCAGGTAGCGGCGGCGATCTTGGACGCGCTCGATTTGAGGAAGGGCGCGACAGCGCGACAGAGCGCCGAAAAAGACAAATAGAACGCCGGCGCGCTGATTTGCGATGTTGGGATTTCGGTGTAGTGAATCACGATGTTGGCGTCTTAACATTCAGGCACCGCTCAGGAAATGCATAGAGTTCTTTCGCCCTTACAGGGCTGGTGTTTGAACGTGGTCTGATCCCACGGTTTGCACCGTGGGCTATCCTCTTGCGCCCCTTCCGGGGCTGAAAGCGGCGGAAGCGCGGAGCACGAAGTGGATTCCGCAAGGGTGACCTGTCAAGAGGATTTGAGACTCGACACGCTAGGTCTGGGGCGTGTCTTGGGGGGCGGTGAACGGTTCGTTGAGGTTGCGGACTCTTACCAACTCGTTTCCGATTCGATCGTACTCACCAAAGACGATGACGTCGCGGTAGTCCAGCTTGGCGATGTCGCAGGCATAGGTGTAGCGTTCGAGGTCTCCGGCGGCGTATTGGACGATACATCGCAGGAGGCGGTCGGAAGACTCCGCGCCGCGCATGCGCGCGAGGTCGGCGAGAATCTCGTCGTGGATGATGGGGTCGAAGTCCGCGCGGACCTTTTCGACAATGTCTTGAGGAAGGGGTGTTTCATTCATGGTAATGCGCCTTCGGTCCGTGCGGAAGCAACAGAGAACCAAACTCGTGCGCGCCGGGCCCTCCGCATAAGGCGCGCGGCCTTTGCACGTTGGTAGTAGATTCTTCGCTTTCGCTCCTAAGAAACAAACTTTGTAAGTCGTTGATAATAAACGATCGAGACCTTTGGCAAAATGGACAAGATAACGGGCCGACGCAGCCATGTTTCTTGTCATAAACAGCTCCGTCCCGGGGTTCTTCGCTCAGAATGACATGACACGTTGGTCGCGCTGTCACCGATTGAGAAACTTAGGCACGTCCTGTGCGCCAATCAAGAACCTTCGGTTTTGTCCGGTGTTGCTGATTCATCTGCATCGAGGCGGACAGGATATCACAACGCCGTGTGGCGGGTGTGGAAATGCTGTATCCGCGGGGGCTATAGTTTCTGAGCCTTGCTTCAGTGAGGCGCGATGGAACTGCGGCAGACGGTTGACGTACTGGGCTGGTTCGCGTGTGGATAATCGGGAACACATGGAAGGGAGAGTATCGTGAGCAAGATTTCGATGAGCCGGAGGTCGTTCCTGGCGGCGAGTACGGCAGGGACAGTGATGACTTTGGCGGGCGCGGCGCCGGCGGCCAAGAAAGCGGCCGAAGCGCCTGCGGTGACGCCGAATACGGCCAAGGTCGTGCCGAGGAAGTTGTCGCCGAATGAGAAGTTGAACGTGGCGGCGATTGGCGCGGGCGGCAAGGGCTCGAGCGACATCATGAACTGTTCCAAGGAGAACGTCGTGGCGTTGTGCGACGTGGACTGGGAGCGCGCGGCGAAAACGTTCGAGCAATTCCCGAACGTGCCCAAGTACCGCGATTACCGCGTCATGCTCGAGAAGCATCCGGAGATTGACGCGGTGACGATTTCCACGCCGGACCATACGCATGCGCCGGCGGCGTACATGGCGATGAAGCTTGGCAAGCACGTCTATGTGCAGAAGCCGCTGACCCACACGGTGGCAGAGGCGCGCTTGTTGACCAATACGGCGCGCGAGATGGGCGTGGCGACGCAGATGGGGAACCAGGGCCATTCCGGCGACGGGGTCCGTGAGTTGTGCGAGATGATTGGGAAGGGGACGATTGGGCAGGTGCGCGAGGCGCACGTGTGGACGCATAGGCCGGTGTGGAAGAACCAAGGGTTTGGCGAACCGTTCCCGCCGCAAGTGACACCGGAGAACCTGGATTGGGACCGGTGGATCGGCGCGGCGCCGTGGCGTCCATACAACCATGCGTACTGTCCGCACGACTGGCGCGCGTGGCAGGACTTCGGCGGCGGATCGCTGGGTGACATGGCATGTCATATCATGGATGCGGCCTACATGTCCTTGAAGCTCAAGGACGCGAAATTCTTCACGGTGGAAGTGGTCATGCAAAAGGGGCAGAACAAGCAGACGTTCCCGCTGACCTCGACGATCAAGTATTCGTTTCCGGCGCGAGGCGAGATGGGGCCGGTGGATGTGTACTGGTACGACGGTCACTGGCCGGGTCCGGACGGCAAAGAGATTTATAACCGTCCCAAGCGGCCCGCAGGCATTCCCGACAATTGCATCCTGGGCGACGACAACGCCAACGGGTCGTTCCTGGTGGGCGAGAAGGGCATCATCACGCAGGGCGAGTACGGCGGTAACCCGCGTCTTGTGCCGGATGACAAGATGAAAGACTTCAAGAAGCCCGATCCGTACTTGCCGCGCATACCGGGTCAGGACCACGCGCAGAACTGGATCGCCGCGTGCAAGGGTGGCGAGCCGTCGTGCTCGAACTTCGACTACGCCGGGCCATTCACGGAGATGGTCAATTTCGGAAACCTGGTGGTGAAGTCCGGCAAGAAACTGCGCTGGGACAACGTCAAAGGCGTGGTCACCAACGTGCGTCATGCGTCGGAGATCGTGAGTAAGGAATATCGCAAGGGCTGGGAGTTGCCGATATAGGAAGTCTCGCGCGCGCCGGTTTGCTGCACGCAGGCCGGCGCGCGGATGGAATTGAGAACAGACAATTAAGAATTAAGAATTAAGAATTAGGGGAGTGGGAGGGTCTGTGAGCATGCTGGTTTCGCTGGTGGCGACTCTTGTGGCGTTGAGCGCGGCTCCGGAGGCGCCGTATCGCGATCTGCTCCAATCGATGGACGCCTGGGACCGTGTGGGCGGCGATGATGGTTCCTTCAAGTTCGATAACGGGGTGGTGAACTTTATTCAGACCGGAAGCGAGCCCGCCGCGTTGTTGACGAAAGAGGACTACGAGAATTTCGAAATCGAGTTCGACTTTGAGTTCGGCGATTGGGTGGAATCCGGCCTGTATATTCATGCGCCGCGTAATGGGGCGTATCGGGCTGGAATCGAAGTCGAGTTGGAGAGCCATCTTGGCGGCGTGACACCGATTAGCACGGGCGCAATCTTCCGTGTCGTGCCGCCCAAGGCCGCGTGGACGAAGAAGGACGATTGGAACACGTGTCACGTGTTGATGGACTGGCCGCGCTTGGTCGTTCATATCAATGGCACGCTGATGCAGGACATAGACCTATCGACCCATGCCGATTTGCGGTATACGCTGCGCCGTGGCGCAATCGGGTTTCAGCACCAGGGGTGGAAGTTTGCGGTGCGCAACGTGCGTGTAAAGGCATTGCCGGATACCGAGCATGGCATCGCGTTGTTCAACGGCAAAGATTTGACCGGTTGGAAGCCGGTCGAGGGCAATGCCCAATGGCAGACGGACAATGGCGTTCTGTCGGTGACCAAAGGAAGCGGCTATCTCCAGCACGAAAAGGTCTGCAAGGATTTTGATTTGCGGTTGTACGTGCGCACGAAGCCAAACGCTAATGGCGGGGTGTTCTTCCGGTGGCCCGAAGGAGAACCCAAGGAACGCGGGCAGGAAGTTCAGATATTCGATTTCGTGGGCGCATCCATGTGTACGGGGAGTGTGTACGGCGTGGCGCGGGCGGACGACCTCGGGTTGACGCCGGGGAAGTGGGAATTGCTGCAAGTACTTGCTCGGGGGAGTCACGTGGTGACGTTTATCAATGGCGTCAAAGGCGCGGAGACCGATAAGGTAACGGCATTGCAGCCCGGACATATTGTGCTGCAGGCGCATAAGGATGGGGCCACACTGGAGCACAAAGATATTGTGTTGGTTCCAGTGGAGTAATCAAATAGATCGGACGCGTCTGACCAGTCTGACCAGTCAGACAAGTCAGACAAGTCAGACAGATCAGACGGCTCAGACAGATCTGCGGGGGGTGCCCGTTCTCCGAGGCGGCGTAAACATACCGGACGCATGGACCGGAGCGCGGCTCCGGACGTTGCATTTACGTTCCGCGATGGGCGATGCTGTGAGGCGATTTGTGGGGCGCATGCAGTTCGGAACGGACAAGGAGAGTACGGATGGCGGGCACACGAAATCTGAGTCGGCGGACCTTTCTGGGAAATCTCGGCAAGACGGTGATCGGTGGCGCAGGCATCGCCGCTCTTGCGCCCGCGCGCAAGGCCCGGGCGGCGCGCGTGGGAACGAATGAGAAGGTTCGAATCGCGCTGATTGGGTGCGGGGGGATGGGGACTCGGCACCTTGAGGCGCTTGCTGTCAATCCTCAGTGCACTCTAGCCGCGGTGTGCGACGTGTTTACACCCCGCTACGAAGCGGCCATGAAAAAAGTCGAAGAAATGAGCGGAAAGAAACCCGACGGCTATCAAGACTTCCGCCGTGTTCTCGAGCGCGACGACATCGACGCGATATTCGCGCCCACGCCGGACCATTGGCACCCGCTGTTGACGATTCTGGGCTGCCAGGCCGGCAAGGACGTGTACGTCGAAAAGCCGGCGTGTCCGACGGTGAAGGAAGGCCGCGCGATGGTTGAGGCGGCGCGGCGCTACGGACGCGTGGTGCAGGTGGGCACGCAGCAGCGGTCGATGCCGATATTCCAGAAGGCCATGGAAATTGTGCGCGGCGGACAGCTCGGTCCGATCACGTCGGCGACGGCGTGGGTGGGCGTCAACGCGTGGGGCGTGGGGGAAACGCCGGGGCCAATTCCGGACGGCCTGGATTGGGACCTCTGGCTTGGTCCGGCGCCGAAAGTGCCCTATTCGAAAGAACGCCAATTCGGGTTCATGGGCTGGCACGACTACGCGCGGGGCGGGCAACTTACGAATTGGGGCGTTCATCTGATGGACATCGTTCAGTGGGGAATCGGCCAGGATCGGCCGCTCAGCGTTCAAGCCATTGGTGGCAGCTATCGTGGTGGCGCCGGGGCGCAGAATTACGAGACCATCGAGGCGATCTTTGAATACAAAGGCTGCAATGTGACGTGGGAGCAGCGGCACTCGAATTTATACCAGGACGGCCGTGGGTACGGGATGAAGTTCCAAGGAACCAAGGGACAACTGCTCGTGGATCGCAACACGTTCGAGGTGATCGCGGCCGAATCTCCGATTCCGAAGTATGTGGGCGAGCCGGAACGCAGCTGGGCGTGTCCGGAACACCACATCCACGACTGCCCCGTTGCTAGCGGGGATCGCGCTGAAGGTTCACCGGAAGTTGAATTGGGACGGGGACAGCGAAACGGTCATCGGCGATGAGGAAGCGAATCGTTATCTTACTCGGACCTATCGGGCGCCTTGGCATCTGTAAACTCGACGGCTAGCAGTTCGGCCAGAAAGTCGGCTTTTTGACGCGGCGCGGCCAGAAAGTATCTGTAAGATGTTTAACACCAGTGATCGTTTTTGTAGGGTTTTGGTAAGCGGAGGCTTTCTGGCCGCGCCTCTAGTGACTCAAGGGAGTCTTTTCAATGAGCAAACGTTTTCGATTTGAGTGCGCAATACTCGCGCTGGCTGCGCTGATGGCGGTTGCGGCGCGAGGAGCCGATGTTGATGGGCTTGTGCAGGCGTTGGGCGGGGATGATGAAATCGCCCGTTCGCAAGCGCGGCAATTCCTGGCGCGTGAAGGCGCCAACGCCGTTCCCAAGGTGCTTCCACTGCTCAGCAGTCCAGACGCGAATGTCTGGAACGCGGCGTTCAATGTGCTCGCTGACTTGGCCACCGCGGTGTCGACGCCGGGCCGTGAAGAAGAACGCGAGGCGGTTACGAACGATTTGATGACACTGGTGGCGCCGAGTCAGTCCGCCGAGATCAAGGAGCGCGGTCTGCGACTTTTACCGTTGGTGATTCCGGAGGGGCATAGTGTTGCGCCCGTAGCGGCTCTATTGAAGGATCCGGAGTTGAAGGAGAAGGCTCGGGCGGCATTGCAGGAATCGGGCACGGCCGTGGCGTGTAAGGCGCTTGTCGCGGCGCTTTCCAAGGCGGGACCCGACTTCCAGTGCGCGCTGCTCAATTCGATTGGCGCGCTGCACAATGAGAAATCCGTATCGGCCGTGGCGCGGTATACGAAGAGTAAAGACGCGAAGGTTCGGGCCGCGGCGGCGCGGGCGTTGTCGTGGACCGGGTCCGCGGCGCGCGCCAAATCCGTCGAGACGGTCTATGGTAACGCGACACCGGATACCGCATTCGATGCGGCGGACGCGATGATTCGTCTGGCGGACGCGGCGGCGGTACGGCGGTCCGATCTTCAAACCGCGAATCGCATTTACCAGACGGTGCTGAAGACGGGAAAAGACCGGACGGTACGTGGCGCGGCCTTGGTAGGCATGGCGCGTCATGGCGATGACGCCGCGGCCGAGGCAATTGTGTCCGCGTTGCGCGGGGACGACGGCCGCGAATTGGAGCCGATGGTTCTTGCGGCGTACGAGAATGCCAAGGGGCCAGCCGTCGTCAAATCCGCATTGGCGATTTATCCTCAGGTGTCGCGCGAGATGAAGATAGGCCTGCTTGGGGTGTTTGGACGCGCGCGCGCGCCGGAGTTTCTCGACGTGCTGAAGACGGCCTCGCAAGACGGCGACGCGACGGTACGGCGGACGGCGTATGTGGCGCTCGCGGACTCGCAATTACCCGAGGCGGTGAACGCGCTGGCCAGCGCGGCAGGCACGGCGAATGTGGACGACAAATCGGTGGCGGTGAACGAACTCAAGCGCCTCGCGGCCACGCTGGAGGCCTCCGGTCACGATCAGGCCGCGGGCGCCGCTTACCTTGCGCTGTATCGTGTGGCGAACTCGAGCGAAATGCAGAAATTGGCGCTGATTGGCGTGGCGCGGCATCCGACGGCGGATTCCTCCGATACGCTCATAAAGGCAGCCATTGCGGGGGAATTAAAGGACGTCTCCGCGGCGACGTTGGCAAGTCTGGCGAAGAATCTGGCTGACGCCAAACGGACCGAGGAGGCAAACCAGATCGTGGCTCAATTGATGAACAAGGCGGTATCGCCGGAAGCGATTGCCGACATCATCAAAGTCACGCAAGCGACGAAATCGGTACCGGACGTGGGACACCGTCTCGGGTTCGTGATGAAATGGACGCTCACAGGCCCGTTCCCGTGGTCTCAGGCCGATGGATTCAAAGTGATTCGCGTGAATGAGCCGAACGTTGACCTGAAGGCGTCGTACAAGAGCGGCGGGAAAGATATCGCGTGGAAGAAGTTCGACACGGCCGATCCCTCGGGTATCGTGGATCTCACGACGGCGCTGGGGGTGCAAGCCAACGCAACCGGATACGGTGTCGCGACGGTGACGGTTCCCGTCCCTACGGACGCCGTGGCGCGCATGGGATCGGACGATGGGATTAAGCTGTGGGTGAATAGCGCCGTGGCTCACGAGAACAACACGGACCGCGGAACACAGATAGACCAGGACAAGGCCCCGGTGAAGTTGAAAGCGGGCGTGAACACGCTGCTTGTCGAGGTTACCCAGGGCGGCGGTGGATGGAACTTCTGTCTGCGGCTGACTGACAAGGACGGCAAGCCGCTCGCGTTCACGGAAGCTCCGTAGAGCAATTCAGTATTGGGAGTAGAAGAGGCGTCCAGGTTGGACGCCTCTTCTTTGTGAGCGCCGGATCTGCCGGCTTCTTTACGCGATGATAGGGCGTTTGGTTTGTGCGGGGCAGATTCTTCGCTTCGCTCAGAATGACATGTACGCAGCGCCTGATCCATTTTGGGTGGTGGCGACTACTTTTCGGATTCGTAATGGACCCACGTGCGAGAGATTCGCAATTGAAGCAGGGTCAACGCGAGGACGATGGCGAATAAGACCCAGCCCAGCGCGGAGGCGTAGCCCATCTTCATGTAGCGGAATGCATTGTTGAACAGGTAGTAGACATAGAACAGCGACGAGTCGACCGGGCCGCCTTGGGTCATGATGAAGGCCTGGGTGAACATCTGGAACGTGCCGATAACGCCGACGATCAAGTTGAACAGAATGTAGGGACTGAGCATGGGGATGGTGATGTGGATGAACTTGCGCCGGGCCCCTGCGCCGTCGAGTTCCGCGGCCTCGTACAACTGAACGGGGATGGCCTTGAGTCCGGCCAGCCAAATGATCATGCCGCCTCCCGCGCCCCAGAGGCCCATCAGAATCAGGGCGGGCTTGGACCAGTTTGGGTCGAGCAACCATGAGGGGCCGGGGAGGCCGGCCTTGGCCAGCAAGGTGTTGAGTATTCCCTCCCTCGGATTGAAGATCCAAATCCACAAGATCGAGCCGGCGACGGCGGGAAGGATCGAGGGGAGATAGAAGAAGGTTCGGTAGATCGCGATCCCCTTGATTTCGCGGCTGAGCAGCATCGCCATTCCCAAACCGACGATCATTCCCAACGGGATACCCGCGACCATAAACAGCGTATTCCCCATGGATTTATAGAACAGCGGATCACCGGAAAACATGGTGATGTAGTTGCGCAGTCCCGCGAACTTGGGCGGAGAAAGTACATCGTATTCCGAGAAACTCATGAGCAGTGAGAAGCATAACGGTCCGGCGCCGAACACCAGGAATCCAACAAACCATGGCGCGGCAAAGGCGTAACCGGCGTACGCCTCGCGCCGGAAGTATCCATGCTGGCGAGGCCGGCCGAGGCGCCAGTAGGCGATGGCAAGCAGTGTCAGTACGACAGTAACATAGCACCAGACCAAGGGCTCCCAATGAATGACGGGCAGTTCTTCCGGATGGTAGAAGCGGTCCAGTTCGGCCTGCACCGGTGAAGTGTTCATATCGAGCGCAATCTGCGCGTTCCTGCCGATATCTAGCGGGTCGTACTTCTTATAGATGCCCTCGTTGAGCGCGCGCACCTGGGCCGTCCAGAGCATTTGGCCAACGGGGGTAATGGGAAGATGCTCCGAATAGGGCATGGCCTCTGAGAAAACGCGCATGGCGTTCTTATACTTGCCTTCGATTGTGGGGTCGTCGTAAAGATAGTGCGAGAACGCCCATTCGGTAATATCACGCCGTGCGCTGAACCAGGGGATGAATATCCTGCCTCCCGCTTGCGCAACCTGCCGGAGGGCGTCGGCGCGTATCTCGTACGCCCGCCGCGACGCCATGTGCTTGATGAACTCCCAGGCGGCGTCGGGATGCTTCGCGCCTTTGGGCATGACCCACGACCAACCTGCGGACCAGCCGAGCGGTCTTTTCCCTTTCGGCGCGGGAGTCAGTACGACGCCGAATCGGAGGTCCCGTTTTTGCGCCGCAATCGTGTTCATGAATCCGTCGCCGTCGATTCGCATCGCGATTCGGCCTGAGAGAAACGGGTCGAGATCGCCGCCTTGGAGGCCGGTCTGGAAGGCGTTCACCTTCTGTGCGCCACCCATGAGATCGTAGATCTCGCTCATGAACACCAGGGCCTCGACATTTTCCGTCGCGTTGAGGGTACAGGTTCTACCATCGGCGCTGAGGAAGGCGCCTCCGTTCAGCCAACTGAACATGTACAGCCATGAATTGCCGAAGTTGGGGATGAAGCCGACGGACTGGAGGCGGCCATCGTTGTCCCGCTGCGTGAGGATTTCCGCGCAGGCTTTCAATTGGTCCCAGTCCCGCGGCGGGCCCGGTCTTGCGGGGTCGTCGCGTGACACGCATCCTGCCGCGATGAGTTGGGCGGCGTGCTTGTCGAAGATGTCCATGTTGTAGTAGAGGGCGCGATTATCCGTGTCCGCGGGGATAGCGTAGACCTGTCCATCGAAGTTCACGTCGGCCCAGCAGGGCGCGAAGAATTGTTCGGGGCGCAGGGTGGCAGGATCGCCGGCGCGCTCGCGAATATCTCGGTCGAGAAACGGTTGTAGCGACTGGAACGCGCCTCGGGAGGCCATGCCGCCGACGGCGTAGCGGTTGAACCACACGACGTCGGGCGGATCGCCACCGGCAATCGAGGTGAGAAGGCGTTGCGGATCGTCAATGTCGTTGATGGACGCCGTTTGCCCCATGATGACTTTGATGACGGGGGCGCCGTCCGAGCCGTCGTGGCGTTTTTCGAAATCCTGGATGATGTCGAGGGCGACGGCGTCCGACCCGCTGCCCCAGTAATACAAGGTCGTAGAATTGGCGGGCGAATTACTGGATTCGGCAAGGGCGCACAGGCAGCCGAATACCATCGCCACAGCCGCGAAGACCGATGAAAGGTATCGCGCCGCAGTCGAATTGCTCGGACTTACACACCTGTGGAAGCGCATAGGCCCTCCCTCGGGAGCATCCTACGAGGCGGGGCGAGTTAATGCAAGGATGCGCAGCACGCGGCGGCCGGAAATGGCATGTAGGGCGTATAGGACCTATAGGACATATAAGACGTATAGGAATACAGAGGATCGCGGTGCTTGGAGATCGGGAATAGACTTGGTATTCTGCGAGGAAGGAGGAGGGTATCGTGGAGTCAAAGCCGTTTGTGCTTTCGGTCAAGGCGCTCGTGCGGGATGCGGAAGGGCGCTATTTGGCGCTCAGGCGCGCTCCCGGATCGAATGCCAATGCGGGGAAGTGGGACTTTCCGGGGGGGAAGTTGGATGAGGGCGAAGGGCTGGAGGCGGGGTTGCTGCGTGAGGTCTTCGAGGAAACAGGACTCACGGTTTCGCTGGTACGGGTTGTGGGGGCGGCGCAATCGGATGCGCCGAAGCGCATCGTGGCGTACTTACTCATCGAGGCGCGGGTCGAGTCCGGCGAAGTCCGGCTGAGCGATGAGCACGACGAGTTCGCGTGGACACCGCGCGAGGAATTGCCCAAGGTGGACATGGTGGCGCAGTTCCGCGCCTTTGCAACGGAATTCGCGGTCCGGGCTCCGGGAGCATGAGTGGCGTGGCGTTCCGTGCGAGAACGCCCTAGCGTTTCCCTTCCGTCATGCCCGTCCACTGGTCTGTCCGGAATGGAGTTGCAGGGAGTCCTTCAGCGTTGAACAGATTGCACACGGGGTTAATCGACCACGCGTAGCGTACCGCGACGGGGTTTGGGACCTTTGAACTGCTTACGATTACCGTCGCGCCGTCAATGCGCGCGTCGGCCCAGTGGAACTTCTGATCCGAACCCGCAATGGCGAATCCCTGTAGCGACGCCCCCTTGCACTGGAGCCCGCCTCCCACAGAATCGAAGCGAATGCGGATAGTCTGTCCCTCGACGCGCGACGATTTGTATATCGGCCCGCTGTACACGAGGCGTTCGCCGTACGCGATTCCGCGCGCGGCCAGCGCGAGCCGGCGTCCGACGTCTTGCTTATTGCGCGGATGAATCGTGTCCGCCTCGCCGATATCAATCGTCACCGCCATGCCGGTCTTGGGAAGGCTTAGCGTCATCAACTGCGCTTCGCGCAATTCCGCCCATTGATCGGGGATTGGCTCCGAGTTTGGCTTTAGGAAATTCGCCAACTGCACGTACAAGAAGGGGAAGTCTCCCTGACCCCAATGGCTGCGCCAGTCCGTGATCATCGCGGGAAACAGCGCCCGATACTGATAGGCGCGGCCGGCGTTGGATTCGCCCTGATACCAGATCGCGCCCCGAATCCCGAATGGGACGAGCGGCGCGATCATGGCGTTGTACAGCACCGTCGGCGCGCTGTAGTTGCCTAGACGGAATTCGGGCGCCTGCGGTTTCGGGGGAATCTTCGCGAGGTCGAGGCCCGGTTTGCAGCGCCACTCGCCGGCGAGTGAAATGCCGCCGGACTTGGCTTGGGACGCGGGGCGCAGCCACATGTCGTTGGCGATACCGCAAATCCCGCCCTTGTTGCCGATATCGTAAACGCGCACCGCGATCACCGCGCGGCCTGGCTTCACCAACTCGCCCGGCACATCGTATTCGCGCGGCTTCATCCAACCGGCCAGTAGTTCAAATTTGCCGACGAGAGCGCCGTTGAACCACGCGCGGTCCATATCATTGATGGTTCCCAAGCCGAGTTTGAGCGGCTGTCCATTCCAGCCGGGCGGAATGTCTACTTCCTTGCGCAACCACATGAAGCCATCCAGATTCGGATAGCCGGCGTCTTCCCAATGGGTGGGCAAGTTCATTGGCTTCCAGTCGCCCGCGTCCAGTTTGGGCGCCGCCCAGGCTGGTTTTCCGTCCGCATAGCCCGCGTCACGTCCGTCCAACGCGGCATCCCACGCCGCGACGGCCTTCTCATACTCGGCTACGGCGCCCGCCGACTGCCGAATCATTTCGGGCATGCGGACGATCATGTCGTGGTAGTCAGGCAGCGCGCTCAACGCGTCCGCGCTGGTCCACGCTTCGGCCGGTGTGCCTCCCACCGAGCTATTGATTAGGCCAACGGGCACGCCGGTACGCGCTTGGAGTTCGCGGCCGAAGAAATAACCGACCGCCGAAAACACCTTCGCAGTTTCCGGGGTACACTCCCGCCAGGACACGCCCTGTAGGTCGTCCTTCGGCGTGAAACTCGTCGCGGGCGCGACCGTCATCAGCCGTATGGCAGGGTTGTTCGCCGTAGCCAGTTCCTTTTCTACGTTGAACACGGCCTCCGGCCCCGGCTGGAGGGTCATGGCCATGTTCGACTGGCCCGAACACAGCCAGACGTCGCCCACCATCACGTTCTTGAACGTCACGGTGTCTTGTCCGGAAACTGTTAGCGTGTACGGGCCGCCTGCGGACAAGGGGCCCAGTTTCGCTGTCCATTTTCCATCAGGGCCCGCTACCGCGCGCGCGGTGTGCGAGTCCAGTTGCACGGTGACCGAGCCACCTGGCGCGGCCCAGCCCCAGATGGGCGTCTTGATTCCTCGCTGAAGCACCATGTTGTCGGCGAAGATTCCCGCGACTCGTACGTTGGTTGCTGGTGCATTGCTGTGTGAGCCGGGCGTGGTTTGGCAAGCGGCGAATAGTACGGTCAGGATCACGCCTAGGGCTATCATTCGGTAATTGCGCATTGTATTCTTCCTTATGTCTTTTCCCGACTCGGGTAGGGACGGTTCGGCGATTCGTCCCGGTAAAGCGAAGAGACAGGCGCGTTCGGCGAAAGCGCCCTACCCCGTAGCCCAACCCCGTAGTGTGCTATAGTCGCGTTCGAGGAATCGTACCATGTTAGCCAAGCAAACAGAAGCAGATTCTGACCAGTTATCCGGGCGCGACTATCCCATGTGGGGGATCGAATTTCGGGCTGTCGAACATCGGTCGCAGATTCTTCGCTTACGCTCAGAATGACATGGTGGAAGGCGTTTCTTCGTTGTAGGGAAAGGCAGGGTGGCGAACGGAAGCTTCATGAGAGGAGCGGCAAATGAGGAGCGTTGGACTGGGATTGATTGGCGCCGGGGGATGGGGGGCTATGCATGCGCGGACGTATGCGGCGGTTGACGGGGCGCGTTTGTACGGTGTGGCGGACCCGGCGGTTGATCGGGCGAGGGCGCTTGCGGAGCCATACCAGGCTCGCGCCTATGCTGACTACCATGAGCTACTGAAAGACGACCGCATCGAGGCCGTGTCGATTGTGACGCCGGACTTTGCGCACGAGGAACCGATCCTGGCAGCGGCGCGGGCGGGCAAACACATCTTGGCCGAGAAGCCGTTGGCGATGACCGTTGAGGCGTGCGAGCGGATACTCGAAGTGGTCGAAAAGGCCGGGGTAAAATTGATGGTGGATTTCCATGCGCGGTGGAGTCCGCCGCTGTATAAGGCGCGGGACGCGATACGCAACGGCGAACTGGGCGCGGTGCAGCATGTTTACTATCGACTGAATGACCGTATCTTCGTGCCGACGGAGATGCTTTGGTGGGCCGCTAAGTCGACAGTGATGTGGTTTGTCGGCAGCCATACGATTGACACGGTGCGCTGGCTGCTGGGCGAGGAAGTGCGGCGGGTATACGCCGTATCTCGGAAAGAAGTGTTGAAGGCGCGGGGCATTGATACGCCCGACTATTATCTCGCCACCCTGGAATTCGCTTCGGGCGCCACAGCGGTCATTGAGAATTCGTGGATATTGCCGAATTCGACACCGAGCTTGGTTGATGTGAAATGCGAAGTCGCCGGCAGCAAAGGGGCGATCTACATCGACGCGACCCACAACCGCGCGTTGGAGAAGTACACGGAATCCGAGGCGGGCTTTCCGGACATCCTGGTCATGCCGTCGCTGTACGGCCGCCAGCAGGGCTTCGCGGCGGAGAGCATTCGTCATTTCATCGAGTGCGTGCGTGACGACCGTACGCCAATGGTTACCGGGCGCGACGGCCTGGAAGTGACCAAGGTGATCTGCGCCATCGAGGATTCAGTTCGATCGCGACAGCCGGTGGAGCTGGCATGAGGAGCGGATGCGACGTCGCGAAGTGTGGTGAACTTGAAATCGGATTTGTGGCGCAGGGAATCTTACGCCCCTGCCGGGGTTGCACTTGGACTTGGGTTTGTCGATTGACACCTTTCGACTAGGTGACGGATACTGTTGCTAGCGCGCGAGTACGCGCGTGACAGATTGCGGCAATGAGGCGCGCGGCTATGACTCCAGAAAACGTTACGAAGCAGATTAGCAATCTCGCGTTCATGTTTGATTTGAGCGAGCCGTTGAAGCCGGGGATCGTTTCGGCATTGAACGAGGTGTCTCAGATTGAACGTGTGGCGCCTGACACCGTGATCTTGTCCCCCGGCGAGTCGAGCTCGGACGCAGGATTCGTGTTGTTGGCGGGGAGCGTTGAAATTCAGAGTCCTGACGGGTTCACTCGCTCGCTCGATCCCCCGGTGATTCTGGGAGAAATGAAACAATTCCATTTTGACCCGTCTGGGAAGCGGATGGTCACGGTCCGAACGTTGTGCGAGGTCACCGTTCTGCGTTTTGTGTGGACGGATCTCTATGCGCTTCTAAGCAAACGGATATCCGCAAAGGAGGTCGAAGAATTCCGGTTGGCGTTGCAGGAGCACGCCTGGATGCACTACCTTGAATTGCAGGACGAACTGTAGAAAAGCGAGAACTAAGATGACGGTTGCCGCCGGAGCGTCGGCGGACGGTTGGATGACAACCGCTGCGGATCGCTGGAATACGACGGAACGTAAAGCGTGAAAGGGTTGATTGAATGATGATGCGGAAGTTGGGGCGTAGCGGGGTTTCGGTGAGTGGCATTGGGTTGGGATGCTGGGCTATCGGCGGGGTGACGTGGCGTGATGGGAAACCGTGCGGTTGGGCGGGCGCCGACGATACAGCGGCGATAGCGGCGATACACGAAGCCCTCGAGCGTGGCGTGAATTTCCTGGACACGGCCGATGTCTATGGGTGTGGCCACAGCGAGCGGTTGATTGCCAAAGCCATTCGCGGACGACGGGATAAGCTGATCCTCGCGACCAAGTTCGGTTTTCCGATTAACGAAGGCGACCGCACGACCAGTGGCGAGCGATGCGAGCCCGAATACATCCGGAGCGCCTGTGACGCGAGTTTGCGGCGTCTAGAGACGGACCACATTGATTTGTACCAGTTTCACCTGGGCGGTTCGTCGGACGGCGTAGCAGTGCGCGAGACCCTGGAGCAACTTGTCATCGAGGGCAAAATCCGCTACTACGGGTGGAGCACCGACCAGCCGGATAAGGCCCGGATTTTCGCGGAAGGCAAGCACTGCGTCGCGATACAACAGCACTTCAACGTCGTTAGCGGGAATGAAGAAACGTTGCGCGTGTGCGAGGAAAACGGTCTCGCCAGTATCAATCGCGGTCCGCTGGGTATGGGAATACTCACTGGAAAGTTCACTGCGGAGACGAAGTTTCCTCCTGACGACGTTCGCCACAGTTGGGACCTCGCCGCGGGAAACATTGCCGACCACCTCAAGAAGTTCGAAGCGGTGCGCGATATTTTGACCACCGGCGGCCGCACCTTGTCGCAAGGCGCCATTTGCTGGCTTTGGGCCCGGAGCCCGGTGACGATCCCGATCCCGGGATTCAAGAACGTGGCCCAGGTGACTGACAACGCCGGGGCGCTGAAATTTGCGCCGCTCGCAGAGGACCAAATGCAGGAAATTGATCGCTTGCTTAGCCGCGCTGTTAGTTGACGGCGCCCGGCACGGGTCGTGGTGGTGAGCGTTCTGAATGACGATGCCGGGTAGTGGTCGACACTGTGGTGAGGAATTCATGATCATCGCGAGTTCCCTAGGTATATGATTGCTCTCTCGGGGATTTGAGCGCCGAAGTCTTGCGTTTGGGGTACTGAAGAAAAGATACGTCATCGCTACGGGAAGGAACGTCACTATGCATGGCGGTGTTGCGATTTTGATGGCGGCCTATTTGCTCGGCGGCGCGGTCGCCGCGGTTCAGCCAAACGTGGAGCCCATCAAAGCGTTCTGCGTAGACTTCAACTGGGGGCCGGATGGTTTTGCGCCGCCGGGGATGTACGCCAAGGCTTCGGCGAAAGAACACTTCGAGTGGTACCGCGCGTTGGGGGCGAATACCATTCAGACCTTCTGTGTAAGCTGTCCGGGGTACGCGTGGTATCGCAGCGAAGTAGCGCCCGCGCAGCCGGGTATGGACGGCGACTTTCTGAAAGAGATTACCGCGTTGGGTCATGGCGCGGGTATGCGGGTGATGGGATACTTCTGTATCGGGGCCAACGCAAATTGGAGCAAGACGCATCCGGAGCTCACGCATAACCTTCCCAACTCGATCTCGATTCCGTTCACGAACGAGTATCTGGACTACCTCGGCAAAATCATCACTGAAGCGCTCACGAAAACGGATATCGACGGGTTCATGATAGATTGGGTGTACAACGCGTCGCATTTCTACCCGGACAAGAAGTACGCGTGGTTGGATTGCGAGAAGAAAATGTACCAGGAGTTGTTCAACGCCCCGTTTCCCGGTGACGCGGCCATGGACAAAGATAAGATCGATGAGTTCAACCGTCGAGCGCTCGAGCGGTGTTGGCAGCGGATTCACAGCGCGGCAAAAGCCGCCAAGCCCGGCTGCGTTATTTGGCTGACCTGCTTTGACCTACAGCATCCGCAACTGAAGAACTCGCGTATGCTCAAAGAGGTGGATTGGCTGATGAACGAGCACACGGACCCGCAGAAGCTGCTGGACGTGCAAAGCTCCGTGGGGCCTCAGACGAAGTTGATCCAGTGCGTGTGTGGCTGGGGTGACCAGCATAACGCCGCCAAAATCATGAGTGACCCGCGCTTTGCCAACTGGGGCTGGTACGGTTACGCCAAAGCCGATCCTAATACCACGCTACCGCCTAACGACGACTCGGCCAATGCGAAGAATATCGCGTTCATGCGCGAGGCGTACGGGAAGAATTAGTTGGGGCGGCGTCATTTCTCCGGATGTCATCCGAAGCATGGGGAGTTTTTCGAACTTACGAAGTTGATGTTTTCAAGCGCGCCTAACTGGAATCAACTTGGTAGAATGAAGATAATCAAGGAAAGAGAAGATTCTTGCCCCGCTTTGGGAGGATACGGTGAGTTACCAATTCGAGTGGGATCCTATCAAGGCGGAAGCGAATTTGCTCAAACACGGCGTATCGTTCGATGAAGCGGCGACGGTGTTCGGCGACACTTTGGCGCTTAACATGCCGGATTCCCGTCACTCGTTAAATGAACGGCGGTATATACTGTTAGGGTATTCCGCTATGCGGCATTATGTTGTTGTGGCCTATACCGAACGAGGCTTTCGGACACGTTTAATAAGCGCACGCCGTGCAACGCGTCAGGAACGGAGGCAGTATGAAGAAGGGTAAGAAGGCAAAACCGGTCAAGTTGGCCGCCGACGAGGACGATCTTCTTCCAGAATATGACTTCTCGAGGGCGGTGCGCGGAGTCACGGCGAAGCGGTACGCCGAGGGAACCAACTTGATACTGCTCAGCCCGGATGTCGCAAAAGTGTTTCCCACGGGGGAAGCCGCCAACGAGGCGCTTCGTTCATTGATCGCGCTGGCCAAGCGAACGGCGCGTCCAAAGCGCCGAGCGGCCACGCGCTCGTAATGGATGTGTACACGATCTTTCTAGTTCCCAAAGTGCAACGTGGGAACGAGGGATAGAAAAAGGGGGGTGGTTCCAGTTCCCGCGGCTGAAAGGAAGACTGATTGACTTCCGAGAGTACAGACGCATCTCAGGAACGCTGGGGCGGCGGTATGCGCTCTCTGCTGGCTCGTCACGTAATACCCGTCATCAATGTCATTCTAGTTCTTGTATTCTTGGGCGAGAACGCGTTTTTTGCTCACCGCGCCCGAATCATTACCGAGAGCGCCAGCGCGCTCCTGGTCGAGCATGTGGAGAGTGCATCCGGCCTGATCGTAAGGTTAGATGGCCTTCATCCCCGCAAGACGCCGTCGCGCGAATCCACCCAAAATGAAGGGCGCCAGGAGTTCAGTCTCAAATTCCCGCCTACTTATGCGATGCATCTGTGGGTCGAATATGAACCGGCGTCCGATCGGATATCCAATTACGGGCTTGTCTAATTTGTGTCGGAAAAGGTGAATCTCATCACCCACGACGGCGCCGCTCTGCAATCCCCGGCTGGCGTTACGTTTATCTTTGCGCTCACTACTGCAATCTCCGTCTTTCTTTGGTATGTATCACCCTCTATGCGCCCCATCCCGCGAAAACTTTTAGGAACACTTGTCATTCTTGTATCGCTGCCGTTGGCGGTATGCGTCGTGTTGGGACTAGTCCATTTTGCCTTCGTCTTTTCTCTGGCCTAGCTGCGGACCGAAGGAAATGAACCGAACTCATTTCAGCCTGCGATGGGCGTCCTCGAAAACCGCGGCGGCGGGCCTGGCCGTTATTTTGTCGGCGCGGTATTCCTGGTAGCGGCGCTCGGCTTCGTCCGCCCAGCGTTCCTCGCACAACCCGGTGGCGGTTTCCTCCGCCAGACTCGACAGGAGGAGTTGCGCGAGCGTGGCGCGCTCGTTTTCGGGAAGCTTGAGGGCCTCTTGCTCGATATCGGTAAAGGGCATCGCGTCACCTTCACTTAAGATGATTCAGTCTACCACACGGGCTAACTCACTTCATTTGCGAACTCTCACCGATATCGCAATAATCGTGTTTTCGTGGTCTTCGCGCGTATGCCATCACTTGGGGACCGCCGCACCGTCCGAAACTTGCGTACATTTGCCTTCACAAAAGAGAGATCATGCTATGCGATCAAACTTTCATATCGGCATAATCGTTGTTCTGCTCGCTGCCTTCGCTGCTCCTGCCTCTTGGGGGGCTGGACCGGGGGTGGAGAAGCTCGAAAATGACGCGGTGCTCTTGGAGATCGACCAGGCGCATGGGACATTCTTGAGATATCGTGACAAGGTTTCGGGGATCGAGCTGGCGCCTCCGCGCGAACTGGCGGAGAATTTCCGGCTCCTGATTCCGACCGCAACCGAGCCGAGGAATTTGTTGCTCGGGCGCAAACAGAGACTGAGCGGCATGAAGTTGGACGGGCAGACTTTGAAGCTAGACTGGAAACGCCCGCTCGTGGATGAACACGGGGCTGCGCACAACATTGACGTTTCCATGCGCGTTTCGCTGAAGTCCGCGGGTATCGAGGTCTCGTGCTCCGTTCAGAACGATTCTGACGTTAGCGTCGAAGAAGTCAACTATCCGGTGATTGGCGGATTCCTTGGCATGGATGGAAAAGGGGCGGGCGCGAAGGTTACGTTGATGCCGGCGCCACACGACGCCAAGTCGTTTGTCAGGCCGTTTGGCGATTATGCTGTCGGCTATCCCGCTAATAATATGTCGTACGTCGACCTCGCGGCAACGGCTCACCGCCGGGGCCTGTACTTCGGGGTCCACGATACCCTTGCCCGATACAAGCTGTTTCGATTCCGTGAGGCGGGCTCTAAGCCGGATTCGGAAGTTTTTGCGGAACTGTGCCACTTGCCTCTAACGAAGCCGGGTCAACGATTCGAGGGGGCGCCCGTGTGGCTCATGTTTCATGACGGGGACTGGGTGGCGGCGGGCAAGCAGTTCTATCGTCCTTGGTTCATCGATACCTTCGGTCTGAAAACGAAGGACAACGACTGGATTCGCCGCGAGGGCTTTTTCCAGATGATCATGATCATGCTGCCCGAGGGCAATATTAACTACCGGATAGACGAAATTCCGCAGTTGGCGCGGGACGGCCTGAAGTACGGCGTGACTTCGCTGCAGATCGCCGGGTGGCAGCGCGGCGGCCACGACAATGGCTATCCCTATTACGAGCCCGACCCGCGCCTTGGCACGTGGGAGGATCTCGAACGCGCAATTGCCGAGTGCCACAAGATGGGGGTGCGCGTATATTTCTTCGCCAACATTACGGTCGTGAACCTTGATACGGAGTGGTACAAGACCGAGTTGAAGGATTGTGGTTGGTCGAGCGCCAACGGCGCGGACTATTGGGTCGCCGGCTGGGGCATGGGGACTCTTGCGGCTCGCATGGGGCACACCACGCCGCTCATGGGCTTCTATGACACCTCGTTTCCCGCCATGCATAACGGGCATCTCAAGTATTTCAAGAAGCTGGCGGAAGTTGGGGCCGATGGACTCCACCTCGACAAGACGTTTCCTGGCTCAATGAATTTCAATCCGCGCGATTCCATGCCGCCGGATACAGCGCTGAATGAAGGCGCGGTCCGGTTGTCGAAAGACATCCTCGAGCAATGCAACGCCATTCACCCTGGGTTCGCCATTTCGTTCGAGTGCAACCTCGACCGCTTCTTGTCCTACGGCGCGGCGACGTGGTGGGCGGGAAATATGACCAAGGCAAAGGAGGTCTTTCCGGAACTGGTGGAGACGGTCGGTCTCTATCAGCCGTATGACTACTTTACGTTGAACGAGGCCGTACGCAACGGCTTTGTGATCATGATTTCGCCCTATCAATTCAATCGTTCCATGGCGGAACCCGTGTGGCAAGGCCTTTCGGAATACATCGCCGAGGTGAAGAAGATTCGCGATGAATTGGCCGACATCGTTTTTTATGGCGAACACATTCCGGCGGACAAGGGAATCTTGCTGGAACAATTACTGCCCGCCGGCGTAGTCGCACAGAATTACAGGAGCATTCCGGGGGCGCGGCGAGGGTGCATCATGACGAATAGCGGCTCCCAACCGGCGCAGCTGCGTTTGAAGGAATTCGCCGGAGACGCCGGGAAAAAGTGCGTGCTCTATGTCCCGGGTAGTCCACCGCAGCCTTTGACTCTGCCAGCGCCGATAATGATCGCCCCGGAACGTCTGGTGATGATTGCGCAACCGGGAGATGCGAAATGAAGATACTCGGGACGGCCATTACGGCCTTGATTATGCTCGCCGGATGCGCAACCACGGCGTCGAAGCCGGAATCCAGACCGCCGATTCTCATCGATGACTTTGAGTCGGGGAATCTTGACAAATGGATCGCTGACGCGAATTGGCGCGTGGACGATAATTCCGCGGGCGGTTGGTACAGCGGCTGGCAAGGAAGCCGCTTTGCGTGGAGCGGGCAGGGCGGCGAAAACACGACGGGAAAACTGCGGTCGAGGAATTTCGTGCTGGAGCGCGACGGTGTCGAGGCGTGGGTCGCCGGATGGGCCGATATTCAGGGTCAGACGACGGACCGTTGGAACTATGTGACCCTGAATCTTGCCGACGGGACCGAACTCGACCGTGTTTACGCGCCCAACACGACGACGTTCACGCAAAAATTCTTGCGCGGAAAAGGACACCAGGGAAAACAGGTCTATATCGAAGCGGTGGACAATGGCGCCGAGAGTGTCTACTCGATGATTTGTATTGACGGCGTCGCGCAGAGCGATGGGCCCGGATCTCTGCCAACGCCAACGTTTCGCCAAATCGGCGGTGTGCGGCTCGAAAATGATTTCTACCGCGTGGAGGTCTCGCGGCGAAACGGCGTGATTACGCGGCTGTTGGACAAGAAGGCCGGCGTCGACTTCATTCGCGAACCGCGGCTGGCGGGCAACTTCAAATTCACCCTGCCGATTCGCGGAGAAGCTGCGTGGCAGGCGACGGAAGCCAATTACGTAATGGGCGAGCAGCAGAAGCTAAGCAGCGTCAAACGGGATGGCAAATCGCTGGAATTGATCTGGCGCGGTCCTTTGACGAGCGTTGTGGGACGCACGTACGATGCGGATGTAACCATGCGCGTTTCCCTCGTCGAAGATCAGATCGCGTTTACGCTCGCAGTCGACAATCGGACCGATTTGGAGATAGGGGAGCTATTCTATCCCATGCTTGGCGGGACCATCGGGCTTGTCCCGAATTCGTCCGACTATTTTGTCGACCCGAAACAGACCGTAATGGTCGTGCCCGGGCGAACCGGCGTTCAGTCCGCGCTTCCTTTCCAGAATTTCGTGAACCAATCCTGGCTGGGTATACACGGGCCCGAACAACATTACGGTTACCCAGATCAGCTTTGCATGCCGTGGTTGGATTTCTACCAGAATGATATTGACCGCGGCCTCTACATCGGCGCCGTCGACCCCATCGTCCGCTACAAAGTCATCCACGTCGAGATGTTCCCTGGGAGCAGCGGGCCGCGCGGCGGAGGCAACTGGCCGACGCCCGAGGAATTGGGTGACCGGGCCGCCGGACTGCGCGTGAGCCTGGTACATATGCCGTATAGCCCGCCGCACACCCGGTTCGACGCGTCACCGGTGATCGTCAAAGCGCACGCGGGCGACTGGCGGACCGCAGCGCGCCTGTATGGGGAGCTTGAACCCGTTGAGACCGGAACGGCAGCGCCCGCGTTACTGCTGGAGTGCGATGGACACGACTGGCCCCGTCTGCCGGAACTGGCGAAACGCGCGGTTGATGCGGGATTGAGCGGGATACTGGTGAGAAACTGGAGAACCATTCCGGATAACGCCGGGGAGCCTCTATTCGCTCTACCCGAGGAGGCGACGCAACGGGATGGGTTACGGGCAGCGATCGAACAGTGCCACAAACTTGGGGCTAAGGTGATTCTGTCCATCGGAATCGAGCACGCGTCGCAGCTACGGCCGTCCTACGCAAGACTGCGGGATTTTGCCTGCATGGACCGCTGGGGCGTACTCGATACGGCCGCCGGGTGGGGTCCGGCGACAACGCACGCGCAAAGTCTCGCCGGTACCGAACGCCGGGTGGTATTGAATCCTGGCGCGCCTGCGTACCGGGCTATCCTCGCCGAGCAGACTGCGGCGTTGGCGTCGGCGGGCGCGGACGGCATACACGTGGCGAGGTTCTTTGGAAGGACGCTCGACTTCAACCCGAAGACGGAAATGGCGCCTGATCGCGCGGCGTGGGAAGGCGGTCTCAAGACGCTGGGCGCCATGAGGAAAGCCGGTAGGAAAATGAATCCCGGTTTTGTCATGCTGACGGACGATTCGTTCGATCGCCTGGGCGCATACGCCGATGCGTGTGGAGGACCTGTGGAACATAGCGCGGTCGAGACGGCGTACCCTGAATGGCGAAAGTTACTTCGGATTGCTGATCCCGCGAAGGTAAAAGGGATCAATGAAATGGACCTCGCGCGCACGACGGTAATCCTGGCGCCGGCCGCTGGCGTCGAGGCCCTCAATTCAGCCGAATGGAAAACACTGATACAACACGTTCGAGCCGGCATGAAGATGTGACAGGGGAACTGCGGAATCTTCTTCCAGGGCCGTGCGACGTCTGCCAGCTTTTCCGGTGACTTTCACTTGGTCTTGACGCCGCCTCACACCGGGCCTATTGTAGTTGCGTATCGGCGCGTGGACGCCACGAGTGTCCATGTGGGATGGTACTTCTTGCGCGAGGCGCACGGGAGGAGCACGCTATGACATTAACGAAGTTACGCAACTGGAATCTTCGACAGGCCTCGTTCCTTTCTTTCACGCTGGCGCTGGCCGCGACGCCCTTTCAGTGCCCGTGGCTCAATCAAGAAGCTCCGCCGCGGGACTACCGCCAAGACATGCGGGAGTTTGTGCAGAACATTGCCGGCTACGCCAAAGCGACTCATCCTTCCTTTGCAGTGATTCCGCAGAACGGTCAGGAACTACTCACGCAGGACGGTAATTCCGGCGGCGCCTTGGCGACGGCGTACGTTGCCGCTATCGACGGCGTCGGGCGCGAGGATCTGTTCTATGGGTATACTGCGGACGATCTCGCCACACCCCCGAGCGACCACGACTATCTTCTGGGGTTTATGCAGCGCGCGCACGCCCAAGGCCTGACAGTGTTGGTTGCCGACTACTGTTCAACCCCGAGCAAGGTGGACAATTCCTATGCACAGAACGCTGCGCTCGGCTTTATCTCGTTTGCGGCGAATCAGCGCAATCTCACCAGCATTCCGCCGTATCCGGCCACTCCGTACAACGTTCATTCGGGGGACGTCACCGTCTTAGGTCAAGTCAAGAACTTCCTGTATCTCCTCAATCCCGGCGAGTTCGCATCGAAAGCAGGTTTCCTCGGCGCTCTGCAGGGAACCAATTACGACCTCATATTGATTGATGCGTTCTTCAACGGAGAGCAACTCACCACTTCGGATATCGCGTCGCTGAAGACCAAAGCTAACGGCGGCCATCGCCTGGTGATTGCCTACATGAGCATCGGAGAAGCCGAAGACTACCGGTATTACTGGCAGAGTTCCTGGGCGGCTCATCCCCCCGCATGGCTTGACGCAGTGAATCCAAACTGGCCCGGCAACTATAAGGTCCGCTACTGGGACCCTGCCTGGCAGGCCATCATCTTCGGTAGCCAGACGGCCTATCTCGACCGCATCCTGGCGGCTGGATTTGACGGTGTATACTTGGACATTACGTAAGGAGGCCTGCGCAGGACCGAACAGTGGATGAAGAGGATGCGCGCGGAACGGAGCGCCAAGGACGGGCCTGGCGGCGGAAGTGGAGCGTCAATTGTGGACATTGCATCGTATCTCGGACGCAGCGAGCTCTTTATGGGACTCGGGCTTCAGACCATCGATCGAATCGCGAAACAGTTCCAGTCGGTTGCTTTTACGTCCGGCGACACGATCATTACCGAGGGAAGCCGCGGACGATCGTTCTTTCTGATTGCGACCGGCGAAGCGACAGTTCTGAAAGGCAGCGGCGTCAGCCAGCGGGAACTGCAACGCTTGGGGCCGGGAGATGGCTTCGGCGAAATGGCGTTGGTGGCGGATGAACCGCGTTCCGCGACAGTCAGGGCGGCCTCCGACATGGAGCTCCTCTGCTTGGACCGCGAGCAGTTCACTGTGCTCATGGACGAAGACGAACGGTTCGCGCAGCGCATTCTGCGGCTTCTTTCGCAGCGGTTGCGGCAGGCGAATCAAGTCGCCACGATTGACCTGCTTCGCGCGCATCAGGGGCTGATTATCTCTCTGGCGGAATTGGCGGAATCGCGGGACGCCGATACGGGCGCCCATCTCTATCGCGTGCGTGACCACTGTACGCTTCTGGCGAGACTGATGGCCGAGGACGTTCGATTCAAGGATCTGGTGAGTCCTGACTTCATCGAAGCCATCTACTATGTCAGTCCGTTGCACGACATTGGCAAGGTCAGTATTCCGGATAGCATACTGCGGAAACAGGGAAAGCTTACCAACGAGGAGTTTGAGGTAATCAAGACCCACACGGTGGTCGGCTCACGCGCGCTGGACACGGTGCTGCAGTATTGCGACCTACAGATGTTTCGTATCGCGCGAGACATTGTGCTGAGTCATCACGAGCGGTATGACGGGAAAGGGTACCCCGCCGGACTGCGAGGCGAGGATATCCCCTTGGCGGCGCGCATCATGAGCGTTGCCGACCATTATGATGCCCTCCGTTCCGAGCGCGTGTACAAGGCCGCATTTACCAGCAATGAGGCGGTTGAAGACCTCCGGGAAGAGACGGGAAAACGGTTTGATCCGGCGCTTACCGACATCATGCTCGCTCATATTAGCCAGTTTGAAGACATACACGAGCAGTATACGGACTTGGACAATCGCCCGGATCGATATGCGGAATTCGTATCGCATCGAGTTCGTCCCGACGAAGAGCTACTTCTTTGATTTCCCGTATGGTCAAGGACCTCAATGCATGGTCCAAGCCGGGGGAAATACCGGCCACGAAGGAACTGCGGCTACTAGGGGATGTCCACGCGCAATCAGTGGAGCGCTTAGTATGCACGGGGTAGATTCTTCACTTCGTTCAGAATGACACATTGGTAGCGCCGTATCCGATTGGGAAATAGGGGCCGTCTTCAAACCGCCACCCCTGCCCGTGGTTGCTGATTGTGTCAGGCCGAGTTTTTACACTCGCTGGTTACCCGCCACAACGTCGCCCGATGCCGGGTAGAAGTACTCCAATTTCTGTTTCCAGCAATGTGAGTTTTGCGCGGAGCATGTCCGCGGCGTGCGGAAACTTGTGGTCCGTGCCGTAGTAGAAGTCCAGCCGCATGTCCTTCTCGACCAAAGGCAGCGCCGCTTCCGCATTGGCTTTCTCGTCGAGCAGAACGCGGTTCCAGCGACCGAGCATGTCCTGATGTTTCTGGATCGCTTCCGGCGTTCGTGTTTCTTGTTTGGCAAAGGCCAGCAGCGTGTCCCGCAGTTGGCATGACTCGTAGAAATTCGCCTCGGTTCGGGCGGTATGGTAGAACCACCGGATGGGGGAAGCGTCCGCCTCGAAGGTCGTTCGGTACGGCTCTGGAACGAGCGGCGCCGCCGCTTCGAGTTCGGCCACGGCCTCTTTGAGGCACGACTCCATCTTTCGGTAGAACGCGCCGAATACGGGAACGTTTCCCGTGGGCGAGGACACGAAAGTCGGCCTGAACATTAGCCCGTCCGCGTCGACGCTCTCCCCCATGAACAAGAACTGGCCGTAGAAGACTTTGGGCAGCTCTGCCGCGGGGTCAACGCACATCGGGTGGGCTGGGCCCAAGTAGTAGGGGCCGGTGTAGTAGGACGGCTGCTCCGGCGACCAATCAATGGATTCCGAGACGTGTTTCCAGGCGTTGCGAAGATGCGGTCCCGCTTTGACGCCGGCGATGCGCTTGGCCAAGCGGAGGAGCGCGTCTTTCTTATTGGTGACGGGCTCCCACCAAAAGGACTTGAAGACTTCCGCGGAGCTGCCTGCAAAGAACGGGCGGAAATAGGGGAAGACCCATGCGCCGTTCGCGCCGCAGGCGACCAGCGCTTCGGCTCGGTCGGCCCATCGGTCCAGGCAAGGGATATAAGGCAGCCCTGGGGCCTCGAACCCCAACTCCGGCTCACTCTTGATGTAGATGGGCGCCCCCGCGGCACGGCATGCGGCGACCTGGCGCTTGGCGCGCTCGCCTGGTCCGATCAGGTCGATGCTGTAGTCCCCGATGTGCTTCATGACGCCATCGGGCTTTGCTATGGTTTCGTCCTTTTCGATCTCCGTGAAGATCCCTGCTCCGGGCTCGAGCTTCTTGATGACGCCCTCCTGATACCGGTCCGCGGACCAGACATGCTCGGCGGAATAGGGCCAGGCGATGATCTCGGCGCTTGGATTCACCTTTCGCGCGGCGGCGAGAAGGCGGTTGGACAGATTCGCGACGACGGTTTCCGCGCCCAGCGGCTCGCAACGCGGACAGTTGGTGTGGCCCTTGGCCGTACCGTAGGACCGCATGAAACAATGATAGAAGCTCTCTCCGCCATTGATGAAGAGCAGTCCGTCCAGGGGCGCAGACCGAAAGAGTCCCTCCGCGCTTTCTGCGAGGTACCGTTGTACCAACGGGTGCTCCGTACACAGGACATACTCACCGTCTGCTTTCCAGGTGAGCGCCCCGCGAATTTCCGGGTGCGCCTCGAAGATGGGATCATCTATGGGGAACTTCTTTCAGGGATTGCGTCGGAGCGCGAGATGGCGAAGAGGCTTTCCTCACCCTCAAAATAGGTGTTGAGGAGAACCGCGTTGTAGCCCATGAAAACCAGGTCACGGTAGGAACCCATCCAGGGAACGACCCCCAGCCGAACCGCCAGCCGCGGCTTGTATACCTGTTCGCCCCGTGACAGAATCGGCGCTTGCCTCGCGCCTATGAGGTCGACCAGTTTCACCACGCCATCGCGCAAGCCTTCCGCGTCTTGGCCGTGAATGGTGACCTTAAGCGGTTCCACCGAAATCGCAAAACTACCCGGAACCGCCGATGCGCCCCCGCCGGAATCCAGCAGGACCACTGCTCGCTCGATTCCCTGCGGCAACGCATCCGGCGAAATTCGCTCCACGCGGAGATTGACCGCCATGCGCTGGGTTAGAAACTCCGCAAGATGTTTCCCCATCGTCTCCGTGAGCGGCTTGGCGTCGGTGGGAACAACGATCTTCCAGTCCGCTCCCAGCGCCATTTCGTCATCATCCGGACGCGCGTCCGCATCCCGATTGAAGCGCGCGAAATAATCTTTCGAAAGGAACGAGTAGGGGGAGTTCCGGTACGCATCGGCGGTTTCCGCGGCCAACCCGCTTTTGACTTGCGCCAATGTCGGCATTGAATTCTCCTCCTCAGCGTAACAAGGAAACAGACCAGTGGAGCACACACAGATAAGAAGTAGAAAGGAACTCACGCGGGCTATCCTGTCTCTGTCCACACGGGCCGGCGTATGCGATTTAGGGTACACAGTCGAGAATTTCCTCTGCGAGTAGACTGGAGAGATTCCAGATCTGCGGCGCGGATTTCACCGTCCTGGCCGGCTGCCAGCGCAGAACACGGCGCAAACGGTTTCGAGGCATGTTATGCCGTTGATGGTGTCCGGCTCAAGATAACCTGAAGGCTGCTGGATGCCCCTGTTCGTGCGAGGTCTGCAAATGAATCTGTCTGCGTCGCTGTGCTACGCTTTCGTCTCAATGCACGCTCCGGCCCGGTTACTCTTGGGCCGGAAGAACCGAAAACGATAGCTGGAACACGTCATGCCGGTAAAGCGCCAGGGTACACGAAAGCAGGGGGGAAGCAAGACGAAGTCGGCGGCCAAGAAGGTCTCGCGGACGCGCAAGCCGGACAACATGTCCGTGGAATACACGCAGATTGCGTTGCGGAGGGAATACGGGCGCAGCCAGTCCTTTTCGCTCAAGAATGTGGGCGATCACCCCGTCTTTTCGGACTTCCAGGTGACCAATCCCGCTACCGACCGTACGTACCGCGTGGCGATACGCGGTTCAAAGCCGGGGGAGAATTTCTGTTCGTGTCCTGACTTCACCGTCAACACGCTTGGGACTTGCAGGCACGTCGAGTTCGTGTTGGGCAAACTGGAAAAGAAGCGTGGCGCGAAGCTAGCGTTTCGCGACGGGTGTCGTCCGTCCTATTCGTCGGTGTATCTGCGTTACGGGGCGCAACGCGCAGGTCGTCGAGGGACTGCTGAACGGACCGCCGCCTACGCCAACTCATCCAGAGGCGTATCGAGGAACGGCCCTGGGGGCACGTCTTCTATCACGGTGGCGTTCCGAGCAAAGATCGCAATGCGCTGGTGCAGCGGTTTAAGCAAGACCCCGCGTGCCGCTTGTTCCTGGCCACCGACGCCGGCGGGGTGGGACTTAATTTGCAGCACGCTTCGGTGGTTATCAATATGGACCAGCCGTGGAATCCCGCCGTGCTCGAACAACGCATCGGGCGCGTTCACCGGCTTGGCCAGCGGCGGAACGTGCAGGTATTTCATTTCGTCTCGCAAGGGACCATCGAGCACGGCATGTTGAACGTGCTGTCGTTCAAGAAGTCCGTGTTTGCGGGTGTGCTCGACGGCGGCGAGAGCGAAGTGTTCCTGGGTGGAACCAAACTCAAGAAATTCATGGATACGGTCGAGGAGGTCAGCGGGAAAATACCCGAAGGCATGCCCCGGCAGGAAGTTGTCTCGGAAGGCGCTCCGGTGGAGGAAAGCGAGGACATCGCAGCGGCGGAGACCGTGTCCGAGACCGCCGCGCCGGAGGATCGTGGAGCCCAGCCGTGGGAGGAACTCATTTCGCAGGGTTTGGCCTTGTTCGGCAAGTTTACGCAAGCCCTTCAGCCGCCCGCCGATGCGGCGAGAGGGCAGTCCAAGTCTCTCGCGGCCCTGTCCCCGGCCGCGTTCATCGCCAAGGACGAGCGGACCGGCGAAAGCTTCTTGAAGCTTCCCGTGCCGGATTCGGAGACCATCAAAGGTGTAGCCAATTTCCTGGGCGCGATAGCGAATGCGCTGACCAAATCCTGAGCGAATGCGCCATGACTAGGAATTTCGTTGAAAGAACGTTACGGCATGAAGCACGCGTTTGCATGATCGAGAAATGGATAGTTTCTACGTAAGCTGCAAGACTGAAAATCACGTCGACCGGGCGAAGTCCATCCTGGTCGCGAAGCTATTGGTCGATACGGGCAGTGAATACACGTGGATTGCCGGCGCGAAACTGGAAAAGATCGCCGTCCGCCGTGAAAAGAAAGATATGCGCTTTGTCATGGCGAACGGCGAAATTATTACGCGAAACATTGGATTCGCCATTTTGCGCGTGGGTAAGAGCTTTACCATTGACGAGGTTGTATTCGCGGAACCGGGTGACTTGCTCTTACTCGGCGCGCGGACCCTTGAGGGATTGAACCTCACGGTTGACTCCGCGCGTAAGAAGCTCATCGCCAATGGCCCCCTGCCAGCCGCATAGACTTCGGGCGCCAAGGCCGATACGCGGCTTCGGTTTCCTATCTCTGGTCGTAATCTGTGGAGCGCTCCCGGACAAGACCCTCTTGCAGCCCGATCTTTCGGGGTGTCCTCGAAACGAGCTTGGCGCCGTGGCGGATCTGCGACTCTTGAAGGCGCGCGGCGAGCTTGCGCACGTCATACCCACTCTAGCGTGCGAGCTCTTCACGCACCGCGCGCACCTCTTCAACAATAGGATCAACCCATATCGTCTTCATACTGCAACTCCTCTGGGTTTGCTCCGTCGGGAGGCCGAGAATCTCGAAAGCCTCAAGACGTGTGTCCCCCGCATTTTACGCTAACGGAGGGACCTCAGCAACGGCTTCCTCTGCATCGACTCTGCAGACATCCGGAATAATCGCCAACTCGTCTCCCAAATGAGATGTCATGAGGTAACATATTCATAATAAATGCCTTGTGACCTGGAGGGAATGCGCCTCATTGCCAAATATCCAGAGTAACTTGACGGATTGCCTGGCTTTGCGTTACTATACCGTCTGGATGGTATAGTAACTGATGGGTTGTCCATGTCGCGTCTGAGCTGCAAACACCTGATTCTGGAAGCCGCCGAAGCCGTCGTTCGCGACGGTGGCGCCGCTCATTTGACCCTCGATGCCGTCGCGGACAAGGCCGGGGTGAGCAAAGGGGGCCTTCTCTACCATTTCCCCACCAAAGAGGCTCTGATTGAAGGCATGATTGCGCAGGTTATCGAGCGCGGGCAGGAGCGGCGCGCGGTGGCGCTCGAGCAGTTGCCGGCCACTCCGTCGCGTGGGCTCAAAGCCGAGATCATTTCGTTGTTGGTGACTCACGACGTTGATCATCGGGTTAGCACTGCCCTTCTGGCGGCCGTCGCCAATGAACCGAAGCATACGAGCCGGTTTCGGGAGCTTCACCGCGAACGATTTGCCGCGCATACCGAGAACGCCCCGCATCCGGAGCGGGTCGAGATTGTGCTGCTTGCGGCGTATGGACTTTTTTTCTTGGATCTCTTGCAGGGCTCGCCATTTGACGCGCGGCAGCGCGCGGCGTTAGTCGAGGAATTGCTGCGGTTGTCCGAAGAAGCGACCCTGGATCGTCGTTAGCATGTCAAGCCCTCGTGATATCCGTTGTGCGGTCGCGAGAGGGAAGAATCATCTGCCCTTGGCGCGTTACGCTTTTGTTTCGGTTTGTATGCATGGCTACCGGAGTTAGAAACCAGCGACTCAGATTGTTCTGACGACCATACCGCAGGAATACCGACAATGAGATTTCTCACATTTGCGCTACCCCTTTTTTTTCTTCTTGGACTGGGTTGCTCCGGCGCGCGGGCGCCGCAAGGCCCCCCGCGAGGCGCGCCGCCTCCGCCCGAAGTCACGCTCGTGTCGGTGGAAGCGAAGTCGGTGCCGATATTCTTCGACTACGTCGCTACCACCGAAGCGTCGAAGATTGTTGAAGTGCGTTCGCGCGTTCGAGGATTTCTGCAAACGCGCGATTTTGAGGAAGGGGCGGTGGTCAAGGAAGGCGCGACGCTTTTCACTATTGATCAGCGCTCGTTCAAGGCGGACCAGCAGATCGCCGTGGCGCGCGTCGAGCAGGCCGAGGCCCGGTTGAAGCTCGCGGAACACGAGGTTAAGCGGCTGGAGTCCGTCAAGACGCCCGGCGCCGTCGCGCAGACCGATCTCGACAAACAAATCTGGGAGCGGGAAGACGCCCAGGCCTCATTGCGTCTCTCCAAGGCGCAGCGTGATAAGACGGACTTGGAATTGGGGTACACGACCGTGCAGGCCCCACTAACAGGCTATATTGGCAAGGCGATCAAAGAGATCGGAAGCTACGTGGATGACGCCCAGAACAGCCTGCTCGCTGAAATGCGGCAGGTTGATCCCATCTATGTCAGTTTCCGCATGAGCGAGCGCGACTACCTGGCATGGCGGAGAGAAATCTCGAGCGGCGCGCTGGTTCTGACGGATACGTCCGAACCTTACGTTGAGATAACGCTGTTGGACGGAACCAAGTACGACAAACGCGGGAGTCTGAACTTCGAGTCGGCGGTCGTGGACGTGAAGACGGGCACGGTAGAACTGCGCGCGTCATTGCCCAACCCCGATCTGAAGCTCAAGCCGGGCCAATTCGTCAATGCCCACATGAATGGCTGGCAGCGCCCGAACACCCTGGCCATTCCGCAGCGCGCTGTCAGCCAGTCGCCTCAAGGGCCGTACGTCTACGTGGTTGGCGCGGACAACAAGGCCGAATTGCGTCCCATTACGCCCGGGAAGTGGAGCGGCCAGGAGTGGATCGTCGAGAGCGGTCTTAAAGCCGGCGAGCAGATCGTCGTTGAGGGAATCATCAAAGTGCAGCCGGGAATCGAGGTGAAACCCGTTGCCGCCATTCAAGCGCCCGCGGACGCCACAGCGAAGTAAGGGACTATCATGATCTCACGATTCTTCATTGACCGTCCCGTCTTCGCATCGGTGCTGTCCATCATCATTGCGTTGTGCGGACTGGCGTCTCTGTTTAGTCTGCCCGTCGAGCAATCGCCGCAGATTACGCCACCGACCGTTATCGTGAATGCGGTGTATCCCGGCGCCAACGCCGAGACCGTGTCCGAATCGCTTGCCGCCCCCATCGAACAGGAATTGAGCGGAATCGACAATCTGCTCTACTACCAATCGCAAAGCGCCAACGATGGCAGTCTCTCCATTACGGTCACCTTTGAAATCGGGGCGAACCTGGATATCGCCGCGGTCGAAGTGCAGAACCGGCTGAAGCGGGCCGAGCCGCGGCTTCCACAAGAAGTGATTCGCCAGGGCATCGCCGTCAACAAGCAGTCCACCAATATTCTCAACGTGATCGCGCTCAACTCCGACGATCCCCAATACGACTCGGTCTACCTCAGCAACTACGCCACCATCCACATGATTGATACGCTCAAGCGCGTTCCCGGCGTGGGCGACGTGATGGTCTTTGGCTCCAAAGACTATTCGATGCGGATATGGCTCAACCCCAACCGGCTCGCGGTGAAAAAGCTCACCGTGACCGACGTGGCCGACGCCATCCGTGAGCAGAATGGCCTCTACGCCGCCGGACGCATTGGCTCCGCTCCGAGCAAGGACGGCGTCGAATTTACCATACCCGTCATCACGCACGGACGTTTGAACGAGCCCAAGGAGTACGAAGACATTATCCTGCGCGCCGAGCCGGATGGTTCGGTGGTTCGACTCAAAGACGTGGGCCGTGTCGAGCTCGGCTCGCTCAGCTATGACTCGGTGGGCCGCCTCAACGGCAAGCCGACCACGCTCATGCTGATTTTCTCACTGCCCGACGCCAATGCGCTCAACACCATCGCGGGCGTAAAGGCTGCCCTGGACCAAATGCAGAGCAGCCTTCCCAAAGGCGTCAAGTACGACATTCCCTTCGACACCACGAAATTCATCGACGTCTCGATTGATGAAGTGCGGACGACCTTCATACAAGCCGTGCTGCTCGTCATGGCGGTGGTCTTCGTATTTCTTGGCAGTTGGCGCGCTACTTTAATTCCCCTGCTCGCGGTGCCCGTCGCCATCATCGGGACTTTCACCGGGATGCTGGCCTTCGGCTTCTCGATCAACTCGTTGACCTTGTTCGGCCTGGTGCTCGCCATAGGAATCGTCGTGGACGACGCCATCGTCGTCGTCGAAAACGTCGAACGCATCATGCACGAGGAAGGGTTGCAGGTGCGCGAGGCCACTATCAAGGCCATGGATCAGGTAACGGGGCCCGTCATTGCAATTGTGCTGGTATTGTCCGCTGTCTATCTCCCCGTGGCTTTCTTGGGTGGCATTACCGGCGTGATGTACCGCCAGTTTGCCGTGACCATTGCGATATCGGTCGCGATTTCCGGCTTAGTCGCGTTGACGCTGAGCCCGGCGCTGTGCCGCCTCTTGCTCAAGCCGACGGACAAAAAGATATTCGTCTTCCGCTGGTTTGACGATGCGTTCACATTCCTGACCGGAACGTATACCCGTTCCGTTCGCGTCGCGATTCGTTTGGGCGTGATTTCCGTCCTCGTGTTCGGTGTCTTAATGTGGGCGACTTTCGACTTATTCAAGAGGGTCCCCAGCGCGTTCATCCCGCAGGAAGATCAGGGCTACTTCAACGTCGTAACCATGCTGCCGCAGGGCGCGTCCATCGAGCGCACCAGCAAAGTCATGCGCGAGGTCGAGGACTTTCTACTCGCCCAGCCGGAGATCGAGCGCGTCGTGTCCTTGGGCGGCGTAGACTTCCTGGCGGGGCGATCCGCCAGCACCAGCGCGGGCGCGATGTTCATTAATCTGAAGCCGTGGGACGAGCGCCCGACTCAGGACAAGAGTGTCGACGCCATGGTGGGACGCGTTTTCGCCCATTTCGGCGCGTTGAAAGAGGCCCGTGTCATTGCCTTCAATCCGCCGGCGATTCGCGGACTCGGTATGCGCGCCGGATTTGAAGTGCAGCTCGAAAGCCGGGGCATTAGCGATATCCGCAAGCTGGCCCAGGTTACGGACCAGTTTATCGGCGAATTGCGCAAGGACCCCTCGCTGGTGGGTGTCGCCGGGGTGATGAACGTCAACCAACCCCAACTCTATGTTGATCTCGACCGCTACCGCGCCAAGGCCATGGGGCTTCCTATCGGCGACATCTACAATAGTTTGCAGGCGTATCTTGGCGCGCTGTACGTGAACGACTTCAACAAGTTCGGACGCATCTACCGCGTGCAGGTGCAAGCTGAACCTGAGTTCCGCTCGAAACCCGAAGACATACGGAAAATCTTCGTGCGCAACAAGACCGGCGATATGGTCGAATTGTCGGGTGTGCTCGACATCAAGTATCAATCCGGCCCCAACGTCGTCAGCCGATTCAACAGCTTTCCATCGGTGCAGATTTCCGGTGCGCCCGCGCTTGGTTCGAGCACCGGGCAGGCCATGCAGCGGCTCTCCGATGTGGCCGCCAAGGTCTTGCCCGCCGGATACGAGCTCGAATGGAGCGGCGCGTCCTATCAAGAAGCCAAAGCCGGCAACCATGCTCCTTACGTTGTTGCCTTCGGATTGGTCGTGGTATTCCTCGTGTTGGCTGCGCAATACGAAAAGTGGTCGCTGCCGTTCGCGGTACTGCTGGCCGTGCCCTTCGGAATCTTTGGCGCCATTCTCGCCGTGTACCTGCGCGGACTCGAGCGGGATATCTACTTCCAGATCGGTCTGCTCACGCTGGTGGGGCTGGCCGCGAAAAACGCCATCCTGATCGTCGAGTTCTGCTCCAAACAACACGAAGAAGGCAAGGGCGTTGTGGAAGCCGCACTCGAAGCCGCGCGCCTGCGCTTGCGCCCGATTGTGATGACCTCGCTCGCATTCATTCTCGGCGTGTTGCCGCTGGTATTCAGCCACGGGGCGGGCGCCTCGGGGCGTCACTCCATCGGTACGGGCGTGATGGGAGGGATGTTGGCCGCCACCTTCCTGGCCGTACTGTTTGTGCCGCTTTTCTTCGTGATTATTCAGAAGATAAGTGAGTTTCGGCCCTGGAGGCGGCACACGCCGTCTGCGGCGCCTCAATCCCCCACGGACGAGACACAGGCTCATAGGCGGTGAGATGGAAGAGTCTTGGGACATCTATGATGCCGATAGGAAGAAGACGGGGGAGACTCATCTTCGAGGTCAAAAGCTCTTAGATGGACAGTTTCATCTAGCAGTCGAGATTTGGACGATTAACTCTAGTGGTAAGATATTGCTCACAAGGAGACATTCCTGCAAACCATTTCCCGGCCAGTGGGAATGCACGGCAGGATCCGCAATCTCTGGTGAAGACAGCAGAGAAGCCGCGCAACGAGAGCTGGAAGAGGAAGTCGGAATAACCATTGTTGACGCGGAACTGGAATTGGTGGACGCATACAGGGCAACAGATTCTTTTTGCGATGTCTGGCTTGCCCGAAAAGACGTAAGAATCAGCGAGTTAAGGCTACAGCCTGGGGAAGTTTCCGCTGCAAAATGGGTAACAATAGAAGAATTCAGAGGAATGTACGAGCAGAAGAGAATAGTACCGAGGCTGAGCTATCTATACCGACTAATTGATAGCGGAAAAATACCAATCGCAGGTTGCACTTAACAACCGCCTCAACCTGACAAATCCTTCGTCACGGATTTGCAGGTTTAGCGCAAATTGCAGGAGTTCTGGTACCCATGCCACGACACTACATGATGGCTCTCGTTCTTGCCGGAGGCGTTCTGGCGGGCTGCAAGACCGGACCCGATTACGTCCGTCCGAATGTGGACGTCCCATCGAAGTGGAGTTCCGCGCGAGAAGGCGGCGAGGCAGATAAGCCGGCGGCTGTCACCGAGTGGTGGACCACGCTCAATGACCCGGTCCTGAACGATCTCATCGGCCGCAGCGTCGAGGCGAACTTCGATTTGCGCATGGCCGAGGCGCGCGTGCGCGAAGCTCGCGCCGCGCGAGGAATTGTCGCTGCCGATTTGTGGCCCAACGTTGGCATCTCGGGTTCGTACGCGCACAGCCAGTCCACAGAATCGAAATCGCAAAGCGGCGGTGTGGCGACGACGCTTGGCGCCGGGCTTAGTCCCTTGGGAGTCAATCGCAACGTGACCTTGCGTAATCAGAATGCGTCGGTTACGCGATCCGTCACGGGTTTCGGCGCGGGCGCTGCCCGGGCGACGAGCGTTAGCCTTACTCCGAACAGTTCGCAAACTCCGGGGCGTACCTCGGACCTTTTCCAGGCGTGGTTTGACGCCAGTTGGGAGCTGGATATTTTCGGGGGGAACCGCCGCGCAGTAGAAGCCGCGGACGCCACCATAGACGCGGCCGAAGATGCGCGCCGGGGCGTCGTGCTATCGCTCCTGTCCGAGGTGGCCCTCAATTACATTGATCTCCGCGCCACGCAGAGCCGGCTGGCCATCACCCACAAGAATATCGCCGCGCAGGCCGCCTCGGTGACGTTGACCCGCGACCGGTTCCAGGCCGGCCTGACCAGCGAACTCGATGCGGTTCGCGCCGAATCGCTGCTCGCCACGACCCAATCCCAGTTGCCCGCGCTCGAATCGCACATCCAAGGTGCGATCCATGGATTGGGTGTGCTCATGGGCAAAGATCCCGGCGCCTTGCTCGAAGAACTCAGCACGGCCGCGCCCATGCCGGCCGCGCCCGGGGAAGTTCCCGTCGGACTGCCTTCGGACTTGTTGCGGCGCCGCCCGGACATCCGCCAATCCGAACGCGAACTCGCGGCGGCGACCGCGCGTATCGGTGAAGCCATGGCCGATCTGTTTCCGAAGTTCTCGCTGACCGGCGCGTTTGGCGGGAAGAGCGGCGACCTTGGCAATGTGTTCAGCAACGCCAACCAACTCTGGTCGCTTGGCTCGACCGTCCGCTGGCCCCTGTTCGACGCGGGCCGCATCCGGGCCAACATCAACGTGCAGAACGCCCGGCAAGAACAAGCCGCCATCGCGTACGAGAAGAGCATCATGACCGCGCTCGAGGACGTAGAGAATGCGCTCGTCGCCTTCGCGAAAGAACAAGTGCGCCGTGACTTGCTCGACAAAGCGGTCAAAGCAAATGAGCACGCCGTGCGCCTTGCCAACGAGCGCTACGTCCAGGGCCTCGAATCGTTCCTCAGCGTCCTTACGGCCCAGCAACAACTCTTCCAAACCGAGGACCAACTGGTCCAAAGCCAAAGCTTTGTGCTGACGGACTTGGTGTCACTCTACAAAGCTCTCGGGGGCGGCTGGGAAACTCACGAGCCTCAAGAACCCGATACAGCCAAGTCCAAACCCACACGATAATCCATAGTCCTTCGCCGAGGAAGGGGCCAACGGGGCCGCTTTAGGGCATGGACCTCTTTCGCACTTCCAAGGCTGCGACTTGGGCTTGGGCTGATCCCTGCATATTCCGGGCACGGTCATGTAGTGATTCCGGTGTAAATCGGCTACCACTTACGACGAGGCGCCACCGGGGGGCGATTCTATCCCAAGGACAAAAGAGGCTGGCGCGTCTTATCGAGGACGACCGAACCTTTTTGTCTCGCAATACGTCCAGTGATTAGAGTGTTAGTGCAGGAGAGACTGGATGCACAGGCTGGTGGAGAGGGCCAGGAACGGCGACCTGGATGCCTTTGGGGTGCTGGTCAACCGTTACAAGGACATGGCGTACGCGGCGTCTTATGCCATCCTGAGCAACTTCCACGACGCGCAGGACACGGCCCAGGAAGCGTTCATTCAGGCGTGGCGGAAACTGGACACGCTGAAGGATAATCAGAAGTTTCCGGGCTGGCTGTACCAGATCACACGCAACCTCTCCCTGGACCAGCTTCGCCGGGCACGGCCGGAATCCGGGTCCCTCGACGACGTTGTCGAGACCGCGGCCGACGCCGGAGACCGTGATCCCGCACATTGCGCGGAACGGCGAGAGCTTCAGGAGACTGTTCACGAGGCGGTCCGGTCGCTCTCCGAGGCGAATCGGCTGGCGACGTCTCTGTTCTACATCAACGGATACAGCATCGATGAAGTCGCGGAGTTTCTGGAAGTGCCGGCGGGTACGGTGAAACGGCGGCTGCACGACGCGCGAGTCAAACTGCGAGAAAGGATGGCCGATATGGTAGAGAAGGCGCTAAAGAGCAACGCGCTGCCTCAAGGCTTTACCTTGGAGACAGTGATGAAGATAGGGGATTTTGCATGCTTCAAGATAATCGGATACGGGCCAATGGGCAGCGTGTACATCGCCGAGCACCCGGCATTGAAGCGCAATGTGGCGGTGAAGATCCTCACGGCGGCCTCGCCCGAGGCCTTGGAACGTACCGCTGAGGAAGTTCTTGTGTATGGCAAACTCGGCCATCCCGGCTTCGTCAAAATCCTCTCGACCGGGGAACACGAAGGGCGCCCGTACGTCGTCACTGAACTTCTTTCGGGCGGGAGTCTACTGGGGTGGTTGGATGCGCACGAACCAGTCTCGGTGTGGGAAATCCTGCGCATCATGGTACAAGCGGTCGACGCGGTCTGCTATGCCCACGGCCGCGGGATTGTCATCGGCTGCGCGCGACCGCACCAAATCATGATGTCGACGACCGGCGACGTAGTCATCGTGGATGCCATGTTCAAAATTTCACCGGAGGCGCGCAAACGGCTGGGGAGACGGTTGGCGCCGGAATGTCGTGCCAAAGGTCAGCCTGGAACGGCTGCGGACATCTGGGACTTGGGCCTCCTCACGTACGAGATGCTGACCGGAAAACCGCTTTTCAGCGAAGACCCGAAAGAAGTGACGCGGGGGGGCAGCCGTGCTTCGCGCGCGACCGACTTGAGGGCACTCAAAGGTCGCGCGTCGACATGTGTTACGGCTATCGTTGCGAAGTGCCTACAGGAGGCGCCCGAGAACAGATACTCAAGCTCGACGGAGCTGCTCGAAGCATTGCGGGAGGCGCAGTTCGCCGAGCTGGCTAAGCTTTCGGATTACGATACGGAGCGGCTACTTCGGGATGTCGATGAGGATAGGTTGGCGGCGGCGTTGGACGGTGCGGGCAAGGAAATCGCGAAACATTTGCTCGGGCGCCTGAATAAAGTGGCCGCCGAACGGGTCCGGCAGGAGAGGGCGAACAAACTAGCGAACCAAGACGCAGCCCGTGCGGCACGCGGCGCGATCGTGGCGACCGCCGACCGGTTGCTCAGGGAAGATCGCATTCGCTTCAGTAGGGTGAGATAGCGGAATCCCGCAGCGGGGGTACACCATCGCTGATGGCCAACTTCCCTGCGCAACACCCCCGGCCGCGATACTTCGTAACACGTGGCCGATTTGGCCGAAATACGCAACTTCGCGGGTTGGCGCCGTGGGCTGCCGTCTTGCGCCCCCTAATCGGGGCTGAAAGCGCATTTGACGCATGCGCAAATGCCGGGCTGATTGTGAGTCGACGCAATCGGAGACGTCCAGGGCCGCTCATGCTTTGCTTGCTCAGTTACGCGTACGTGTCGCGCCGGTTATCCACCGATACAATGAAGACAATCTGCTTGGTCTGATCAACCAGATAGAACACGCGAAAATCGCCGATGCGATACCGCCACGTAGCCGGCGTGTACCCGTAAATCTTCGGATGTTAGGACCAAGGAATAGGTTTCCGCGAAACTGACGGTAGACGTACTCGTGAAGTCTTCCTGACGGAGGACGGTCGTGCAAATCCGAGCGGAGACTCTAGCGCCAATTCATTTGCAGCTTCCTGGCGCGCGCACAGGGCCGGTCTATCTCATATTTTGTTCCTGAACCATGAGTACGGGTAGAATCGGGGACAGCGAGCGTTCCTGGACATACGTGAGCCGATCGGAAGACCGGGGTGACGGGTCTGAAAGGACAGTGATATGAGTGGGAAGAAGATCCTGGTGATAGACGACGAGAAGCCTATTCGGGATATGCTCGATAGGGCGTTTTCACGCGCGGGCTACGTGGTGCAGACGGCCGACAGCGCCGAGTCGGCGTTGGACGCGATGGAGACGAACCCCTGCTGGGTGTTGTTCGTCGATCTGAATCTGCCCGGAATGAGCGGCGTGGAGTTCTGCAAGCGAATCCGCAATGAATACCCGATGGCCATACTCGTCGCATTTACCGGACAAGCTACGCTCTTTGAACTGACGGATTGCCGAAACGCGGGATTCGAGGACTACTTCACCAAACCCGCTGAGCTTTCGGAACTGCTTGCCGCGGCCGAGCATGCCTTCGGCAAGCTCGAACGCTGGACAAAGCGGCAACGCGCGTAACCCCAAACCCGTCGCTTGGCGTCCCTCTTTGCCGCCTCATTATCTCCTCCGCGCGCCGCGCCAAGAAGCCGGCCTTTTGGCCGGATTCCTGGCTTCCGTGAATCCGTGAAAAAGTTGATTCCGGGCGGGCGGTCTGCTAAAGTACGCCGCTGCCAACGGGTTACTTGTATCCATTTTTCGGAGAAATTGCATGGCGAATATTAAGTCGGTTAAGAAGCGCATCGTCACCAGTGAACGTCGGCGTCAACGCAACATTGCGGTCAAGTCGCGCGTGAAGACATACTACAAGCAGGCAATGACGGCGCTTGAGGCGAAGGACAAGGACCAGGTAAAGGCGGTACTTCCGCAAGCCTTGTCGGAAATTGACATTGCCGCGTCCAAGGGCGTCATTCACCCGAACAGCGCCGCGCGCAAGAAGTCCAGTTTGCAGCGCCGCGCCGCCGCTCTGTAAGTCAGTTAAAACTTAACTTGTTTCCGCCGCGATACGGTCTCCGTATTGCGGCGGTTTTTGTGTTTTGACGGCCTCAAATAGGCGGCTTTCTGGCCGAACTCCTAGCCGTCCCGGCGGAGCGCCTTGATGAGTTCGAGCAGGCGCCCGTCCATTTCGTAGTGGCGAACGACGCCTTTCTTGTCGATAAGCACGGATTGCGGGATGGAGGCGGTCTGATAGAGCCCGAAGGTGACAAAGGGCTCCGAGTCGAGACCGACCGGATAACGGATGCCGCTGCGCTCGACGTAACTCTTGACTTCGGACGCGTCGCTGCCACCGTCGTGAATCCCTACAAAGACGACGTCGTCGACTCCTTGAAACACATCGTACAGGGTGTTCAACTCGGTAATACGGTTCTTGCCTGGCCCGAGGGTATCGAATCCGCCCCACAAAGTCAGCACGACCACTTTTCCCCGCAAATCCTTGAGCATTATTCCGTCCGTGTTGAACCACGCTCTGCACGCCCATTCCGGCGCGGCCTTCCCGACCAACGCGTCAAGGTTATTCACGATACGATCCCGGCGCGCCGCGCTGGTATCCGGATCGAATTCCTTCATCTGGACCTTTGCGGGGGTGAGCTCGTCGAACGAGACTTTGAATTCGCCTCGTTGGAAACGGCGTCCATTTTCGACGCGGAACGAGGCGGTGTGTTCAAACGGAACCCTCGGCAACTGAATCCGAAATCCGCCGTCCGCGCCGGTCCGAGTCCACTGGGGGGGATCCAGATCGACGGAGGACACCAGCGCGCCGGGTTCCGGCTGGCCCTCGGCGTTTAGGGCCGTTCCGGTTATTTCGGGCAGCGCCTTCAACTTGATGGGCGGAAGAGCGACTTCAGCCTCCTTTTCGAGCTTGAGCGTTGTATCGACGGGGTTCTCCGGAATGTAGCCGTCGGGTGGTAACACGTGTACCCGGCCTTCGCCCGGCGGTACGCGCAACAGAAAGGCGCCGTCGCGGATAGTCATCGCCTGGTCGCGAATTCCCCCATTCATGATATAGGCGACTTCCACGGCGGCCGCAGGCTTGCCATCCGGGGTGAGTACCGTTCCCCGAACGGTCCGGATTGGCTGCATCTGAATATCCAGGGTGTTTTCGTCCTTGTCTACCAAGGTCACGGGTTTCGGGTCCGGCGAGGCGAAGTCCGTATGGTGCGCCGCGACGAGGTACTCCCCAGCGCGAACGGTGACATTGAAGAAGCCCTCGGGGTCGGTGACGCCTTCCGCAAACTCGCGCTGACCCTGCGCCCCAACTCGAAAGACGGACACTCTGGCGCGAATCGCGGGCTTCTTATCCGGCGTTGTAACTTGTCCGCGAAGCCTTACGCCGGGATACAGGATGATCGGTAGCGCCTTAGCGGTGACGGGCACTGGAGGAAATCGGTTTTCCGCAAAATCCCGGTGCGCCACGGTCACGCTTACGTTGCTGCCTCGTGGCAGGTCGCCAACGAGAAGCATGCCCTTATCGTCGCTGCGAACCGAAGGAAAGCCCAGATCGACAAGATCCTCGACGGAGACGTGGAAACGTCCTCCTACGAACATGCTCTTGACCCGCGCCCCGGGCAAGGGCTCGTGCGCCTGATTGAGAACTTTGACGGGAAGCACATCCGGCTCTCTGAGAGTGAGTTGAACTGTGGAATCACCCACGACCCGCGCGTCCAAGCCGTCCAGCGCGGCGCCCTTCTTATACGCGACGATCTCGATCGCGCCGGGCGCGACACTGGTGAACACGAAAACGCCCTTGGTGTCCGTGGCGGCCTTGTGAACGATGCGGTCCTGGCTGAGCCACACGGCTGTTCCCGCGGCGGGCGGTCCGGTGGGGTCGTTGACCACGCCGTTGACAACAAATACAGGTGTTGACGCTCCGAGACTGGCGAGCCCGGAAAGAACCAGGATACAAAGGGCGGGCAAATATCTCATCGAGGCGTCGTCCCCTGCGCCAGTGACCGCAGCGCAATGATGGGTGGCAAGTCAAAGGTTTCCTGAACGACCTTTCCTTCGGCGTTCATCAGGTACGTTGTGGCGGCGGCCGGGGCTTCGCCGGAGTAAACCGGGATGGACGCTGCTCCGCATGAAAATTGGCCCGACACGACGACGGCGTAGGTAATTCCCGGGCTCGCGGCAATTTGGCGGGCCTGCGTCATGGCGTCGATCACCGCCGGAGCGTCCTGCGCGGAGCAATACATCACGACAGCAGGTTGTTTGCGGGCGGCGCGCGCGGGCGCCTCGCCGCACAGTAACTTATCGTCCAGCCATTTCAGCGGTTTTCCCACCAGCGTTGGCGCCGGGGTTCCGTTGCGGATAGTTACTGAGCCCAAATCGACCGGATCTCCCGGTTTCGCGTTGAAGGATTTTGATTCGCCCGAGGCCTGTGCCCCGGCGTACGCAAGACAGCGTTGCGGCAGGTAGGGAACGGCGCCGGACCACTCGAATGAGCCATCGTCGCGGGACAGTGTTCGCCAGATCAGCATGGTCTCGCTCGCGGCGTCGTCGGCGAACAATGCTCCGACAACCGCGCCAGGGATTGGTTTGTCGCCTTCCGAGACGATCCGTCCCCGTACTGAAGAAAGGCGAAGGAGTTCTACTTTTGCTTCAGCGTCGTTGGCGCGCTTCAGCGCGAAGACGGCGCCCATGGGTACCGACGGGTGCTCGGCCATGCCCACGAGCTTGCCATCGGATGGAAGGGAGAGTACCCCCAGCGAAACACGGCCATCGGCCCCGGTGACATTCCAGCCAAACTGTACCGGACGCAATACACGCACGATTGCCCCTTGTACGGGTTGGCCTTTCCCATCAATGACTTGAACTTTGTATGCTGGCGTCGGAGCGAGCCAGAAATCTGGCATCTCAATGGTCTGGCCCTGGCCAGACGTGACCCTCAAGGCGGGGGTGGGGGGGGCCTGATAGCCCGGCGCCGAGTCCAGCCTGACGGTGTTCTCGCCTTCCACGGCGAGCAACTGGTACTCGCCTGTCGGGCCGGTGCGGGCGACCGCGGCGTTCGAACCGTTGGAAATCAGCGTGAGATGAGCGCCCACTACGGGGCCGCCTGAGACGGCGTCGAACACTTTCCCGTGAATTGGCACCAAGCCGGCGGTCCGCAGGGTTACTTTTTGCTCAACTTGTTCGCCCGTAATCAGGACCTGTTCCCAGCCGGGGCTGCGAAATTGCGCAGTGGCGGCCTGGCAAAGGTAGACGCCAGGCTTGAGCCGCAGTTCGAAGGTTCCCAAAGAATTGGATTGCGTGGTCAGCGAGTCGTAGGGAGGCTGATTATTCTTGATGGTTATCGTGGCGTTCATCACGGCCGCCGACCTATCACGAGTAAGCACGTTTCCCCGTACAAGCACTCCAGGATTCATGGCGATACGGACATTCTGGTCTCCAACGCCTATGGAGCCAACGGCTTCCTGAGCGTAGGCGATGTGGTTCACTTTGATGGCGACAGATCCTCCTTTCGGGAGCGACGTGACCGTGAAGCGCCCGTCCGCGCCGGACACGGGAACCTGGAGGCCGTCCTTTTCGAGTTTGGCAAGAGGAATGCCCACTTTGGTATCGCCTAACAGGGCCACCCCGGCGATCCTAGCGCCAGCGATTGGCTTACCCTTCGGGTCGACGATCTTGCCGCTCACGGCATCACGATCACCGAGGCGGAGGGAAAGCCCCGAAACTGTTTCTCCGATTCCTATATTGAGCGTTGCGCCGCCGTAGGCCAGACCTTCGGCAACCGCGAAAACGCCGGACACACCTGGGACGACCCCGTCGAAGCGGAATACTCCGTCCGCGCCGGTGCGTTGGGATGTCAGGTTTTCACCACATTCCAGGTATACCGTAGCCTGCGCAACGGGTTGACCGCCGGGGCCGACAACTAAACCGTTGACACCCGAGGCCCCGGCCAGCGCTACCGAGAGCGAGATCAGCCACGATGAGTAGAACACAGTAGTATCTCCATCGCTAATCCATACGACACGCGGACTTGTAAATCCTCTGGCGCGTCTTCCGAGCAGACGGCGCGCCCATTGACGGGAAAACGAGCCCAACGAATCCGAAATTGCGGGCAAGCCGCAATTGGGCCTAGTCATGGTACCTGAAGAGCCGTGTTCACGCAAAGCCGGCAGAGTACGGGATACGCCGCGCGCGTTACACTTGGGCTCGACGCCGTGGCCGCGTGCAAGATTGTTGACAGCTATGGCGCTTCCGCATACAATCGATATTGGTCGGGTTGTGAACAAGTGAAAAGGCTCAGGCAGTGCAGGTCTGTAGAATAGCGGATGCGGTAGCGGGGATGAAGCTTTCTCGTCCAATTCGGAATTCGGAAGGCGCAGTATTGTGCCCGGCGGGGTTTGTTCTGACGGACGTAGCAATCCAGCGTCTGGAGAAGAGTGGCGTCGAGACTCTTCTTGTTGAGGGCGGCGAAGATAGCGGGCCGACACCCGAAGAACGAATTGCAGAGCTAAACAAGCGATTTGCAGGTATTACCGATCCCGCGATGCTTCATATCAAGTCCATTGTCGAGAACCACTACACCTCAGCGCGTACGGAGTCCGGGACGGCTTCGTAAAGGCGCAGAGCAGGATCGTTCGGGAAACACTCGACGCGGTTGCTGTACATACCTGTACCAGCAGCGTGTACCGCGCGCAACGTGTAACCAGTTTAGGGAATACTCACTTGCCTATTAGCGCCAAGCTTCTCGAAAAACGCGTAACGGACTTGTCGCATCTGCCGACCCTTCCGGGTGTGGTCCATAACATCAGCAAGCTGGCGGACGACAAGAAGTCGAGCGCGGCGGACGTCGCGGAGATTATTTCCACCGACCAAGTGATTACGGCCAAGGTGCTGCGCCTGGTCAATTCACCGGTGTATGGATTTCCGGGCCGGATTTCGTCCATTACGCACGCGCTGGTATTGCTCGGGTTCAACGTCGTCAAAGGCTTGGTGTTGGGGACGGCGGTGTTCGACAACCTCGGCAAGCAGAGCGAGGGCATGTGGGAGCATAGCCTGGGGTGCGCGGTTCTTGCCCGGCGTATCGCGGTGGCGAAGGGAATCCACGACGTTGAAGAAGTGATGATCGCGGGCCTCTTGCACGACTTTGGGAAGGTGGTGCTTTCCTTCCTGGCCCCCGCGGACTATCAGCAAGCCGTGGAGATCACCAAGCGCAAACACTGCCACATCGCGCTGGCGGAGCGGGATGTGTTTACCGTGGATCATTGCCGCGTCGCGAGTTGGCTCGCCGACGAATGGCATTTGCCGCCCCGCCTGGCCGATCCCGTAACCTATCACCATCGGCCCGATCTCGCGAAGCGGTGCAAGGACGTGACGGCGGTCGTGCATTTGGCCGACATCCTGGCGCGCGCGCTGAATTTTGGCTATCCGGGTGACGACACCATGCCGAATCTCGATGAGACCGTAGCCGCAAACCTCGGGATCTCCGATGAGCAATTGGGGAACATTGTCAAAGAGGCAGAGGTGGAATACACCTCGGGGCTGGACATCTTTGCGTCAGGTGATTGAGTGACACGCGCGGAGCCCAGAGATGACGCGTCCCGGCGCCGGGTGCTGATCTCGGACTGCGACTTGGCGGTACTGTCGGCGGCGCGGCAGGCGCTCGAGAAGTCCGGGTATTCGGTGTTGACCGCGAACACTCCCGCGACCGCCTTGAATCTCATCTTTACCAATCCCATTCAATGTGCGGTCTTCAATGGGGACACCCCTGCCGAGGAACTTCGGCGGCAATTGTCCAGCATCGAACAGGGAAACATTTTCGGCAGGGTTCCCATTATATTGCTGCTCAGCCCGGAACGCGCGGCCGCGGGCGTGGATTGGGAAAGTATTCCCGCGGATGATTATCTCGTACGGCCTCTGAACGAAGCCGAACTCCTGCGGCGGGTGCGTCTGTGTACGGCGCGGGCCATGCGCGACATTAACGCTAATCCGCTGACGGGGCTTCCGGGAAATCATACGATCATGCGCGAAGCGGAACGCCGCCTGGCCAAGGGGGGCCATTTTGCGATGGCGTATCTTGACTTGGACAACTTCAAACCGTTTAACGATCGTTACGGGTTTAGCCGTGGTGACGAGGTGCTGCGTATGACGGCGCGCGTCCTGGTCAATGCGTTGAGTTTGCTGGGGACTCAGGAGGTGTACTTGGGGCACGTGGGCGGAGACGACTTCGTCTTCATAACTCCGCCGGAATTGATTGCCGCGGCCTGTGACAGCGCGATCCGCGATTTTGACGCGATCATACGGAATTTCTATGACGAGGCAGACCGGGCGAAGGGTGGTATCGAATCGGTTGACCGCAAAGGCGTCGAGCAGAAGTACCCGATCATGAGTTGCTCAATCGGAGTGGTTGACACGCAATTGGGGCAGATTAAGCATCTCGCGGACTTGAGCACCCGCTTGGCCCAAATGAAGTTTTACGCTAAGAAGGTCCCAGGGTCACGGTATCTGATTGATCGCAGGATGTAGCGTGAAGAGTAGTGTCTAGAGGCGCGGCCAGAAAGCCTCCGTATATCAAAACCCTACAAAAGCGATCACTGGTGTTGAGCAACTTACAGACGCTTTCTGGCCGCGCCGCGTCAAATAGCCGGCTTTCTGGCCGAACTCCTAGCGAGACGCCGTCTGGACGATTGCGTTTATGTATTCGCGTTCAAGGAGGTCATACGATCTTCTGTAGGTCTGCTTCAGCGCGTCCTCCGGTGTGGTTCCTTCTGAGAGCGAGGTCATCATGGCGCTGAGGCCGTTGGCCCCCATGCGGTTCCAGAGAGACTGCACCGCGGCGTGAGATTGCAGATACGCCAACCGAAGCGCGTCCGGGGGAAGCTTGTCAATCTGACCACCCTCGAGTGACGACAAGGGGACCAGGGTCCCTTGGTTTCGGGCCATCGCCAAGGCTTCCCAGTCCGCCTTGGACAATTCGCACGAAAAGGTCTCAGCCAAACCCTCGTTGAGCCAGAAGGGCGCGGCGTCTCCAGACAAGTGGCGCACGACCACGTGGGTGTATTCGTGATAGAGCACGCGCTGCAAGTCGCTATCGGGAATGGAGCGCCCTGACGCGTCGATAAGCGGTACCCGGATCTTCCCATCGTACAGGCCGCCGATGTGTCCGCCCAACATCGTGACATTGGTGAATGCGTTCGCCGTGTAGACGATAACCTGAATCGGTCCCGGGGGATATGCGCCGGAAAACTTGCGCCCGATTTCCATATAGGCCCGCTCGAGCGTATTGAGGACTCTTCGCAAGTCCTGGGCCGGAGTCCCTTGAGAGTAGCTTACCTTGAAATGGCGCGACTCCGACTTCTTGAAATTGAGTTCCACGGATTGCTCGCGGGAAGCCTTGTCGATCTTGGCCTGAAGGTTTGCGCGATTGGGCTGCTTTTCGCGCACGAGTTCCCAGTGAGCAAGCGCGGCGGACAGGTCGTTATTCCGGTAGTACGCCTCGCCCAACAGGTCGTGCGCATCAATATTCTCCGGGTCCAGTTGGATTGCTTCTTCGAGCCGGAAAACCGCTTCGGAGGTTAACTCCAGCTTGAGATCGTATGCGCCCAATTGGACCAAAGGCGATGGATTCTCGGGATCGGTGTTGACGGCCAGCTCAAGTTGGGATTTGGCGGTGGAGTAATCGCCGGACTTGGCGAGTTCATTGGCGGACGCCTGGTACGCGTTGCAGAGATTCTTCCGGACCGTCGCGTTGTCGGGCGCGGACTGAAAGGCCTTTTCAAAAGTCTCCACCGCTTCCGCGTAGTGTTTTGCGTTATATTGTGCGACCCCCGCCGTGTTGAGGTCCGAGGCCGTCGGGTCGGACGCGCCCAGTGCGAGCGCTGCAGCCGCGGTCGCAATAAGAACCCGTCCCAAGAAAGCCGTTGGCGCTATTGAAGGAGTGTGCATATATTCAGACATCCGTCCAAGAAGAGCGGTTTCCAGTGGCGTCAGCCGCCAATCAAGGCAACGGCTTCAATTTCGACCTGTATATCCATCGGGAGCCGCCCTGCCTGAAGCGTTGTCCGGGCCGGAAAATCCGAGGTGAAGTACTCTTTGTAGATCGAATTGAACTCCTGGAAGTTGTTCATATCCGCAAGATAACACGTCGTCTTGATTACGCGAGATAGACTCGAGCCTGCGTCCTCCAAGACGGCCTTCAAATTGGAGAAGGTCAGCCGCGCTTCGCTTTCGAACGTCCCGCGCTTGACACCGCTGCCATCCTGCGCCATGGGGCCGAAACCAGAGACAAATAGCAAATTCCCCACGGCGACAGCATGAGAATACAGGCCCACGGCCGGCGGGCCGTTAGGGGCGATTACGCACTTCTTTTCCATTCACACTCTCCTTGCGCTGTTAGCCGCGTTGTTGAAAAACGGTACCACATGAAGGCTGGTACGTCAAACTTGGCGCACGTGCGCGCTGACACCAGTGCATTCTTGTCCATGGCGCGTGCTCCGTCGAATACTCGCGGCGCGCGGCCGCCTTAGGATGGGTACGACGCGCAACACATCATAGTTTCACGTAGATTCTCTTGCGGTGCATGTAGTACGCCGCGCCGGCAAAGACGCTCCAGAAAATGGCGAACCCGAATAGTCCGGCGATCAAGGACAGCCGTTCCGGCGCAAAACTCTCGGCTACGTCCAGAAATAGACTCTGCGCGATGTAAATGAGCAATGGGTTCATACCTACCGAAGTGAAGGTTGGGACTCTGAGATGCAGCTTGTCACAAATGAGGTGGAACGCGAGCAACTGAAAGAAACATAACCCGGTAGACCACAACGGAAATGGCGCCGTCATGTAACGGGCTGAAAAGGGCCACGCGGCTTTGACACCAGGCCACTCGACGTGGAGCGCGTACGCCACCGCGCATAGTCCAACGCCCCAGCCCAGGCAGGTCACGATGAGTTTCCTATCGTTTCGTTCACGCATCACGTCGTAGGCATACGAGCCAAACAGCAACATCATCACCCAGCTTAGCGGGCCAAGCGGACCGCCGTTCAAACTCGTCTTGAACAACTCGTCGCTCAAAGGAACGAGTTTGACGAGCAATGGAACGTATTTCGGATCGGCGAGGGAAAACTTGCCCTCGACTGACCATACGCCATAGGACGTAAACATGTGGATGCACTGATAGGCCAGCACAAAAACAAACGCCGCCACGATGCGGGTTCGTGGCCTCTTGTCGATGAGCATCACGGCAAGAAGACCCGCCAGACCAATATCCATCAAGGCGTCCCAAAGCCAACCTGCGTACAGCGCAAAGGCTATCAGTACAAGCAGCGTGTATCGCTTGACCAGCGATTTCCGGCTATCCCACTCCCCGATGCCTTCGCTACGGCGGAGCCAGGACAAGCGCATGCCCATTCCTACCACGAAGACGAACAGCGGCGCAATCGTGTCGGCGTAGGTAAATGTCGCCCGATGATGACTTATCTGATACAGGAAGGCTTCAAAGATGCCGCGCGCGCTGGAGCCTTCCAGTGTCGACTTGACGGGCTCTAAGAAAAGACCTTTGGCGTTGACCAGTAACATTCCGAATATGGCGTAGCCCCGGAGTTGGTCCACACTGCCAATTCGTTTCGGCGGGCCTGAGACCGTCGTGGCGCTACTCATAGTGGATTGTCCTCCGGTATGGAAATTACCCATGCGCTATTGTCGGTGAACTGCGTTGTGGACTTGCAAGTTATACTATGGGGGAGTATACTATACAGCGCTACCGCGAACAAGGGAGTCTGACGCATGTCACATACCGTTAGAGACAAGAAGAAACTGCTGAGCCGCGTCCACAGAATCCAAGGCCAACTGGGCGCCATCGAGCGCAGACTGACGGAGGAGGCGGAGCCGTACGCCACGCTCCAAATCGCCGCTGCCTGCCGGGGAGCGCTCAATGCCCTCATATTCCAGATCATCGAAGGTCATATTCGCCACCACATCGTGGATCCTGACGACAACCCGGCGGGAGACCAGGCCCTCGCCGCCCAGCAACTTATTGATGTCATCCAGTCCTATCTCAAGTAACTCCGCCCGGCGTACGTCACCGGCCACCGAGGAGTCTCAACCCCATGAGTTCTCACCCACACGACCACGGTCACAGCCACAATCATGACGAGGACCACGGTCACCAGCACGAACTTGGCCGCGCGCACGACGCCGGCCATGAGCATGAACACACCGCGGAGAACTCACATGATCCGAAACCGGCCCCACTCGGCAGCCATCGCCACGGAGGCCACCACCACGGCGACGGTGAAGGTCACGGCCACACTCACGGCGTTATGGATCCTACTATCGTCTCCACGACAAGGGGGATTTGGGCCATCAAATGGTCGTTTGCCGGGTTAGCGCTCACCGCGTTGTTCCAGGTAATTGTCGTCGTCTTCTCCGGAAGCGTGGCGCTGCTGGCGGACACCATTCACAACGCGGGCGACGCCGCCACAGCCGTTCCACTATGGATTGCATTCATGTTTGCGCGGCTAAAGCCAAGCCGGCGCTTTCCCTATGGCCTTGGCCGGGTGGAAGACCTGGCGGGCGCAACAGTCGTCATGGTCATCCTATTCAGTGCGATTGTGGCCGCGTACGAATCCGTCGATCGATTTCTCCATCCGCGGTCGGTGGAATACTTGTGGGCCGTCGTGGCCGCGTCCATAGTCGGATTCATTGGCAACGAGGCCGTAGCGGTGTTTCGCATCAAAGTCGGAAAAGAAATCAATAGTGTCGCGCTGATCGCGGATGGCTACCATGCGCGCGTGGATGGTTGGACGAGCCTCGCGGTCCTATTTGGCGCCGTGGGCGTGTGGCTTGGTTTTCCTCTAGCGGATCCCCTCGTGGCGCTGGGAATCTCCATCGCTATCTTCGTCATCGTCTGGCAATCAGCCAAAGCTGTTCTGACGCGAACGCTTGACGGAGTGGAACCCGAGATCATGGACGAAATCACCCATGCCGTGGGACACGTGAAGGGGGTGCGCAGCATTACCGACGTGAAAGCGCGTTGGCTGGGCCACAAGCTTCGCGCGGAGGTTGGTATCGAAGTCGATCCCGACTTGCATGTGAGCGAAGCGCAAAACGTCTCAGCGGAGGTCCAGCGCGAGTTGCATCACCATCTGAGTTACCTGAGCGCTGCTGTGGTCTATACCTCCGTAGCGGCGGCGCCGCAGGCCACGCAGTAATCCGCGCCACGTCAAAAAGCCGACTTTCTGGCCGGATTCCTAAGGCGGAATATTTGGATTCTTGATCCCGCGAGTGAGCAGACACAGAAAAGGATGGCCCCGGTTGCGCTGGAGAAGCAGGTAGCGTTTATAATTGCATCGCTCGTATCCGGTTTAGTCTTGAGCGGGACGGCGATGGCCTACGCCCAGGTCATGACGATTTCGGGCGGCAGACGTCCTAATACTACGATCGGAGGATAACACCATGGTTAGCGTCCCGCTGACTCGGAGAGCTTTTCTGCGGGCGGGGGCATTGGCGATCGGAGCGGCGGGCGGACTGAATGCGCGGGTGAGCGCGGCGACAACGAAGGCAGAGCGTTCGGGCGGCGCCAAGCCAAATATCATCTTTATCCTGGCGGATGACTTGGGATACGGGGATTTGGGCTGCTATGGCCAGAAGGTCATCCAGACGCCGAATCTGGATAGGATGGCGGCCGAAGGGGTGCGGTTCACGCAGTGCTATGCGGGAAGCACCGTGTGCGCCCCGTCGCGCTGTTGTCTGATGACGGGAATGCATACGGGGCATGCGACGATTCGCGGCAATGCGAATGTCCCGTTGCGTCCCGGCGATGTCACGGTGGCGGAAACACTCAAGAGCGCCGGTTACGCTACCGGCCTTGTGGGGAAATGGGGCTTGGGCGAACCGGACACGACAGGAATTCCTAATCGGAAGGGGTTCGACGAGTTCTTTGGATACCTGAACCAGGGCCATGCGCACAATTACTATCCCGATTACCTGTGGCGTAATGAGACCAAGGTCCCGCTTGCGGGCAACGTGGTATCGAAAGGCGTTGCGAGCGCGCGGGCGCAATACGCGCCGGATCTTTTTACTGCGGAAGCGCTGGACTTCATTCGCAGGCATCAGAGTCATCCATTCTTTCTGTACCTCGCTTACACGAGTCCGCACGCCAATAACGAACGCGGCAAGGCAGAAGGCAACGGCATGGAAGTGCCTTCTGACGCGCCCTATACGGATCGTCCGTGGTCCCAAATAGAAAAGAATCATGCCGCAATGATTACACGGCTGGATCGAGACGCCGGCAGTGTGCTGGCGGCGCTCAAAGAATTGGGGTTGGACGATAGTACGCTCGTGTTCTTCTCGAGCGACAACGGTCCGCATAAGGAAGGCGGAGCAGACCCAACGTTCTTTCACAGTTCGGGACCGTTCCGAGGCATCAAGCGGGACTTGTATGAGGGCGGTATACGCGTGCCGATGATCGCGCGCTGGCCGGGGCGCGTTCGTCCCGGGGCGGTCAGCGACGACACCTGGGCCTTTTGGGACGTCCTGCCCACCATCGCCGAAATCGCTGGTACCGAGGCCCCGGCCGGGTTGGACGGTGTATCCGCGGCGCCGCTATTGCTGAAGGCGGGGGGCGCGGGAGTCCGGCGTCCTCGGCAAGCGGTCCAGTACTGGGAGTTTCACGAGCGCGGTTTTCAGCAGGCCGCGCGGAAAGGCCGTTGGAAGGCCGTTCGGACGAAATTGGGGGCGCCGCTGGAACTGTACGATCTGAAAAGGGACCCTGGCGAGTCGCGTGATGTGTCTCGTCAGCATGCGAGAGTTGTCAGGGAATTCGAGACGTTTCTAAAGTCGGCGCGGACCGGCTCCGAGCATTGGCCGGTACGGTGATTCCGGGCGCATGTACGATGGCGTGTTGACCTTGCGTGCGTAGCGTGGCATGATGGGGCATCGAGTACAGCATAGTTGCGGGTATAGTGGAGGCTCTCCGCTTCTTGCATTCAGTAGCGTCTTTGACAGCGAGGTCCATGTTGTTCGCGTGGACGATGTCGCTAGAGGTTACATTGTAGTTTCTGTCCATTGCGGCTCAGCCGCCTGAGGGAGGAGGTATCAGTATGTCGTGCCGTTGGGCGTCGTTTACCACGATATGTGCCGTAGCTGCGTGCCTTGCGCTGTTGACTGGCTGTCCGATGCCGGACTATCCCGTCGACGTTATTGTGAGTCCCTCGCCGCTGGACTTTGGAACAAGCGCCACGACGATGAAACTCAAAGTCGCCAAGGTGTACACCTCCCGTCCAATGGCGCCCTTCTCTGTCACCTCGACGACGCCCTGGCTTACGTTTACCCCGGACACCGGGGTGAGCACGGGGCCAAAGGCTCCTGTGGAACTCACCGTTACGATAGACCGGGCTCAGTTGAACGAAGGGGACAACTTTGGCGAGATCCTCGTTGCGTGTCCGTCCGTCGACACGAAGCGCGTTCAGGTCAAGGCGACGGTCGTTGTTCCG
>JACRLJ010000037.1:77553-116046 GCA_016215105.1 Candidatus Hydrogenedentota bacterium
GACGGTCGTTGTTCCGTTGCCGGACGCGTCGTTCACTGCGAATGGCGAACGCTTTGTAATTGGGGACACGGTTCAGTTCTTGGATGAATCACGCCCACCCGAAGGCGGCTCGATCACCAGTTGGCTTTGGACCTTCGGTGACGGGGCAACCAGTACCGAACAGAACCCGGCCCATGCGTATAACGCCGCGGGCCGCTACGACGTGTCGCTTTCCATTACTACTACCGGCGGGAATCGGCAAAAAGTGAGGACCGGGGCCATTTCAGTCTTTCAGGGCACTGCGCTGGACACGTACGTGCGCGCGGCCGATACGCACTACTCGTACAACATCGTGAACACCGCGAGCTACTTCGGCTTCACCCTGACCACACTTAACATGACGTCGCAGCAGTGGCGGACGTCTCAAGAGGTGGATCTGCCGATATGGACCCACTGGATGGCCATCGCTGAGCCGCCCGTCTTGACGACGGATACGGCGATATTGTTCATTTCCGGAGGCAGCACATCGTCGGGATCGCCAAACTCCGAAACACTGGGCGCGTTGCTGACGCTCGCCGACGCTCTGGGCGCGGTAGTGGGGATTGTTCAGCAGGTGCCAAACGAGCCCCTGCTGTTTGCGGGAGAGACGGCGTCGCGAACGGAAGACGAGATCATCGCATACACCTTTGACAAGTACATGACGACCGGAGACGATACCTGGCCCGCGCTGTTTCCCATGGCAAAGAGCGTAGTGAGGGCCATGGATACCGTGCAGTCGGTAGTAACTTCGACGAGCGCGAAAACAACGGCGTCGCCCGTGCGTTACTTCGTGCTCTCCGGGGCCTCGAAACGTGGCTGGACGACCTGGTTGACGAGCATCACGGACCCCCGTGTGGTCGCCGCCGCCCCCATGGTGATCGACGTATTGAACATGCAAACGCAAATGGATCATCAATTCCACGCGTACGGAGCCTACTCGGACCAGGTGCAGGACTACGTTGATTTGGACATCTTTGGGCGGTTTAACACGCCTGAAGGTCAGGCGTTGCTCCGGTTGGTGGACCCGTTCCACTATCTCGAGCGGTTGGATTTCCCGAAACTCATGATCAATGCGACCGGCGACGAGTTCTTCCTGCCCGATTCGGCGCAGTTCTACTATCCGTACTTGCCGGGCGCCAACTACCTTCGATATATCCCAAATACGGGTCACGGGCTACTGGGGTACACCCAGACGCTCGAGGAAACAATTCCGGTCCTTCGGGCGGCGGTGGACAGTTTGTGGGCGCCGGGATTCTCGTGGGAGGTGCGCTCGGACGGCGCCATCGTCGTCACGCCGGGAGACAGACCTTCAGACAAACCGTCCTCCGTCAAGCTGTGGCAGGCCACCAATACCAAGGCGCGTAATTTCCGTCTGGACGAGATTGGCGCGGCCTGGACGAGCACCGAGCTTCATCCAGACGCGAGCGGCAACTACGTCGGATTCCCGGTGGCGCCCGCAAAGTGGACTGCCTATATGGTCGAACTGACGATTCCCAGCGGCGATGTCAAGCCTTACGTCTTCACGACCGAGGTGCGCGTGACTCCGGACGAGTTGCCGTTCTGAGCTGCGACCCCGGGACGGGGCTGTTTGCGGAAAGAACGCCGAGTCAAGGCGCCGTGGCCGGGAGGGCGAATGTCCTCATTCGCCGGTCGGGGTGCCTGGACCTGTACCCACGCGATCGCGTCCTTACGAGTTCGCAGAGCTGACGACACGGCGTAGCGTCCAGATCCTCAGGATTGTTGCTCGGTGGCGTTGAATGATCTATCTGAACCGGAGCAAGGGCGCCACGCGGGCGAGTAGTTGGCGCGCGCGCGCGGCGCTGGTGTGATGGAGGCGCAAGTGCCGATGGCCGGCAATTGCGACACGCCGCGCCTCGTTCGGGTGTTCGCGGAAATATTCCGCCTTCTCCAGGAGGCCGCGGGTGTCGTCGAAGAATACCGCGGATTCGCCGTCCACGAAGTTCTTCGGTATCTGGATGGGCATGCGCTCGGATAGCAGCATGCAACCGTGCGCGGGCAGTTCCCAGTAGCGCACGGTGTCAAAGCCGAATCCAAAGAAGCTCAAGCCAATGCGTGACTCGCCAAGCGCGCGCGCATATTCCTCGGGTGAATACCGCGCGTCGAATTTCTCGCCGAAACGCGCTTCAAGAGTGTCCAGGTAAAGCCGCCGCAATCCGAATGCGCGTTGTCCAGCCCAAAACAGGCCGCGCGGACGGGGTTCGTCGGACAGCTCGGGCACGCGGTCGTCGGCGTACGCAAACGGCAGGGGGTAAGCCATTGGGCCGTAGTCATGGCAGGTCAGCATCTCCCGTTTGAAGTACGCGGCGATGGTCGCGCCGCCGAGGAATTCCGTGGCGCTCTCCAGATAGCTCTGTGGCTCGTCTTGAGCATCAACGACACAAACCGGAATGTCACCCGCCGCCTCGACAATGCGCTGGGCCTCTTCCTGCCCAAGATGCTGTTCGATGTCACCGAAAAGGACAAGATCGAAACGCTTCTCCTTCAATTGATCCGCAATTTGGTCAATTCCTAAGCGTTCGCCGGGCCGATTGAAGAGGCAGGGGTATTGGCCATGAACGGAAGGCATATGGCCGTGGAGCGACGGTTTCCACGGATATTCGACCACGGCCTCGTCGCCGAGGACGTTACACAGCCCGTCGTACAGCACGTCCAGACCATAGTTGGGGCGCTCGTGGGTGATAAACAGGACGCGCAAGTTGGCGGGAAGGGGCGGAGCCGCGTCCGGCGGCTCGGGGCACGTGAAATCCTGCGAGGGGTGACGCCGAAGAATGGTGAGTTGGCGCTCGAGATCTTCGCTGGGCTGGACGAAGTGAATGCTCTCGAGCAGGCGAATACCCGTTCCGGGATCACCAATACGGCGCCAAAACTCGGCCTGACTCTGGTACGCCTGTGCCAACAATGGCGCCGAGCCTACGGCCTCGCGAAACAACGCCTGTGCCACGCCAAACAAAGGGAGCGTCTGCTCGGGGGGAGCGGTTCGCTGCACTTCGAGAACACACAATTGCATATCGGCCGCGACTCCGGCTGCGACAGCGGGATCGGTAAGGTACTCCTTCGGGATAAGCGAAAGGACCTCGTAGCATGCGGAAGGCAGACCGTCCGAAAAGAGCGTGTGAGCGTGAGAAATCGGACTATACGTGTTCTTTACCAGGACCAGGATTGTCTCAATCGTAAACAGGGCAATTCGTTCCCGGTCGGTTCGCGCCGAGTAGATCTGGCCCGCAACACGCACGGAGCCGTTCTCGTCCGGACGAATCTGATGAACGAGAGGGTCCAGGGAGGGCTTTCGGATGTAGACGCCGAGGCCGGCCGATGTGGCGGCGGCCTCGAGCGCGTCCATGGCCAGAAGACCGGGTGACGGAGACTGCCAGTAGAGCGGGTTCCGGGCCACTATCAAAAAGAAGCCGTTCGGCCCGAGAAACTGCGTGAGACTCCCGAGGACACGTGCGAACTGATCGGGCGGAAAATGTCCGCAATTCAGAACAATGCAGTCGAAATAGGCCTCGCCAAACTCCAGCGGGGTTTCCGGCGCGATACTCGCGGCCACCGAGTCCAGGACTGCGCGAGCCCGGCCAGCCCGTTCGGGGTTGGGTTCGACGCCGTGTACCTCGATTCCTCGCGATTTGAGTACGCGCCCCAGGCCACCCCGGCCGCAACCGACGTGCAGGACGCGATGGGCATAGGATGGCACGTAGTCGGCCAAGTCGAGGCGTTCCCTCCAGATTTCAGAGCCAGGCGCCATTATCGTGTTCATTACTCCCGCGTCGTGCAGCGTTCGGAAAGTCCCGTGAGAAAGCGACACATTGTGCATGGAACGCGGGGGCGCTGTCGAATGTGCAGTGTAAAGCTGGGGATTAAGAATGCGGGCGTGAGTGTTATAGTCATGGTGGTGTGCGACGGGGTCAAACGTGAACTCAACCAAAGGTAACTTAAATGTCTGATAACACTATTCTCATTCTGGCGATGCGATGGACCCATATTCTGACAGCGATCACGGCCATAGGCGGTACGATTTTCATACGATTCGTGCTCATTCCGGTCGCGGAATCCGTTCTTGACGATGAGACGCATGCGCGCCTGCGCGCGGGTTTGGTCAAGCGTTGGCAGAAGTTTGTACACACCTGCATCATGATGTTCTTGATCAGCGGGTTCTACAACTACTTCGTGGTGACCGGACCGGCCCATTCAGGCCAGCCTCTTTACCATGCGCTGTTTGGGATAAAATTCCTGCTCGCGCTGGCCGTGTTTGGTCTAGCGGTGGTGTTGACTTCGACCAAGGATTGGTCGAAGGGTATCCGTGCCAACGCGAAGACATGGCTTGGCCTCCTCGTCGCGCTCGGCGTGGTAGTGGTCATGGTATCGGGTGTGATGAAAAACATTCCGAAGTCAGGGGTGACGCCAAGCAGCGCTCAAGTCACATTGAATGGAAACCCTGGCCGCTGACCTCAAGCCTGGGCGCCCGCGCCTGACGCCGCCGCGCTGACCGTGCGCGCCGCGAGTTCGCGGTCCAGAAAGAACAGGCCGCTCGTGTCGGCGCCGATGAGTTTGAGCTTCTTGACGATCGCGTCCGCCGCCGCTTCCTCTTCGACTTGCTCGGTGACGAACCATTGCAGAAATGAGTTGGTGGCGTGGTCGGATTCCTTGAGGGCCAAGTCGACGAGTTTGTGGATGCGCGCGGTCACCTGAGTTTCGTGACGGTACGTGTCCTGGAAGGCTGCGATGGGGGACTTGTGATTGTTCGCGGGCTTGGCGACCGCCTCCAGCTCGACACGCCCGCCGGTCTGAATGATGAAGCTGTAAAACATCTGCGCGTGCGTCATCTCTTCCTGCACCTGGATCTTCATCCAATGCGCGCACCCGCCCAGATTCAGGCCCTCGAAGTAGGCGGCGGTGGCGGCGTATTGATACGCGGAGAACAGTTCGAAGTTGAGCTGGTCATTCAGGGCCGCTAGCATCTTCTTGCTTAACATAGAGCTTTCCTCCAGGACTTGTAAACTCGCATATGCGCGGACGCAATGTAGTGGTCCCGCACAACGGCGGCCACATACCATGCCGACAACGCAGTGTACCACTCGACTCGCAGAAGCGTCAACGCAACTTAGGGGCTTAGCCGGTAGATCTGAAGCGCGGGAATCCTTGAACCGTTCGGTAACCGAAGACTACACTTCCGAAACCAGTCTAGCCGATTGTTCACATCGGAAAGGAGTTGTCATGCGGTATTTTCAGAGTCTGCTGGCCCTTGCGGTGATCGGATGCGCGACGACGGACGGCCTGGACCGTGCCAAGGTGGGCCGGAACGAGGACGGTACCTATACGGCGGCCACGCAGCAGACCATCGATTCCGCGGGCGAGATGGCCCAGTTTCCAGGCCGGCCGACGGACTTGGCGTTAAGTCCGGACGGCGCCGTGCTCGCCGTGAAAAACTTCAAGGACATCGTCTTTATGAACGCGGCGACGCATGCCGTGATACAGACACTCGCCTTGCCCGACAAACGGGGGAACAGTCCTTTCGGAATCGCATGGAAGCAGGACGGGAAGGGGCTGTGGACTTCCGAGGCGCAAGCGACTCTGCTGTACGCGGAACGGGGGCCAGATGGCTCGTTTGCTTGGGGCAAAGATAGCGCCGTGGCGCTACCGGGGCCGAAACCGAAGGAGGGGACATCGCGCGGCGGGTCGGCGCCGGGCGGTTTCTTCGTGGACGAGGCGGCGGGTCTTGCCTATGTCGCGCTGAGCCGGAACAACGCCGTGGGCGTGGTTAACCTGACGGCAAAGAAGATCGACGAGGAAATTCCGGTGGGGATCGCTCCGTACACCGTGTTGCGTCACGGCGCGAAGGCCTACGTGACCAACTGGGGTGGACGGCGACCGAAGGAGGGTGATCTGACCGGGCCCACCTCCGGTAGCCAGGCGGTGGTGAATCCGAAGACGGGCATTGCGTCCACCGGATCGGTTTCGGTCATTGAGCTGGCCTCGAAGCGTGTCGTCAAAGAGATTGTGGTTGACCTGCATCCGTCCGGGATGGCGCTGGCGCCGGACGGAAAACGCCTCTACGTGGCGAACGCGAACAGCGATACTATCTCGGTCATCGACACGATTTCGGACGAGCGCGTCCAGACCTTTGATGTGAAGCCGAAGAAAGAGTTGCCGTTTGGCAGCGCGCCCAACGCCGTCGCCGTCAGCGCGGACGGCGCTTTGCTGTATGTCGCGAACGGGGGGAACAACGCCGTCGCGGTACTCGATGCGGCTCAGGGCGCGATCAAAGGGTTCATCCCGACGGGTTGGTATCCCGGCGCGGTGCTCCTGGGCGAGAATGGAAAAACGCTATGTATCGCCAACGTGAAGGGCGTGGGCAGCCTCTACGAGAAAGCCAATCTTGCGGAAAAGAAGAAGGATATCGGCGGTGACGTGCGGGGACACAACTCCCACGATCACATGGGGTCGGTAACCTTTGTGGAAGTCCCGAATGCCGCGCAGTTGGAACGCTACACGCTACGCGTGGGGGAGAATATGCGTTTGCCGCTCCTCACCAAGGCGTTGGGGATGAAGACCGCGGCCGAACGGGTTATGCCGGTCCCGATCCGGCCCGGCGATGTTTCTCCGATTAAGCATGTTCTCTACATCATCAAGGAGAATCGGACCTACGACCAGGTGTTCGGAGACATGCCGCAAGGCAATGGCGAACCCAAGTTGTGCCAGTTCGGACGCGAGGTAACGCCGAATCATCACGCGTTGGCCGAAGAGTTCGTGCTGCTGGACAATTTCTACTGCAACGGCGTGCTCAGCGCGGACGGTCATCAATGGACCGACGAAGGGTATGTGACGGACTATCTCGAAAAGAGTTTCGGCGGATTTCCGCGGAGCTACCCGTATGAGGGCGAGGACGCGGTCGCGTTTGCGTCGAGCGGGTTCATTTGGGACAAGGTCTTGGAGAAGGGACTGACCTTTCGCGACTACGGCGAGTTTGTCAACGCGAAGATCGAGCCCGGATCGGCGACCTGGGATGACATCCACAATGACCTGCTAAAGGGGGAGCGCAAAGTCAATGTGCGCGCGGCGACACCGTTGAAAACACTCGAGCCGTATCTTTGCCCGACGTTCATCGGCTTTCCCCTCAAAGTGCAGGACGTGTACCGTGTCGAAGAGTTTCTAAAGGAATTCAAGGAGTTCGAAGCTAAGGGCAATCTGCCGAATTTCATGATTATGTTGTTGCCCGGCGACCATACTGCGGGCACGCGCCCGGGCATGCCGACGCCGCGCGCGTGTGTGGCGGACAACGATCTGGCCGTCGGGCGAATCGTGGACGCGATCAGCCACAGCAAGTTCTGGCCCGAGACCGCCATCTTTACGGTCGAGGACGACCCGCAGGCCGGGCTGGACCACGTGGACGGTCACCGCACGGTTGCGCTGTGCGTCAGTCCCTATACGAAGCGCGGAAAAGTGGACAGCACGTTCTACAATCAGACCGGGATGCTGCGCACCATCGAACTTATCCTGGGACTACCGCCCTTGAACCAGATTGACATGGCGTCAACGCCGATGTCGAACGCGTTCACGAACAAGCCCGACCTGCGTCCGTACACAGTCAAACCAAACCAAATCCCCCTCGACGAGATGAACCCCAAGCTAACCGCGCTAAGAGGCAAACAGCGCTACTGGGCTGAGCAATCGATCAAGCAGCCGCTGGACGAACTTGATAAAGCGGACGAGGACACCCTGAATAGTATCATCTGGCATTCGGTGAAGGGCTACGACACGCCGTACCCGAAAATGGCGAGAGCCAGCCGGGCGAAGGGTGACGACTAAGACTCGGAATACCTTCCGAGAATGCGCGGGCGAACGTCCCCGTTCGCCGCATCGGTGTCCGCTCCTCTTTTCATTCCGACACATTTAATGTCCCCAACAAGACCTTGGGCAATGGCGCGGCTCCGTAGCGCCGGCGTCCTCGCCGGCAAGGTGAATGCGTCCCGGGGCCGCCGGGACGGCGGCGCTACAATATGCGTAAGGTGGTCTCGTTAGGGTCCCTTAGCGTAATCAGACCGAGGTCCGTGGTCTAATTGGGTGCGATTTCGACGTTGTCGGTGGCCGCCCCACCACCGCATTGCAGTACCCGAAATGCGTTGACGTTTGGGGCGTCGCGAGTCATACTGAAATCCAGGCTGTATGGGAGGTAGTCGCCATGTCCGAACAATTGTTTCAAAACGATCGACTATTCCGCACCCTCCTGGATAATCTTAGTGACGGCGTGTATTTCACGGACACGCAACGGCGGATTCAGTACTGGAATAAGGGCGCTGAAACTATCACGGGGTATAGCGCGGGCGAGGTCCAGGGGCACTGCTGCGCCGACAACATTCTGATGCACACCGATATGGCTGGCCAGTGTCTGTGCCAGGGCCATTGTCCCTTGGCGGCCACCATCCAGGATTGTGAAAGCCGTTCGGCCAAGTTGTTTCTGCATCACAAAGATGGGCATCGCGTGCCCATTTTGGTCAGCGTCTCTCCTATTCGCGACGAGAACGGCGCCGTTATCGGCGGCCTCGAAACGTTCCACGACATTACGACCGAGATGAGCGCCTTGCAGCAGGTCGAAGAGCTCATGGAGAAGTCCCTTCTGTGCCCTGTTACCGGTGTGGGAAATCGCCGATACACGGAGCAGATGCTGACCTCGAAGGGCCAGGAGATGAAGCGGTCCGGCTCGTCGTTGGGCCTGGTATTCGTGGACGTTGATCATTTCAAAGCGGTCAACGACCGATTTGGCCACAAGGTCGGCGACGTCGCGCTGAAGATGGTGGCGCGCACCTTGTCCGGCGCGATGCGGTCCTACGATTTCCTGGGCCGCTGGGGCGGCGAGGAGTTCATCGCCATTCTACCCAACCTTCACCGGCCCCAATTGGAGGTGTTCGCCGAACGCCTTCGGGCCTTGGTCGAGAAGTCCAGCGCCACCGTGAGCAACGGCGCGTTGGTCGTGACCATCTCCGCGGGCGCCACGGTGGTTAAAGCAGGGGAAGAAGTCGGAAAGGCCGTGGCTCGGGCCGACGCGCTCATGTACAAAAGCAAGGCCCAGGGGCGCAACCGCGTAACCATCGGCTGAGGGCGCCGGATGCCCGCTCGAGAAAAGCGGCGCACGGTCGTGCCGTCGTCCCGACGCGGCCTAGAACTTCTAACAAGACCCTTATTCATAGGCCGTGGCGACGGGTAGTCCGGCTTTTCCAAAGCCGGATTGGGTTGCGTGCATCGAATTCTTCGGAGCGTGAGGACTGAAGGGGATCTGATGCGGGGGGATGTTCCGGTTTTTGAAAAACCGGACTACTCGGGGCGCATGCCAGTCCGTCCACAGATTTCGACTTGATAGGTCTAATCTACTCCAGCAACGTCGCGGGATCGCCGTGGAGCGGGGGCAGGGGATGCGGACGGACGAGCGCGCCGCCTTGTTCGTAGGACTCCATGACGGCCCAGGTGTACTCGAGCGCGGCGAGGGCGTCGCGGCCGTTGGCGCGCAGGCTTTCCTTCGGGACGCCATTGCCAACGTCTTCGAGGAAGGCGTGGATGCGGCGCGGGAAGGTCAGGCCGAAATCCGTCAGGCCGGAGCTGGTCACGACGGGCTCCGCGGGTTTGGCCGCCGGCCAGAACGTGACCTTCTCGATACAGTTCTCGATGCAGAAGGTGCCCTTGGTTCCGGCGACCTCGAGGCTCCACCAACCGCCGAGACCATACGCCGCGTCGCCGCGTTGGCTGAGCAGGTAGCCGACCGAATCGTTTGCGAAGCGGACATGAATGCTGACCGTGGACAGCATCACGTCCTCGGCGCGGCGGCGGAATCCCGGGCGGTTCACGAAGGCCTGGACATGGGTCACATCGCCGCAGAAGTGGCGCATCACGCTGAAGGGGTGCGAGAGGAATGCCTTCAGATGCGCGTACGGGAAGCCTTTGAACCGGGAGGACGTTGTCGGGCTGTAGGTCTCCTCGCCCGCGGAGAATCCCATCTTGTGCAGACAATACACCAACTCCCCGATTTGACCGTTGTCCATGTACTGTTTGGCCGTCTCGGCGGGCGGGGTGAAGTAGTGGTTGAGGTTGCAGCCCAGGTAGACGTTCTTCTCGGCCGCCTTGGCCACCATCTGGCGCGCTTCGCCAACGTCATTCGACAGCGGCTTCTCGACCAGCGTGTGTTTGCCGGCTTCCATGGCCTGCATCGCCGGCTCATAATGCCAACTGCCGTTCTCGAAGCCGCCCGTGGTCACGTCCACGATGTCCAGGTCGGGCTCGTGCTTGAGCATGTCCGCCAGCGAGTAATACGCGCGTACGTTGTGCTTCTGCGCTTCCGCGTCGGCCCGTTCCTTGACCACGTCGCACACCGCCACGAGATTCGACAGCGGGTCCTTCGAGTGACACTCCGCATGATTCGACCCTATCCCCCGCAACCCGACTATGCCAACCTTCAACGCCATTGGAAACCTCCGTTTCTGTTCCAGCGCATGGACGCCACAGGATAGCATATTCGGGGGGCAGCTGGAATGTGAGATCGTCCGCGCCCGAATGACGCTAGGATAAAAGCGAGAGCTCGTAGCGCCGGCATCCTGCTGGCAGAGTTCAGGCGCCGCGATGCCTGCCAGATGCTGGCGTGCTCTCGTTTCCAAGTTGCACTTGGGAACGCACCCAAGCGCGCAAGGCCCCAAAGTAGAAGCGGCGTCCTCGCCGCTTCCGACAGACTTCCCGCCGCGCATTGACCGTACCATCCCAGTCCACCCAGTCCACTAGGTCCACCCCCCAAGCCGCCCCGCCGCCGTCCTGCTCCACGCGGCATCTTGCGCCGCCAAAATAGTTCCCGCCGTCACTTCCCCGCTCGTAGTACCGGCTTTGGCCGGCTCCCGACCCAACGCCACAACCCAAACCACACCAACCGCTTACCCCGCCTTACCCCTTGTATCGAAAACCCACCGCCAGACCCCACGTCCCTCCTTCATCGTCCCTTCCGTCCCTTCCGTCCCTTTGGTCCCTTTAGTCCCTTCTCCCATCCTTCCCATCGCTCCCATTCCTCCCATCCTTCCCATCCTTCCCAAAAATGACACCCAAAAAACTTCAAATCTCCATTTTTCCCAACAAAAACCCACTTCCACGCCCCAAAATCACCCCAAAACAGCGAAACAACTGCCCCTTACATATAAGGAGGTATTTAGCATGAACACACTTGCTGAACTCGAACTCGAACCCGAAACCATCGACCAAACAACCGTTCTACCACAACAGCCGCTCGACCCCGAATCCGAATCCGCCTCGCGCAAACTCGTCAACGGCGCCCTTTCCAAACCGGCGCCCCCGCCCACACCCCAGCATCGCACGGCCGCGGGCACACCCTACTCCAGTTCCTGGACCAAGTCCTGGATCGCCCGCGTCACCCAAACCGAGACCCGGCTTCAGCGGCGCATCTGCGGAGCCCAACTTCCCGACGGGTCCCCCTGCGAACTCGAATCGCGCCACAAGAACGGTCGTTGCCGCATGCACGGCGGCTTCGACCTCACCGGCGCCCCCGCAGGAAACACCAACGCCGAGATACACGGCCTCTACACCCGCCGCCTCAAGACGTGCAGCATGCACTGCCCTATGTGGAACGAATGCCCCTGCGCAGGCGCCGATGTCGCCGCGATGGAACCCCGTAAGCGCCCGACCTGTCCCTACGAACAAGCCGAATACGATTCCGCCGTTGCAACCGCCCTCAGCAACGCCAAGAAATCCGATTCCGCCACGCCAGTCCAAGACGCCCACACTCTTGCCTTGCTCCAAGTCATGACGACCCGCGCCTCCCTCGCCGTGCGCAATGAACCTCTCGCCCATGAGGTCGGATTCGTTTCCAACGGCCAATTCAGCCAAACAGGCACCAAACTCAACGCCCACTTCCAAGCCTTCACCCGCATCGTCGCCGAATACCGCCGATTCACCGCCGTGCTCAAACCAAAAAAGAAAAAACACGCCACCCTAACCGCCAACGACCTGGCCCTGCTCCACCTAAGCGCCACCCAAAACCCCGAAGCCCCCGAACCGCCGCCGACCACTGATGCTCCATCCGTCGCTTCGGTCCCTCGCGTCCCTTTGGTCCCTTGTGCCCCATCAGTCCCATCAGTCCCATCGGTCCATCAGCTCCATCAGTTCCATCAGTCCCATCAGTCCCATCAGTCCCATCGGTCCCATCGGTCCCATCAGCAACTTTGGTCCCTCTGGTCCCTTGCGTCCCTTTGGTCCCTTGCGACCCACCGGCCCCACCACCAACTCGTTCCCAAGTTGGTGAAACCTCTTAGCCGCAATAGAACGCCGAGAACGCAAGGAGATTACGAAGATGTTGTCACAGGCCGGGTTGGCCATGGGTAGGGCGGTTTTGCCAAAACCGCCGCCATCACTTGGGAACGAGTTGATACGAGTTGATGATGGCGGCGCCCCGCTGGTCAGACAAATGGTGGCGGCGAGTGCGCCTCGGGATGGTCGGCGTCCCCGCCGACCATCGTCGCCCGTACAACCACCGTTCGGCAAAGGCCTCTCCCCGCGCTTGACGGATCTACCCCTTTGCGTGTTACCCGCGCCAAGGCCAGTCGGCGAGGACGCCGACCCTCCCGCGCGAACTTCTGCGAAAAACGGAATGAAGTTGACGGTTAGTAGTACGGAACACACTGAAAATATCGAGGCGAAAAGGGGCAACAATGAAGTTGACGGTTAGTAGTACGGAACACACTGAAAATATCGAGGCGAAAAGGGGCAACGAGAGGCGAGAACGATCCACAGATTCGCATAGCGCGGCGTGGCCGCAACCCAGATAGGGTTGGAAACAGTTCCTCAACGCAGAGACGCAGAGAGCGCAGAGGAACGCGGAGAACATTTCTCAATCTGGAAATCAGGAAAGCTGGTCAGACGAAGATCCAATGGATTGGCGAGAGAGTAGCATGGCGCGGCAGAGCCGAAGCCAGACCTCTTAGCCGCAAGAGAACGCGGAGAACGCAGGGGGTGCGCGTCCAGGGATAGGACGCCATCGGCATGACCCACTACACCAGCACTGCAACGCTATGCGCTAAAGTAGGCGCGCCGTCTCGTCGCGCCAGCCGGAGCGTGAATGCTGCATGTACGTGTAGCGTCTGCCTTGGGGTAATCGAGATGCCCTAAAGTTGTCCTTGACATGAATCGGGTTTTTTCTCTCGTTCCCAAGTTGCACTTGGGAACGCATCTCGAAGGCCTCCACCCACGCGCGGGGGAATACAAAGCGCAGCTTTTCAGGCATGCCCATTCCCAAGTACAACTTGGGAACGAGTTGGAACCTGAGCAGCATAGCGCGGCGTGGCCGCAACCCAGATAGGGTTGAAGAGCAATTCTTCAACGCAGAGACGCAGAGAGCGCAGAGGAACGCGGAGAACATTTCTCAATCTGGAAATCAGGAAAGCTGGTCAGACGGAGTTCCAATGGATTGGCGAGAGAGTAGCATGGCGCGGCAGAGCCGCAGCCAGACCTCTTAGCCGCAAGAGAACGCAGAGAACGCAAGGGGTGCGCGTCCAAGGATAGGACGCCATCGGCATGGCTCGCTACACCAGCACTGCAACGCTATGCGCTAAAGTAGGCGCGCCGTCTCGTCGCGCCAGCTGGAGCGCGAATGCCGGATATATGTGCAGCGTCTGCCCTGGGGCAGTCGAGACGCTCTAAAGTTGTTCTTGACGCGAATCGAGAATTCCGCTATATTCTCACTGTTGCCTCGCGGTTAGGGGGTATTCCGAGCGCCAAAGTGCGGTGGGTTTCACGTCAAGGTTCTGCCACGGCGAACGAGTCCTTGAGCATCCATCCTGAGCAAGGCTTGGGATTCGGTATTTCAAACTCACTCTCGGGGGTAATTAAAAAATGAATACAGAAGTGAGACGAGGGATGGGTGACGGATAAACATGCACACGTGGTTCTTGCTTGATCCGTCTCACCTTACTCTTCATACTTCAACCCATCTAAATGGTGGCTATATCGCTTTTCAGGAGGAGCAAAGATGAAACAAACGACCATGAAACTTCGAATAGTCACTCTCGTCCTGGTGTTCGCCACCGTGCTCGTTTCGTGCTCGAAGAAGGAACTCCAGCAAACGCAGAAACCACTGGAGTCGATTCGCATTGGCTATGTCCCGTATTCGTCCAGTATGCCGGCTCTGGTCGCGGTCGAGAAGGGCTTCGCAAAAGCCCAGGGTCTCGACGTTCAACTAGTGCGACTTGAAACATCGAACGAAGCAATCATCGCCCTGACCAAAGGCGACATCCAAGGACTGATGGGAATCGGCCTTCCCAGTCTGCTTGCCATAGAGGTAAAGACGCCGGGTACGTTCAAGTTTATTTGGTACGCAGTAGAGACCGGGCCCCACAGCGTGAACGCGCTGCTGGTACCGGTCAAGTCTGAGGCAACTGACATCGAATCGCTACGAGGCAAGACGGTTGGCACTTTCTCCGGCGCGACCCAACTCCTCAACCTCCAGGCCATATTCAAGACCGCACTTGGTGACACAGATGCCGTCAAGATATCTCAAGTAGCTCCAAACCTACAGCTTCAGGCCCTTGAGAATGGCGAAATCGCGGCGCTTTTCACAATCGAACCCCAGGTTACCATCGCAACGGAAAAAGGGATAGGGCGGATTCTTGTCGACAACCCCCGGAGCAAGTACATCATGGATCCGTTTCCGGGCGGAGGCGGCGTATTGGCCACCGCCTTCATTACGGCGAAGCCGGAACTAGCCAAGAAACTGCGCACCGCGTTTGACTCCGCCATCGAGAGCATCAGAGCCGACGAGTCTGCGGCAAAATCGCTCTTGCCCAAGTACGCACCCGTGGAATCAGAGATCGCGGCCAAGACGCGCCTCTACGGGTGGTGGACTTCGTCTCAGGTCGATCTGAAGAGCCTCCAAAGCATGGCAGATCTTCTCGAACATGACGGCATAGTCAAGGGTCACGTGGATGTCAAGAATATCGTCATGCCGGGAGAGTGATGGGCGGAGTTTCGTATATAGAGGTAGCCGACCTTTCGGTGGCCTATCCAGATCCGTCTGCGGCCAACCGGCACCTGCTGGCAATAGATCGTCTATCACTCAGCATTCCCAAGGGCGCATTCATATCGATTGTTGGACCAAATGGCTGCGGGAAGACGACCCTGCTTCTGTGCCTGGCAGGCATCCTGAAGCCCACGTCGGGTAACGTGCGGATCGCTGGCGTTGCGCCGGGCAAGACGACATGCGGGTACGTCTTCCAGAACTATCGAGAGTCGCTCTACCCTTGGCTCACCGTGCTGGACAACATTGCTCTTCCGCTTTGGCTGGACGGTTTTGCCCGTGCAAAGGCACGCCAGGCTGCCACCGAACTCATGGCAACGCTCAACATCGAACTTCCGGTTGACCGCTTCCCATACACACTCAGCGGCGGCCAACAGCAACTCGCCGCACTCCTGCGGGCCGTCATACACAAACCAGCCGTATTGCTTCTCGACGAGCCGCTCGGATCCCTCGACGTTCCGTCCCGTGCGGACTTGTGCGACGCAGTGCAGCGCATCTGGCAGGCAATAGGCGCGACGACTGTTCTGGTTACCCACGATCTCGACGAAGCCATCCAGGTCGCCGATACAGTGGTGGCGTTCACTCCACGCCCCGCTCGTGTCGCGGACACCGTTGAGGTGCCTCTCCCGCGACCGCGGTCGCGGGACATTTTGCATGATCCCCAAGTTGTCGTGTGGCGAGACCGGGTTCACAGGGCCATGACGGGAGGGCGAGACTCTTGACACGTGATCGTGCCCTTCTTGCTCTAATACTCCTCGCCTTTTGGAGTGCCCTGGCTTATTCCGGTAGCGTCTCACCGCTTTTTCTGCCAGAGCCCCACGCGGTGGTTGTGTCGTTTTGGCGTGGACTCGTAAGCGGCTCAATTCTCCGCGACATCGCCGCCACCATGGCCCGTGTCCTTACCGGTTTCCTCCTGGGCGGGGCAGTCGGCGTCACCGGGGGCATATTCCTAGGCTACTGGAAACGTCTCCACAACGCGAGCATTCCTTTCCTCGACTTTCTGCGCAGCGTCCCGGTCACGGCCATCCTGCCTCTTTTTCTTCTAGCCTTCGGTATTGGCGATACCGCCAAGATCGCCGCCATCGCTTGGGCGTCGGCACTCATGATGCTCATTAACACAGTCCTTGGCGTTGCGTCCGTGCCACCCACGCGCCTGATGGTGGCCGCAACGCTTCGAGCGAGTTCGTATCAACGTCTTGTCCACGTCATCCTGCCGGACGCACTGCCGCAGATATTCATCGGCATCCGCACCGCAATCTCGTTTGCCGTCGTTGTGGCCGTCGTAAGTGAAATGCTGCTCAGCACCACCTCCGGCATCGGCGCCTCCATATACAATTCGAGCGTTATGTACCGCACCGAGGACGTTTACGTCGGCATCATTCTTACGGGTGCCATTGGATACTTGCTGAACCTAGCCACTGCGCGTTTGGACGCACGAATAGTCCACTGGCGAGCACGATAAGGAGGAACCCTTGGGCGACGACAAGATAGATCAACTGCGCTCCGTAATTAGCAATCACATGACGGCTGAGAAACTTAGACCACTTCAGATTGCAATCCGCAACGGCAATAACATCGCTTATAGGGCGGGACTTACGTCGCTGATCCGAGACATCCTCGACGATATGAGCAAACAGATTGCGGTAATGGCATCTCTCGACGAAGTATCTGTTCTGACTTCCTACCATGCCAGCAGCATCATTCTTAGCGGATGGCTCCGGGTCACTCAAAGCCGACAAGTATGGGAGAGAACCACCTTTGCCCAAACAGAAATAGACACTTTTAGAAGAATCTACGATTGGGATGCTAGACCTGGGCATCTGATGACAGACCCAGGCGGGCAGGAGTCGATTGACGTCATATTCTGTCGGGACGGAATCCTGGACAACAAGTGTTGCGTCACGCCCGCAACGTGGCGCATATCGAGAAGACTTCTCCATTCGGTTCTCTTTCCGGTCCTCGTTGAGCACGCACTGGACGGAGTCAAGCCGGACAACTTTGCCATGGCGGCCCAGTGCGTAAGGGCGTCAAGGGGGATAGTAATCTCCGAGGCCGATTTCCAGGAATTGAATGACCTTTCGCAAGCGCTGAACGACTTCGACTTCTGGAAACAAAGCCCGAGCGATACAATGCCGTTCTTTAGAGTTCGTAGTTTTCTTGTCACCTTCTTCTACACTATAGGTCGCTGCGCGATGCCTGACATGAGTGCGAACTCTCCGCTTATTGTCAGAGACGGAGCCAAGTTCGAACGCATTGTTGCATATGGTGTGCATCCAGAGAATATCGGTTTGGTTCCCAACGACAGCGAAAAGATCGGCTCACTTGCTCTCGTCACAAGCCACAAGAAGAAGAGCACTCTATCCTACGACGTTGCCGACGCACTGCGTGCTGCCAGTGAATTCCTCGCCAAGTCACTCAGATGCTTTGAACTTGACGCTGCGGCCAATACGTCTCATGTCCGAACTACAACGCCGGACGAAGAAGACTCCATCCGCCAAGCCTGCGAGGTTGACTATCTCGCAGACACAGAAGAAGTGAGGCAACAACCAGGCCTGGAGCAACTTCTTAGGCTCAGCCGTTCGTTACACGAAGCAATCGCGCATCGTCTGATAAAAGCTCACTATACAGATGAGGCTGAAGCAGCCGTACACAAGAATAAGTGCAGTAATACACCAACGGGCGTTCCTGTGTGTCTGCCCGTAGAACTCATGACAGATATGACCATTCAGAAACTCTTGCTGGAGTGCGATATCGTGGGTTCGAGTCGGCAATACGTTCAGATGGTGCATGATCTTGCGGCCGTAGCGGCGACGGACGATCTCTCGGAGACGCGTGTCGTTTTCCTCGACAGTGAACCTGGCTGCGGAAAGGAAATGCTCGCGAAGTTGCTCCATCTGTTTTCACGTCGCGCCCACCTTGATGCGCACGCAAAACTAGTCGTGCCCCGTCTGAAGCCAATGCTTGAAGATCTCAAGGGCTGCCTGGAACCGCTTATCTGTCAAGACCATAAGGAGCATTCAGTTTTCAAGGCCGTAACCGCGGTTCTGACGAACCCGCCTGGGTCGGACTATTGCATGGCGCGTCTCTCGAACTATTTTACGCTCAATATGGCTGCGTTGACGGACGAAGAACGCTTTATGGCGGAATTATTCGGTTCTTACAGTGAGGAGGATAAAATCAAAAAAGCCGGTCGTTGCTTCATGGCGCACGCGCTAAGCGGAACCGTCTTCTTAGACGAACTCAACACGCTACCAACAAAGGATCAGGCGAACTCGTTTCTTCGACTTCTGGAGAAGCCGTTTGAGATGGAGATCCCTGGCCGCAGCTCCGGCCCCATTCGGGACGCGAACATGTTCATCGTTTTTGCCAGCAACAAGACCCGAGAGGAACTCATAGAGGCTGGTTTTAACGAAGCAGTCGTGTACCGGATAACCAAAACGAGAATCCACATACCTCCGCTTCGCGAACGGCCTGCTGATATAGCCGTCTTCGTCAACGCGAGAGTTCGCAAACACAACGAAAGAAGGTGCAAGGCTGGGAAGGTGAAGGAACAGATACGAAAGATCGACATCCAGGCCATGCGCCTACTCTGCGAACTCCGCTGGCCGGACAACTACCGCGGCGTTCAGGGGCTCATGGACGACATTTCTGGGGATCGGATTCAGCGTGGGATAGAACACCCAGAACTGACATTCGATGAGATACTCAGAGGGTTGAGGCGTCGTGAAGCGTTTCAGGCAGACGTAACCCGAGGTAAGACAGAATCAAAAGAGCATTCGGCAAGACAGTGCAAATGATGAGATCAATTTGCACGGCTTCTAGCCATATTAGACCTCAACTTGTTCTGGCACCACCCGATCAGAACTCCGGCCGAATCTCACGTAGCGGTTGTTTTCCGCCTCTCGGGCTCCTCGGGATCGCCACGTGGCTTCGTGAGCGCACCGGAATAGCGGCGGAAATCCTGGACGGCGAGATTCTCGACTTGCAGACCCTGGCGGCCCGACTTCGTGACGGCTTGGTGGGCATCAGCGTCAGTCAGTTGACGTACGCGAACTCCGTCGCGCTCGCTCAAATCGCCAAGGGCCGGGGCGCAACCGTTGTCTTTGGCGGCCACCACGCAACGGCTCATGCCGAACGCATTTTGAGGACGCAGCCATCCGTTGACGCTGTCGTCGTGGGCGACGGCGAGGAGGCTTTCGCCGGTCTGGCGACAGGCGCGCCGTACGAGAAGGCGCCGAATCTCGTGTACCGTGATGCCGAAGGGATTATCCGCTATACGGAGCGCCGTGACGTAGACCTTCGGGCGGTACCAATTCCCGACCGAACTTTAGTCCCGCTGGAACCGTACATAGCAAACTTCTGTCGCCAAAACCCAAACAAACCGTTCCGTCGCCCCTTTGCGGTTTGGACCCAGAAGGGCTGTGCCTGGCGTGCCCGAAGTGGCGGTTGTTCGTTCTGCGCTCGTACTGACCACGGCTGGCGGGCGCGCGACGTTGCCACCGTATGGCGCGAGATTGGCATGCTCTGCCGAACATACGGCGCGGACTACATCTGGGAACTGTCTGACGACATCTTGTCAGATACTGCTTGGTTCAACGCGTTCGCCGAATCCAAACCACCAGAAGTTAATCCGGCCTTCATGTTCTATGCGCGTCCCGCACATGTTACGTCTCAGGCAGCCGCGAGCATGGCCCGGCTTGGCGCGTATGAGGTCTTCCTTGGTATCGAGGCGGGCGACGACACTATCCTCCGCATGGCAAATAGGGGAATCACAACTGCAACCAATCTGCTGGCGGTCAAACGTCTGTCGGAACATGGACTCAAAGTGTTCCCAAGTTTCGTCTTGGGTCTGGAGGGCGAATCGAAGGTAACTCTGCGAAGGACGGAGGAGCATTTGCTGCGTATACTAGACATGGCGTCTGTGGACACCATTGCGGTGTGTCACTTTATGCCTCTCCCTGGAGCGCCGGCCTACGACAGACTCATGAGGGTTCCAAAGGTGCGCGCAAAGTACGCACACATGGACCACGTTCCCCTCGCCGCACTCCAAGAGGAATGGCTCAGGCGGTTCTGCCACGTCACCGTCGAAGAACTCACCGCCACGCGTGAGCGGATGATTTCGTACGCGCCCGTTGCCAGCGGCATGGGCGTCCCAGCCCATGCGACTAACATCGGTCCCAGCATGACGCTTCGCACGAAGGTCCAACCACAATACACTTAGATCGAGTAAGGAATAGCGATATCCCTTGCTCGACATAGATGGAAGCCACTTCGGCTGCGGATGATCGCGGAATAACATGGGGTTGCACGAAGCAGGAAGTGCAGACGAGAAACTGGGAGTTGGCGGTTTTGCCTTGATCCCAGACAGTTCATCCCCAAAAAACAATGCAGTCGGTATCGTCCTGAATCAGCGCCGTTACGGCGGGGCATGACTACCAGACGTTCTTGGATTTCGGTAGGTGTCCGAATACGGAGACGAAGCGGCAGCATTTTGTTGTCGTCCTACGGCGGAGCTTGAGGTCCTGTTTGGTCCTCAGATATCCAGCGCCATTTGCGCCTTCAGTGCCGGTTTGTTGACTTTGCCGGTGGGGAGGAGGGGGAGGTGTTCGCGGAAGTCGAAGCGGCGGGGGACTTTGAAGTTGGCTAGGCGCTCTTTGCAGTAGGCCCTTAGGTCGTCTTCGGTGAGGGTGTAGCCGGGTTTGATCGCTACGAATGCGCGGCCGACTTCCTGGTAGGTGGGGTCGGGCACGCCGAGCACGGCGGAGAAGAGTACGCCGGGATGGCCCTCGAGGACTTCTTCGATCTCGCGGGGATAGACGTTTTCACCGCCGGACTTGAACATCTCGGATTTGCGTCCGCAGATGTGGATGTAGCCGCGTTCGTCTAGGCGGGCGAGGTCGTTGGTGTAGTACCAGCCGTCTACATCCAGCACTTCCTCGGTGGCGGCGGGGTTGTTGAAGTAGCCCTTCATCATCATCGGCCCGCGCAACGCGATCTCGCCGACCTCGCCTTGGGGGAGGGGTTGGCGGCGTTCATCGACGATCTTCAACTCGAACGGTGGAGCTATGGTTCCGCCGGTCTTGTGCAAGGTGTCGATATCGTCGCCCGGCGCGGTGTAGGTCACGAAACCCGCGACCTCAGTCGAGCCGTAGCCGGTGAGCAGGCGCGCGCCGGTCTTGGCGGCGACCTCGGCCAGCGCTTCGACCATGGTCCTGGGAGCGGCGACCCCAGACCAGATAAACGTCTCGACCTTGCTCAGATCGGTGAGGGCCCACAGGGGTGTTTGCATCTGCATCAGGAACATGGCCGGGATCTGGCCCATCACGGTGACCCCTTCCTGTTCGATGACGCGCAGGGTCTGCGTTGGGTCGAACCGCTCCATCATGACGATCGTGGCCCCGGCGTAGACCGATGCGAATCCGATCTCGACGTCGGCGGCGACGTGATTGATGGGGAAGTGCAGCAGGCTTCGCGACGCGGCGGTGAATCCGAAATGCTGGATCTGCACGGCGACGTTGGCGATGATGCTGGCGTGCGTGTGCAAGACGCCTTTGGGCCGTCCCGTCGATCCGGACGTGTACATCAGCAGCGCGTCGTCGTCGGGTTTGCCCATGCCCGAGCGCCGGTACAGATGGGTGTCCTGGTCGTCGCGTGTGGCGGAGGTGTACGCGCCGAAGTCCTCGGCGTCTTCGAAGGGCTCGCCCAGAACGAGAATCTTCCGGATGCAACCGCAGGTGTTCCAGATCGACCGTATGTCGTCCTCGAAGTCCCGTCCCGCGAACTCTCGGATGGTGACGAGCACTTTAGGCTGGGCGTCGCTGACGATGTAGCGGAGTTCATCTACGGTGAACTTGGGGGAAAGGCCAAGCCACCTCGCGCCGATCTTCAGTGTCGCCATGAACGTGACCATGAACTCGATGCGCGCCATGGAAAGCATGGCAACGCAGTCCCCGCGCTGAACACCCGCCTCGAGCAGGGCCTTGGCGGCGCGGTCGACGCGGCGCTTGAATTCGTACCACGTGATGCGCTCACCGCCGCAGACCAGGGCCTCTCTAGCCGGCGTTTCCGCCGCCCACTTTTCGACGTAGTGCCACGTGAGATTCAGGTCCTTCCAGCCCATTCCTTACTCCGTGTCGAAAAGCGGGGACAGACACTCTTTTCAAACTGCCGAAAAGCGAGTCAGTCCCCGGTTTTCGCAGCCCATTTCCTACCCCGTGCTCGGTTGCGTCGAAACTGTCAGACAACCGTCGCTAATGGCCTTCTTGCCATCGTGATTCAAGACGACAAAATGCAGGTCCGTCAGGTCGCCGCGGACTTCGCGCGACAAGAGCTGTACCGTGATCGTGGTTCCGGGAATCACCATCCCGGTGAATCGGCAGCCCAGCGCCTTGAGACGCCCCGGATCGGCGCCGGCTTCGCGGTTCGTCATCTCGCGAATGGCGAGCGACAACGTTGCTGTTCCATGCAGAATGGTGCGCGGCAGCCGAACGGAGTGCGCGAACTTGACCGAAGTGTGAATGGGGAAGTAGATATCCGCGCACGCGTCGTAGACATGCGCCGCCAACGGATCGATGGCGATGGGTTGTTCCCATTCCGGCGAGCCCGTGTACACGTAGCGCGGAATGGGCGGAACCTTCTCGTCCCCTTTCGCGCCGTCCTTGCAGCGTACGCCGCGAAGCAGTCCGCCGATATATTCGGTAAACACGGGAAGCCCCTCGCTATCCGCGCCTCGGTAGCGAAGCACCATATGCGTGCCCGCCTGGTGCGGCGCGATGCTGAAGACCTCGCCTTCGAGGCGGAGCTTTTCTCCCGGGCGCATGGGGCGATTCCACTCAAGCGTTTCCGTGTAGTGGACCTGGCGCTGCAAGACATCGAAGGGGAAGTCCCCCGAGTTTCCGTACTGCCAGAACTTCTCCGAGACGGGCCACGTCAGCGCGACGCACAGCATCGGAGGCGCGATGATTCCGCCTTGGCGTTCATCGTCGAAGTAGACCGGGTTATTGTCGCCGACGGCGGCGGCGTAGTTCATCGCGTGGCGCGGCGTTACCTCCAAGTCAAAGGGGTTAATGTGGATGCCCACGTGCCGGGAACTCAATTCCATCCGAAATTCTCCTATTTACCGCTTCATCGGTGACGCCAACTTAACATGTTTTGGCCGCGTAGTCCATCACGCCTGCGAGGGGTGGTAAATGGGCCAGATTTGCCGCCGCTTTGGCGGGCTTGCGGCGGACTTGGATCGCCGGTCGATGGGCGTGGTATCGTCATGAGTCAAAACGCAGCTTGTGCGGGAAATGGGGATTCGTATGGCCGATGGTATTTCACGACGCGGGTTCTTGGGAGGATCGTTGGGTATGGGGCTGCTCATGACGAGTACGGCGATGGGCGCAGGCACGGGCGGCGCCGAATCCGGAGGGCGGCTTCTGCATCGCATCGATTGCACGCAGGACTACCCGCCTGAACGGTATTTCACCAATTGCAGCGCCGGGGTCGTCGAAAGCGGCGCGGGCCGTTACCGGGAAGGCGGCCCCAAGGCCGCTGACCGATTCGGGTACCGTTTTTCCGTCGAGCGCGTCGGGAAACCCCACGTGGCGGTCATCCGTTATCCGGACGACAAACGCCGCTACATGTGCGTCATGGACAGCACCACCTACGATCTCTCGACCGGCCTTTTCACGAATTGGGCGCAGCCGCTCAGCGGCGCCATGCACGAACTGCGGCAGATCTTCTGGCCGCGCTGGCGCGATTGTAGCGTCGTGTTCATGTCCTGGGGCGAGGGGGAACCGGCCGCCGCGGCGTCGGTCGAGATTTGGGAGCTGGATGAGTTGGCGCCCTTGGCGCTGCCTGCAAAGGCGCCCAGCCCGCGGCGCGAACTCGGAATTCAATACGAGGACCCGTGCGGGACGGGCGAGGCCGAAGGCGCCATGAACCGCGAGCAATGGCTGGATCACCTTACGGAATACGCGCTCCACTCCGGTCAAGGCTTGCTGGTGTATCCCATGGTCTGGTACCACGGCCCGGCGTTTCCGTCGGAACGGGAACCCTCGGGCGCGTTGGACATGGCCGTGGCCCGGGATCGGAACCAATACCTCCGTTGGACGACTCACCCCGAGGATTGGTATGCGCGGCTGCTCAAGCGGTTTGGCCAGAAAGGGCTGAAATACCGCGCTTCGCTCACGATGATGCGCTTGGGCAGTCTCATGCAGAAGATGAATACGGATATCGCCGCGATCAAGGGTGGCGCCGATACCATCAACAACATGAATTGGAACGACCACGTTCAGGGAAGCACGGGAGACTGGACCCCGCTGTACAACGTCCGGAATTTCAACGAGATTGCGAAGCTGGTCAAGCAGCAAGGGCGCGTCGAGCCCTTCGGCAGCAAGCTGCCCCCGTTCGCGTACGGCGAGACGCCCGATCCGGCCAATCCCATGAGCCCGATATTCAATCCGCTGCACCCGGTGGTGCAAGAGGCGCTGACGGAATTTGTCCGGGAGATTGGCGCGCGGTACGCCAAGTATCCCGCCTTTGAAGGGGTCTCGTTCAACATGTACGCCTCGTGCATGCCGTGGTTCGGGTCGATCCGTTCCGGGTACGATGATCTCACGATAGGGCTGTTCGAGAAGGAGACCGGAATACACCTTCCGGTGGATGCAAAGGCCCCGGACCGCTTCTCGAAACGGTACGACTATCTCACGCGGGTGTGCCGCGCGGCGTGGGTGGACTGGCGCTGCCGGAAGGTCCGCGACCTCTTTGTGAAAATGAGTCAGGCGCTGGCGGCCGCGCGGCCCGATCTAGACGTTGTAATCACCCTTTGGGACGAGACCACGATACCGGGTGTCCTGGGCATGCCGCTGGGCGCGCACCAACTGTATGCCCGCCAGAGCAATGTGGATTTCTTTCGCGACGCGGGTATCGACATGGCGCTGTACCGTGACGTGCCCGGTATTCGCGTGGACACGCCTATGGGAAATTCGCGGGACCGGGGCGGGCACGGCGCGCATTCGGCGGGAGGCGTCAACACGCCAATCGAAGAGGCCACGATGTACCGCGACTTCGACTACCTGGACCAGGAGTCGCTGGACGCGGCGCACGCGCACGCGAAGCCGGGGGCGTTCATCTTTAATTGCTGGGTCGAGGCGTGGGGTAAACACGTTTGGTCCTGGCCGGAACCGGGCGACCCGAATGCGCGTGAACTCGGGATGATGGACGGGAAACCCGCGGAAGGGCTCCTGCGCATCAACTCGGAGTATCCGAAGGACGGTTTCTGGTGGGATTCGCAGTTGCGGATCACACCCGGATTTCCGGGTGGCCCGCACTTCCTCGAGCCGTACGCTCACGCGGTGGCGGAGTTGGACGCGTGCCGGATCACGCGCGGTGGACTGTTCCTCGATAAGGCGCACACCGAAGCCATTCAACAGTTCGCGCGCGCCTACCGCGCGTTGCCCGGCGAGAAGTTCGAGACGGTCGGCGCGACGACGGACCCTGTGGCGGTGCGGACGTTGCAGCGCGATGGGGTGCGCTATCTCTACCTCGTGAACCGCGACTACTATCCCGTGAACGTCGAGGTGACATTCAACGCCGCCCCCAAAGAGGTCCAGGATCTTTCCACGGGCAAGAAGCAGACCGCGTCGGATAGGTGGGCGCTGACGCTGGGGCCCTACGAGTTGCGCTCGTACTCGCTGGAATCGAACGCCGCAGTCGCGGGGTTCACCACCGCATCCTCACCGGATATTGTGGCGCAACTGACGAAGGACGCAGAGAGCGCCTTCAAAACTTTCGCCGACGTGCGCGCGCGCAGCCTAATGGTCCCGGGGCTCGACACCTTCGAGGCGCGTATGCGCGCAGCCCTAACGGAACGCCGCTGGGCGTGGCTGAGACGCGCGCTGACCAGCTACATCGTGCGCAAGTCACGGGAGCTCTCCGCGAAGTAGGCGCGCCGTCCCGCCGCGCCATCGGGGCGAGTTAGCTGCCGAGTAGTCCGGCTTTTCCAAAGCCGGATCCGGATAGCGACAACGTGGGCGTGGCATATCAGTTTGCGGCGTCGAGAGGGGAAATCCGGCTTTGGAAAAGCCGGACTACCCGGCCGAAGCGCATTGACCCGTTGACATTTCTCATTCCCAAGTACAATTTGGGAACGAGATCAACGTCCAACCCAACGACGTTGCCCATAGTAGACGCGGCGGCTCGCCGCGTCGCCTGGGCGTAGCCACCTGGCGCTGCATGTTGGCTATGGTAGGCGAGTTCACATCGGGTAGGGCGGTCTTGCTAAGACTTCTGTTTCTTGCATTGAACTGGAACCAATCCTTGCGCACAATAGTGTCTGCTGTTCATAGAAAGGGGTGTAACCATGACTCAAGAACTCCACGTAGTAACTGGCGCCTTCGGGTACACCGGCAAATACATCACGCGGCGCCTGCTCGCCGCCGGTGTGCGCGTCCGCACACTCACGAACTCGGTCCAACGCGAAAACCCCTTCCAGGGGAAGGTCGAGGCGCATCCGTTCAATTTCAACGACCCGCCGAAGCTGGTCGAATCTTTGCGCGGCGCGTCGGTGCTGTACAACACGTATTGGGTGCGCTTTAACCACGCCGATTTCAAACACGCCACTGCGGTCGAGAACACACTGACCCTGTTCCGCGCCGCGAAAGAGGCGGGTGTGCGCCGCGTGGTTCACGTCAGCATCACCAACCCTTCCGAAGATTCGCCGCTCGAATACTTCAAAGGCAAGGCGGCGCTTGAACGCGCCTTGAAAGAGTCGGGGTTGGCCTACGCCATACTCCGGCCCACGGTCATCTTCGGCGAAGAGGACATCCTCATCAACAACATCGCGTGGACCCTGCGGCGCTTTCCCGTGTTTGGCGTGTTTGGCGACGGGCAGTACCGCCTGCAACCGATGTACGTGGACGACATGGCGAAGCTGGCCGTCGAGCAGGGGCAACGCCAGGAGAACGCCGTCATCGACGCCATAGGTCCGGAGACCTTTACCTACCGCGACTTGGTACGCCAGATTGGCGGCATCATCGGCAAGCCGCGTCCTATCATTTCGATCCCGCCCGCGATAGGGTACGTCATTGGCGCCGTGCTCGGCGCGTTCGTCGGCGACGTGATGATCACGCGCGAAGAAATCGAGGGCCTCATGGCGGACCTGCTCTACACCCAGTCGCCGCCCGCAGGCGAGACCAAGCTGACGGACTGGACGCACGAACACGCGGCGGAACTCGGGCAGAAATATGCCAGCGAACTGGCGCGCCGCCGGGACCGAAAGACCGCGTACGAGCGGCTGTGAGGACGGCTAGTGGGGGATTGACTGGGAATCGTCCGCACGATTTATCGCACAAGGGAATGCTACCATGGAGTAGGCGGGAAAACGCAGAAAGGACCAGACAATGAAAGCATACGGGATATTCATGATCATTTGCGGAGTTGTCATCATCGCCTGCATGATCCAGGAACTCGTGACCGATTCGGTCAAGGCGCCTACGCTGTTGTTTGTAGGCCCATTGTCCCTCGCAGGCGGAATCTATGCTGTGATTCGTGCGTCGCGAAAAGGGGTTTCCGGAAAGCGGAGTGAGGACTAGCGACGCAACCAAGCCATCGATCGAAACGGGGCCGAAGTGCGCTCGATTGTTCTGGCCACGTCTCGGAAGCGGGGTGTTCGGTATGCACGGGGTTAATTCTTCGTCCGCCGTGGCCGACGAAAAATGACACGATGCGCGGGCCTTGTTGGAAGAACAATCGCCGTTCCATTTGTGCGCTGCGGTTGCGGTGATGGGAGGGCGGGTGTCCCCACCCGCCGTGGGTTACGGCATGGTCTACACGTGTTGTGTGATCGTGGCGAGAGCGAGACGTTTTGGAGCTAGACCGGCGAATGGGGACATTCGCCCTCCCGAGTTTGCGCCTCGCAGATACCACTAGAGTTACTCATCGTGTACGTGCGACGGAAGGGGAGCTTATGACAGCGGGAAATGAACTGGAACCCGAAATCGATAACAGTGCATCGAAGCAGAGCGTCCGGCCACCAAAGCCCCGTTCAAGAATCGGGGCTATTCTCGGGTTGCTGTTGGTTGTATACTTCGTGGCGGTTTGGCGAACCGGCCACTGGAACCCGCTATCCTCCAGTTCAAACTTGGCGCTATCGTTTGACGGTGACACTCAAGGACTGAAAGCCACCCAAATTGTCCCGACCCTCGACACGCCTATCGAGAAGGGCAAGAACGTGATCTGGTGCGCGACGTTTGCGGCGGGTTGGAAACAGTTGCAGCAAAAGGTGACGAACGGTCCGGTCAATCTGACCGACGCGGCCGAGGTGTGCGCGCGGTTGAACGCCGCGCCTGACCCGGCGCCGACAATGCCTCCTGAAGCCTTCTACGCCAACGCGGGGACGACCGACAAGGGGATCATTCAGACGATTCACCACGATATGAGGTCTAAGTTTCCCAAGCATATCCCGCCTGCGTTTGAAGGGGTCCCGGGTGGGGGCTTTGTGCTCTATTCGTACATTGAGGCGCGTGTCCCGTTTACCTTGAAGTACAGCAACAATCCTGCCCCGTTGGAATTCACCGGTAGCGATGGCGAAAAGACTGCGATTCGGTCATTCGGATTTGGGAGCCCGGACTATAAGAAGCATCGCCTCAAAGAGCAACCGTGTGTCCTTGTTGTGCGTGCGCAAGATCCGCCTCCAAAGCCGCCGGAACGCGCCAAGCTTGTTTCGTACGCGGTTGATCTTTGCCGCGATTCGCGACCCTATCAAATTGTGGTGGCTCGTGTGGAGCGGAAACCAAGTCTTGCGGCAACCCTTGATTCACTTGACGAGGAGATTAAAGCGTTCGAAACCAAGGGTGGGGTAGAATCGCTTTCGGAAGGTATTCTGCGCGTTCCGGACATGTTTTGGGGTCTATCGCATCACTATCGGGAATTGGAGGAACGTCGAATCGTGAATCCGGAAATGCAAGGGCAATCCGTTGACATTGCTCTTCAGGACATCCAGTTCCGGCTGGACAGAAGCGGCGCCGACGTAGCATCGGAGTCCGAGTCCACTCCTGTCAGCGCGGTGTATGAACACGAAAGCAATTACGTGTTCGATGGTCCGTTCCTGCTGTACATCAAGAAGCGCGGCGATGCTACGCCGTTCTTTGTGATGTGGATTGACAACGCGGAACTGTTGCAGAGGTGGGGATAGTTTGACAGCCACGATCAAGCTTCGGCGTACAGAGCCTGCGATGAAAGTCCTTACTCGTCCGCACATATGACCCTCGCAAATAGACTTGCCTCGCGTGTCATTCTGAGCGCAAGTGAAGAATCTGCCCCGTGTATGCCGCAAGCTCTGACGTTTGGTTGGAGCCGTGAAACGTTGGTAGTAGATTCTTCGCTTGCGCTCAGAATGACATGATAGGCGCGGTCCTATTGGCTAGGACGATCGTCTCGGCGCCTGGATGCGGCGCCAGACAAGACGGGAGGGCGGATGTCCTCATCCGCCGCTGCTCGTATCACGGACCTGCATTTTGCCCTCCCTTGAAAGACGAATTTGCTTGCATACTGGACTTCAGCGCACCGCTGGTGTAGCATTCCCCGACGAATTAACAGCTTGGATACGCAAGTGTAGGCGTCGGCGCCAACCTGCCCGAACCGCGCTCGCTTCTTCTTCAAACTCCCAGGGAATGCATCAATCATGCGCTTTTTGAGACCGGCCCTTCTTGTCTTCGACCTGGACGGAACGTTGGTGGATACGTTTGGCGACATCGCCCGCGCCGCCAATTATGGCTTGGAGCAGATTGGCCGTCCGGCCGTCAGCGTCGAGACCATCATCCCGTTCGTGGGCCGCGGCGGACGCAATCTCATCATTCAATGCGTGAACGATCCCACGGCGTCCGAGACCGAGATAGACGCCGCCTTTGCCGCGTGGAAAACGTACTATGCGGACCACCTGATCGACTTGTCGCGTCCCTATCCCGGCGCGGAAGATGCGCTCGGTGCGTTGCGCCGGCGTGGAATCCGGCTTGCCGTGCTTTCCAACAAGTGGCACGAGCTCACCCGAGGCATCCTCACGGGATTAGGACTCAGCCCCTTGCTCGACGCCGTGCAAGGCCAGGCGCCTGACAAGCCTATGAAACCCGACCCCACGCTGCTCTTCGATATGATGCGGCAATTCGATGCTGTGCCCGAAACGACCTGGATGGTCGGCGACGGCGATGCCGACATCGTGCTGGCGCAAAACGCCGGCATACTTTCCATCGGCGTCAGTTGGGGCGTCCATCCCGCAGCCGGCCTCAAAGCGCTCGGCGCGGACGTGATTATTGAGTCGTTGAACGAACTGCCGGATCTATTTGACTAGCGCCGAACGATCCTATCCCCGGTTCGGTTCGTCCCAATAGTGGGCAACGCCCCAAACCCGCTTTTCTTTGCTTCTTTCTTTTCCCGCGAAAAGAAAGAAGTATCTTTAACATCTGATGGAATCCGCTATCCTCCAGTTCGAATTTGACGCTGTCGTTTGACGGCGACTCCCAGGGGTTGAAGGCCACTCAGATTGTTCCGACCTTGGACACTCCCATCGAAAAAGGTAAGAACGTCATCTGGTGCGCGACGTTTGCGGCGGGTTGGAAACAGTTGCAGCAAAAGGTGACGAACGGTCCCGTGAATCTTACGGATGCCGCCGAGGTGTGCGCGCGGTTGAACGCCGCGCCTGACCCGGCCCCGACGATGCCTCCCGAAGCCTTCTACGCCAACGCAGGCACGGCCGACAAGGGAATCGTTGAGGCTATTCAACAAGACATGAGAAAGCAGTTTCCGGACCATCGCTTGCGTCCCTTTGACGGAATCCTGCCCGGGTCTTTTGTTTTGTACTCCTATCTTCGTGTACGAGTTCCATTCAAGGTTCCCTACTTTGACAACCGTGAGCCGCTGGTGTTTACGGACAGCAGTGGCGTTGCCACGGAGGTACGGTCGTTTGGTCTGCGCAAAGAGGATGGTGACCGGTATGGAAGTCTCCGGCGCCAAGCGAGGTACATTATGGAGAAGTGGGGCGAAGGCATAGTTAAGGGTCATCCACAAAGAGTGCGCGAGGAATTCGCGATTGACCTCTGCGCTGATTCTTCACCGTGCCAAATCGTGGTGGCCCGAGTGCCATTGGCAGAAACGCTGGCCGCCATCGTCGATGGTCTGGACCGCAGTATCGCGGCCGCCCCGCGGACGGAGTCCGGACACGGGTTGGGGGGAAATGACATTCTGCTCGTGCCAGACATGTTCTGGAAGTTTGAACATCACTTTCGTGAGTTGGAGAATCGCGCGCTCGAGAACCAGGAACTCAGCGGCCAATCCGTTAGCGTAGCCCTTCAGGATATTCAATTCCGGCTCGATAAGAGTGGCGCCGAACTCTGGTCGGAGTCGCAATCGCATTGGGCGAGCGCGCCGGCAGTCGACCCCATCCTCGACGGCCCGTTCCTGCTGTACATCAAGAAGCGCGGTGAGGCTATGCCGTTCTTCGTGATGTGGATTGACAATGCGGAATTGCTGCAGCGGTGGGGGAGTTGAACGTAGAAGCGGCGTCCCGCCGCTTTCGAGGCGCCCACGCCTTGTGGAAAAGCGCACGCGAACAGATGTGCCTGCGTTCATGGTTGGGTGTGCGAACTCAACTGCCAAATACCCCGGACCTCTCGTTCCGCGAAATACCTGCCACGACGCCCGAGCTTCCCAGACTCAAGACCCACCTGTCGCCCCTTGTCTCGCGAATGTCCTTTCCTGCTTCGGCTCCTTTCCCGAATACGTCCGGTGGGTCCGAATCGACCTATTCCAGTGCCGTAAAGCAGGCCAACACCCGAAACAACTCACCCTCATACATAGGGGAAGTTGATGGCGCCGGCCAATGCGCTCAGACGGCGCGGCGAGACGGCGCGCCTACCTTGTGCGGCTTGTTCGGGTGTATTGCGCGTGAGTAGGCGTTGTGTCGGTCATGTTCGCACCGAAGACGAGTCTGGAAAGTAGGCGCGACGTCTCGTCGCGCCGCCGGGGTGTTAAGGGCGCTGTAATGTGACACACCTGCCTTGGGCGCGATGACTGGAACTCTCGGCACGCCGTGCGTTGTTTTGATGTCTACAGCTGAAGCGTCCAGGCGCTGATACTATTCTCCTGGACGCGTGTGCGGCACCGGTTGGGACCAATGCCCTCTGACGGCGTGCCTACATTAGGCGATTCGCCCAGATGGACTGCGCCGCGGGATTCGGGGATAATCCGTGACGGGTTGAGAATCGAATTGGCGCGCAAGTCATCAAGGAGGGGCCTTCTATGTCACGGACTCTGCTTCTAAGCATTTGTGTCGGATGTGGCTTGGCGGAATACGCCTACGCCGCCGCGCCGGGTGAACCGGTGGCGCATCGGTGGAAGGCGCAGCCGGACGCGGTGTACTTGCAGGAGGTGGGGCGGACGATTTCCTCCGACACGCCGGTGCGGGCGGTGGCGGTGTACGACACGAAATTGTATGCGGGGTTTGATGACGGGGTGCGGGTGTTGGAAGGGGATGGGTTCAAGGTTGTCGTCGGCGCGCCTCAGGAGGCGGTGCGGCGGATCGTGGCGCTGGACGGGGCCTTGTGGGTGATCGCGGACAAGGGGTTGCATCGGTTCGTTCACGGCGCTTGGAGCGTCCTTTTCACGGGGCCTTGCAATGATGTTGTCCTTCATCTTGGCAAAGTCCATGTAGCCACAAGTGATGGCTTAATGTCTGTTGACGGGAACGCGCTGCGGCCCGTCCCCGATGGAAAAGGTTTGGCTGGGGCGCAACGCCTCGCGTCGTACAGTGAGACACTCTACGGCTTGGCGCCGGGACGTCTCGGGCTCTTTGACGGCAAGTCGTATCAAACCGAAATTGCCGATTGGGGCGAACTGCCTTCGGAATCCACGCGGGACATGCTGGCGTGGGGGAGTCGGCTGGTGGTAGCGACGGATCGTGGTGTGGCGATGTTGCGCGGGATGTCCATGACGACGATCACGGGCAAGGACGGGTTGTGTTACGAGGACACGACGTGTCTGGCGGAAGGGTTCGCGGACGATCTGTGGATAGGGACGACGCGCGGGGCGATACGGTGGGTGAACGGTGAGTTTCAGTATTTCGCGGCGGAGCGATGGCTGCCGAACGACCACGTGAACGCGATTGTGTGCGGGGAGCGCGCAGCGTACATCGCGACGGACAAGGGCTTGGGCATCGTCGAGTACGAGCCCTACACCCTCGCGAAGAAGGCGGCATATTACGAGCGGCATCTGGAGGAGTGGGGGCAGAAGCGGTTGGGATTCGTTTACAAACTGGAGTACAACGAATCCAAGGGGGGCTGGGTTCGCGAGATCAGCGACAACGACGGCGGCTGGACCGCGGAGTACCTGGCGGCGATGTCTTACAAATACGCGGTGACGGGCGATGAGGCGGCGCGCAAAGAAGCGGTGAACAGTTTCAAATCGTTGCGGTGGCTGGTGAGCATTACGGGCGTGCCGGGGTTCCCGGCGCGCGCGATCATGGCCAAGGGCGAAGTGGGCAACCAGTCCGGCGGCGAATGGCACGACACGGCGGACGGCCAGTGGCAGTGGAAAGGGGACACATCGAGCGACGAGACCGACGCCCATTTCTATTGCGTGTCGATCTTCCACGATCTGGCTGCGAAAGGCGAGGAGAAGAAACAAGCGGCGGACCATCTCGCGGGCATTGCATCGCACGTAATCGACAACGGCTGGGTGTTGCGCGGACCGAACGGTCAGCCGACAACGTGGGGACGATGGGACCCGGAGTATTTGCAGCGTCCCAAAGGGTTCTACGCGCGCGGGCTGAATGGGATGGAAGCGCTGTGCATGATGCGTACCGCGGCGGCGCTGTCGGGCGATCCGAAGTTTGATACGGCTTACAAGACGCTGTTGGACTGGAAGTATCCCATCGAGACCATCCGGCAGAAGCTGACCTTTCCACCCGATTTCATTTTCCATTCCGACGACCGCTTGGCGTTCTTTGCCTACTTCCCACTGCTTCGGTACGAAAAGGAACCGCAAATGCGCTCAATCTATGTGCGGAGCTTGGAGCGCAGTTGGGAAATCGAGCGCATCGAACAGAACCCGTGGTTCAATTTCATCTATGGCGCGCTGACCGGCAACGATTGTGAAGCCGACCGTGCTGCGAAGCATTTGCGGGAGTGGCCGCTGGACATGATCAACTGGTCATTTCACAATTCGCATCGGCAGGACCTCGTTCCGCCCTCAGGCTACGTGCCGTACTCGGGTGGGGCCAAGCCGCTGTCGCCCCGCGATCGCGGACCCATGCGCTGGACGGATTCCACGCTGGGACCCAACGGTGGCAGCAGCGGGAGAGAGGTGGTCGATCCGTCCGGCTGGCTCACGGCATACTGGATGGGGCGCTACTTTGGGTTCATCGAGCCACCGGCCGTGAAGGCTCGGGACCTGATCTCGGTGAAGCCGCGCGGGGAGCATTTCGGCGCAAAACCCTATGCGGGCCCGCCTCGACCGGAGTAGTCATGGGTCTGATGTTTGACATGCGATATGGGCCCGCGCAACGTGTCATTCTTCACTTCGTTCAGAATGACACGTTGCTGGTCGCTCCCGAGAATGTATGGCGCTCCGGCGGCCTGCGCTCATCGAGCGCAGGCGTACTTGGTCGGGTCGTCGTCAATGATCGCGGCTACGTGCGGAAAGGAAGATCCTCATGTCCGGTGAATCCCGGTCTATCGAAGAGGTCCGGAAGAACGGCCTGACGCTGCTGATGGTGTTTGCGGCGATCAAGCTTGTGTTGCACTTGATCTTGAACAGCCGCTACGGGTATCACCGGGACGAATTGTATTTCCTGGCGTGCGCGGAGCACATGGACTTTGGCTACGTAGACCACTCGCCGTTGGTTCCGTGGATTGCCTTTGTGGCGCGATCGCTATTGGGGGATTCGCTTCCTGCGCTGCGCTTCATTCCGGCGCTGGCGGGCGCGGGCACGGTGATCCTGACCGGCCTCATCGCGCGCGAACTCGGCGCGGGACGTTTCGCGCAGGCGCTTGCTGCGTTGTCGATCATCATCGCCCCGGTGTACCTGCGCGCGCAGAACATGTTGCACATCCCCACGTTCGAGCCGCTGTTCTGGGGTGGTTGCGCGTATCTGATCATTCGTATCATCAAGTACGAGCGGACAAGATTATGGCTGTGGGTCGGAGCGCTGGCGGGTGTTGGACTGATGAACAAGCCTACCATGCTGTTCTTCGGAGTGGGCCTGGCCGTGGGGCTCGTCCTGAGGCCCGCGCGCAAGTACCTCTTGAACAAATGGCTTTGGGCGGGAGGCGCGCTGGCCTTCCTCATCTTTCTGCCAAATCTCATCTGGCAGGCGACCCACGGATGGGCTACGCTGGCCTTCGCCGCCAACCTAAATAAGGGAACGATGAGCCGTATCTCGTCGGTCGAGTTTCTCTTTGGCCAGCTCCTCTATTTGCACCCGTTCAACGCGCCCATCTGGATCGCTGGATTGTGGTACTACCTTCGAGCAGAGGCCGGTAGACCGTACCGAGTGTTGGGCTGGGTTTATGTGACGGTACTCGTGCTGTTGTTGGTCGCGAAGAGCAAGATCTACTACCTCGCGCCGGCGTATGCGTGGCCGGGTGTGGGGGAGAGCGGCTGTGGTGGCTGCGCTCATCGCAGGGGGACTGATCTTGGCGCCAGTGGGACTACCCATTCTGCCCATCGAGAAGACCAGCTCGTACATCACCATCTGCACCTTTGGCGCGCTCAAGGACGCGCGTGAGGTCACACAGGATTACCACGACGAGTTCGGCTGGGAGAACCAAGTGGCGGCGATTGCCAAGGTGTACCAATCGCTTCCGGATGAGGAGAAGGCCGACTGTGTCATTCTGGCGGGGAACTATGGACAAGCCGGCGCAGTCGATTTCTACGGGCCCAAGTATGGGCTTCCGCGCGCGGTAAGCGATCACATGACCTATTACCTTTGGGGAACCGGAAACGGCTCTGGGGAGGTCGTGCTCACGATCGGATACTCTCGCGAGAAACTCGAACCTTTGTTCCATCGTGTGGACTACGCGGCGACTATCGAAAGCGAACATGCCGTCGAATCCAAGCTGACGATTTTTGTTTGCCGCAAACCGCGAACGGACCTTCGCGAAGCGTGGGAAAAGCATGGGGTGAAGCTGTGACGCGCTTGCCCCGAACGCAACGCGAATGGCGATGATCCGACTATAGGCCTCGATATTCTGCTGCATAACCTGCTAGACTCGCGCCCATGCGGCAGTCATCGAACTCCACCCTCAGAGCGCGCCTCGAAGCCCTCTACGCCCGATACAACCGGAGTGTCGCGGTCGCGTTGGAACGTATCCCGCGTCCCCGGCGGTTCATCGCCGGGGCAAGCGCGTCCGAACTGCGGGACGCCGCGGCGGGTTTTGGGCATCGTTACGCGTCCCAGGACGATCTGGCCGCGCTTCTCATCGGGATCAGTGCGATACGTAACCGCGATGGCTCGTTGGGCGCAAGTTTCGCGGGAGATCTGCGGCCGGACCATTCCACCGTGCTGCCCGCGCTGTGCGCGTGGACGGAAAGGTTGCGGTCGGCGGGCGGAAAAGGTGATAATTGCCTCTTGCCAGCGCCGCTGAAGGGCAGCGCGTGCAAGCGCTTGAATCTTTATCTTCGGTGGATGGTCAGGCGCGATGCGGTGGACCCGGGCGGCTGGGCAAGCGTGCCCGCTTCGAAATTGATTGTGCCAATCGATACCCACATGCACCGGATCGCAGTCCGGTTGGGATTCACGAAGCGGAAGCAGGCGGACATGAAAACAGCGCTCGAGGTGACGGAGCAATTCCGCCGGATCACTCCGGAAGACCCGGTACGCTACGATTTTGCGCTGACCCGGCTGGGCATCCGTGACGACACCGATATGGAAGCGTTTCTTGGGTCCTGCTCCGGCCTAGGACGGGAATGATTGAGGAGTCCGATAGGTTCACTTGTAATTGACGTTTGCCCGCGCGGTTCTGCGGGGCACACCATTTTGAATTCCCAGGGGAACCTGGGCAACGCATAGCAAAGGAGAAGAAAGCAATGTCTACACTCGTTACAAAGCCCGCGCCGGAGTTCAAGGCGCAAACCGTCATGCCCGACAATAGTTTCGCGGAAAAGACCTTGTCGGAACTGCGCGGAAAGAAGCACGCCATCGTGTTCTTCTATCCCCTGGACTTCACCTTCGTGTGTCCGTCGGAGATTATCGCGTTCGACAAGAAGCTCGATGAATTCAAGAAGCGCGACTGCGAGGTCATCGGGATTTCCGTGGATTCCCACTTCACCCACTTGGCGTGGAAGAACACGCCGGTGGACAAGGGTGGTATCGGCCAAGTGAAGTTCCCGCTGGTCGCCGACCTTTCCAAGCAGATTGCGGAACAGTTTGGCGTGTTGCTCAATGGCGCCGTCGCGTTGCGCGGCCTGTTCCTGATCGACAAGGAAGGCATCGTGCGTCACGCGTTGGTTAATGACCTGCCGCTAGGCCGTAGCGTTGATGAAGCCCTGCGGATGGTCGATGCGCTGCAGTTCACTGAGAAGCACGGCGAGGTCTGCCCCGCCGGCTGGACGCAGGGCCGGGAGGGGATGCAGGCCAGTCCGGAGGGTGTCGCCACGTACCTCGCGGCTCACCATCAGGAGCTCTGAGCCGCCGCAGCCGCTGCGCCTTACTCGGACCACGGACGCTGCTGCGCCCGTGGTCTGACCGGCGGCCGGCCCATACTCCTTAGTACGCCGTTACACAATTACGGTGACCTAGGTGAGCCTGGATAAGGCGTACGCCGCGGGGGTGGGCGGGGGGCGCGGCCGCCCCCCGGCGGGGTGACAGCGGCAGGACGCGACCTATGGAAGCGTCCTGGAGCGCCAGAGGGGCGATAGCCCCTATGGAAGTGCCCTGCTTCCGAATGAACATACGTCACAGTACTTAGGGACAGGGGCACTTAGCAGAGATGAGGAACAGCATGTCCATCCTGGTGTGGGATGAGAAGTACTCCGTGGGTATCAGCGAAATCGATCGGCAACACCAGCGCCTGATCCAGATGATCAACGACCTCCACGAGGCGCTGGTGGCAGAGAGGGGACAGCAGGCCCTCACGGAGATCGTGGGGCGGATGCTGGACTACACCATCTACCATTTCGCCGCCGAGGAGACTCTCCTGAAGAACAACGGTTATGCTCTGTACGACGCGCATCAGCAAGAGCACGCCGGTTTCGGACTATCGTTTCCAGAATCGCGGCGGATCGGGTGTTAAAACAGCCACTCTTACGGCTAAGACGGGTAAATTGGTCGGCGCGCGCGTGATTGAACCGGGTCTGGACGGCGATTTAGTGATTATTTCCAAACATGGGCAGATGATTCGTTTGCCGCTCCAACAAATTCCTTCAATCGG